>NZ_CP034279.1:6000000-6600000 GCF_009739905.1 Streptomyces ficellus | reverse complement strand
CGGCAGGACGTAGGACTCCACTCGCACATCGTCATCACTCGCGCTCGCCTGGGCGAATGACAGTGACGGCAGTAACGCAGCCGTGGCGAGTACCGCCGACGCCTTGGTACGGACGTGACGGACCCCTAAATGCCGCATAGGTGTACCCCCGGGTCATCCGAGCCGGGACATCCCGGCTCGTGGTCACCTCCACAACTATCGAACTGGTGAACGCATCCTGTGCCGATTCGTCCGGACTGGCTGGAACAGCAGCACGCTTGGCCGAACAGCGGAGCCTTCCTTGCGTGGTGTGGAAGTGCCTAGGCATGGCGTATCCGAGCACTGCGCTGGGCTGTTGAGACCGAGCGGGCGGCTGAGGCCACCCATGCGCCGCTCATGGAGCAGTTCTTCCCTCTCCTGGACGAGTACCGAGCCGACCGAAGCCGGCCCACCTATGAGCGGCGGGTGCGGACGAGCAGGTAGAGGAAGTACGGCGTGCCGATGACCGCGGTCATCAGGCCGGCGCCGAGCTGGGCGGGGGCGATCACGGTGCGGCCCACGAGGTCCGCGGTGCACACCAGGACGGCACCGACGAGCACGGCGACCGGCACCACGCGCGCGTGCTGACGGCCCACCAGGGCGCGGGCGGCGTGCGGCGCGACGAGTCCGACGAAGCCGATCGTGCCCGCGGCGGCGACCGCGGTGCCGCTGAGCGTGACGCTCAGGGCGAGGAAGCCGAGGCGGCCCCGCCCCAGGTTGATGCCGAGGAGCCGGGGGGTGTCCTCGTCCAGCGACACCAGGTCGAGTTCGGTGCGCCGTACGAACGCCCAGACCGCGCCGGCGGTGAACACGGCCGCGAGGGGCGCCACGTCGGGCAGGGTCCGCCCGTAGGTGGAGCCCGACAGCCAGGTGAGGGCCTTGGTGGCGTTGAACGGGTCGGTGAGGATGATGAGCAGGCTGATCAGCGCGGCGGAGCCCATGGCGACGCCGAAGCCGACGAGGACGAGCCGGTTCTGCTGGAACCCGCCCCGGGCGGCCAGCCCGAAGACGACGAGGGAGCTGACGCCGGCGCCCGCGAAGGCGGCTCCCGCCACACCCCACGATCCGGCCGCGGGCACGGTCGTCACGAGGAGTACGGCGCCGAGCGCCGCGCCGTGGGAGACGCCCAGGACGGCCGGTTCGGCGAGGGGGTTGCGGGTCACGGCCTGGACGAGCGTCCCGGCCAGGCCGAGCGCCGCGCCCGCGAGCAGCGCGGCGAGCACCCGGGGCACCCGGGTGTCGAGGACGAACGTGGTGGTCCGGCCGGCCCGTCCCTGGGCCCAGTTCGCCACGTCGCCGAGCAGCAGTTTGGTGTCGCCGAGCAGGACGGCGGCGATGGTCACGCCGACGAGGGCGGCGACGAGGACGCCCGTGGTGGCGAGGAAGGCGGCCCGGCCGCGGATGCGGAGCCGGTCCGCCGGGTCGGCCCCGGCGGTGTCCTTGGTCCGGGTCGCCAGGACGATCAGGAACACGGCGCCGACGAGGCTGGTGACGACACCGGTCGGTACGGCGACGGCCACGTCGGCCGGCACCAGGATGCGCAGCAGCACGTCCGAGCCGAGTACCAGGATCACGCCGATGAGCCCGGCGACGGGCAGGCCCAGGCGGGTCCGGTTGAACGCCCGGAACCTGCGGGCCAGGAAGCGCAGGACCGCCGGCGCGCACAGGCCGACGAAGCCGACGGGGCCCGCGAGCGTGACGGCGGCGGTGGAGAGCAGGGCGGCGAGCACGACGGCGGTGACCCGGGTGGCGCGGACCGGGACGCCGAGGCCGCGCGCCGCGTCGTCGCCCAGGGCGAGGGCGTCGATCCGGCGGGCGAGGAGCAGCAGTCCGGCGAGGCCGGCCAGGCCGACCGGCGCCATCTGGAGCACGCCGTCGAACCCGTTCTGCGCGATGCTTCCCTGGTTCCACTCGTAGATGCCCTCGGTCGCCTGAGGGATCAGCAGGAACAGGCCCTCGGTGACGGCGGTGAGGCCGAGGGTGAGCGCGCTGCCCGCGAGGACGAGCCGGACGGTGCCGGTGCCCAGTCCGGAGAGGCCGAGGACGACGGCCGCCGCGGCGAGGCCGCCGGCGAACGCGACGCCGGAGGAGGCCAGCAGCGGGAGCGAGAGTCCGGTGGCGGCGACGAGGCCGAGGGCGAAGTAGGAGCCCGCGTTGACGGCGAGGGTGTCGGGTGAGGCGAGGATGTTGCGGCTGACCGCCTGGAGGGCGGTGCCGGCGACGCCGAGCAGGGCGCCGATGAGCAGCCCGGCGGCCACCCTCGGCAGCCGGGATGCGATGACGACGGACGCGTCGGAGGGGTCGGCCCCTCCGGTGAGCGCCTTCCACACCTCGGGGGCGCCGACGGCGGCGGTGCCCTGGGTGATGTCGACGGCCGCGAGGGCGGCGGCGAGGAGGACCAGTGCGGCCGTCACCGCGGCCGCGCCCGACGTGGACGGGGCCGCCGCGGGACGGGTGGCGGGGGTGGTTGCGGTGACGGCCATGGTGCTACTTCGTCAGGGCGGCGACGACGGTGTCGACGTAGCGGTTCATCGACTCGGGGCCGCCGAACATCCAGATGCCGTCGGGGAGGCGGTGGACGTTGCCCTTCTTGACGAACGGCAGGGACGTCCACACCTTGTCCTTGGCCAGGACGCCGGTGAACGGCGTGCTGTTCTTGTCGCCGTCGCTGCCGATGTAGGCGAACTGGACGTCGCCGAGCTTGGTGAGGCCCTCGACGTCGGTGGCGGCGAGGCCGTAGGCCGGGTCACCCTTGACGGTCCAGGCGTTCTTCAGGCCGAGCTTCTCGTTGACGGCGCCGATGAGGGAGCCGCTGGTGTAGGGCCGGATCGAGACCTGGTTGGAGACGACGTAGCCGTCGGCGAAGGCGTACTTCGTCCCGGCGAAACCGGCGGCGGCGAGGGCCTTGTTGCCCTCGGCGAGCTTCGCCCCGAAGTCCTTCTTGAGCTTCTCGGACTTCTCCGTGGTGCCGGTGGCCTTGGCGAGCAGGTCCAGGTTGCCGGTCATGCGGCCGATCGGGTCGGCGGCGTCGGCGGCCTGGACGTTCAGGACGGGGGCGACCTTGCGCAGCTGCTTCACGGCGGCGGGCGGGAGGTCGGTGGTGGCGACGATGAGGTCGGGCTTGAGCGAGGCGATGGTGTCCATGCTCGGCTCGCCGCGCATGCCGACGTCCTTGGGCTCGTTCTTCAGCGGGACGGCGGTGTTCCAGGTCTTGTAGCCCTTGACGTCGGCGACGCCGACCGGGTCGACACCCAGCGAGATCAGGCTCTCGACGACGTTCCACTCGGTGCCGACGACCTTCTTGGCGGGGCCGTCGAGCTGCACCTTCTGGCCCGAGGCGTCGGTGAGCGTGATGCTCCCGGTGGACTTCTTGGCGTCGTCGGCGGCGGGTTCGGTGGTGCCGCAGGCGGTGAGGGTGAGGGCGGTGGCGGCGAGGGCCGCGGCGGGCAGGAGGAGGCGTCTCATGAGGTGGTGCTGAGCCTTTCGCTTCGCGAGTGGTGGCGGCCGATGGCGCGGGTGCGCAGCCGGCCGGTGAGGGGGTCGGTGTCGACCTCGATGCGGATGCCGTAGGTGCTGGTGAGGCGTTCGGCCGTGAGGACGTCCTCGGGGAGGCCGTCGGCGGTGACGCGTCCCGCGCAGAGCAGGACGATCCGGTCGGCCACGGCCGCGGCCTGGTCGAGGTCGTGCAGGACGGCGCCGACGGCGATGCCGTGGTCGTCCGCGAGGTCGCGCATCAGGTCGAGGAGTTCGACCTGGTAGCGCAGGTCGAGGTAGGTGGTGGGTTCGTCGAGGAGCAGGACGCCGGTCTCCTGGGCGAGGCAGCCGGCGAGCCAGACGCGCTGGAGCTGGCCGCCGGAGAGGTGCTCGGCCCCGCGGTCGGCGAGTTCCGTGACGCCGGTCATCGCGAGCGCGCGGTCCACGGCGGCGGGTCCGTCCGGGTCGGTCCTGCCCCAGCGGCCCCGGTAGGGGTAGCGGCCGAACTCGACGACGTCCCGTACGGTCAGCCCGCTGGGGGTGGGCCGTCCCTGGGTCAGCAGGGCGACGTGCCGGGAGAACTCACGGGGGCTCAGGGCGAGGCCGTCGGTGGCGCCGTCCAGGACGAGCTGGGCGGTCCTGGGCCGCTGGAGCCGTGCGATGGTCCGCAGGAGCGTGGACTTGCCGCTGCCGTTGGGGCCCACGAGGACGGTCACGGCGCCGGGGCGCAGCGTCACCGCCGCGTCGTGGACGACGTCGACGCCGTCGTACGCCACGGTGACTCCGGTGGCCGACAGTTCGTGGCCGCGGGAGCGGGTGGCTTCGGAGAACTCTTCACCTGCATGCACGCGACGCAGGTTAGCCTAACCTTAGAAGATCTCGACAGGGGGTCCCCCTGTCGGGACGCAAGGCGAATTCCCGCCAAACTCTGCCTACCCGCGTCCGGCACCGGTTCCGGGGCTCGCCGGGGACACCGCGCGGAGCGGGCGTAGGCTTCGCTCAGCACGGATGCGGCGGGGGGCGGCACATGACGGCTGGTACGGCACCGAAGTGGGAATCGGTCCTCGACTCGGTGGTGGTGTACGCGCGGGGCGCGCTCTGCCGCCGCCTCGCCAAGGGCTGCGTGCCGCCGGACGGCCGGGTGCGCGTCGCGGGGCTGCCCCGCTCCCTGGACCCCGGTTCGCTGCGGGTCCGCGTCCTCGGCGCCGACGGGGTGCGCGTCACCGGGGCCCGGGTGGAGGTCGGGGCGGAGCCGCTCGACGCGGACACGTCCCATGCCCTGCGGGGCGAGGCCGAGCGGCTGCGCGACGCGTACGCGGCCGCCGAGGGGCGCCGCGACCGGCAGCTGGGGCTGATCGCGGAGGTCGGCGCCCTGCACCCGGTGCCGCCGGCCCGCAGGCGCGACGACCCGCACCGCCGCACCCCGGTCGACGCGTGGCTGGAGCTGGCCGATTTCGTCGACGACCGGCTGACGACGCTTCACGCCCGCCTCGCCGAACTGGAGGAGGAGCTCCGCGGCACCCGGCACGAGCTGGCCCTGGCCGAGGACCGGCTGGCCCGCGCCTCCACCGACGCCCCTGCGGCGCACGTGGAGACCACGGTCTGCGCGGTGCTCACCCTCGACGGGGCCGGTGACGCGGAGGTGGAGCTGGAGCTGGAGTACGGCGTGCCGGGCGCGGTGTGGGTACCGGCGTACCGCCTCACCCACCGGCAGGGCGACGGCAGTGGCCGTCTGGTGCTGCGCGCCTCGGTCGCCCAGCGCACCGGCGAGGACTGGACGGGGGTGCGCGTCGCCCTGGCCACCGCCGATCTGCGGCGCCGCACCGATCTGCCACGGCTGCGCTCGATGCGGATCGGACGCCGTCAGCCCGCCCCCGCGCCGTCCGGCTGGCGCGAACCCCCGGCCGGGCTGGCCGACCTGTTCTCCGGGTACGACACAGCCGGCCCGCGCCCCGCTCCGGCAACGGCCGGGCCGGTGGCGGTGGCCGCCGGTGGCGCCCCTCCCCCACCCCCGCCTCCGCCCCCGGCGCCGCAGGGTTATGGAGCACCGCCCCCGCCGCCCGCCATGGCGGCTGCCGCCCCGGCGCCCTACGGCGCGCCCTTCGCCGCCGCGCCCCCCGCCCAGGCGAGGCCGGGCGCCCGGGCGCGCACGGGTGGCAGGCCGCCCACCGCACCGGCCGGGCTCGCGCCCGCCGCACCCGGCGCCGCGCCGTCCCCGCCCCCCGTACCGGGGCCGCCGCCCGTGCCCGGCCCGCCGCGGCCCAGCGGCGCCGAACTCGACTACGCGGCCCTCGTCCTGAGCGGCGCCGACGAGCAGGCGGCCCGCAGGGGCCGGCTGTTCCCCGACGCCCCCTTCGACCCGGTGGCGACCGAACACCGCCGCCGCGCCGAAGCGGTGGCCGCGCTGCCGCTGCCCGGGCACGCCGTGCGGCCCCGCGAGTCGGCGGGCTCCTTCGACCACCGGTACGACGCCGCCGCGCGCGCCGACATCCCCTCGGACGGCACCTGGCACACCGTCACGGTCACCGAGATCCCGGTCGGCCTGCACACCGAGTACCTGTGCGTGCCGTCCGTGGAGCAGACCGTGTACGCGACGCTGGTGCTGTCCAACGCCACGGACCAGGCCCTGCTGGCCGGTCCGGTGGAGGTGACCGTCGACGACGACCACCTGCTGACCGCCGCGCTGCCCACCCTGCCGCCCGGCGCGGTCCGCCGGGTGGGTCTCGGGCCCGCCGAGGGCATCCGGGTCACCCGGCGCACGAACCTCCACGAGTCGGCCGCCGGGCTGCGGGGCGGCACCACCGTGCTGGACCACCGCGTCCACGTGGAACTGGCCAACCGGCTCGCGACGCCCGTCACCGTCGAGGTGCGCGAGCGCGTACCCGTCACCTCCGAGCCGGACGTCCGGATCGAGGAACGGGCCGACTGGACGACGCCCGAGGCGGGCGCCGGGCCCGAGCACCACGCCCCGGGCACCCGCCTGTGGCGGGTCGGCCTGCCCGCCGGGGGCACCGCCTCACTCGACGGCGGCTACGAGATCCGCATCCCGGCCGGCAAGACCCTGGCCGGCGGCAACCGCAGGAGCTGACGTCATGCCCACGGCACCCGAGCCGATCGCCCTCCCCGTCACCGCCGTCACCTGCCTGGAGGACCGCGCCCACGTCGAGCGGACCACCGTGCTCGACCTGGCCGCCGGCGTCCAGCGGCTGCGGCTCGGACCGGTCGGCGCGCTCGCCGTCGACCGCAGCCTGCACGCCGAGCTGACCGGCGGTCACCCCGCGACCGTGCTCGACGTGCGGATCGTCCGCACCTGGACGCCGCGCGGGCCGCTGCCGTCCGCCGCCGACTCCGCGCTGCGCCGGCGCGTGCACGGTCTGGAGGAGGAGCGGCTCGTCCTGGAGCAGCGGCGCGACCGGCTGCGCACCCGCCTCGGGCTGCTCGGCCGCCTGACCGCCGACCTGCTGCGGGAGATCGGTGAGGGTGCCGGCTCCGGGGAGACCGAAGGGGCCCGCTGGTCCGGTGAACTGGACCGGCTGGACGGGGAACGCGACACGTACGGCGAGCGACTCCGCGCCGCGGAGGCCCGCCTGGCCGCTCTCGACGCCGAACTGGGCGCCTCCCGGCGGGCGTTGGACGATGCCGAGGAGCAGCCGGCCGAGCTGGTCGGCCACATCGAGCTGACCGTGGACGCGGCGGAGGCCGGGCGGGCCGGGCTGCGGCTGACCCACCTCACCCCGTGCGCGCTGTGGCGGCCCGCGTACCGTGCCGTGCTCGACGGGGACTCGTTGACGCTGGAGACCGACGCGATGGTCTGGCAGCGCACCGGCGAGGACTGGTCGGACGTACGGCTGACGCTGTCGACCGCCCGCTCGGCGTCGGCCACCGAGCCCCCGCGGCTGGGCGAGGACCGGCTGACGCTCGAGGACCGCTCCCCCGAGGAACGCCGCACCGTGCACGTCGAGTTGCGCGAGGAGGAGATCGGCGACCTGGGCCCCGCCCCGGTGCAGGGCCTGCCCGGGGTGGACGACGGCGGCGAGGCCCGGGTGCTGCACTCCCCCGCGCCGGTCTCGGTACGCGCGGACGGACGCGCGCACCGGGTGCCGCTGTCCGCCTTCACCACGGAGGCCCGCAGCGAGTACGCCTGTACGCCCGAACTGTCACCGCTGGTCACCCGGGTGGTGCGGTGCGACAACCGGTCGGGCCACGCCCTGCTCGCCGGGCCCGTGGACCTGGTCCGCGGCGGCGGGTTCGGCGGCCGCTCCACGCTGGACTTCACCGCGCCCGGCGCGCCCGTCGAGCTCGCCTTCGGCAGTTGCGACGACCACCGGGTGGTCCGGGAGACCGAGGAGTCCCGTGACGTCGCGGGGCTCTCCCAGCGGACCGTGGTCACCCGGACCGTCCGGCTGCACCTGTCCCGGTTCTCCGCGCCCGGGGAGCAGGCGGGGCGCACGGTCGTGGTGCGGGAGCGGATCCCGGTCTCCGAGGTCGCGGCGGTGGAGGTACGGGTCCGCGAGGACGCCTGCTCGCCGCCGCCCGGCCCGGTCGACGCCGAGGGCCTCGTCCGCTGGGACGTCCTCCTGCCGCCGGGCGGCCACCGGACGATCACCCTGGTCTACGAGTTGTCCGCGAAGTCCAAGGTCGTCGGGGTATGAGCCGGACCCGGGCGGCGGCCCCAGGCGGTGAGCATCCCCGGGGACAGCTCGGCGCAGTCCGGTGACTCCAGGCAGCGGACGGCCTCCTCGACCGTCGCGTCGTCGACGAGGCCGGTCGCCGTGATCGCCTCCCGGGCGCGGTGCCACGTGTCGGCCCAGAACCGGCTGATGGCGCTGCCGGGCAGCAGCGGAGGGACGTACACCTCCGCCGCCACGGAGGTGAGTCCGGCTTCGCGCAGCAGACGGGGGTATCCGGGCACCCAGGTGACGTCCGTCCCGATGGTGTCCCTCAGGCCCTGCCACATCGCCCGCATCACCCGCGTGTACGGGGTGTCCGCCGCCCCCGCGGAGGTCAGGTCGGCGGCGTCGCTGAGGACCAGCACCCCGCCGGGGGCGAGCAGTTCACTCAGCCGCCCGATGAGGCGCCGCCGCTCGGGCAGGTGCATCAGGACGAACCGTGCGTGGACGAGGTGGAAGCGCCCGGCGCCGAAGCCCGGGTCGGTGACGTCCGCCTCCCTCACGGTGAGCCCCGGTACGGGCCGGGCGGCGAGGAACCGCACGTCACGGTCGACGGCGAGGACGGACGTGACACCGAGCCCCTCCAGGAGCCCGCGGGCCACCGTTCCCGTACCGGCCCCCACGTCCAGGCAGCGCCACCCGGGTCCGGCCCCGAGCGCGGCGAGCCGTGCGAAGGTGGTCGTGTCGTAGGCGAGGGCGCCGAGGTCGATCCGTTCGTCCTCGCCCGGCCGCTCCGCCGGGAACACCGCCTCGCCGTAGCGGCCGTCACCGGTGTCCTCACCGGCGGGGTGCGAAGGGTCGGGCTGTTCCACGGCGGATCCTCCTCCGGCGCGACGGGCACGGTCCGACGGCCGGTACGGCCGGTGCGCACCGTTCTCGCACCGATCCTGCACCCGCCGCCGCCCGCCGGGGTGAGGCTCGCCGCGCGGCCCCCCGTCCGTAGGCGTTCCCGACCAGGACTCCCGCAGCGCGCCCTAGGAGGGGACGGCCGCGCCGGAGGGTGTTCCGTCGGCCTCCGGTTCCGGCGAGGGGTCGGCCAGCTGCTCGCGCAGGTAGTTCCACACCACGGCGACCAGCGCGGCCGCCGGTACGGCGAGGAGGCTGCCGACGATGCCGGCCAGGCTTCCGCCGAGGGTGACCGCCAGGAGGACGACCGCGGCGTGCAGGCCGAGCCCCCGGCTCTGGATCATGGGCTGGAACACGTTGCCCTCGAGCTGCTGGACCACCACGATGAGCGCCAGCACGATGAGCGCGTCCGTCAGGCCGTTGTAGACCAGGGCGATGAGCACCGCGACCAGACCGGCGAACAGGGCACCCACGATCGGTACGAACGCGGACACGAAGGTCAGCACCGCGAGCGGCAGCACCAGCGGTACGTCGAGGACCCACAGGCCGATGCCGATCAGGACGGCGTCGAGCAGACCGACGAACGCCTGGGAGCGGACGAACGCCCCGAGCGTCTCCCAGCCGCGCTCCGCCACCACGGGGACGTCGGTGGCCAGCCGGCCGGGCAGCTGACGGGTCAGCCAGGGCAGGAAGCGCGGGCCGTCCTTGAGGAAGAAGAACATCAGGAAGAGCGCCAGGACGGCGGTGACCACACCGTTGACCACGGTGCTCACCCCCGTGACCACGGCGGTGACCATGCTGCCGATGCTGTCCTGGATGCGGGCGACGGCCGTGTCGAGGGCCCCGGTGATCTGGTCGTCACCGATGTTCAGCGGCGGCCCGGCCGCCCATTCGCGCACCCGCTGGATGCCTTCGACCACACCGTCGGTCAACTCGCCGGACTGCGAGGCCACCGGGACGGCGATCAGCGCCACGATGCCCGTGACCGCGAGCAGGAACAGCACGGTCACCGCCGACGCGGCCAGGGCCGGGGGCCACCCGTGCCGGCGCAGGAAGCGGGCCACGGGCCAGGTCAGGGTGGTGATGAACAGGCCCACTATGAGAGGCCAGACGACCGACCACATCCGTCCCAGCAGCCACAGGGCGACCGACACCGCCAGGAGGACCAGCAGCGATTCGAGACAGACGCGCGCCGAGGTGCGCAGCGCGGCGGCGGTTTTCGTGGAACTGAGCGAAGCAGGCATGGGAGCACCCTATGGGTACGCCGATCACGGCCCGCCGCCACCGCCGGTCGGCATAATGCGCGGCATGAACACCCGCGCCGTCGCCCGCGTACACCTGCTCGTCTCCGTGGAACTCACGCTGGCCGGCGGTGTGCTGGCCGCTCTGTGCGGCCTGATGGTGAGCGGGCCGTTCGTCGCGGTGCTCGCCGGTGCCGTGACCGGCGCGGGCGTCCTCGCCGGCTCGGTGGTGATCCGCCGACGGGTGTTCGCCGGCTTCGACCGCGCCGCGAAGGACGCCCACGACCAGGGGTACGCCGAGGGCCTGGCGCAGGCGGTGCTCCTGGGCATCGCGACGTACGGGGCCGCCGTCTTCCCGCTGACCGGTGGCGGGGTCTCCGCCGGGGAGCGCTCGGCACGGCGTACGGTCGCCTACCGGATCTCCGCGGACGACGGTCTGCCGCACGCGGTGCGCACCGCGGCCGCCGCGGCGCTGGAGGCGCTGGACCGCGGCGAGGACCGCGAGGCGGCGCAGCTGGCCGTGAAGGATCTGCACCTCGCCGTCCTCCAGCTGCGCACGGGGCCGGACGCCGGGTAGCCGGCCGGTCACCCGGTCCGGGCGGCGCCGGGGGCGTACCTCGCCGGCTGGTAAAATCGGGGGCACGCGTCGTCGTGGCCGGGGCCCGTACCGAGGAGAGGTACGGGCCCCGGTTCGTTCCGGGCGCCGTACCAGGAAGGGTTCCATGAACACGAAGCCGTCGGCCGGGCCAGCGGAGCCGGGGCTGCCGCCCGTCGCCTCCTTCGCCGAGCTCGGCCTGCCGCCGGTGCTGGTCACGACGATGACCGGCCTCGGGGTGCGCGAGCCGTTCCCCGTCCAGGCGGCCACGCTGCCGAACGCCCTGGCGGGCCGTGACGTCCTCGCCCGGGCGCGGACCGGGTCGGGCAAGACCCTCGCGTTCGGGCTGGCGCTGCTCGCCCGCACGGCGGGCCGGCGCGCCGGCTCCAAGCGGCCCCTGGCGCTGGTCCTGGTCCCGACCCGGGAGCTCGCGCAGCAGGTGGGCGACGCCCTCGCGCCCTACGCGCGGGCCCTGGGGCTCCGGACGGCGACCGTGGTGGGCGGAATGTCGATCGGGCGGCAGGCCGCCGAGCTCAAGGCAGGCGCGGAGCTGGTGGTCGCCACTCCGGGACGGCTGGCGGACCTGGTGGAGCGCCGGGACTGTCTGCTGGACGCGGTGCGGATCACGGTGCTGGACGAGGCGGACCAGATGTGCGACATGGGGTTCCTGCCCCAGGTGACGGACCTGCTGGACCGGGTGGGCCCCGACGGGCAGCGGATGCTGTTCTCGGCCACCCTCGACCGTGACGTCGAGGGACTCGTCACGCGCTACCTCGACGACCCAGTGCTCGCCTCGGTCGACCGCCCCGAGGACGTCGTCACCACGATGGAGCACCATGTGCTGCACGTGCACCCGGCCGACCGGTACGCCACCGCCACCGAGATCGCCGCCCGTGACGGCCGGGTGCTGATGTTCCTGGACACCAAGCACGGCGTGGACCAGTTCACCCGGCACCTGCGGGCCAGTGGTCTGCGCGCCGCCGCGCTGCACAGCGGGAAGTCCCAGCCGCAGCGCTCCCACACGCTGGCCCAGTTCAGGAACGGCGACGTCACCGTGCTGGTGGCCACCAACGTGGCGGCCCGTGGCATCCACGTCGACGACCTCGACCTCGTCGTCAACGTCGACCCTCCCGCCGACGCCAAGGACTACCTGCACCGCGGCGGCCGCACGGCGCGCGCGGGCGCGTCCGGCAGCGTCGTCACCCTGGTCACCCCGGCTCAGCGCCGGGAGGTGAACCGCGTGCTGTCCGAGGCCGGTGTCCGGCCGGTGGAAACGCAGGTGCGGTCCGGCGAGGCGAAGCTGTCCGCCCTCACCGGCGCCAAGCGGGCCCCGGCGACGGCCGGGAAGGGCAAGAGCACCGGCGCGCCCTTCCGGGGCCTCGGCTCACGCGAGGGCCGCGCCCCGAAGGAGTCCCGCAGGGCCGCCGAGGCACGCCGGACGGCGGAGGCGCGCAAGGCCGCCCGGGTGCGCAGGGGCCACTGACGGCGACGGCACGAGGCGGGGCGCACCGCGCTACGCGTACACCACGTCCACGCTGCGGAACCCGAGCGAACGCAGCAGCCCCTCCAGCATGGTGGCGGTGTTCTTCTCCGCCCGGGCGGTCAGGCCGCTGTCCTTCGCCGCCTCGCCGATGCGCTGCGAGGCCAGCTGGTGGACGGCGCGCTCGCTGGCGGGGTTGTCCGAGAACAGGTCGCCGAGCCGGTCGAGCAGCCCCCGCTGCTTCGACACGGCGTACGAGCGCTCCGGGTCCAGTGCCGGGGCGCCGAGCCGGGCGTGGGGCAGGCGCACGGTGACCGCGGTGCGCGCCTCGTCGACGGTGACGCTGCCGGGGCCGGTGCGGCCGAGGTCCACGTAGGCGCTCACGGTGCCGGCGCCGACGTACAGGGTGCGCGTGCCGCGGATGGCGTCCGGGAGGAACTTGGCGTCCTTCTCCAGGTCGACGACGACCTGGAAGTTCCCGGCGGCGCCCTCGTAACGGCTCATGTCCTGGATGGACTTGAGCAGGGCGGGGCCGGAGCGGTCGTGCGTCTCCTCACCGAAGAGGTCGCCCACGCCGGGCAGGAGGCTGAAGCGTCCCGCGAGCGCCCAGAGCAGGACGAGGGTCAGCAGCACCGCGGGGACGGTGAGCGTCCACCGGGGCAGCCGTCGGCGGCGGACCGGCGCCGGCGTGCGAGGAGGCGTTTCGTCGAGGGTCTCCACACGCCCCGTGTGCCCGCCATCCCCGCGGCGCATGTCTGCCGCCGCGGGAAAAGGCCGGCAACACCCCTGCCGGCGCGGGCCGTTGCGGCCGGCTGGAGTCAGCCGGCGAACCGGGCCATCCACGCCTCGACGTCGTCCGCCGAGCGCGGCAGCCCCGCCGACAGGTTCTCGTGTCCGCCGGCGGTGACGACCAGGTCGTCCTCGATGCGGACGCCGATGCCGCGCCACTCCTCGGGCACCGTGAGGTCGTCCGGCTGGAAGTACAGGCCGGGTTCGACGGTGAGCACCATGCCCGGTTCCAGCACGCCGTCGACGTACTCCTCGTTGCGGGCGTGCGCGCAGTCGTGGACGTCCAGGCCCAGCATGTGGCCGGTGCCGGCCATGGTGAACCGGCGCTGGAGGCCCAGTTCGTACGCCCGGTCGGCGGGGCCCGGGAGGAAGCCCCACTCGACGAGCCGTGCCGCCAGGTGGCGCTGGGCCGCCTCGTGGAAGTCGCGGTACCGGGCGCCCGGTTTGACGGCCGCCATGCCCGCCTCCTGCGCCTCGTACACCGCGTCGTAGACGGTGCGCTGGACGGGGGTGAAGGTGCCGCTGACGGGAAGCGTGCGGGTGACGTCGGCGGTGTAGAGGGTGCGCGTCTCCACCCCGGCGTCGAGCAGGAGCAGGTCACCGGGGCGTACGGGGCCGTCGTTGTCCGTCCAGTGCATGATCGTGGCGTGCTCGCCGGCGGCGCAGATGGTGCCGTAGCCGACGGAGTTGCCCTCCAGGCGCGCCCGGCGGAAGAAGGTGCCCTCGATCCAGCGCTCGGAGGTCGCGACCGCCCGGGACAGCTCCCCGATCGCGTCGGTGAAGCCGCGGACGGTGGAGTCCACCGCCTGGCGCATCTGGGCCAGTTCCCACGCGTCCTTGACGAGCCGGAGATCGCTGAGCGCCTCGTCGAGTTCCTGGTCGCGGGTCTCGTCGGTGGTGACGGCCGCCTCCAGCGCCGGGTCGACGCCCCGGACGATCCGGGTGGGGGCGGCGGGGGCGGCGGTTAGGTCGCGGGCGGCCGTGCGGACGTCGCGGCACGGCAGGCCCAGTACGCGCTCGGCCTCGGCGAGCGAGCGGCGACGGCCCATCCACAACTCCGCCGTGGGGCCCGTCCAGAACTCGTCGTCGCCCCTGCTGTCGCGCGGCAGTTGGTAGCAGTAGGCGTCGTGGCCGCCGTCCGCGCGGGGTTCGAGGACGAGGGCGCCGTCCCTGGCCTGGTCCCCGGTCATGTGCACGTAGCCGGAGTACGGGCGGAAGGGGTAGGTGTCGTCGTTGGAGCGGACCTTGAGGTTGCCCGAGGGAACCACGAGGCGTTCGCCGGGGAAGCGCGCGGACAGCGCGGCGCGGCGGTGTGCCGCGTAGGGGGCCTGTTCGCCGGGCTTCAGGTCGTGCTGTTCGGTGTCGGCCCATCCGGTACGCATCAGGGCGGACAGTTCGTCGGAGATCCCTGCGTACAGACCGTTCTTCCGGCCCTTCGCCACGATGTGCTCCTTCTTCTCGGCTTCGGTCTTCGCGCTTCGGTCTTCGCACTTCGGTCTTCTCGGGCTGCCCGACCCGGACGGTAGCCCGTGGCGGGCGCGCCGGGGGCCGGGTCGTGCCAGTGGCACCGATCGGCCACGGCGGTGGGGCGGGAGCCGTCGATAATGCGTCGCATGACGAACGCGAAACTCGCCGAGGCCCTTCGGCTGCTGGGTGTCGGCGGGACCGCGCGCCGGGTCTACGTGGCGCTGCTGGAGCGGGCGCCCGCTCCGCTGGGCGCGATCGGCGCCGAGGTGGGCCTGACCGGTGCCGAGCTGGCGGCGGCGTACGCCGAGCTGGTGGACGCCGGACTGGCCAGTGCCGCGGAGGCGGGGGCGGACGTGGTGGCCCCGGTCCCGCCCACCGCGGGGCTGGAGGTGCTCGCCCGGCGCCGGGCGGCCGAGCTGGAGGAGTCGCGGGTCGCCGTCGGGGGTGCCTTCGAGCAGTTCCGGCGGCAGCGGCTGGCCGCGTACAACGACGGTCTCGTCGAGGTCGTCACCGGGGAGGCGGTGGGCCACCGGATGCGCCACGCGTGGGCCAGCGCCCGGGAGCAGATCCGGCAGTTCGAGTCACCGCCCTACTTCCCCCTGCCCGGTGCCACCGAGGAGGCGCTGGCGACGCTCGCCCGCGGGGTGACACAGCGCGTGGTGTACTCGCGGGCGTCGCTGGAGCACCCGGGTCATCTGCGGGAGACGATCGAGCCGTGCGTGGAGGCGGGCGAACAGGCCAGGGTGCTGCCGTCGGTGCCGGTCAAGCTGGTGATCATCGACGAGGCCTACGCGCTCGTGTCGCTGTCGATCAAGGAGGCCGACGTGCACAACAGCATGCTGGTGGTGCAGCCGTGCGGTCTGCTCTCCGCGCTGGTGGCGCTGTTCGAGCAGTCCTGGCTGAACGCCCTGCCGTTCCACGGCCGCACCACGCGCCACAGCGGCCTGGCTCCCGCCGACCGCCGTCTGCTGTGGCTGCTCGCGGGCGGTGCGACCGACGAGGTCATCGCTCGCGAGATGGGCGTCAGCCGCCGGACGCTCTACCGCCGCCTCCAGGTCCTGATGGCCCGTCTCGGTGCCGCGAACCGGTTCCAGATGGCCCTGCAGGCGCAGCGGTCCGGCTGGTTGTGACCCGCGGTCCGCGGGACCCGCGGCCCGCGGAGGACGGCCGGGACGGCCGCGCGGCCCCACCGCCCGGCCCCGCTCCCCGGCGAGGTCAGAGGTCCTGGATACGCCGGAAGGGCCGGTCCGCCTCCAGCTCGAACGCCAGCTCCAGCAGCGTTCGTTCACTCCCTGGGCGGCCGGAGAACATGACGCCGATGGGCAGTCCGTCCTCCGTACCGCTCGCGGCCGGCAGGGAGAGCGACGGGTTGCCGACGACGTTGTTGACCGGCGTGAACGCCACGTACGCGAGGATCCGTTCGATCAGCGTGGGGTAGGGGACGGCCGGGCCGAGGTGACCGATCGGCGGCGTGGTGTGGGCGAGCACGGGCGTAAGGACGACGTCGAGGCCGCGGAACGCCGCCGCGTACCCCGCGGTCGTACGCTTCAGCCTGCGCAGCACCCCCGGTGTGCGCCGCCAGTTCCGCAGGTACGCCTCCCGCAGGCCCCGGCTGAGGCCGTCCATGCGCCGCCGGTCGAAGTCCGGGCCGAAGGACCGGCCGGTGATACCGAGGAGGAACGACAGCATTCCCCAGTAGGTGAGGAAGTCGTCGGTGAAGCGGGGGTCGATGGCCAGCTCCACCGGGTGCACGGTGTGGCCGAGCCGTTCGAGCGCGACCGCGGTGTCCGTGACCGCCGCCCGGGTGGCGTCGTCGGTGCGGACGCCGTTGGGCGAGTCGATGAGGAGCCCGACGCGCAGCCGCCGCTTCGCGGGGCCTTCGACCAGGCCGAGCGGCGGGAGCTTCGGGTTGCGCCAGTACGTCTCGGCGGCGGCGAGGAACGCGGCGGTGTCCCGCACGGAACGGCTCAGGACGCCGTCGGAGACGATGTCGACCGGCAGCTGGCGGCTCTGGGCGTTGGGCACGACCCGGCCCCGCGTCGGCTTCAGGCCGACGAGACCGCAACAGGCCGCGGGGATCCGGATCGAACCGCCGCCGTCGTTCGCGTGCGCGACGGGCACCGCCCCGGCGGCGACGAGCGCCGCGCTGCCGCCGGACGAACCGCCCGCCGAGAAGCCGGTGTTCCACGGGTTGCGGACCGGTTCGGCGGCCTCGAACTCGGTGGTCGGGCTGAACCCGAACTCGGGCAGCCGGGTCTTGCCGAGCACCGTGACGCCGCTGCTCAGGAACTGCCGGGTGAACGGCGCGTGCCGGCGCGCGCCCCTCGGGGTGAAGGCCGCGCTGCCGTGCCCGGTGGGCAGCCCCAGGAAGTCGGTGTTGTCCTTGACGAAGGTCGGCACCCCGGCGAGGGCGCCGCCCGCCCCGGGCTCGGGAGCCGGGTCGTCGATGTGCACCTGCACCGCGTTGAGCCTCGCCTCGACCGCCCGTACCCGCGCGGCCGCGTCCCGGGCGACCTCGGCGGCGCTCACCTCACCCCGCCGGACGGCCCCGGCGAGACCGACGGCGTCGTGCTCCCCCAGGGCGTCGTCCCCGAAGGCGTGCACCGTGGTCCGTTCCTCGAAAGTCGTCACCGCTACCTCAGCCCCCGGCCGTGTGGATGGTTGCCCGCCATCATTGCTTACCAACGGGTAACACGCGAGGGCTGCGTGCGGGCCTTCCGGGGCCGAGGATTCCGGCGGCCGTACGAGCGAGGACAAAAGGAGCGACTTCCCCGCCGAGAGCCGAGGATGGGGCGGGAAGGGCGAGGCGCCCCGGGGCCCTCGGCCACGGACAGGGACACGGACACGGAAAACACGGACACGCACGCGTGCGGGTGGAGGTCGCTATGAGCGAGGCCGGGACTACCGGGACGGGTACGTCGGATCTGCCCCAGCCGTTGCGGGCGGTGGCCTCGGGCCTGCTCCGCATCCCCGGAGCCGGGCAGGTGGGGAAGGCGGCCGCCGGTGCGCTGGACCGGCTCGAGGCGGTCTCGCCGCGCAGCCGCCGGATCGCGGTGTACGCCGGGGCCGGGGTGCTCGGCGTGGCCGGGCTGGTGGAGTAGCCGGTCGCCCTCACCGGCGCCGCGGTCGCGTGGCTGACCCGGCCGGGGCGGGGCGCCGACGACGGGGCCGCCCGCGAGGGCGGCCCGTGGGCGGCCGGCGGGGCGGGCCGGGACGCCGCCGGGGAACCGGGCGGTACGGGTGCGGCTCCCGACGCCGCCCTGGCGGAGCGCTACGGAGCCGGCGACAAGCTGGCGGCCTCCCACTTCCGCCACGACCGCCCCGAGCGCCACGTCCACGAGCAGCCGGCGAAGGTCGGGGACACCACGACCGCGTCGGCGCTCAAGCAGGTCGCGGAAGCCACCGTCCACCACGACGGACCACGGTCCGCCCAGGACCGTACGGAACCGGAGCGGGCCGGCGGCGGGAGCGGCGGCCGGGACGGCGGGGGCCGGACGGGCGGCCACGACCGGGGCGCGGGCCGTGCCCGGCACTCCGGCTGAGCCGGGGCCGCCGAAGATGCTCGCACTCCTCGACGTGTCGCCCCTCGCGGGAGCCGTGGCGGGGGCGGCCACCGGCGCCGCGCGTTCCACCGTCCAGGGCGTGACCGCCGCCTGCGCGACGGCGTACCGCATCGGGCACGTCGCGCGGAACGCCCTGGACACCGACGTCCACTGGCGCGGCGGTCACCGGGTCCACCTGGCCCTGCGCCTGCCCCGCGGCGAGACCCGCGCGCTCGCCCGCGAGCTGGTCGCGCAGCTCCTCGAACACCCGGACGTGGTGGCGGCCCACTGGGACGAGGGGCTCGCCCGTCTGGTGGTGACCGCCGTCGAGGAGGCGGCCGCCGACCGGGTGACCGCACGGGCCCTGGAGATCGCCCGCGCACGGGGCCTGACGGTGGCCGCCGAACCGGACGGCGAGGAGGACGCGGTCCATCCGGGCGACCCCCGCGAGGTGCGGATCGCCGGTGCCGCCCTGCTGATGGACACCGCGGGCGCGGCCGTGGCCGTCGCCGGCCGGTCGCTGCGCCTGCCGCCCGCCCCGAAGATGCTCACCGCCGGTGTCAGCCTGCTGCGGGAGAACCCCCGGTTCCGGGCGCTGTTGCGCAAGCGGCTCGGCCGCACGGGCCGGGAGCTCGCCCTCGCCGCCGCCAACGCCGCCGCGCACGGCGCCGGGCAGTCACCGGCGGCGCTGGTGCTCGACGGACTGCTGAGGACCGCGCAACTGACCGAAGCGGTGGCCAGAACCGCCGCCTTCGAGCGCGCGCACGACGAACTGTGCCACCCCGGGCGCGTCAGCCTCCCCTCCCCCACGGGCACCCGGCCACCGCTTCGGGTCACACCCGCCAAGGCGTACGCGGCGAACGCCGGCACCGGCAGCCTGGCCGGCGCCGCGGCCGCCTTCCTGGTGACGCACGACGCGGCGGAGGCGGCCGAAGCGGTGCTGGCCGGCTCGCCCAAGGCGGCCCGCTACGGTCCGACCGCCTTCAACGCCACCCTCGGGACCCTCCTCGCCCGCTCCGGGGTCCTCGTGCGCAGCGGCGAGCGCCTCGGCCAGCTGGAGATCGCCGACTCGCTCGTCCTGCACGCCGCCGTCCTGCGCGACGCGCGGTCCTCGGACACCGCCGGCGACACTTCCGCCGACACCGCCGACGATCGGGTCCACCCCTTCGCCGAGGCCGTCCTCGACGCGGCCCGCCGGGCCGGGCTGCACGTGGTGATCACGGGCGGCAGCGACCTGAAGGACATCACGCGCCTCGCCGACGAAGTCGCCCCGGCGGACCGGCCCATGGGCGACGTCGTACGGGCGCTCCAGGACGAGGGGCACTGCGTGGTCACCGTCGCCCGCCCGGACGGGACGCGCCCGGAGGACACGGCGGGACTGACCGCGGGTGACGTGGCCATCGCCCTCTCCGACGAGGGGGCGGCCGTCGCCTGGGGCGCCGACGCACTCGCGCCCGGCGGTCTGCCCGACGTGTGGCGCCTGTTGGCGGCCGTCCCGGCGGCCCGCCGCGTCGGCCGCCGCTCGCAGGCCCTGGCGCGCGCCGGGGCCGCCCTGTCGGGGCTGATGGTGGCCAGGGGCGGCCGGCCGCCGAAACTGCCGGCCGGGCCGCCGCTCACCCGGCACGCCCCGGTGAACATCGCCGCCGCGGTCGCGCTGCTCACCGGATGCCTCGAAGCCGCCCGGATCGCCGCCGCCACGCCGCCCCGGCCACGGCTGCACGTCCCGTGGCACGCCCTGGAGCCCGACGAGGCCCGGAGCCGGCTGGCCCGCACCCGCTCGGACGCCGAGCCCCGCGGGTTCGCCCTGCTGACGGAGCGTTCCCGGCGGCAGGCGGCGCGGGTCCTGGGCACCCCGGCCGCGGCACCGGCGCGCTGGACGTGGCGGGCCGCCGACGCCGTACGCCGGGAGCTCGACGATCCGCTGACGCCGGTCCTGGCCACCGGCGCGGTGGCCTCCGCGCTGCTCGGTTCGGTCGTCGACGCGATGCTCGTGGTCGGGGCGATGGACCTCAACGCGGTCGCGGGCGGCCTCCAGCGGATGCGCGCCGAGCAGGCCCTCGCCCGCCTGGCGTCCCGGCAACAGCCCAAGGCGCGCCGGCAGGAGGGGCGACGGCGCACGGTCACCGTCGACGCGGCCCGGCTGCGGCCCGGTGACGAGATCGGGCTGGCCACGGGTGACGTCGTACCCGCCGACGCGCGGCTTCTGGAGGCCGACGGGCTCGAGGTCGACGAGTCGGCCCTGACAGGTGAGTCGTTGCCGGCCACCAAGGCGGTCGACGCCACACCCGGCGCTCCGGTCGCCCAGCGCTCGTGCATGGTCTTCGAGGGCACCACCGTCGTGGCCGGGACGGCGACCGCGCTCGTCGTGAACACCGGCGACCAGACCGAGGCGGGGCGCGCCGTCACGCTCGCGGCCCGCACGCCGCCGCCGGCCGGGGTGCAGGCGCGGCTCCAGGAACTGACCCGCAAGGCCCTCCCGGTGACCCTCACCGGCGGCGCCCTGGTCACGGGACTCTCCCTGCTGCGCGGCAGCCCCGTCCGGCGCGCCGTCAGCGGCGGCGTCGCGGTCGCCGTGGCCGCCGTGCCCGAGGGGCTGCCGCTCGTCGCGACCGTCGCGCAGATGGCCGCCGCCCGCCGGCTGTCCCGGCGCGGGGTGCTGGTGCGCAGTCCGCGCACGCTGGAGGCGCTCGGCCGGGTCGACACCGTCTGCTTCGACAAGACCGGCACGCTCACCGAGAACCGGCTCCGGCTGGTCCGGGTGGCCGCCGCCGACGGCACCGTCCACGAACCGGACGCCGAGGCGGCCGTACCCGTCGTACGTCTGGCCGCGCGCGCCTGCCCGCGCGAGGAGACGGGCGAGGGACGGCGCATCGCCCACGCGACCGACGAGGCGGTGCTCGACGCCGCCCCGCCCGACGAGGCCTGGTCGGCGGTCGCCGAGCTGCCCTTCGAGGCCCGCCGTGGATACGCCGCGGCGGTGGGCCGCGACGGGGAGGCCGAGGAGCTCCTCGTGGTCAAGGGCGCCCCGGAGACGATCCTGCCCGCCTGCCGCGACCTCCCCGGGCACGTGAGCGGGGCGGCACAGGAGCTGGCCGGGCAGGGGCTGCGCGTCCTCGCCGTCGCGGCCCGGCCGTGCCCGGCCGCCGGCGCGGACGCCGCACTCGACGCGCCCCTGGGCGACCTGGAGTTCCGCGGGTTCGTCGCCCTGGCGGACGTCCCGCGCGACACCTCGCGCACCCTCCTGGCGGAGCTGCGCCGCGCCGGCATCGTGCCCGTCATGCTCACCGGCGACCACCCCGAGACGGCGCGCGCCATCGCGCTGCAACTGGGCTGGCCGGAGGACTCCGAGGTGGTCACCGGTGACGAGCTGGTCGCCATGGGCCGCCGCGACCGGGCCCGCGCCCTGCACGGGGCGGGCATCGTCGCCCGGGTCGCCCCGGAGCAGAAGCTGCACGTGGTGGAGGCGCTGCAACAGGCCGGCAAGGTGGTGGCGATGGCGGGTGACGGTGCCAACGACGCCGCGGCCATCCGGGCCGCCGACGTGGGCGTCGGCATCGAGGCGCGCGGGTCGGCGGCCGCCCGCAACGCCGCCGACCTGGTGGTGACCACCGGCGACCTGTCCGTGCTGGTCGACGCGATCGCCGAGGGCAGGGCCCTGTGGCGGAGCGTCGCCGACGCCGTGAGCATCCTCATCGGCGGCAACGCGGGCGAGGTCGGCTTCAGCGTCCTCGGGACGCTGCTGGCGGGCTCCTCGCCGCTGTCGACGCGTCAGCTGCTGCTGGTGAACCTGCTCACGGACATGTTCCCCGCCATGGCGGTGGCCGTGACACCGAGCGACGACCCCTCGACGGCGGACCCGGCGGCGAACGGTCCGATGAACCTCGAGGTCCTCGGTGTGCCCCTGCTGCGTGCCATCCGGCGCCGGGGCGTCACCACCTGCCTGGGCGCCGTCGCCGCCTACCTGTTCGGCCGCCTCACGCCCGGCACCCACCGGCGGGCCACCACCATGGCCCTGTGCGGCGTGGTCGGCGCTCAACTGGTGCAGACCCTGTCCGGCCGGCGCCACAGCCCGCTGGTGTGGACCACCGCCCTGGGCTCCGCCGCCGTGCTCGCCGCGCTCGTCCAGACGCCCGGGGTCAGCCACTTCTTCGGCTGCACCCCGCTCGGCCCCCTGGCCTGGGCGGGCGTCGCGCTGGCCATCACCCTCTCGGCCCTGGCACCGCGGCTGGAGCGCCTGGAGCCGGTACGGCAGCTCTACGCGGCGGTGGCCCGGCTGGTCGCGCACCTGAACGACGCGGTGCGCGGCGCCCGGCGGACCCTGCACAGCGGCATCGCCCAGCCGGTCGCCTGAGGCGGGGCGCCCGGGGCGGGCGCGGGCGGTGTCGTGCCGTACCGGGGCGCGGGCGGTGCCGTACCGGGGGTCAGGGGGTGTGCGGGCCGCTCTTGACGCTCTTCCAGTCGCCGCCCTTCACCGCGTGCACGGTGAGCCGGCGGTTGACCGTGTCGCCGTACTCGTCGAAGGCGACGCGCCCGGTGACACCGTCGAACGCCACACCCGCCACCGCCTCGGCCGTCCGTGCCCTGGCGTTCGCGGGGAGGGAGCCGCCGTGGGCCGCCGCGACGGCCTTCACCGCCTCGATGACGGCCCAGGTCGCGTCGTAGGCGTAGGCACCGTACGCGCCGGCCTCGTCCGGATAGCCGGCCGCCCGGTACCGGGAGAGGAAGTCCCGCCCGCCCGGGAGGTCCTCGGCGGGCGCGCCGATGCCGGTGGCCAGGTCGCCCTCGGCGCGGTCGTTGGTCTCGGTGTACTGCGGGTCGAAGATGCCGTCGCCGCCCATCAGGGGGATGTTCGCGCCGGCCTCCTTGAGCTGCCGGGAGAGCGGCGCCGCGGTGGTGTAGTAGCCGCCGAAGTACACGGCGTCGGCGCCCGAGGCCCGGACCTTCGCGGCGAGGGCGGAGAACTCGCCGTCCTCGGGGGCCACGTGGTCCGCGCCGACGACCCTCCCGCCGAGCGCGGTGAACCCGCTCCTGAACCCGGCGGTGAGCCCGGTGCCGTAGGAGGTGTTGTCGTCGACGACGAAGACCTTCCGCTTCCCGGCGTCCCGGTACAGGTACCGGGCGGCGAACGGGCCCTGGTCCACGTCGGTGGCCACGGTACGGAAGTAGGTCGTGGACTGGCGGGACTTGGTGCCCTTGGCCCAGTCGAAGCCGTGCGTCAGGACGGGGCTGGTGTTGGCGGGCGAGACGTTGACCAGTTTCGCCCGTTCGAGCGGCTCCAGCATGGAATGGGCGACGGCGGAGTTGAGTGGTCCGACGACACCGAGCACCTTGTCGTCGGCGATGAACCGCTCGGCGTTCCGCTGCCCCGCCGTCGGCAGCGCCTCGTCGTCCAGGGCCTTGACCTCGAACGTCACACCGGGCACATGACGCTTCTGGTTGGCGGTCTTCACGGCCAGGTCGGCGGAGTGCTTGATGCCGGCACCGAGGAACGACAGGTCACCGCTGAGCGGCGCGTCCACACCGATCACGACCGTGGTGGAGGACGCCCCGGAGCCGTTGCCCCCCGCACCGCCGGCACCCGCCTTCCCCCCGCCCCCGGCCGGCTCGTCCCCGGTCAGCTTCCAGGTCAGCACGGAGCCGGCGGCGAGGGTCGCCAGGGCGACGGCCAGGACGCCGGACCGCTGCGTGAGGGTACGCCGCCGGCCGGCGGTCCCCGCGCTCCGCCGATCGCGGTCCGCCCCGCCGATCGAGACCACTTCCTCGGCCGGAGGCACAGACCCGGGTACGGACTCGGGCACGGGTGTGGTCGCCGGGGCGGTCGTGGCGGGTGGTGTGCCGGGCTGCCCGTCCGCCACCGGGTGGCGTGAGCCGTCGGGGGTGGTGGGGGTCAGGGAGGACTGCTCGGACGACCGCTCGGGCAGCGGTCGCGGATCCGGTTCCGTCGGGGTGGGTGCCGGCTGCGTCGGAGCCTCCGGCAGGGGCACCGGCGCGGGATCGGCCCCTTGTTCCGGTACCGGCACTGGTTCCGGTCCCGGCCCGGTGCCGCGCAGGACCGCGCCGAGGAGTTCGGCGGCCTCGGCGGCGCTCGCGCGCTGCGCCGGGTCCTTGGCGAGAAGCGCGTCCAGTACGGGTGTCAGCGGGCCGGCCTGGACGGGCGGCCGGTGGGGGCGGGTGAAGACGGCGATGGCGAGGGCGTGCAGCCCCTCGGCGTCGAACGGCGGCCGCCCCTCGACGGCGTGGTAGAGCGTGGCGCCGAGTGCCCACAGGTCGTTGGCGGGTGTCGGGCGCTTGCCCTCCAACTGCTCCGGCGGCATGTACTGCGGCGTGCCGATGACGATCCCGCTGTGGCTGAGCTTGGTCGTGGCGTCGGCGAGGTGGGCGATGCCGAAGTCCGTGAGGACGACGCGGTCCTTGCCCAGCAGCACGTTGTCCGGCTTGATGTCACGGTGGACGATCCGCGCGGCGTGGGCCTCCGCGAGGGCGTCGAGCATGGCGGAGCCGATCTCCGCCACCCGCCGCACGGACAGCCGGCCCTGCTCGCGGATCGCGGCGGCGAGGGACTGCCCGCGGATGAACTCCATGACGATGAGAGGGGCGCCGTCGTGTTCCGCGACGTCATGGATGGTGATGATCCCCGGATGGCTGAGGGTGACCGCCGCGCGGGCCTCGCCGGTGAATCGCCGGAGCAGCGTGGCGCGGTCGCCCTCGTCCATGCCCGGGGGGAAGACGATCTCCTTGATGGCGACCTCGCGCCCGAAGAGCTGCTGGTCGACGCCCCGCCAGACGCGGCCCATGCCGCCCTGGCCGATCTGCTCGACCAGCAGGTAGCGTCCGGCGATGAGCTCGGGGATCTCCTCGTTCACGCCCATACTGTAGGACCTGTTCGGCCGGACGCATGACGATCGCGGAACGTGGGCGCGGGCCCCACGGGCGCCGGCCACGCGGGCGTTGCCGTCCCGGTGGGCGCTGTCGTCCCGGTGGACTCAGCGGCGCGTGCCGTGGAACCGGACCTCGCCCGCGCCCCGCTCGCGCTGGGCGGGCAGGGCGGGGTCGTGGTGGCACCCGCGCGTGACGGCCCGTGCCCCTGACAGGGTGGCCGACACCCGCAGGGTGCGGTGCGCCCCGCAGATACGGAAGACCTTGCGGGCGAGCGGGCGGCGGGCGACGACGGCCAGCGTGGCGCCCCGGGCGTGGGCGGCCGCCCGCAGGCGCAGCAGCATGGCGACCATGCCGCCGGTGACCAGGGGCGTACGCAGGTCGACGAGGACCGTTCGTACGCCGGAGCCGGCGATCAGGGACGCCAGAGCCCGCTCGGCGGGCTCTTCGTCGGGCAGGTCGATCACATCGTGGATCTCGATCAGAAGCTGATCGACGCTGGGGCGGTGGCACGGAAACAGCAACGCGGACTCCTGGGTATGCCTGTAGGAGGGGCCGCTTCCTGACCGCCACGGTTCCGACTACCCAGGTCGTGCCGGTTGATGCACAGGGATTCGTGAGGCGCCGTCCATGTCTTGACCCCGGTGGCCGCGGCCATTACGTTGCCGTAGGACCTCACCCATGACGACCGGCCCGTGAGCACCGAAAGGGGGCGACCAGCGGATGTACGCCATCTCCGACCTCGGTCGCCAGGCTCAGCGCACGGTCTGGGTGCCGGGTCGTATCGCACACGGCTGCTGACACGCCGTTCTCACGCGTGCCCGTTCGTGGCACGTCTCGGGTTTCCCACCACCGTCTCCGGTACGTCGCTGCCACGTGCCGTTGTCGCGTCCCACGCCGTTTCGTGTCCACGCCGTTCCGCGCCCGCGCCGTTTGGCGTCGACCGCTCCGACGTGGCGCGTCCGCACACAGAAAGCTGCCTGACATTGGCGAACATGATGAACCGACCCGTCGCCCACCGGAACGAGGGCCCGTCATGGTAGGGGCGCGGATCACGGTCAACGGCGAGGACACACCGATCTCACCGGCCGCTCCGCACACCACCGTGCTGGACTTCCTGCGCGAGCGCGGCCTGACCGGCACCAAGGAGGGCTGCGCCGAGGGTGAATGCGGTGCCTGTTCGGTCCTGGTGGCCCGTCCGGGGGTGAACAAGCCGACCGACTGGGTGGCGGTCAACGCCTGCCTGGTCCCGGTCGCGGCGCTCGACGGCCAGGAGGTCGTCACCTCCGAGGGGCTCGCCACCGCCGGCGCACCCGGCACGGCGCCCGAACTGCACCCGGTGCAGCGGGAGATGGCGGTCCGTGGCGGCTCCCAGTGCGGGTACTGCACACCGGGGTTCGTCTGTAGCATGGCCGCCGAGTACTACCGGCCCGACCGCTGCGCGCACGCCACCCCCGACGGCGACACCGCTGCCACCGGCGACGACACCGCCGTCAGCACGGCCGACGGCACCACCGGCACCGTCGGCAGCAGTACCAACAGCACCACCGGCACCGATCCCGAGCACGGACCCAACGGCTTCGACCTGCACGCGCTGAGCGGGAACCTGTGCCGGTGCACCGGCTACCGCCCGATCCGCGACGCCGCGTTCGCCGTCGGGGCGCCCACCGGCGAGGACCCGCTGGCGCGGCGCCGCGAGCAGGCGCCGCCCGCGCCGGTCGCCACCCGGTACGCCGGGGACGGCGGCGAGTTCGTACGCACGGACACCCTCGCGGAGACGCTCCGGCTGCTGCGCGAGCGGCCCGACGCGGTGGTGGTCGCCGGTTCCACCGACTGGGGCGTGGAGGTCAACATCCGCTCCCGGCGGGCGCATTGCGTGGTCGCCGTGGACCGGCTGCCCGAACTGCGGGAGCTGCGGACCCGATCCGACCACATCGAGATCGGGGCGGCCATGACGCTCACCGAGATCGAGCGCCGTCTCCACGGCGCCGTGCCGCTGCTGGCCGAGTTGTTCCCGCAGTTCGCGTCCCGGCTCATCCGCAACGGTGCGACGCTCGGCGGCAACCTGGGCACCGGCTCCCCCATCGGTGACAGTCCGCCGGTCCTGCTGGCGCTGGAGGCGTCGGTGGTGCTCGCCGACGCCGACGGTGAGCGGGAGGTCCCCCTCGCCGACTACTTCACCGGCTACCGGCAGAGCGTGCGCCGGCCCGGCGAGCTGATCCGCTCGGTGCGCGTCCCGCTTCCGCTCTCGCCGGTCACGGCCTTCCACAAGATCGCCAAGCGGCGTTTCGACGACATCTCCAGCGTGGCCGTCGCCTTCGCGCTCGACGTCGAGGACGGGATCGTCCGCAAGGCGCGCATCGGGCTGGGCGGCGTGGCCGCCACGCCGATCCGGGCCATGGCCACCGAGACCGCCCTGGAGGGCCGGGCCTGGACGGCGGAGACCGTCGAGGCCGCGGCCGAGGTGCTGCGGGCCCAGGGCACACCGATGAACGACCACCGGGCCAGCGCCGAGTACCGCTCCGCGATGCTCGGCCAGAGCCTGCTGAAGCTGTACGCCCGAACCACCGAGGCGGTGTCGTCATGAGCCAGTTGTCCGAGCGCCCCGAGAAGTCCGTCGTCGGGCTCCCCCTGCCGCACGAGAGCGCCGTCCAGCACGTCACCGGGACCGCCCTCTACACCGACGACCTGGTCCACCGCACCAAGGACGTCCTGCACGCCTATCCGGTCCAGGTGATGCGGGCGCACGGCAGGATCACCGCGCTGCGCACCGAGCCGGCGCTCGCCGTGCCCGGGGTGGTCCGGGTGCTGACCGCCGCCGACGTGCCGGGTGTCAACGACGCCGGGATGAAGCACGACGAACCGCTCTTCCCCGGCGTGGTCATGTTCCACGGTCACGCGGTCGCCTGGGTGCTCGCCGAGACGCTGGAGGCGGCCCGGCTCGGGGCGGCGGCCGTCGAGGTGGAACTCGACGAACTGCCCGCCGTCGTCACGCTGCGGGACGCGATCGCGGCCGGCAGCTTCCACGGTGCCCGGCCCGTGATGGAGACGGGCGACGTCGACGCCGGCTTCGCCGACTCCGCGCACGTGTTCACCGGCGAGTTCCAGTTCTCCGACCAGGAACACTTCTACCTGGAGACGCATGCGGCGCTGGCTCATGTCGACGAGGCGGAGCAGGTGTTCGTGCAGAGCAGCACCCAGCACCCGTCGGAGACCCAGGAGATCGTGGCGCACGTCCTGGGCCTGCACAGCCACGAGGTGACCGTGCAGTGCCTGCGGATGGGCGGCGGCTTCGGCGGCAAGGAGATGCAGCCGCACGGCTTCGCGGCCGTCGCCGCGCTCGGCGCCAGGCTGACGGGCCGGCCGGTCCGGGTGCGGCTCAACCGCACGCAGGACCTCACCATGTCCGGCAAGCGGCACGGGTTCCACGCCCAGTGGAAGATCGGCTTCGACGCCGACGGCCGCATCCGGGCCCTCGACGCCACCCTGACCGCGGACGGCGGCTGGAGCCTGGACCTGTCGGAGCCGGTGGTGGCCCGGGCGCTGTGCCACATCGACAACACGTACTGGCTTCCCAACGCGCGCATCGCCGGTCGCATCGCCCGGACCAACAAGGTCTCCAACACCGCCTTCCGCGGCTTCGGCGGCCCCCAGGGCATGCTGGTGATCGAGGACATCATGGGCCGGTGCGCGCCGCTGCTCGGCCTGGACCCGGCGGAGCTGCGGGAACGCAACTTCTACCAGCGCGGCCAGTCGACACCGTACGGGCAGCCCGTCGTCCAGCCGGAACGCATCTCCGCGGTCTGGTGGCAGGTACGCGAGAACGCCGGCGTCGCGGACCGCGAGCGCGAGATCGCCGCCTTCAACGCCACGCACCCGCACACCAAGCGGGCGCTGGCGGTCACCGGCCTCAAGTTCGGGATCTCCTTCAACCTCACCGCCTTCAACCAGGGCGGGGCGCTGGTCCTGATCTACAAGGACGGCTCGGTCCTCATCAACCACGGCGGCACCGAGATGGGCCAGGGGCTGCACACCAAGATGCTCCAGGTGGCCGCGACCACGCTGGGCATCCCGCTGCACAAGGTGCGGCTGGCCCCGACCCGGACCGACAAGGTCCCCAACACCTCCGCCACCGCCGCCAGCGCCGGTGCGGACCTCAACGGGGCGGCGGTCAAGAACGCCTGCGAGCAGTTGCGCGGACGGCTGCTCCAGGTGGCCGCCACGCAGCTGGGGTCGAACGCCTCGGACGTACGCATCGTCGAGGGCGTCGCGCGCGCCCTGGGCAACGACGCGGAGCTGGCCTGGGACGACCTGGTGCGCACCGCGTACTTCCAGCGGGTCCAGTTGTCGGCGGCCGGCTTCTACCGGACCGAGGGCCTGCACTGGGACGCGAAGACGTTCAGGGGTTCGCCGTTCAAGTACTTCGCCCACGGCGCCGCCGCGGCGGAGGTGGAGGTGGACGGCTTCACCGGGGCGTACCGCATCCGGCGGGTGGACATCGTGCACGACGTCGGCGACAGCCTGTCCCCGATGATCGACATCGGTCAGGTCGAGGGTGGTTTCGTGCAGGGCGCGGGCTGGCTGACGCTCGAGGACATGCGCTGGGACGACGGCGACGGGCCGAACCGCGGCCGGCTGCTGACCCAGGCGGCGAGCACGTACAAGCTGCCGAGCTTCTCGGAGATGCCCGAGGAGTTCAACGTCACGCTGCTGCGGAACGCCGCCGAGGAGGGCGCGGTGTACGGGTCCAAGGCGGTGGGCGAGCCGCCGCTGATGCTGGCGTTCTCGGTGCGGGAGGCGCTGCGGCAGGCCGCCGCCGCGTTCGGACCGGGCGGGGTGTCCGTCGAGTTGGCGTCGCCCGCGACGCCGGAGGCGGTGTACTGGGCGATCGAGTCCGCCCGCCGGGGCGGCGCGCCCTCCCGGGCCGGTCACGCCGAGGGCTCCGGAACCGGTGACGCGGGCCGGGAAGCCGCCTCCGGCGGAGGGGGCCGTACCGGTGCCGAAGCGCTGAGCGGTGCCTGACATGGCGTGGGTCGCCGCGGTCGCACGGCTGCGGGCACGCCGGGAGCCCGGCGTGCTCGTGACCGTCGCGGCCGTGCGCGGCCATGCCCCGCGCGACGCCGGAGCGAAGCTCGTCGTGGGGCGGAGCGCGACGTGGGGCTCCATCGGCGGCGGCAACGTCGAGGCCGTGTCGGTCGACCGGGCCCGGGAGATGATCACCGCGTCGAAACGGGAGCCGGAGCTGATCGATTTCGCCCTGAACGACAAGGTGACCAACCAGCACGGCGTCCAGTGCTGCGGCGGGACCGTCACGGTGCTGCTGGAACCCCTGCCGGTGGTGCGGGCGGTGGCGGTCTTCGGCGTCGGGCACGTCGGGCTGGAGCTGGCCCGCATCCTGGCGCGTCAGGACCTCGACCTCCACCTGGTCGACAGCCGCGCCGACGTCCTCGCGGCGGAGCGGCTCGGCGTGCTGGCCGACGCGGTGGCGCAGGTGCACGTCCACCACACGCCGCTGCTGCCCGAGGAGGTGCTGGAGGAGTTGCCGCCCGGCACGCACGTTCTGATCATGACGCATGACCACGCCGAGGACGCCGCCCTGTGCGACGCCGCCCTGCGCACGCCGGGCCTCGGCTCCGTCGGCCTGATCGGCTCGGCGGCCAAGTGGGGGCGGTTCCGCAAGCGCCTCGCCACCGAGGGCGGACACGATGAGGCCGTCATCGACCGGATCAAGACCCCGATCGGGCTGGCCGACGTCACCGGCAAGGAACCCGCGACCATCGCGGTGAGCGTCGCCGCCGACCTGCTGCGCACCTTCGAGTCGGAGGTGGTCTGACACCCCGGCCGGACGGCGTCCGGCCGGGGCCGCCGTCCGTCGGCCACCGGCCACCGGCCACCGGCCACCGGCCACCGGCCACCGGAGCCGATTATCCACGATTCCCTGAATTCAGAATGCCGTGTACTGTCGCGATGTGCTGACCGTTGCTTCCGACATCGAGGTGCTGGCCCGGTTCGGCCGGGCGCTCGCCGATCCGATCCGCTGCCGCATCCTGCTGACTCTCGGGGAGGCGCCCGCCTACCCCGCCGACCTCGCCGACGCGCTCGGCATCTCCCGCACCCGGCTGTCCAACCACCTGGCCTGCCTGCGCGACTGCGGTCTGGTCGTCACGGTCCCGGACGGGCGCCGCACCCGCTACGAGCTCGCCGACGAACGTCTGGGGCATGCGCTGCTCGACCTGCGCGGTGCGGTGGTCGCCGTCGAGGCGGACAAGACCTGCCCGGACGCCACGGAGAAGGGCTGCTGCTGATGACCGCGATGGCACTGGGGCCTTCCCCGGCTCGCCGTGACGCCCTCACCCGCCGCATACGCCTGCTGGTCGCCGCGACCACCACGTACAACGTCGTCGAGGCGGTCGTCGCGCTCACCGCCGGCTCCCTGGCCTCCTCCACGGCGCTGATCGGCTTCGGGCTCGACTCGGTCGTCGAGGTCTCCTCCGCAGCGGCGGTCGCCTGGCAGTTCTCCGCCCCCGACCACGTGACGCGCGAGGGGCGGGAGAGGACCACGTTGCGGATCATCGCCGTCTCCTTCTTCGCCCTGGCCGCCTATGTCGCCGTCGACGCGATCCGCGCCCTGTCCGGCACCGGTGACGCGGAGGTTTCCGCTCCCGGGATCGTCATCGCCGCCCTGTCATTGGCGGTCATGCCGTTCCTGTCCGCCGCGCAGCGCCGCGCAGGGCGCGAACTCGGATCCGTCAGTGCGGTCGCCGACTCCCGGCAGACCCTGCTGTGCACCTACCTGTCCGCCGTGCTCCTCGCCGGCCTCGTCCTCAACGCCACCCACGGCTGGTCGTGGGCCGACCCCGTCGCCGCGCTCGTGATCGCCGCCATCGCGGTCCGGGAAGGGCGCAACGCCTGGCAGGGCAAGGGCTGTTGCGCCCCTTCCCCCCACGCCCCGGCCCCGGCCGCCGTGGGCGCGACGGCTTCCGCGTACGGCTGCGAGCCGGGAAGCGCCTGCTGCGTCCCGGGCACGGGGAGCGGGCGGTGAACGCGTGGGCCTGGACGGCACTCACCCTCTACCTCGCCTGGGCGGGCACGGCTTTCGGGGTCCGGGCCGCCGTGCAGCGGCGCCGCACCGGTGACGCGGGGTTCCGGGGTGCCTCCGGCCGCCCCGGCACGGCTTCCTGGTGGGCGGGGGTCCTGTTCCTCACCGCCCTCCTCGTCGGAGCGGCCGCCCCGGCCGCGGCCCTGGCCGGTCTGCCCGGCCTGCCCGGCACCGGCGACGTGACGGTACGCGGGGCGGGCCTGCTGCTCACGGTGACCGGCATGGCGTTCACGCTGGCCGCCCAGACGAACATGGGCGCCTCGTGGCGGGTCGGAGTGGACGCGGCCGAGCGCACCACGCTGGTCACCGGCGGCCTGTTCGCCCACGTACGCAACCCGGTCTTCACCGCCATGGTCTGCACGGCCGCGGGCCTGGCGCTGATGGTCCCGAACTGGATCGCCGCCCTCGGGCTGATCGCCCTGGTGACCGCCGTTCAGGTGCAGGTCCGCGTCGTCGAGGAGCCCTACCTGTCGGCCATCCACCCGGATGCCTACGGCGCCTACACCGCCCGGACCGGACGGTTCGTCCCCGGCATCGGCAAACGGCCGGTCTCACCGGACCGGGTGACACCACCTATAGGCTGACCGCGGACGCGGCAGGAGCGAGGAGAGACCGTGGCGGACGAGCAGGGGCTGACCGAGGTCCAGCGGCGGCACTGGCAGGACACCTACGCCGCCCACCCGGGCATGTACGGCGAGGACCCGTCCGAGCCCGCCGTCCACGCCGCCACCGTGTTCCGTGCCGCGGGGGCCCGCGACGTGCTGGAGCTGGGTGCCGGGCACGGCCGGGACGCGCTGTTCTTCGCCCGCGAGGGCTTCACCGTCCGGGCGACCGACTTCAGTCCCGTCGGGCTGGAGCAGCTGCGCGACGCCGCCCGCTCCCAGGGCGTGGAGGAGCGAGTGGCCACCGCGGTGCACGACGTGCGCGAGCCGCTGCCGCTGCCGGACACCTCGGTGGACGCGGTCTTCGCGCACATGCTGTTGTGCATGGCGCTGTCGACGAAGGAGCTCCACGGCCTGGTCGGTGAGATCCGCCGGGTTCTGCGGCCCGGCGGGACCTTCGTCTACACCGTGCGGCACACCGGCGACGCCCACTACGGCGCCGGCACCGCGCACGGCGACGACATCTACGAGCACGGCGGCTTCGCCGTCCACTTCTTCGGCCGCGAACTGGTCGACGCCCTCGCCGACGGCTGGACTCTCGACCAGGTCCACGCCTTCGAGGAGGGCGACCTGCCCCGCCGTCTGTGGCGCGTCACCCAGACCCCGCCCCGATGACCGCAACTCCCTCCCACACGGCGGACATCACCGTCGACGGCACCGGCCTGCTGTGCGTCACCCTCCTGCTGCGACTACGCAGGCAGATCGACGGCGCCGCCCCGGGCACGGTCGTCCACATCATCGCCACCGACCCCGCCGCCCCACTCGACCTGCCGGCCTGGTGCCACATGACCGGCCACACCTACCTCGGCCCGGTCCCCGGCGGCACCGACCGGCCGGTGTACGCCCTGCGACTTGCCGCCGCAGCGCGTCCCACCCGACCGGACGCACCGTGGCACCCGGCCGCACCGGCGTCCTGAACGCGACGCACTGCTCGTCGGGCGCACTTTCGCTCACACGTTCGACATCTGACAGGATGCGGGAATGAGCGCGCTGCACGAGACGCCGGCGGAACACGACGCACCCGCACCCGCACCCGGTCCCCGGTCGTCCGGGCCGGGTGTCCCCGGTGATCTGCTGAGGGCGATGGAAGTGGCGTACGAGGCGAGCGGGCTCACCTGTTCGCAGCCGGTGCCCGAGGCGGAGAGCGCCGAGTACGGGGCGTGCGCGTTCACGCTGGACGGCCTCGCGGTCAGGTTCCGCGTGGCCAGGACGACGCCGACCAAGGCCGGCCAGTTCGTCACCGTGTGGAGGAGGTCCACGGGCGGGCCGATCCAGCCGTTCGACGCGGCCGACCCCGTGGACCTCTTCGTCGTCAGCACGCGGCAGGGCGAGCGCTTCGGGCAGTTCGTGTTTCCGCGCGAGGTCCTCCGGGAGCGGGGCGTCGTGTCGACGGACGGATGCGGCGGGAAGCGGGCGTTCCGTGTCTATCCTCCGTGGGTGGTCACAACCAGTGGCCAGGCCCGCAGGACCCAGGCCTGGCAGGTGGAACACTTCCTCCACTTGCCGGAGGACGAGCCCGTCGACGTCACCCGCCTACGGGCGCTCCTCGGCTTCCGCCGGGCGGGCCGCTGACCCACCGGTCGCGATCTCGCTCTCGGTCGCGATCTCGGTCGCGGCGATGAGTTCTGGTGGCCCGGGCCGTCATACCAGCGTCGTCGACCGCAGAGGAGGAGCCCGTGGCTCAGCTGCTGAGAGTCCAGAACTTCACCGTCTCCAGTGACGGGATCGGGGCCGGTGAGGACCAGAGCCTCGAGCGTCCGTTCGGCCACACGGTCGATCCGGCCGCCCTCTTCGCCTGGGCCGGAGCCACGGCGAGCTGGCCCATGCGCACCGAGCCCGGGGGCAGCCGGGGCCTCGACGACTACTTCACGCGGGACTTCGCGCACCACATCGGTGCCGAGATCATGGGCCGCAACAAGTTCGGCCCCCAGCGCGGGCCGTGGCACGACCACGAGTGGCGCGGCTGGTGGGGCGACGAACCCCCGTTCCACACACCGGTGTTCGTGATGACCCACCACGAGCGGCCGTCGTTCACGCTCTCCGACACCACGTTCCACTTCGTCGGCGGCGACCCGGCCGCGGTCCTGGAACGGGCGCGGGAGGCGGCGCGGGGCAAGGACGTCCGGCTGGGCGGCGGGGTCACCACCGTCCGGGAGTTCCTGGACGCCGGCCTCGTCGACACCCTGCACGTGGTCGTCTCGCCGGTGAGGCTCGGCTCCGGGCTGCGCCTGTGGGAGTCGCCCGAGGAGCTGCTCGACCGGTTCCACCTGGAGGTCGTCCCCAGCCCGAGCGGCGTGACGCACCACCTGTTCTGGCGGCGTGACCCGGACCGCGCGGCCTGACGCACAGAAGTGGGCACGCCGGTTGACGTGAACCCCGCCATCAAACGAGGCCCCCGGTGGCACACTTGTGCCCCAGGAGTGGTTCCGTGCTTCTGTAGGGGGAGATCGTCTTGGATCCTGCTGTCGCGGCTGTCGCCGCCACCGCCGCGACCACGCTCGTCACCGCGATGACGACGGACGCGTGGGGGCACACCAAGCAGGGCTTCGTCCGCCTGCTCGGGATCGGGCGCGCCGACGAGGCCGCCCGGGCCGGGGCCGAGCTGGAACAGGCGCGGGCGACCGTCCTCGCCGCGTACGAGCGGGGCGACGAGTCCGCCCTGGGCGCGGCGCACGACGACTGGGCGGCCCGTCTCGGGGCGGCCCTGGAGGCGAACGCCGACCGGTCGGCCGAGTCCACCGGGCTGCTGCGCGAGCTGCTGACGGGCCGGCCCGGCGCCGAGGGCGAGATCCGGGCCCTCGACGCGGCGCTCCACCGGTCGGCCGCCGGCGGCGTCTACAACCAGGTGATCCACGAGGGTGGCGCGGGCGCGCAGGGGCAGGGAGCCAGCATCACCATCAACAACAACCATTACGGGCCCGGTGGTTCGCTGGCGCGGGCGCCGTTCGGCGAGTCTTGACCGAGCCGCGCTACGAGCAGCACGTCGCCGCCGGCGCGGTGGCGGCCCAGGGCCCATACGCGACCGCGACCGTCAACCACTATTACGGGACGCGGCTGCCCACGATCGACGCGTTACCGGCCCCGTCCGCCCCGGACACCGCGTGGCTGATGGCCCAGCCCAGCCGTCTCCTCGACGCGCGGAGCCATGTCGTCCCCTTCATCGGCCGGACGGCGGAGCTGGAGCGGCTGCGGCAGTGGCGGGACGCGCGGGACGCACGGCTTTCGGTGCTGCTGCTCCACGCGCCCGGCGGCCAGGGCAAGACCCGGCTGGCCACGGAGTTCGCCGAGCTGTCCCGGAGCCCCGGCCTGCCGGCGGCCGAGCGGTGGGACGTCCTCCAGGCGGGTTTCCGGGGCGGGCCGCCCGGCCCGGCGCCGTCACCGTCTCCCGACGGGGCCGGTGTGCTGCTCGTCGTCGACTACGCCGACCGCTGGGCGTACAGCGAGCTGGAACGCCTGCTGGCCGATCCGGTGCTGCACCAGCAGCGCCCCACGCGCGTCCTGCTGATCGGCCGTACGGTCCGCTGGTTCGCGGCCCTGCGCGGTGAGCTCGCCGACCGTCGCGCCGACGCCGGTGACCTGCTGCTGCCGTCCCTGGACGAGGACCGGCTGCGGATGTTCACCGCCGCGCGGGACCGGTACGGCGCGAGCGACCTGTACGGCCTGCCGGACCCGGCGGACGTCGAGCCGCCCGCCTCCCTCGGCCGCCGGGACTTCGGCCTGACGCTGAACCTGCACATGGCCGCCCTGGTGTCCGTCGACGCCCGGGCGCGCGGCAAGCGGCTGTCCCTCGCGGAGCCGCACGAACTGTCGGCGTACCTCCTGGACCGCGAATACCGGGCATGGCAACGCCTGTTCGACGCCGGCGGGCAGGGGCAGGACTACCGGACGCGGCCCGCGGTCATGGCCAGGACGGTGTTCACCGCCGCCCTCACCGGTGCGGTGGACCACGGCACCGGGCTGGCGGCGTTACGGACCCTGGACCTGCCGGGCCATCCGCAGGAACTCCTCCTGGACCACCGGTTCTGCTACCCGCCCTCCGAGCGCGACCTGGTCCTGGAGCCGCTCTATCCCGACCGGCTCGCCGAGGACTTCCTCGGCCTGCTCACGCCCGGGCACGACGTCAGCGCGTACGACCCGGACCCGTGGACGAGCGGTGTCCCTGCCGCCCTGCTGAACGGTGAGCTGCGGCCCACGGTGTCCCCGCGCGCCGTGACGTTCCTGGCGTCCGCCGCCGACCGCTGGGCCCACATCGGCGAGCGGGTGCTCTACCCGCTGCTGCGTGCCGAACCCGGCCTCGCGATCGCGGCGGGCAGCCCCGCCCTGACCGCGCTCGCGGCCCTCGCCGACAAGGGAGGCGCGGCTGGGGCCGAAGGTGCGGCCGGGACAGGAGGCGCGGCCGAGCAAGGCGGTGCGGCCCGGCAGCGCATCCCCCCGTCCCTGCTCGCGGCGCTGGAGGCCGTAGAGTCGCACCTGCCCTCGGGCCGTCACGCGGACCTGGACAGCGGGATCCTCGCCGTCGTCGAGACCCTGATCGCGCACCGCCTGGCCTCGACCACGGACCTCGCTCAACGCGCCTGGCTCTACGGCACGCTGGCGTGGCGACGGGCCAACGCCGGGCGCCGGGAGCAGGCGGTCCCGCCCGCCGAGGAGGCCGTACGGCTGCACCGTGAACTCGCCGGGGGCGACCCCGGACACCTGCCCCAGCTGGCGAACGCCCTCAGCGTGCTCGGCGACCGGCTGTCCGCCGCCGGCCGCTGGGAGGAGGCGCTGTTCCTCGCCGAGGAGTCGGTGGCGATCAGCCGCCGCCTGGCCGCGTCCGACTCCGCCCACCAGGACCGGCTGGCGGACTCGCTGGCGGGGCTCGGCAACCGGCTCTCGCGGCACGGCCGCACCGAGGAGGCCCTGGCCGTGACGCAGGAGGCGGCCGGGCTGTACCGGCGCCTGTGCGAAGCGGACCCGGGGTACCGGCCCGACCTGGCGGGACTGCTCAACAACCTGGGCATGCGCCTGCTCGACGCGGGCCGCGTCGAGCAGGGCCTGGGTGCCGCCGAAGAGGCCGTGGAGCTGTACCGGCGCCTCTCCGACGCCGACCCCGACGCCGAGCGGCACCACTTCGCCATGTCGCTCGCCAACCTCGGGCTCGCGCTGCGCGCGGCCGGCCGCTCCGAGGAGGGTCTGGAGATCGCGGAGGTGGCCACCGACCTGTACCGCGGGCTCGCGGAGGCGAACCCCGCCGCCCACCAGCCCGACCTGACCACCGCGCTGATCAACCTGGGAGCCTTCCTCGGGGACCTGGGCCGCGGGGAGGAGGCCCTCGCCCCGGCCGAGGAGGCGGTGGCCATCCAGCGGCAACTGGCCGAGACCGACTTCGCCGCCCACTGCCTCGACCTGGCGAAGGTCCTGAACAACCTCGGCACCCGGCTCCTCGCCCTGGGCCACGAGGAGCGCGCCCTCGCGGTCACGCGGGAGGCCGACGACCTGTACCGGCGGCTGGCGCTCGCCCACCCTACGGTGGACCTCCCCGAGCACGCGGACGTACGCCACCGGCTGGCCCTGGTCCCGGGCCGGGTCCGGGAGGAGGCGCTCGCCGCCACCCGCGAGGCGACCGAGCTGTACCGGCAGCTGGACGGGACGGCCTCGGCCACCGAACTCACGGACACGGCGGCCCTGTTGGGCAAGACCGGCCAGACGCTGGCCCGCCTCGGGCGTTTCGAGGAAGCCGTCACCGCCGTGGAGCGGGCCGCGCTCGTGCACGTCGGGACCGGTGACCGCCGGCGCGCGGCGGAGCTGCTCCTCGAGTCCGGCCATGCCCTGATGGGCATGCGGCGCACCGGGGACGCGGCCGCGCTCTTCGACCGGGCCGCCGGCCATTTCCGCCACACCGGTGACATCGTCCTGGAGGGCACCGCGCTCACCAACCTCGGCACCGCCCTGGCCGGTGACGGCCGCGCCGACGAGGCCGTCACCGCCTGTGAACGTTCCGTGGCCATCTTCCGGGGCTCCACCGAGCCGCTCTTCGAGATCGCGGTGCTCACCAACCTGAGCAACGCGCTGACGGCCGCGAAGCGGTTCGACGAAGCCGCGGACGTCAGCCGGCGCGCCGCCGCCCTCGCCGAACAGAGGACCGCCGCTTATTCCGGCGGAACAGGTGACGGAACGGGCCACGGAACGGGTGACGGAACGGGTGGCGGCCGCCGTGAGGGCGTCCCGCTGCACAACCTCGGCAACGCCCTCATCAGACAGGGGCGGTTCGAGGAGTCCATCGCCCCCACACGGGAGGCCGCGGCCATCTACCGCGAGAACGGCGACCACGGCCGCGAGGCGGACTCCCTCGGCAACCTGGCCGACGCCCTGTACGCGACGGACCGGCTCGACGAGGCGATCGCCGCCTACCAGCGTTCGGCCGCCCTCTTCCACGAGACCGGTGAGCGCGGCAAGGAGGCCCGGATGCTCAGCCGGCTCGGCACCACCCTGGTGCGCACCGAGCGCCACGACGAGGCCGTCACGGCCACCCTTCAGGCCGCCGCGGCCTTCCGGGAGCTCGGCGACCGCACCGGTGAGGCGTTCGCACTGATCAACCTCGGCAACGCCTGTGCGAAGACCGGCCGTTACGCGGAGGCGGCCACCGCCTGCGGGAAGGCGGCCGCGCTGCTGCGCGAGACCGGTGACCACGGGCACGAGGCCGACGCGCTGGCCAACCGCAGCGAGGCCCTGGCCGGAGCGGGGCGGTACGAGGAGGCCGTCACCGCCTGCGAACAGGCCGCCGCCGGTTACCGCGAGGTGGGCAACCCCGCACGCGAGGGGGCGCTGCTGCACAGCCTGGGCACCCATCTCTTCCAGCTGCACCGGACCGCCGAGGCGATCACCGCGTTCGAGCGGGAGCTCGCCGTGAGCCGGGAGGCCGGTGACCGCGCCGGCGAGCGGTCGGCGCTGCACAGCCTCTCCCTCGTCCTCGTCTACGAGGGCCGGCACGCGGACGCCGTGAGCGTCTGCGAGCGGGCCGCCGCCGAGTACCGCGCGGCCGGCGAACACGGCACCGAGGCCGAACTGTTCGGCCGGCTCGCGTCGGTGCTCCTGGAGCTGGGGCGCGTCGAGGAAGTCGTCACCGCACGCGAGCGGGCGGTCGCCGCGCTCCGGGCGGCGGGGGACGTGCGGGGCGAGGGAGCGGCGTACGGCGAACTCGCCGAAGCCCTCGCGCGCGTGGGCCGGTACGAGGAGGCCGTCACCGCCGGCCGGCACGCCGCCCGCATCCACCGGCGGTCCGGCGACCGCACCGGGGAGGCCCGGGCGCTCACCGTCACCGGGCGGGCGCTGATCGGGCAGGGAAAGCCCAAGAAGGCCGTCTCCGTCTGCACCGAGGCCGTGGACCTCTTCCGCGAGGCCGGTGACGGCCGCGCCGAGGCCGAAGCCCTGCACCAGCTCGGCGACGCCCTCGCCGCGGCGGGCCGGAGGGTGGAGTCCGCCGCCGCCGTGGAGCGGGCCGCCGTCCGGTACCGGGACGCGGACGACCAGCGCGGCGAGGGCCTCACCCTCTACCGTCAGGGCGAGACGCTCATGGCGGAGCGCCGGTACGAGGAGGCCGTCACCACGTACCGGAGGGCCGTCGCGCTGTTCGAGGCGGTCGACCTCCCCGACCTGGAGGGTTCCGCGCTCCTCAACCTGTGCCGCGCCCTGCGGGCGCTGAACCGCAGCGAGGAGGCGGTGACCACCCTCCGGCGGGCCGCCACCGTCTACCCCCGGACGGACGACCGCGAGCGGGAGTCACAGGTCCACCTCCACCTCGGCCAGCTCCTGGAGCAGTTGGGCCGGCCGCAGGAGGCCGCGCCCGCCTACCGCCGCGCCGCGGAACTGTTCCGCGCCCGGCAGGACACCGGCAACGAGGGCCAAGCCCTGTTCCGGCTCGGCATCGTGACCGTGGGCCTCCGCCGGTACGAGGAGTCCGTCCCCGCGTTCGAGCGGTACCTGCGGATCTGCCGGGAGACCTCGGACGGTACGGGAAAGGGCGCGGCCCTGCTCCTCCTCGGCGGCCTCCTGGTCGACGTGGGCCGGTACGAGGAGGCCGTCACCGTCAACGACCAGGCAGCCGACCACTTCCGCCGCGCGGGCGAACCCGACTCGGTGAACCTGGCCCTCAGCCACCGGCAGAAGGCCCTGCGCGCCCTGCGCCGCGCCGGCGAACGGCCCTGACGGCCAGGTGCGGGCGGGTCGGGACGGCGACCGTGCGAGCGGGGCCCGGCCCCGCCCCCTGCGTAGGGATCACCGGCTGGGGAAGGGGTGCGGCATCGGATCCGCGCGGGCTCGGGGGGACCATGGCGCACACACGCCGGTGCAGAGGCTGCGGGGGCACGGACACCGTCGTACGCCGCGACACCTATCGCGAGGCCCTGCGCAGCCAGTTCACGATGAGCCGGAAGCTGCGCACGGACGCCGGCCGAGTGCTGGGCGTGCTCCTCTTCCCGCCTGTACGCGCCCTGAAAGGACTGCGCGTCGTCTGCCGCGCATGCGGCTGGGAGACACAGGTCTGGCGTTAGCGCGTGAGCGCCTCCCGGGCGGCGGCTGAGCGACGCGGGGCGTTCACCGTCGTACGTGGACGACCGTCCGTATCTGGCCGCGCCGTGTCGGGGGGCTCACCTGGACGCGTGTGCGTCGATCCACGCCAGCAGTGGCGCGGCGCCGTCCTCCGTGGCGATCGCGCGGGCGAGGCGGGTCGCGCGGTGGCGGTGGGACGGGTCGGACAGGCATGCCGTGACCGCGTCGCCGAGGGCGTCGGCGGTGAGTTCGGCGAACGGCAGGGAGCGGGGGGCGACTCCCAGGGCGCACAGGCGGGACGCCCAGAAGGGCTGGTCGGCCATGACGGGGACGGGTACGGCGGGCACGCCGGCCCGCAGGGCGGCCGCGGTGGTGCCCGCTCCGGCGTGGTGGACGGCGGCGGCGGTGCGCGGCAGCAGCCAGTCGTGGGGGACGTCACCGATGGTCAGGACGTCGTCGCCGCGGCCGGCCAGGTCGGCCCACCCCGCCTGCACGACCGCGCGCACGCCCGCCCGTCGCACTGCCGCGGCCACCAGTTCGCTGAGCCGGTCCCCCTCCCCCGGCGCCATGCTGCCGAACCCGATGAACACCGGGGGCGGGCCGGCCTGGAGGAAGTCGAGCAGTACGGCGGGCGGTTGCCAGCCCGTCGGGCGCGCGGGCCACCAGTAGCCCGCCGCGCCGGCCCAGGACGGCCAGTCCTCGGGGCGCGGCACCACCTGCGGGCTGAAGCCGTGGAAGACCGGGCGGACCTCCGGTGCCGGGTGTGCGTCGGCAGGCAGTCCGAGGTGGGCGCGCAGCCGGGTGGCCGGCCCTCGGCGCCACGCTCACCCGGCCCATCAAGAGCAAGGAGGACCGGCGCGGGCTGACCGCGCTGTTCTGGTCCAACGTCAACCCGTACGGCACCTTCCGCCTCGTTATGGACAAGCGCCTCGACCTGGGCCTCACAGTGCCCCGTCCCCGCACCCGGGCGGATGCCGCCGAACGATCGACCACGAAGCCGCGCTGACCGAGGCGTTGAGCAGCGAGGCTGCTTCACCGAGCAGGCCATCACCGATCTTGAGGTACAGATCGTCGGCAGTGGGCTGATCCGCCGTCCCCGACGCGCACGTAGCGCGAGGCCCACGGCTTCTCTCGGGGCGGCGTCGCTGCGGAACTCGCTGATATGGCAGGACGCGTCAGGATGGCGTGACGTTCCCAGCTCGGATCTGCTCGGTGGCTTCTCGAAAGGCCGGGGCGGCGTGCTCGAAGTAGTCGAACAGCACTGCCCGCTGCTCCGGGGTGTAGCGGTCGAGGACCGCGGCGATGGTGCGGCGGGCGGGTGCGACCAGGGCGGCGATGCCTGCCAGGGCCTCGGATACCGGCTTGACGATGACCTTGCGGCGATCCGCGGGGTCGGCGGCCCGGCGGACATAGCCGGCGCGCTCCAGGCGATCGATTAGGCGGGTAGTCGCCCCCGTCGTCAGGCCGGTGCGCTCCGACAGCTGCCCGGAGGTGAGCCCGTCGGCGAGGGCAAGCTGGCTCAACGCGTACCACTCCGTGGCCTGCAGTCCGGCGGCTGTGGCTGCGGCGATGCTGTGCAGGCCCACCGCGTCTAGGTAGGCGCGGAAGATCTCCCCCTCGCGGGGATTTCCACGATTTGCCACTGTTCCGCCCATCCCTTACGGTTAAATCTGCACGCATGCAGATAATGTCCTTGTGCAGATACCTTGTAGCCTATCAAAGGGAGACACCATGGCTACCGAACATGACCGGCAGGCCGTCACCGGCGTCATCGACTCGCTCGTCGACGCCTGGCGCCGCCGCGACGCCGACGCCTACGCGGCGCCCTTCACCGACGACGCGACCTACGTCACCTTCGTCGGCACCTACTACCAGGGCCGCCAGGACATAGCCGACAGCCACCGCGTCCTCTTCGCGAAGTACCTCAAGGGCACCCGGCTGGCGGACGAGGTCCTCGACGTCCGCTTCCCGGCACCGGATGTCGCCGTGGTGACCGGCCGCGGCGACACCTACAAGGGCAAGCGCCCGGAGAAGCTCTCCAAAGTCCAGACCTACACGCTGGTCCGCGAGGCGGACGGCCAGTGGCGCATCGCGGCGTTCCAGAACACCAAACGCAAGCCGCTGATGGAGGCGATCTCCTTCAAGACCGCACCCGGCCTGATCCCCGCCGCCCAGCGGTAATCCCGACTGCGCACAGAAACGACCGGACAGCCGCAAGACGGCCCGGCGGTGATCCGAGTACACCGTCGACCAGGCAAACCCAACCCACAGAATAAACCGTTCCGGGTTGGGTGGAGACCTCAGCTTGCCCGGAGTCGACCTCGTCCCGCCTGACCCAATTGCGCAGCGTCTCGGCGGAACCAATGCGGAGCTTCTGCGCGACCGCCCGCAACGCAGCCGACTCGTTCGGGTAGGCACCACGGACTTCGGCGACCATACGGACCGCTCGTTTGCACAGCTCAGCAGGGTAGGAGGAGGGACGTGCCATGACTCACTCCTTTCACGGAATCGAGTCTCCACCGAACCCGGAACGGTTCAGAAACCTAAGCGAGCACCCTGATGACCACTGAACACACAGCCACGCCCGCCCACGACACCATCTCCCCCACGCCCTCAGCCCGGCCGCGCCGAAGGCGCCTCAAACGAGCGCTGGGTATCTCGGCGCTGACCGTGGCCGTGGCCGCTGGAGGCGGATACCTCTGGCTCAAGACCACCTCCGATGTGCACCAAACCGGCCAGGCGGACTGCATGAAGGTGACCCCCACCGGCACTCACGCCACGCACCAAGACCATGCCGCCGTCTGCGCCGTCATGGACTCCCTCATCGAGGCATGGGACCGCAACGACGCCGATGCCTACGGCAAGCAGTTCACCAAGGACGCCACCTACACCACTTTCGTCGGCAGCCACTACGAAGGCCGCAAGGACATCACCGACTCCCACGCTGCCCTCTTCGACGACTTCCTCGAAGGCAGCAAGCTCGCCGGCACCTACCTCGACGTCCGCTTCCTCACCCCGGATACGGCCGTGATCACCGGCCGCGGCGACGACTACACCGGCGACAAGCCGGACAAGCTGTCCAAGGTCCAGACCTACACACTGGTGCGTGACGCGGACGAGCAGTGGCGGGTGGCAGCCTTCCACAACACCCAGCGCAAGCCCGTCATGGAACGCATCTCCTTCATCTTCTCGCCCGACACCAAGCCGCAGGCCGAGCGATGACCGGACGACGCAGGGCGCTGGTGACCGGCGCCAGCGAGGGCATCGGAAGGGCCTTGACACGCCGGCTTGCCGCGAGCGGATACACCATCACCGCGGTGGCCCGCAGCCAGGAACGCCTGGACGCGCTGGCTGGTGAGCTCGGCCCTGGCCACCACGCCCTCGCCGCCGACCTGGCCACGGAAGCGGGATGCCGGCGCGTACGGCAGGAACTGCAGAAATCCCGCTACGACCTGCTGGTCAACAACGCGGGCGCGGCCGCTGCCGGACCGTTCGTCGAAGTGTCGGCGGAGCAGGCCACATCCATGATCCGGCTGAACTGCGATGCCCTGGTGACCTTGGCGCACGCCTTCCTCAACGGTGCCCGATCGGGAGATGCGCTGATCAACGTGGCCTCCACGCTCGCGTTCGCGCCCATGCCGCAGCTGAGCATCTACAGCGCCACCAAGGCGTTCGTGGCCTCGTTCTCCGAGTCGCTGTGGGCCGAGCAACGACCACGCGGGGTCTATGTGATGGGGCTGTGTCCTGGCATGACGGCCACGAAGTCCCAGCCACATACGGGCGATCAGGTGCCGGCCGTCATGGTGCAAACCCCCGAGCAGGTAGCGGCCACCGCCATTGCAGCCCTGGAACGCCGCCATCGTCCCACCATCATCTCCGGCAAGAAGAACACCGTCTTCGCCGCTGTCACCCGCACCATGCCGCGCCGAACCCTCCAGCGGATACTCGGCAACGGCCGCACCCCCAGCACACCACCACCGCCTCAGGCGACAGGACGCACATGACCATCCGCAACGCACATCCGCATACACCCGCAGGGACAACCCAGAACAACCGCAAGCTGCTGGCCGAGGCCACCGGATACGTAGATCTGCCGCCCGCACAGGTACGACGAGCATTGGTGGCCAAGGTCCCCGACGGCTACGTCGCCGTGGACGAGTCGGACACATGCGTCGGCGCCCAGGGATCCTGGTGGGCCCGCCGGGAGTACGCCCTGCAGCCCGAGCGCACGGGCACCCGAGTGACGCTGCGGGTCTACAACATCGCCAGCAAGGCACGCTGGGCCGTGCCCCTGGTCAACAAGTTCTTCATCGGCTTCCCGCACGCTATGCAGTCCGAACTCGACACCCTGCTGGCGGCGATGCCCGCACCGTCGCGCCCCTGATCGTGACATGGGCGAAGTGTCGTCAGACGATCGTTTGACGACAGGCGGCCGACGTGTCCAATGACCTCCGGGAATACGGGGGTTCATGGCGGCCCGAATCCAATCAGATCCGATGGTGATTGCTGACAGGGTTTGACGACAGATAGGGTCCGATCCTCCGTACGGAAGGGGCCCCTCGGTGGCGAACCTGGTCTACAAGCGGGTCTCGACCGACCAGCAGTCCACCGCCCGCCAGGACCTCGTCCTCGCCGAGGCCGGGATCGAGGACCCGGTCGTCTTCGAGGAGGATCCGGGCACCTCCAGCCGCCTCCACCCGCTCCAGCGCCCCAAGTTCCGCGAACTGCTCACCTACGCGCGGCCGGGCGACACCGCGCACATCTCCGAGATGTTCCGCCTCGTGCGCGGCACCGGCCACATCCTCGACGTCCTCGAAGTCCTGCACCGCGACCAGCTCGCCCTGCGCATCCACGACGGAGCGTTCTCCGCGATGGACCTCACCGCCCGCCACCCGAGCACCGGCGAGCTGCTGTCCACCGTGAAGTTCATGGTGCAGACCCTCGCCGCCGCCGGCGAACTCCAGCGTGACCTCCAGCGCGAGCTGACGTACGACGGCCTGCGTGCCGCCGAGGCCAAGGGCAGCAAGGGCGGACGACGGCCCGCCGTGGCGGCCTGCCCGCGGTCGACAAGTACCTGTGTTCCTTCCAACGCTGGCTTCCCGGGCATCTGGCCCGCATCGCCGACGCCGAGCACGTCAAGACGATCAAGCTGTTCGCGACCTGGCGTGTCCTTCCTCGGCTGCGGGCCCGCGCCGAGCGAAGCCACATCACACCCAGCGTCCGACGGTTCGCCGCCGAGCAGATCAAGTACGCGACCGCATTTCTGCAATGGCTCGGCGAGCGCAGCAGCACCCTCGCGTCCTGCGGCCAGATCGACATCGACGCCTGGTGGGCCGGGAACACCGAGCACAGCCGAACCTGCCTGCGAGCCTTCCTCAGCTGGGCGATGCAGAGCCGCCGCTGCCGACGCGCCCTCTCCATCCCCGCGATGAAGGTCTCCCGGCGGGCCGTGCTGAGCGAGGACGAGCGCCTCGATGCCCTTGGCCGGCTGCTGACCGACGCGGAGATACCCATGCGTCTCCGAGCCGCCGGAGTCATCGTCCTCCTTTACGCACAGCCCGTAAGCCCTATCGTCCGGCTCAGCGTCGACGACCTGATCCGCGACGGCGACACCGTGCTTCTACGGCTCGGCGAGCCAGCCTCGCCCGTTCCTGCACCGGTCGCCGCGCTGCTGCTGGAGCACATCGCAAACCGCGACAACATGAACACTGCTACCAACCCTGCATCCTGCTGGCTCTTCCCCGGGCGCCGGGCGGGCCAGCCGTTTCGCCCCGACCACCTGTCCGCGCTCCTGAACGAGGTCGGGGTTCCGGCCGCCGCTGCCCGCGGTGCCGCCATCCGACAGCAACTCCTCGAACTACCCGGCCCCGTCGTCGCGGACGCCCTCGGCTACCACAACAAGACCACCACTCGCCTGCTCAACGAGACCGGCGGAACGTGGAGCCGATACGCCGCTGGAGATCACACACGGTCACCAGCAGGCTGGGCTCCACGGGGACCTGGCGACAGTTGAATACAGCGAGCGCACCAGTAGAAGGCCATGCTCTAGCGGAGGCGGGCCAGCAAGTGGGCGTCGAGGAAGCCCCGCTCAGAGGCCGGGTCGTGGAGCAGCCGGGCGAATGTGACGAGCCCGGCCCCGGCCAGCAGCTCGGCGAACCGGTCCGCCGGCCAGCTATAAGCGGGCGTCACCTTGTGGTCGAAGCGGACCGGCTCGGGCCCGTCTGTCGCGAAGAACGAGACCAGGAGCAGGCCCCCTGGTGCCAGGACACGCGCCTGCTCGGCAAGCAGCGCGGGTAGTTCCCCAGGAGGGGTGTGGATCATCGAGTAGTGGGCCAGCACTCCGCCGAGCGCGCCGTCCTCAACTGGGAGGGCCTCCATCCGTGCCTCGTCGAACTGCAGCTCCGGATGGGCCCGCCGGGCATGGTCGACCATGGCTGGGGAGAGGTCCAGCCCGAAGGCATCCAGCCCGAGGTCGTGCAGCATGGCCGTCAGATGTCCGGGCCCGCAGCCGACATCGGCCGCCCGCAGGTTCCCCGTCCCGCGCACCAGCTCGGCAAAGATGCCGATCATGTTCCGCGAGAACGGCTGCGTCTCCAGCCGATTAGCGAACATCGACGCATACAGCTCGACGACCCCGTCGTAGGCCGCCCTGGTCTCGTCCTGGTGCTCCGCCACGGGAAGGAAGTTAACACCCCCCATTCGCAGCTGTTCTCCGGCCCCATGCCAAATCCCGCGCCGTCGTAGCGGACTCGCTCGGCTACCACAACAAGACCACCACCTGGCTCCGCAACGAGACCAGGAGGACCTGGAGCGATACGCCGCTGGCGACCACAATCGGTCACCAGCTGGCTGGGTTCCTCGGGGAAACCGGCGACAGTTGATTAGGCGATCACACCAGTACCGAGGCCGGTTCCGGCGCCGGAACTGCCCGTCATCCTCTACATGCCCGGCAAGGTCGCCGACTTCCTCCGCAAAGCCGGCCTGCCCGGCGACCAGCGCTCGGCCCTGGCCGACGGGATGACCGTACGGCGCGGCCAGGGCTACATCCTCCGTGTGACCGCCGCACCGTCCGTCCACCGCGAGCTCCTCGCTCGCTGCCAACCCCTCGACGGCGCGCAGGCCGTCCCGGCGCAGCGCAAGGCCCGTCGCGAGTACGAGAACCGCGTCAACGCCCTGCCCGAAGCGGCAACCGAGCGCTCTTGAAGCTACCGGCCGGTTACTTGCTCCCGGGTGCCTGGGCTAGGGCGTGTTTCGAAAGTAGCGTCGTCCGCCCGGAGGGCGGGGCCGGGGGCGTCTGGTGCGTGCGATCGCAAGGCGGAGGTCGGAGAGCGCAGCGGGCTGCGCCGACGGCCGACAACGCCGCGAGGGTGCGTGCCGGGCGTTCCCGGCCAGACGGGACTTTCGAAACACGCCCTAGGAGTTCCGGGCCGGGTGGGACGGTACGAGGTAGGTGCCGATGACGGGGACGCCCAGCGCTTCGCCGGCCGCCCGGCTGAGCGGTGCCGGGCCGAAGGCGGTGAGCAGCAGGTCGGCTCCGCCCGCCGCGGCCTGCGCCACCCCGTCGGCGAGCCCGTCCGCGTACGCCCTGGTCAGCGCCTGCGTCTCGGCCCGCGACGCCGCCCTGGCCCAGTCCTCGATCAGCGCTTGCGGGTCTCCCGGTACGGGTCGGTGGTCGAGTCCGCAGCCGCGGACGAGTGTCTCGAAGCACGGGTGGGCGGCGACGGCGACTTCGTGGCCCGCGGCCGTCAGGCGCTGCCCCAGGCCCGTGTAGGGCGCGACGTCTCCGCGTGAGCCGGCCGTGACGATCAGGATGCGCATCCGGTGATTCTCCACGAGGGGGCCGGGAACCAGGCTTCGGCCGAGATCGAACCAACCGTCAGACGAGATTGACAATCATTTTCATCTATTGGATGCTGCTCGGGCCCCGCACTCCTCCGCGCCGTCCTGCGGACGTGGTGCGGGGTCCACCACGTGAGCCTGGGGAGCAGCATGTCGATCTTCCGGAACCGCCGAGAGTTCCTCGCCCTGACCGGCGCCGCAGCGGGCGGCATAGCCCTGACCGCGTGCGGCGGCCCCGGCGCCACGGACGAGGCCGCCGGCGGCGGCGAGCCGCGGCGGGGCGGCCGGTTCCGGGCGCTGTTCACCGGGGGCGGCGAGCAGGAGACGATCGACCCGCACGCCGAGTCGCTGGCCATCGACATGGCCCGCACCAAGGCGCTGTTCGACCGGCTCGTGGAGCTGGACGCCACCATGGCGCCCGTACCCCGCCTCGCCGCGAAGTGGGAGTCCAACGCCGACGCCACCGTGTGGCGGTTCACCCTCCGCGAGGCGCTCTTCCACGACGGCAAGCCGCTGGCGCCCGAGGACGTCCTCTTCACCTTCGCCCGCATCCTCGACCCGAAGGCGACCACCCACTTCGCGCAGGGCCTGCTGTCCGTCATCGACCTCAAGAAGAGCCGCGCGGCGGGCGGGAACGTCGTCGAGGTCGCCCTGAAGCGGCCCACCGCCGAGTTCCCCGCCCTCCTCGGCACCCTCGGCACGGCCGTCGTCAGCTCCCGGTACGCCGACCCGGCCCGCCCGGCCGGCACCGGGGCGTTCCGGCTGAAGACCTTCCAGGCCGGGCGTTCCTTCGTCGCCGAGCGCTTCGACGACCACTGGGACGGCGGCGCGTACGTCGACGAGCTGCACGTCCTCGCCGCGGACGCCGACGCCCGCGGCAACGCCCTGCGGGCGGGGGAAGCCGAGTTCGGCTACGAGATGACGCCCACCTTCGCGCGGACCGTCCAGGCCGACAGATCCGTACGGGTCCTGGCCGCCAAGGGCAGCACCGCCCACGCCATCGTGATGAAGTGCGACCAGGAACCCTTCGACGACCCGGACGTGACCCTGGCGTTCAAACTGCTCGCCGACCGCGAAAAGCTCGTCCAGGTCGTCCTCGCCGGACAGGGCGTGGTCGGCAACGACATGTTCGGCAAGGGCTACCAGTACTACCCCGAGGACGTCCCGCAGCGTACGCGTGACGTCGAGGAGGCCCGCGCGCTGCTGAAGAAGGCGGGCGTGCTCAACAGGACGCTGTCCCTCTACACCTCATCAGTGGCCAACGGCTTCGTGGAGGCCGCGACGCTCTTCGCCGAGCAGGCCGCCGACGCCGGACTGCGGGTGAAGGTCACCACCGGTTCGTCCGAGACGTACTTCAAGGACCAGCTCACCAAGGGGGTGATGGGCAGCCACCGCTCCGGCGCGATGACCATCCCCAACTACCTCAACGACCGGCTGCTGAGCACCTCCGCCTTCAACGCCTCCGCCTGGCGCCGCAAGGACTTCGACGCGGCCTTCGCCACGGCCCGGTCCACCACCGACGAGGCCGAACGGACCCGGCTCTACGGCCGGTTGCAGCGCACGGTGCACGACGAGGGCGGACTGCTCGTGTGGGGCCACCCGGACTGGCTCAACGCCGTCTCGTCCCGGGTCCGCGGCATGGACGCCGCCCCGCCCAACACCCTGCACTCGGCCCGCTTCGACAAGGTGTGGCTGGCCTGACGATGCGTGGGTACGCCTTCCAGCGGCTCGCCCTCGGCGCCGCCCAGCTCGCGCTGCTCGCGGTGCTGGTCTTCGCCCTGACCGCCCTCCTGCCGGGTGACGCCGCCGACGTCCGCAACAACGAGGACGCCACCGACGCGCAGGTAGCGGCGCTGCGCGAACAACTCGGCCTGGACCGCCCGGCGGTGGAGCGGTTCACCGACTGGGCGGCGGGCCTGCCCACCGGCGACTTCGGCACCTCCCTGGTCAGCGGCGGCCCGGTACGGGACATCCTCGCCGACACCGTCGGTACGACCCTGGTGCTCGGCGCGGTGACGCTCGCCGTCGTCCTGCCCGTGGCCGTGCTCCTCGGCGTGGCGTCCGGTCTGCGCGAGGGCGGCCGCCTGGACCGTACCGTCACCTCCGTCACCCTCGCCCTGAACGCCGTACCCGACTTCGTGCTGGCCCTGCTGCTGGTCGCCGGGCTGTCGCTCAAGCTGGGCCTGCTGCCCGCCACATGGGTGGGCGTCGAGGCGGGCGACCTGCTCGCCGAACCCGCGCTGCTGGTCCTGCCGGTCACGGTCGTGGCCGCGCGCGTGGTGTGCCTGCTCTCCCGGCAGGTGCGGGCGGGCGTGGTCTCCGTCCTCGGCGCGGGGTACGTCGTGCAGGCCAGGCGCCTGGGCGTGCCGCGCCGGACGCTGCTGCTGCGCCACGTACTGCCCAACGCGGCGGTCCCCGGCATCCAGGAGCTGGCGCGGGTGGGCGACAACCTCGTCGGCGGCGTCCTGATCGTCGAGGCGGTCTTCGCCGTGCCCGGGGTGGCCACCGCGCTCGTCCGGGCGGTGGAGGCGCGGGACGTACCCACCGTGCAGGGCCTCGCCCTGGTGGTCGCCGTCGCGGCCCTGCTGTTCAGCCTCGCGGCGGACCTGCTGTGTCACCGCCTCGTCCCGCGTACGGAGGTCCTCCGATGAATGCCCGTGCGGTGGTCCGCTCCCTGCGGGCGCCCGTCGGCGCCGTGCTCCTCGCCCTGCCGCTCGGCGCGGCCGCGCTGGGGCCGCTGTTCGCCGACGCGCCCGCCGCCGGGCTGGCCGCCCCCTACGCGGCACGCGACGGCGAACACCTCCTCGGCACGGACGCCCTGGGCCGCGACGTCCTGGCCCTGCTGCTCCACGGCGGGCGCAGCGCGCTGGGCATGGCCCTGGGCGCGGTCGTACTCGCCTACCTGGTGGGCGGGATGGCCGGCCTGCTCGCGGCGTCCGCGCGTCGGCGGTGGCTGGACGAACTGCTCATCCGGCCGCTGGACGTGCTCCTGCCGCTCCCGACCCTGTTGGTGATCAGTGTGGTCGCCGTGGGCTGGCGCGGCTCACCGGTCGCCATCGCGCTCGCCGTCGCTGCCGTCAACGTGCCGCCGGTCGCCCGGCTGGTCAGGGCGGCCGCGCTGGACGCGGCGAGCAGTCCGGTCGCCGAGGCGCTGCGGCTCCAGGGCGAGTCGTGGAGCCGCATCCAGTTCGGGTTCGTCGCGCGCTCGGCGCTCGGCCCGGTCACCGCCGACTTCGGCACCCGGGTCACCCTCGCGGTCTTCCTCGTCGGATCGGCCAACTTCCTGGGGCTCGGGCTGAGTCCGACGGCACCCGACTGGGCGGTGAGCATCGCGCGCGGCCGGGAGGGGCTCCTGCTCCAGCCGTGGGCGGTGCTGGCGCCCGCCCTGATGCTCGTCCTGTTCACGGTGGGGCTCAACCTGCTTGCCGACCGCCTGCTCGCCCGTTCCCGCCCCCTCACGCAGAGGAAGGAGCCCGCCCGATGACCGCGCTCACCACCCCCACCGGCGGACCCACCGCGCTCGCCACCGTCCGCGACCTGACCGCACGCGCCGGGAACACCGTGCTCCTCGACGGGGTCGACCTCGACCTGTACGCGGGACGCGTCACCGCGCTCGTCGGCCCGTCCGGCAGCGGCAAGACGACCGCCGCCCTCACGCTCCTGGGCGAGGCGGGACCGGGCGTACGGCTGACCGGCCGGGTCACCGTCGGCGGCGTCACCGTCGTCGACGGCCTCGGCCCCACGGCGAGGGCCGCCTCGGTGCCCGGGCGGGTCGTGGCGTACATGCCGCAACACCCGGGAAGCACACTGAACCCGGCCCGCCGCACCGGCGCCGTCCTCGCCGAACTGGCCCGGCTGCACCACCCGGCGTCCCCGCCGGCGGACGTGGTGGCGGAGGCGCTCCGCTCCGCGCAGCTCCCTGCCGGGCGGGACGTCCAGCGGCGCTTCCCCCACCAGTTCTCCGGCGGCCAGCGGCAGCGCGTCGCCCTCGCCCAGACCCTGGTGTGCCGCCCCCGGATCCTGGTCCTCGACGAGCCCAGCACCGGTCTGGACACGGTGGCCCGCACGCGGCTCGCGGAGGAACTCGCCTCGCTCACCCGCGAGGGCCTCGGCCTGCTCCTGCTCAGCCACGACCACGACCTGGTGCGGGCCCTCGCCGACCACGTGGTCGTCCTGAGCCGTGGCCGGGTGGTGGCCTCGGGCACTCCCGCCGAGGCCCTGCCCGTCCGGCCGCGGCCCGACGTCGTACGCCACCGCCCCCGCGACCCCGGCCGGCCGCCGGTGCTGGAGGTGCGCGCGCTCTCCGCGCACCTGCGAAGCCACCGCCGCGGCCCCGTCCTGCACGCGGTGGACCTGCGTCTGGCGGCCGGGGCCTGCGTCGGTGTCGCGGGCCTGTCCGGCAGCGGCAAGACGACCCTGGCCCGCTGCGTCGCCGGCCTCCACGAGCGGCAGCGCGGCCGGGTGCTCCTGGACGGCGTGGCCCTGCCCGTCCTGCGGCGGCGCACCCGCGAGCAGAAGCGGCGCGTGCAGTACGTGTGGCAGGAGGTGCGCGGCTCGTTCGACGAGCGGCGTCCGGTGGCCGAGCAGGTGGCCCGTACCGCCGTACGGCTCCGCGGTCGCGCCCCGGACGACGCGCGCGCCGACGCGCTGCGGCTGCTGGACCGCCTGGGGCTCGACCCGGAGACCGCCGGGCGCCGGCCCGCCGGCCTGTCCGGCGGCGAGCTGCAACGGGCGGCGCTGGCCCGGGCGGTCGTCGCGGCACCCGACGTCCTGGTCTGCGACGAGATCACCACGGCCCTGGACCCGGCCGCCACCTCGGCGGTCCTCGCCGAACTCGCCCGGCTCCGCGAGGAGCACGGCACCGCGCTGCTGTGGGTGAGCCACGATCTCGGGCTCCTCGCCGCCGTCGCCCATCACGTCGTCGTCATCGACGAGGGGCGCGTCGTCGAGACCGGCGCCCCCGACGAGGTGCTGCGCGCGCCCCGGGCCGCGCTCACCCGGCGGCTCGTCGACGCGATGGACCTCGGCGCGGGCCGGGCGGTCGCGGACACGGCCTCGGGCCGGACGGGCGCGGACCGGGCGGCCTCGCACCCGTCCTAGCCCACGGCGCAAGCGGCGCGCTCCGCGCACTCTCCGCGCGCTCTGCGCACTCTCCGGGCCGAGCGTCGCGGCCACCACGTGTCCGGTGCCCGCAACGACCTACTTCCCCCTCTCCATCCGATCACGGAGGAACCATGACCGACCGCACCGCAGTCGGCGGCGCCGCGTCCGAGGACGCTGCCCACGCGCTGCTGGCCTCCCTGCCCGACACGCTGCCCCGGGAGGAGATCCTCGCCATCAACAGCGGCTCCACGTCCGACATCCACACCGAGCGGACGTACGCGTACAACGGCTGGACCTTCACACTCCCGCCGGGCGTGTTCGCGCCGGGCGACACCAGCCGCATCGTCCACGACCGTCTGCTGGACGGCACGATCCCCGTCAAGGGCCGCTCGTACGCGGCGATGGGCGCCGGCCTCGGCGTCGAAGCCGTGATCGCCGGCTCCCTGGGGGCGCGGGAGGTCTACGCGGCCGACGTCCACCCGGACAGCGTGGCGACGGCCGCCGCGCACTACCGGGACATCGTCGGCGACCGGACGGACACCGTCTTCCGGCCGCTGGTGTCCAACCTGTTCGAGGACTTCCCCGACACCGCCCGGCTGGACGTCATCACCTTCAACCCGCCCGCCGTCAGCACCAGGACCAGCGAGGACCCCACCGTGGTCCGCAACGTCTGCGTGGGCGCCGGGATCGTCCTGCGCTTCCTCGACCAGATCGTCACCCGCGATCTGCTCGCGCCGGACGGTGAGGTCCACCTGGTCGTGTCCAACACCGCCGAACTCAGGCGGATCGTCGGCCACGCCGTCGACGCCGGGTTCCGGCCCGTCGTCCTGCACCGCCAGACCTGGGAGGGCGACAACTGCCAGGCGTACCTGTTCAAGCTCATCCGGCACGACGCCGCCTGACCGGGAGGACGACGACATGCACGCGCACATAGCCGAGGCCGTCAAGGTACCGGACGTGGTGACCGTCCCACCGGGGGCGATCTGTCTGCGCTTCGAGACCATGAAGCTCTACTCGGCGCTCGGCGCCGTACGCCACCTGCTGGAGACGGGGCAGGTGGAGCCCGGTGACACCCTGGTCGACAGTTCCAGCGGCATCTACGCCCACGCGCTCGCCCTGGCCTGCCACCGCTACGGCCTGAACTGCCACATCGTCGGCTCCACGACCGTGGACCGCACCCTGCGCGTCCAGCTGGAGATCCTCGGCGCCACGCTCGAACAGGTCCGGCCGTCCAGGAACCTGCGCCTGGACCAGAACCTCCGTGTCGAGCGGATCGGCGAACTGCTGCGCGAGAACCCGCACTACCACTGGATGCGGCAGTACCACGACTCCATCCACTACCTCGGCTACCGCGACGTCGCCGACCTCATCCGCAAGGAGGTCCCCGAGGGCCCCCTGTCGCTCGTCGGCGGTGTCGGCACCGGCGCGTCCACCGGCGCCATCGCCACGTACCTGCGGGAGACGGGGCGTGACGTGAAGCTCATCGGCGTACAGCCGTTCGGCAGCGTCACCTTCGGCGCCGAGCACGTGTCCGACCCGGACATGATCATCGCAGGTATCGGCAGCTCCATCCCGTTCCAGAACGTCCGGCACGACCTGTACGACCGCATCCACTGGGTCAACTTCGACTACGCCATGTCCGGCGCCGTCGAACTCCTGCGGGTCAGTGGCATCTTCGCCGGCCTGTCGGCGGGCGCCGCGTACCTGGCCACACTCTGGGAGCGGGAGCGGGAGCGGGGGCGTGAACGGGAGCGTGAACGGGAACGCGGGCGGGTTCGGGGGCGGGACGCCGACCGGACGTACGTGTTCCTGGCCGCCGACACGGGCCACCGCTACGTCGACAGCGCCTACGCCCACCATGCCGGGGCCAAGGGCCTCGGCGCGTTGCTCCCCCACGAGGTGACGACGCAGGACGAGCTCCGGCACCCCTGGTCCGCCATGGACTGGCCGCCCGCCGACAGCGCGCTGTTGCGCGGGGCGCCCGTGCTGGTGGCCGAGTCGGCCTAGGCCGTGTCCGGCTCATACGGCTCCCCCTCCCCCGTACCCCCGCGCTCGACCGGAAGGTGACTCCCGTGTCCCTGCCCCCGACCCCACCCCCGTCCCTCGACGAGCAGCTCGCACGCGGCTTCGTCCTCCTGCCACGGCTCCTGGGGCCGGTCGAAACGGCGGCCCTGGGCGAGGCGGCCGAGTCCGTGCTCGCACGGGTGACCGGGAGGGCGCCGGCGGCACGGGCCGACGTCACCGTATGGCCGGACGGGCACCGGCTGGAACGGGTGGACGGCACCACCGTCCACTGGGAACCGGAGGCCCGTCCGCCCGCCGTACGCAGCCTCTCGCCCGTCACCCCACTGCACCCGTCGCTCGGCGCCCTGTGGAACGACGAGCGGATCGCGGCTCCGATGCGCCGGATCGTCGGCTGCGAACGCCTGGGCGGCTTCACATCCAAGCTGAACTTCAAGCGCGCGGGCGTCGGTTCGGAGTTCCGCTGGCACCAGGACCACCCGTTCTGGTACTGCTGCGCCGGCCCCAGCGCGCGGGACGTCGCCACCGCGATGGTCTTCCTCGACGACGTCACCTCCGACAACGGCGCCCTGGAGATCGTGCCGGGCAGCCACCTGGCCGGACCCGCACCGCGTGACCGGTCCGAGCCCACCGGCCTGCTGGTCGACGCCGCGCGCACCGATGTGAGCGGGGCGGTGACCGTGGAGGCTCCGGCCGGGTCGGTGCTGATGTTCCCCGGGCTGCTCGTGCACCGCTCCGGCCCCAACCGGACGGACCGGGACCGGCGTTCGCTGCTGCTGTGCTTCCAGCCGGCCGGGCGCCCGGAACTGGCGGACCTGCCGTACCGCGCCGAGCGGCTGACCGACCTGCCCTGACCACCCCTTTCCCACCCCCCGTCGTCCTCTCCCCTCCACGTACACCCGAGAAGGAACCGCCATGTCTCCTGCACAGCCACAGTCCATACCGGAGCTGCGAGAAGCCGTCCTGGAGGGCGCTTTCGGCCCGCTCCCCGGCGAACTGGCCGTCACCAGCGCCTTCTACGTCCACCACACCACCCGGCTGGCCGGGAGCCAGGTCACGTACCGGAACCAGTACGCGCTCCTCCGCTCCGGGGACGCCTTCGGTGCCTGCTCCTTCGAACCCGGCGACCTCACCCCGGACTTCTGCGCCGAAGCCTCCGGGCACACCCTCGACACCCTGATACGGCACGAGTCCGCGCCAGTACGCATCGCCGCGCTCGACGCCTACCTCGGACGGGTGCGGCCGCACCGCGACGCGGAGGACGCCGAGACGGTCACCCTGCCGACCGGTACGCCGGAGGCGCGGGCCGGGGCGAGGGACGCCGCCGTGGCCGGGCTCCTCGACACCGCCCCCGGGGCGAAGGTCGCGCTGATCGGCGTCGTCAACCCACTGGTCGCGGCGATACGCGAGCGGGGCGGCGTCCCCCTGCCCTGCGACTTCAACCTGCGCACCACCAACTGGGGCGACCCCGTCACCGACGACATGGCCGAGGTGCTCGCCGAGGCCGACGCGGTCGTCGCCACCGGCATGACCCTGATGAACGGCAGCTTCGACCGGATCCTGGAGCACTGCCGCAAGCACGGGATCCCGCTGGTGGTGTACGCCCAGACCGGCAGCGCCGTCGCGCGGGCGTTCCTGGGCGCCGGCGTGACCGGGCTGTCCGCCGAGCCGTTCCCCTTCTCCCAGTTCAGCGCGGACGAGACGGCGCTCTACCGGTACCGGGCGGAGCGGATATGAGCAGCGAGCCCAAGGGCCCCTCGGCGGCCGTGAGTACCGGCGCGGCACCCGTCCCCGCCCCCAGCACTGGCACTGCCACTGGCACCGGCACCGGCACCGGCACCGGCACCGTGCCCGGTGATCTGGCGATGACCCGTGTCCTGTGGCCGTTCATGCTGGCCTCGGCCGTGGGTCTGGTGCCCTTCACCATCTACAGCACCTTCCTCGTCCCCCTCGCCGACGCGTCCGGCGGCGGTGTGGCCGCGCTGGGTCAGCTGCGTGGTCTGGGCGGCCTGGCCGCCCTCGCCGTGGGCACCGCGCTGGCACCGCTGATCGACCGCGTACGCCGGGAGTGGGCGGCCGCGGGCGGGCTGGCCGTGCTCGCGGTCTCGGCGGCGCTCGGCGCGAGCGGCGAGTTCCTGCTCCTCGCGGCGTTCTGCCTGCTGGTGGGCGCCGGAACGGCCGTACTGAACCCCGCGCTGACCGCGGCCGCGGCCGACCGGTTCGACGATGACGCCGCGGCGGGCCGTGCCGCCACCCTCATCACGGCCACCCAGTCGCTGACCGCGCTCCTCGCCGCGCCGCTCGTGGCGCTGCCGGCCCTGGTGTGGGGTTGGCGGGGAGACCTGTGGGCGATCGCCGCGCTCTGCTCCGTACTGGCTTTGTACTTCCTCCTGCGCGGCCGCCGGAAGCCGGGGGCGGAGGTGGCCGGGGCGGCGGAACGGCCCGGCTATCTGGAGTCGTTCCGGCTCCTGGCGGCCGTGCCCGGCGTCGTCCCGCTCCTCGCGATCGCCATGCTGCGAACGGCCGCGTTCATGGGCTACCTCGCCTATCTCGCCGCCTTCTACGACGAGCGGTTCGGGCTCGCACCCGGCCCCTTCGCACTGGTGTGGACGCTGAGCGGCACGTCCTTCTTCCTGGGCAACCTGCTCGCCGGCCGGGTGTTGAGCGCCGAACGGTCAAGGGTCCCGGCGGAACGCCTGATGACGCTGGCGCTGATCGTGGCCCTGGTCGCGCTGGTCGCCGTCTTCTTCGCCCGTTCGCTCTGGCTGGCCCTGCCCCTGACAGCCCTGGTCGGCGCCGGACACGCGACGGTCGCGGCCTGCGTCACCACGTCGCTCGTACGGCGCTGCGGGTCGCTGCGCGGCGCGGCGCTGAGCGTCAACGCCGCCGGCATGAGCTTCGGCGTCTTCGCGGGCGCCGGCCTGGGCGGCGTGGGCCTGGCCCTCGGCGGCTTCGCCGGCACGGCGGCGGCGCTCGGCGGACTCACCCTCGTGGCCCTCGTCCTCGCCCGCGTCGCGGCCAAGTCGTCGGCAGGGGCTTCGCGTACGTCCTCGTGACGGGCCGGCGCCGGACGTCGAACACACAGTGCCGCCGTCGCGCGTCGTCCGGGCCGGTGTGCGCCGGCCCGGGCCACGACCTCAGGCCGCGTCCTCCCAGACGTACATGCCCAGTTGCAGGAAGGCGGCTTCCCGTAGGGCCGTCTGCTTGACCTGGATGGTGAGGGCCGCGATGTCGCCGGCAGCGTTCTTGACGCAGAGCTGGGTGCCGGCGTCCGCCGCCGCGAGCGACCAGGTGCGGTACTCGGAGCCGGTGGCGCCGGTGAGGAGGTGACGGCAGGCGGCGAGGGAGGCGGTCTTCCCGTTGAACAGCTGCACGAACACGCTGGTGTCGCTCCGCAGCGCGCAGTCCGTGTCGTCCTCGCAGTCGAGGCGGATCTCACCCCTGCGGTCCTTGGGAAGCCTCGGCTCACGCAGGTTCAGGGAGTTCTTCTCGTCCAGCCACACCGGGGACAGCACGTCGGCGCCCGACGCCGCGAGGGCGTTGGGGGCCGGCTTGGACGCCCGGGGGACGCCGGAGGCGGGGTTACCGGAGGCGGGGTTGCCGGACCGCGGCGTCTCGGCCGGTGCGGACTTCGTCGGACCGGGTGTCGAAGCGGGTGCGCCCGCGGCTCGCTCGCGCAGGCCGAACCGGTCCCCGGCGAGCCAGGTGAGGCCCGTCAGCACCAGTGCGCCCGCCGTCACGGCGGCGACCGTGATCAGCGCGGTACGCCGTCGGGTCGCCCTGCGCCGGGCGGGGCTCAGCAACAGCGTGGGGGCCGCGGTCGACGGGTCCACGGGGGTGGGCACCGGTTGCGGCACGGCCGCCTCGGGTCCGGTGACCTCGCGCCAGACGGCCGGCCCGGCGCCCGCGTCGGCGCCTGTTCTCGCACCCGTGCCGGTGTCCGCGTCGGCGGCGTCGGCGTCGGCGTCGGCGTCCAGTTGTCGTCGGCACCACTCGACGACCTCCGCCAAGGTGGCCCGCTCCCCGGGATCGGTCGCCAGGCACCGGGCGATCAGCGGGCGCAACGGCTCGGGCAGCAGAGTCAGGTCGGGTTCCTCGTGCACGATCCGGTACAGCACGACGGGCGCGATGCCGTCCCCGTACAGCGGTTCACCCAGCGCCGCGAAGGCGGCCGTCTGCCCCAGGGCGAAGACGTCGGTCGCCGGGGTGACCTCACCGGCGACCGCCTGCTCGGGGGCCATGAAGTGGGGCGTACCGACGGTGGATCCGGTGGCGGTGTGGGACGAGAGGCCGGCGGCGATCGATATACCGAAGTCGATCACCCGCGGCCCGTCGGCGGCCAGCAGGACGTTGGACGGCTTGAGGTCCCGGTGAACGATCCCCGCGGCGTGGACCGCCTGGAGCGCCTCCGCCACGCCGGCCATCAGCCACAGCACGGCCGACACCGGCAGCGGACCACGCCGGGCGACGGCTTCGGTGAGGGACGGCCCGGGCACGTACAGCGTGGCGAGCCAGGGCGGTACGCCGTCGGTGTCGGCGTCGACGAGTTCCGCGGTGTAGGCGCCCCTGACCCGGCGGGCGGCCTCCACCTCCCGGCGGAACCGCCGCCGGAAGGCCGGGTCGTCGGCCAGCTCGGGCCGCACCACCTTGATCGCCACCGGGCGGCCGCCGGGGGTGTGCGACAGGTACACCCGCCCCATGCCCCCCGCGCCGAGCCGGGCCGCGAGGCGGTATCCGGCAACGACGGGAGGGTCGTCCGCATGGAGCGGCTGGAACACCTCGGTGGTACTGCGCATCGGACTGTCGTCCCCCTGATCCCCGACCGGCCGACGGGCCGGCCCGGGCGACAGCCTAGGCGGTCGGCGTGACCCACTCGACGAACTGGACGATCACGCCGTTCGGGTCGGTGACCTGGAAGAGGCGCTCTCCCCAGGGTTCCTCGCGCAGCGGCATGGTGATCTCGACGCCCTCGGCGCGCAGCCGCTTCTCCTCGGTGTCGATGCCGGTGGTGGTGAAGGCGAGGATCAGGCCGGAGGCGCGCTGATCGCGCTGGTCGGCCGGCAGCACTTCGGTGCCGCGTGCGAGCAGGACGACGTCCATCGCGGCGTCGTCCCGCGACAGGGAGGCGAATCCCTCGGCGGCGGCCTGCTCGACGTAGCCGAGGTGGGCGGTGAAGAACCGCTGGGACGCGGTGACGTCGTCGACGGTGAGCGAGACGGTGGACGCGGTGATCTGCAAGGTGCTTCTCCTCGTTGTCTTCCGGGAGGCGGAGTACGGGTGCCGGGAGCGGTGAGTGCGCGGCGGGTGCGTGCTGGTCAGTAACCGGAGCGGCGCGGCAGGTTGGGGGGCTTCGGCGGGAGGCGCCGGGCGGGGGCCGGCAGAGCGCGGACGGGACGCCGGCTACCGGCCCGGGCCGGACCGACCGTGACGGACGTGACGTAAGAGCGGGCAGGGCGGGGTGCGGGCATGCGGTGCATCCGTTCTTCACTTCGGGTAAAACTTGCGACGGACGTAAATTTAGACTGAGCACACGAAAGCTGTCAACATAAGAATGCTACGAGTGTAAGATTGCCCCATGACTACTGACGCCACCCCGTCCGCGACCCTTCCCGGCCTGCGGGAGACGAAGAAGCAGGAGACCCGGCAGCTCATCTCCGACGTCGCCACCGGTTTGTTCCTCGCCCAGGGGTTCGAACGGACCACCATCGCCGAGATCGCCACCGCCGCGCGCGTGGCGAAGAAGACGGTGACCAACTACTTCTCACGCAAGGAGGACCTGGTCCTGGACCACCAGGACGCCTTCATCGCCTCACTGGCCGGTACGGTGAGCGGCCGTCAGGCCGGTGAATCGGCCCTCTCCGCCCTGCGCCGCGCCTTCACCGACGCGGCCGCGGGCACCGACCCGGTCGCCGGGTTCTCCGGGCCCGACTTCGCGCGCATGATCGCCGACAGCCCCACCCTCTCGGCCCGGCTGCGCGACCTGCACGACCTGCGGGAGGCCGCCCTGGCCGACGCCCTGGCCGACGCCACCGGCACCCCCCGCGGCGAGATCGCCCCCCGCACGGCCGCCGCCCTGCTCGGCGCCGTGCACCGCACCCTGTTCCAGCGCATCCAGGAACTCACCCTCGCCGGACAGGACAACGCCCGGATCTCCACCACCGTCATCGCGGAGGCGGACAGCGCTTTCGGCATGCTGGAGCCGTCGCTCGCGGACTACGCCACAGCCTGAACGGCCGCGCTCGCGGGCGCCCTTGGCGGCGAGCCGTCGGGGGCTCTTCGTAAAACACCGTGGCCTCCCGCGGTTGAGCACGCGAGAGGCCACGGCTCCCCTGCTCGGGGTCAGGTGGGTCGGATGAGCCAGGCGCGGTTCACCTTCCGCCGCCCTCGGCGAGGGTGTGCGCGACCAGCGCGTTGGCATGGCCGTGCCCCATGTCGTGCTCGGTCTTGAGCCAGGCGACGAGTTCCATGTGCTTGGTCAGGGGTGAGGAGCGGATCAAGTCCTTCCACTCGGCGATCGGTCGGCCGTACTTCTTCTCTATCGAGGGGAAGTAACTGGCGGGGCCCTTCACGGGTTCGGTCATGCCGCTGAATCCGTCCATCCGTAGTCGATGATCATGAATTGTTGCCCTCCCGGGACCGTCTGTCGATCCTCCGCAAAGGATCTGTGGACGTCCCCCACCGCCGCAGAAGGGCCCGACGTCGGGTTTCCGGCGGCAGCGCCGCACCGGTGCCGGACGCCTGGGCGAGCCAGGCCCAGACCAGGTCGACCACGACGGCCCCCGACGGTGCGGCGTCACACGGCTTGAGCCTTCGCGCCTGGTGTGACAGCCCGGTGAGGAACTCCGCGAGCACGGCGCCCATGCCCTCGCGCCCGGAGAGGCCGCACCCGAGCAACGGTCGCACCCGGCGTTCGGGAAGCGGCGTCAGCGCCTTCGGCAGGTCGACGCCCACGCCCGTGACGAGTTCGTCGCCCCGGGCGTCACCCGGGTGGTACATGGGTGTCCACGTGGCGGGACTGCCGGGGACCCAGCCGGTAGCGGATGGGCAGTGTCGTCCTCGGCCACGCCCTCACCGCGCCCAGCTCCATCAGCAGCGGTTCCGCATGGAAGTGACTGGTGGACCCGCACGGGTGCGAGCACGGCCCGTGCGGGCGCCGATCCGGCGGCTGACCAGGGCGTACGTAGGCACACGGCGCGGAAATGGGCATTGGAGCCCATCGACGGATCAGCGGACCGCGGGCAGGCTGGCCTCAGCCGGTCCGGAGCAGTGGCCGCGAGGAGTGCTCGGAGTCCGCGGTGACCGACACTGTAGACAAAGCCGTGTCACGGAGAGACAGAGAAAGGCCTCATCGCGGTGTCCCTGTTCTGGCGGATCTTCGCCCTCAACGCCGTGGTGCTCGGGACCGCGACCGCGCTGCTGTTGTGGGCGCCGGTGACCGTGTCCGTACCGGTCCTGCTGACCGAAGCGGTCATCCTCGTGGCGGGCCTGGTGGTCATGCTGATCGCCAACGCGGCGCTGCTGCGGATCGGCCTGGCCCCTCTGGACCGGCTCACCAAGCTCATGACCACCGTCGACCTGCTGCGCCCGGGGCAGCGGCTGCCGGAACACGGACACGGCGGGATCGCCGAGCTGATTCGCACGTTCAACGCCATGCTGGACAGGCTGGAGCATGAGCGCGCCACCAGCAGTGCCCGGGCGCTGCTCGCGCAGGAGGCCGAGCGACGCCGGATCTCCCAGGAGCTCCACGACGAGGTCGGCCAGAGCATGACCGCGATCCTGTTGGGACTGAAACGGGCGGCGGACGAGGCGGACGAACCCCTGCGCGGCGAGCTGCACCAGGTGCAGGAGATCACCCGGGAGGGCCTGGACGAGGTGCGCCGCCTGGTACGCCGGCTACGGCCGGGCGTCCTGGACGATCTCGGCCTGGTCAGCGCGCTGACCTCGCTGACCACGGAGTTCGCCACCCACACCGGGCTACGCGTGGTGCGCCACTTCGACGCGCCCCTGCCCGATCTCGACGAGCAGAGCGAACTGGTGCTGTACCGCGTCGCCCAGGAGGCCCTGACCAACGTCGCCCGCCACGCCGAGGCCGACCGGGTGTCGGTGAGCCTGCGCCTCGCCGACGGCACGGTGGTGCTGGCCGTCGCGGACGACGGCCGGGGGACGGGAGTCGCGCGTGAGGGCGCGGGGATCCGGGGGATGCGCGAGCGGGCCCTGCTGATCGGGGCCACGCTGGAGGTCACCTCCCAGCCGCAGGCCGGTACGCAGGTCCGGCTGACCGTACCCGTTCAGCCCGCTCAGCCCGCTCAGCCCGTTCTCAGGGAGCAGCCGTGACCGCAAACGACGCGACGGTGATCCGTATCCTCCTCGCCGACGACCATGCGCTGGTGCGTCGCGGTGTGCGGCTCATCCTCGACCGGGAGCCGGACCTCCAGGTCGTCGCCGAGGCCGGCGACGGCGCGGAGGCCATCGCCCTGGCCCGTTCCCACGAGGTCGACCTGGCCGTACTGGACATCGCCATGCCCCGGATGACCGGCCTGCAGGCCGCCCGTGAACTGATCGCGCTCCAGCCGGACCTTCGGGTGCTGATGCTGACCATGCACGACAACGAGCAGTACTTCTTCCAGGCGCTGAAGGCCGGCGCCAGCGGGTACGTACTGAAGTCCGTGGCCGACCGTGACCTGATCGCCGCCTGCCGGGCCGCCATGCGCGACGAGCCCTTCCTGTACCCGGGCGCGATCACCGCTCTCATCCGCAACTATCTCGACCGCGTCCGGCAGGGAGAGGAGCCTCCGGAGCAGGTCCTCACGCGCCGGGAGGAGGAAGTCCTCAAGCTGGTCGCCGAAGGCCACTCCTCCAAGGAGATCGCCGAGATGCTCTTCATCAGCATCAAGACGGTCCACCGGCACCGGGCGAACCTGCTGCACAAACTCGGCCTGCGTGACCGTTTGGAACTCACCCGCTACGCCATCCGCGCCGGCCTCGTCGAACCCTGATCCGACGCGGCTCCGACGCCGCTCCGTCGCGTGCCTCAAGGGGCACCTGCCACTCCACAGCCCGGACCTCGCAGCCTCCGACGGACCCGCTGCCGCCCGGCCATCGACGACGACACAAGGGGGGACGGCGCATGGCACGCTCCGTGCACACCGCCCCCCGTACGGGCGGCTCCGGCCCGGCAGCGGTGAGCGCTGCCCTGCTCGCCGTCCTGCTCGCCGCCCTTGCCGTTGTGCTCGCCGTTGTGCTCGGCCCGCCGGCGCACGGCAGCACATACGTCGCCGACGGCGTGGCACCGGTGTCCGGTGCCGTACGGGCCGACGGGGGCCGCGGCCCGCACGCTGACGACGGGCACCCTGCCGCCTGCAACACGCTGCTGCGGGCTTCTCGCGACACCCCGGGTGAGCGGTCCGCACCTCCGTCCACCACCGCGCTCACCGCGTGCTGCGGTATCCACGTCCCATCGTGGCCCGTTCGTTCGAGTCCGCCGGCGGCGAGTGCACCCGCTGCCCCGTGTCCGGCGAGCCGTCACCAGGGGCGGGCGCCTCCTCCGCGCCCCGGCATCTGAACGCCCCTCCCCTTCCTTCCATCGACCGCGGCCGCCGTCCCGGGCCGCGGTGTGCCTGCCGGAGGCCCGCCTTGACCCGCGCCCTGCGCATCCGGGGGCTGCTCGCCCTCGCCGTAGTCGCCCTGTCGCTGTACATCACCTTCACCGTGCCCGTCCGCCTCGGACTCGACTTGAGCGGGGGCACGCAGATCGTGCTGGAGACCCGCCCCACCGCCACCGCTGACGCCGGCAGCGAGGCCACCGACCGCACCCTGGAGGTGCTGCGCGGACGCATCGACGCGCTCGGCGTCGCCGAACCCACCCTCGCCCGCTCGGGCGACAACCGGATCGTCGTGGAACTGCCCGGCGTACAGGACCCGGCCAAGGCCGCGGACGTGCTCGGCCGCACCGCCCACATGACCTTCCACCAGGTCGTCGGCACCGCCACCGACACCGACTCCGCCTCTGGCACCGACACCGAGTCCGCCACGCGTACCGGCACCGGCACCGGCGCCGCCACCGACACCGACACCGACACCGAACCGCTGCCCGTACGGCCCCGCCAACAGGTTCTGGCCGACGAGTCCGGCCAGCTGCTCCGTCTCGAGGAGAGTGCGCTGACCGGCAAGGACGTCAAGGAGGCCGCCGCCCGGTTCGAGCAGCAGGGTGGCGCGGGATGGCAGGTCACCGTCGACTTCGCGGGATCCGGCCGCGACGGCTGGGCCCGCCTGACCGGCGAGGCCGCCTGTCACCCGGCCGGGGATCCGTCCCGGCGGGTCGCCATCGTGCTGGACGGGAAGATCATCTCCTCGCCGCAGGTCGACCCCTCGGTCGGCTGCGGCTCGGGCATCGGCGGCGGCTCCACGCAGATCACCGGCTCCTTCACCGCCGCTGAGGCCAAGGAACTGGCCCTGCTCATCAACGGCGGCGCTCTGCCGGTACCCGTGGAGACGGTCGAGCAGCGCACCGTCGGCCCCACCCTGGGCGCCCAGGCCATCAGCGCCAGCGCCTGGGCCGCCGCCGTCGGCACCACGCTGACAGCGCTGTTCATCGTCGCCGTCTACCGGCTCCTGGGCGCGTTGGCCACCGTGGCGCTGGCCTGCTACGGCCTGATCTCCTACGCCGCCCTGGCCGCCCTCGGCGCCACCCTCACCCTGCCCGGACTCGCCGGGCTCGTCCTGACGATCGGCATGGCCGTCGACGCCAACGTCCTCACCTTCGAACGAGCGCGCGAAGAGTACGCCTCCCGGCTCCGGCCCAGCCCGCGCTCCTCGCTGACCGCGGGGTTCCGCGGCGCGTTCAGCGCGGTCGCCGACTCCAACATCACCACCCTCATCGCCGCCGGCCTGCTGTTCCTCCTCGCCTCCGGACCCGTGCGCGGCTTCGGCGTCACCCTGGGCATCGGTGTGCTGGCGTCCATGTTCAGCGCCCTGGTCATCACCCGTGTGCTCGCCGACCACGCCGTCTCCCGGCCCTGGCTGCGCCGTCGCCCCCGCCTGACGGGCATCGCCCACCCCGGCACCGTCCGCGAACGCCTCACCCGCAGGAACCCCGATCTGATGCGCCACCCCAGGCGGTGGCTGGCCGCCTCCTCCATCGTGCTGGTTCTGGCCGCCTCCGGGATCTGTTTCCGGGGCCTGGACTTCGGCGTCGAATTCACCGGGGGCCGCCTCATCGAGTACACCACCGCCACCCCCGTCGACCCCGACCGGGCCCGCGCCGCCCTCGCCGACGCCGGGTTCCCCCGCGCCGTCGTCCAGACCTCCGGCGACAGCCGGCTCACCGTCCGCACCGACCGGCTGACCAACGCGCAGTCGGCCACCGTCAGCGAAACCATCGGACATCTGACCAGCCGGGCCGACAAGCTCCGGGACGAGGCCATCGGCCCCAGCCTCGGCAAGGAACTGCGCCAGGGCGCTTTGATCGCCCTCGCCGTCGCCCTCGGCGCCCAGCTGTTCTACCTCGCGGCCCGCTTCCGCTGGCTCTTCGGCACTTCCGCGGTCGCCGCCCTCGTCCACGACACGGTGATCCTCGTCGGTGTCTTCGCCTGGCTCGGCAAACCCGTCGACGGCGTCTTCCTCGCCGCGCTGCTGACCGTCATCGGCTACTCGGTGAACGACTCCGTCGTCGTCTTCGACCGCATCAGGGACCTGGGCCGACGCGACGGGGCGGCACCCTTCGCGGCCGTCGCCAACCGGGCGCTCGTGCAGACCCTGCCCCGGACCGTCAACACCGGCATGGGCGCCGCCTTCATCCTCACCGCCCTGGCCGTCCTCGGCGGCGACTCCCTCACGGACTTCGCCGTCGCCCTGCTCATCGGCCTCGCGGTGGGAACCTACTCCTCCATGTTCACCGCCACGCCCCTCGCCATCGCCCTCCACAAGGGCCGGTAGGCGAGGGTCCCACCGCGGCCCATAGAGGGTGGAGCGGGGGTACGTGAGCGCGGGAGCGAACGGGTGGGGGCCGGTGCCGGGCATCCAGCCGGCCACGGTGCGGCAGGCGTGCGAGGCGTGTGGGCGGACTTGCGGCACGCGTGCACGTACTCGACGCTGGGGTCGACGAGGCGGTCGTCGGCGGCGATTGTCCATGCCGCCGACCCGCGTCGACGCCGCCCCGGCGGAAGCCGCCCCCGTACATCGGAGGCCGGATCATCGCGGATTTCGCGGTACTCGCGCGCCGGACCAAGGTGCTGCACCTGTCCCATGACGGACGGCTCACCGAACACCGGCCCACGGTGGGTGACCGGCTGCGTGAGGACGGCCTTCTGGTGTACGACCAGCACTGAGCAGACCACTGTTCGCGAACCCGGTGACCGTCTGCACCGTGCGGCCCCGACGAAATGGGGTCTGCGCCCGATGGCCACCGACCGCCTGGGCGGCGAGGGTGGAGGGCGAAGGGGAGAGCGCCGGAGAACGCGGTGGTATCCCTGCTCGGCTGTCATGGGAAGGGACTGTTACGTGATGTCGCTGGACTCCGCCGCCCGCGCCGGTTCTGCCGTCGAACGCTTCAGTGTGCACGAGGCACGTCAGCGTCTGGAGCACGAGCGCCATGCCCGTCTCACCCAGTTGCAGGCCGTGGGCGAAGCCTCCGGCGGTGCCCCGGAGGCCCATGACCTGCAGATCGTGCAGAGAGGGGCGATTGAGCATGCGCTGAAGGACATCGACGCCGCCCTTGCCCGGCTTCAGCAGGGCACGTACGGCACCTGCCAGGGATGCGACAGGCCCATCCCGGTGGAGCGGCTCGAGATTCTGCCGTACGCGCGGTGCTGTGTGCCGTGCCAGCAGCGCGCCGGCTGACCAATGAGGCCTGGCGTACCGCTCTGGCCGCGGCCGGAGCCTTCCGAGTATCCCGCCCCCTGCCCTTGAAGGGGTGAAGTCGTGAACCAGCAGGTCGTCGATGTCGCCACCCACGCGCGGCTGGGCGCGGCCGAACTGGCCGGGCTGCGCGAGAACCTCAACGAGCAGCGTGCTTTTCGCCTGGACCAGCTCGCCCAGCTCTGGCAGGGCACTGCCGCCAGGGCCCAGCACGTCCGCGAACAGGCTGCGGTCTCCCAACTGGAGGTGCACATCAAGCTGTGCGCCTCTGCCCGGATGGTCCTCGCCGACGTCGAAGCCGCCCTCGAGCGCATGGATCAGGGCACGTACGGCACCTGCCGGCAGTGCCGGCACCCCATCGAGCCGGCGCGGCTGCACATCGTGCCGCAAGCCCGCTATTGCGGGCACTGCCACCGCTTCCGGGAGGCCCGGCCGTGAGCACCGCTGCCCGCCACCGGCCCTCGCGTCATCGGTCCGGAACAGTCGGCCCTCACACCCCCTCCAGGAGGTCCGGCCAAGGAAGACCGCTGAGCAACACGCGTCAGGCAACCGCGTTCGGGAGCGGGCAGCTGCGGGGACGGGGCATCGGCGGTCTACCGGAGGCTGACGCTCACGCCTCGTTCCTCGAAGATCTCCAGGAGCAGGTTGAACAGCGCGACCTGGCGATCGCCACCAACGGGCACGCGCTCTACCAACCGTGTCCTGGCCTGGGCCGAGGACTCCCACTGCAAGGTGAACGGAGTGGTGGCGCCCCAGCCTCCGCTCAGGCAGTCGTCCAGAGCGTCGAGGTTCCAGCCGAAGTATCCGCCGGGCCCGTTGATGGCCTCACCGATCGCGCAGTAGAAGGTGTCTTCGTCAACGATGTGTCGGCCGTCCAAGGTGAACACTTGGCCTGCGGGCGCGTCGGGCTTTTGCCGGCGTCGGTACTCCCGGGACCCCAGGGCCACGGACAACCACGCGTGTCGGTCCTCGGGCTGGAGTTCGTGCCACATGCCGGCGCGATTCAAATGACCAGTGCGGAGCAGGCCCCACGGTCGTTCCGCTCCGGGCAGGGCGTTCTCGCACCACAGCGTCACGGTGAGGTCCACGAGGCCGGCTGCGCGGGCGGAGGGCTTGACGTCAATGACGGTGACCTCGTTGACGAAGTAGGACCCCATGGTGGCGCCGTCACGGTCGAGGAGCTGGAACCAGGCGTTCCCTGCCACGGCCCGACGACTGCCGACGTGGGCAACGCACCTCAGTAGGCCACCCTGCGGCAGGCATCCCGCGAGGTGCACTCGACGCATTCCTGCCTCGTCTGGCAGGGAAGTGAACAGCCCCTCGGCCTCGTGAGCGTAGCCCCAGAAATCGCTGTCGTCCTCGTCCGAGGCCAGTGCGTACTTGTGGCCCTCGCCGCCCAGCTCCGATGTTCGCATCACGCCCCCCATGGAAGCGCTGATCTTACCGAGCCAGGGGATGTACCTGGCGCCGACGCCGCCACCACCCCTGACCCCATCCCCTCCATCTCGGAGGTCTCTGAGGAGTCACGTACGGCACGATGATCGAATGTGTAGCGGGTGATGGGGTCTACGGCGGCAACCCGAGCTTGCGGGCGGCCCTGGAACAACTTGGAATCTGCTATGTCCTTGCGGTTGCCGGTACGGTCGAAGTGGCCACTGGTGCGGGAAGGTTCCGCGTCGCCGATGTGTTGATGCTGGCAGAAGCTGTCCGTCGGCCCCGGCGCGGAGGGGCACCGTTACGACGACTGGGCCGTCATCGACGTCCCCGACCCGACGCCGGGCCACCGTCAGCTGCTGAGCCCGGCGCAACCGCACCACCGGCGGATTCGTCTACTACCGGCGCCATTCCACCCTGCGGCTCGGTTGCACACCCTGGTCGGGGCGGTGGGCCAGGTGGCGGGCGAAGGAGACCTTCCAGACCGGGAAGGGGCCGACGGGCCCCCATGGTGGCCCCACGCACCCCCGCCCCCACAACTATGGTGTCCCACCACATACGCCCCTGACCTGCCGCTTCCTACGGTATGGCGACACGGAAACGTCCCCGCCAACTGTCCGGAAGTGGTGTTCATGGCCGCCCCCGCATCCGCTCCGCCCGAGCCCGCGAACCTCCGCCGCATCGTCGCCGCCAGCCTCATCGGCACGACCATCGAGTGGTACGACTTCTTCCTGTACGGGTCAGCCGCCGCGCTCGTGTTCAACAAGCTGTTCTTTCCCGGCTCCGATCCGCTCGTGGGAACCCTACTGTCCTTCCTGACGTACGCCGTCGGGTTCGCCGCGCGGCCGCTCGGCGCGTTGGTGTTCGGGCACTACGGGGACCGGCTCGGGCGGAAGAAGCTGCTCGTGCTGAGCCTGCTGATGATGGGCGGGGCGACCTTCGCCATCGGGTTGTTGCCGACGCACGCCACCATCGGGACGGCCGCGCCCGTGCTGCTGACCGTGTTGCGGTTGGTGCAGGGGTTTGCGCTCGGGGGTGAGTGGGGCGGGGCCGTGCTGCTGGTGTCGGAGCACGGGGACGCCCGGCGGCGCGGCTTCTGGGCGTCGTGGCCGCAGACCGGGGCGCCCGCCGGGCAGTTGCTGGCGACCGGTGTGCTGTCCGCGCTCACCGCGCTGCTGTCGGACGCGGCGTTCACCTCGTGGGGGTGGCGTGTGCCGTTCCTGCTGTCCGGTGTGCTGGTGATCGTCGGTCTGTGGATCCGGTTGTCCGTGGACGAATCCCCCGTGTTCAAGGCGGCCCTCGCCCGGGCGGAGGAGCGGAAGGCGGAGACCGCGCAGGTGGAGAAGCTGCCGCTGGTCGCCGTGTTGCGGCACCACTGGCGCGACGTGCTGGTCGCGATGGGCGCCCGCATGGCCGAGAACATCAGCTACTACGTCATCACGGCGTTCATCCTGGTGTACGCGACGACGTCGACCGGGCTCAGCAAGCAGACCGCCCTCAACGCCGTACTCATCGCCTCCGCCGTGCACTTCGCGGTGATCCCGGCGTGGGGCGCGCTGTCGGACCGTATCGGGCGCCGGCCGGTCTACCTGATCGGGGCGGTCGGCGTCGGTGCCTGGATGTTCCCGTTCTTCGCGCTCATCGACACCCGCAGCTTCGGCAACCTGCTGCTCGCCGTGACCGTCGGGCTGGTGCTGCACGGGGCGATGTACGCACCCCAGGCGGCGTTCTTCTCCGAGATGTTCGCGACCAGGATGCGCTACTCGGGCGCCTCCATCGGGGCGCAGTTCTCGTCCGTGGCGGCGGGTGCGCCGGCACCGCTGATCGCGACCGCGTTGCTGGCCGACTACGGGAGTTCCACGCCGATCTCCCTGTACGTCATCGCCGCCGCGCTGCTCACCGTCGTCGCGATCGCCTGCGCCCGGGAGACCCGTCACCGGGACCTGGCCGACGTGCATCAGGACGAGGAGAGGCTCATGGCGGGACGCTGAGCCCGGCGGCCCGCGACGGCCGGTCGTCCCGCGAGGGGCGGCCGGCCGTTCAGCGTTGTACCGCCGCGGACATCGCGTACAGCCGCAGGGCGAGCTGGATCTCCAGGGCACGGTGCGGCGACTGCCAGTCCGGCCCCAGGAGCCGGCCCACCCGCTCCAGGCGCTGCGCCACCGTGTTGACGTGGACGTGCAGTTCGTCCTTGGTACGGACGGGGCTCATTCCGCTGGCGAAGTACGCGTCGAGCGTGCGCACCAGGTCCGTGCCCCTGCTCCGGTCGTAGGCGACGACCTCGCCGATCGTGCGGGTGACGAACCCGGCGATGTCCCGGGTGTCGGCGAGCAGCAGGCCCAGGAACCCCAGGTCCGAGGCGGCCGCGCCCTCCCCGGAGCGGCCGAGCAGGTGCAGCGCTTCCAGGCAGCGCCGGGCCTCGGCGTACGCGGGGGCTATGTCGCCCGGCCGCGTGGCGGGGGCGTCGACCGGGGAGGAGGCACCCACCGTGACCGGTTCCCGCAGGGTGCCGCCCAGGTGCTTGGCCGTCTGCCGGGCCAGGTCGGCGGCGCTGTCGCCGGGGCCGAGCGGCAGCAGCAGCACCGTGCCGCCGTCGCGCGCCGAGGCGAGCCCGTGGCGGGTGGCCGCCAGGTGCGACGCGGCGGACCAGAGGCGCTGCCGGTCGGCGCCGTCCCGTTCGACCCTGTCCCGTTCGGCCCTGTCCCGTTCGGCGCCGTCCCGCGGCGAACCCTCCCGGGCGAAGCCCTCCCGCCCCGTGTCCTCGTTCACCGCGTCCCGCCGCACCGACCCGGGCCGCCCCGTGCCCTCACGGTCCTCGGCGCACGGCGGGGCCGGGCGGTCGAGGCGGGCGGCGAGCACCACGTGCGGGGCGTCGAAGTCGGTGCGGAGGCGGGCGGCACGCTCCTTCAGCAGCCGCCGGTCGCGCTCGGGCGCGTCGAGCAGGTCGTCCAGCAGTTCGCCCCGTACCCGCTGTTCCGCCTCTCCGGCGGAGCGGCGTGCCAGGAGCAGCAGGGAGGTGACCATCGCGGCCCGCTCCAGGGTCCGCTGGTCGACGGGGTCGAGGTCGGGGTGTCCGCGCAGCACCAGGGCACCGAGGACCTCGCCGCCGGCCGATACGGCGGCCACCCAGTCGTCGCCGTGCCGGGTCGCGTGCCCGTCGGCGCACTCGGCGGGCGGTGGCCCTTCGGTGAACGCGACCGTTCCCCCCAGGACTTCCGACACGGCCGCCGCCACGTCGTGGACGCCACCGCCCCGCAGGACCAGTTCGGTCAGCCGGTCGTGCACGCCGGAGGCCCGCTCGATGACGCCGCTGTGGGCGCGGATGATGTTGTTGGCGCGCTCCAGCTCGGCCAGGGCGGACCGGGTCTCGGCGAGCAGGTTGGCGGTGTCGATGGCGACGGCCGCGTGGGCGGCGAACGAGCCGAGCAGCGCGACCTGTTCGCGCTCGAAGACGCGGGCGCGCCGGTCGGCGGCGAAGAGCACGCCGATCACCTGGCTGCCGAGGGTGAGCGGCACGCCCAGGATCGCCACGAGCCCCTCGTCGCGTACGCCGGAGTCGATGGCGCGCGTGTGCAGGAACCGCTCGTCGTCGAAGTAGCTCTCCGTCACGTACGGCCGGGCGGTCTGGGCGACGAGCCCGCCGAGCCCCTCCCCCATGCCGAGGCGCAGCTGCTGGAAGCGCGCGGACACGGAGCCTTCGGTGACCCGCATGTAGGTGTCGCCGGCAGCCGGGTCGTTGAGGCTCAGGTAGGCGACCTCGGTGCCCAGCAGGGACCGGGCGCGCTGGACGATGGCGCGCAGCACCGCGTCGAGGTCGCGCAGTCCGGCGAGGTCGTGGGCGGTCTCGAAGAGCGCGGACAGCTCGGCCTCGCGGCGGCGGCGGCCCTCCAGCTCGGCGCGGACGCGCAGCGCGAGCTGCTTGGCCCGGTCGAGCTCGGCGAGTGCGGCCGGGCCGGCGCCGCCGGCACGGGCGAGCAGCACGGGCCGGTCGTACGCCTCGACGGCCGCACCTCGCGCGAGAAGACCCAGGTAGGCGGCCGGGTCGGCGCTGGGCTCCGGCTGACGGAGCGGTTCTTCGGACATGGTCACAGGGATACCTGCCGTACGGGTGGTCGCACCAGCCCTGTGGAAAACCCGGGCACGCTCAGTGCGCGGTCCAGCCGCCGTCGAGGACGAGCGAGGTGCCGGTGATGAATGAGGCGGGCGGGGTGCAGAGGTAGGCGACGGCTTCGGCGACCTCGTCGGGTTCGACGAGCCGCTTGAGCGCGGAGTCCTTCAGCAGGACGTCGGTCAGCACGCGTTCGGGCGGGATGCCGTGGGCGTCGGCCTGGTCGGCGATCTGTGCTTCGACCAGGGGGGTGCGTACATAGCCGGGGTTCACACAGTTGGAGGTGACCCCGTGTGGGGCGCCTTCCAGGGCGGCCGTTTTGGAGAGCCCTTCGAGGCCGTGTTTCGCGGCCACATAGGCGGACTTGTAGGCGGAGGCACGCAGCCCGTGCACGGAGGAGATGTTGACGATCCGGCCCCACCCTTGTGCGTACATGTGCGGCAGGGCGCCGCGGATCAGCCGGAACGGCGCCTCCAGCATCACGGTGAGCACGGTGTGGAAGACGCCGGGCGGGAAATCCTCGATGGGGCGGACCAGTTGGAGCCCGGCGTTGTTGACGAGGATGTCGGCTCCCGCCGCCACGTCCTCGGCGGCGTCGAGGTCGGTGAGGTCCAGGACGTGGGGTTCGACCACCCCTGTGGTGGCGGGTGCCGCCGCCAGGGCTTCCAGGCCCGTGGCGTCCCGGTCGACGGCCCGGACCTTGGCGCCGGCGGCCGCCAGGCGCAGCGCGCAGGCCCGGCCGATGCCGCTCGCGGCGCCGGTGACGAGTGCGGTGCGGCCACCGAGGTCCCGGAGGGTGACGGTGTGGGGTGCGGTCATGCCTGGCACCTTATGGAGCGCCGACGATCCGACCGATGTGGTCTGGACCCACAGTTGTGATCAGTCGGAGGTGGTGGAGAACCATGTGGGGTGGTCGGCACGCGCCTGCTCGATCCGGAACAGTTCGCCGGGGCGCAGCGGCGGCAGGGCGTCCACCGGGAACCAGTCCACCTCCAGCGACTCGTCGTCGTTCACCCGCGCCCGGCCGCCCACGGCCCGGCAGCGGAAGGTGGTGTCCATGAACTGGCACTTGTCGCCGTTGGGGTAGGTGAGGGGAGGCGTCGTCTCCACCAGGACCACCCGTTCGACGACGCACTCCACCGCCGTCTCCTCGTACACCTCCCGCACCGCGCAGACGGCCGGCTGCTCGCCGGGCTCGGGGATGCCGCCGATCAGCGACCACCTGCCGTTGTCGGCCCGCCGGGCGAGGAGGACCCGCGCGCCGTCGTCGTCGAGGACGACGGCGGTGACTCCGGGCAGGAACAGCAGTTGGTGCCCGGCGGTGGCCCGGACGGCACGGATGAAGTCGGGAGTTGTCATGGAACGACCCTAGGTCGTGTCCGGAAAGTACGGCCCCCGCCCTCCGGGCGGACGCCGATACTTTCCGGACACGACCTAGGCGTTGGCGGTCCCGGGGTTCGCGGCCTTGCGGCGGCGTACGGCTCCGGAGGCGGACCAGGCGAGGCCGGCGGCGGCGAGGGCGACCAGGAGCGCTTCCGGCAGGGTGCCCATGCGGGTCGCCGGGGTCAGCGAGGACCGCAGCGGCACCTCCGCCACCAGGGCGTCCGGGGTGAACATCCGCGACTCGCGCACGATGGTGCCGTCCGGCCGGATGATCGCGCTGACCCCGCTGGTGACCGGGACGACGACGGAACGGCTGTGCTCGACGGCGCGTACTCGTGACATCGCGAGCTGCTGGTAGGTCATCTCGCTGCGGCCGAAGGTGGCGTTGTTGCTCGGTACGGAGATGAGCCGGGCGCCGTGCGTGACGGTGTCGCGCACCGCCCAGTCGAAGGCCGCCTCGTAGCAGGTGGCGAGACCCACCTTGGTGCCGGCGAGGTCGAACACGCCCACCTCGGTGCCGGGTCCGAAGTCGCGGCTGACCCGGTCGACGTCCTTGTTGAAGATCCGCACGAGGGACCGCATGGGGATGTACTCGCCGAAGGGCTGGACGTGCCGCTTGTCGTAGGTGGCGACGGGGCCGGACCGCGGATCCCACTGGATCAGGGTGTTGCGGAGCGGACCGGTCTCGGGGGTGACGACGGCGCCGACGACGGTCGGCACGCCGATGGCCTTGACCGCCTCGTCGATGACGAACCGGGCGTCGCCGTTGCGGTAGGGGTCAAGGTCCGAGGAGTTCTCCGGCCACAGGACGAAGTCCGGCTTCGGTACCCTGCCCGCCGCGACGTCGGTGGCGAGCTGCTCGGTGCGGCGGGCGTGGTTGTCGAGCACGGCACGCCGTTGCTCGTTGAAGTCCAGGCCCAGCCGCGGCACGTTGCCCTGGATCGCGGCCACGGTCGCGGTCCCGTCCTCCGCGGCGTCGGAGACCAGCGGCTGGGCGGCGAGCGCCGCCGTGACCGGAAGGAAGAGGGACAGCGCCGCGGCGGCGAGAGGACCGCGCGGGAGGCTGCCGGTCGCCCGGTACGCGATGACCTGGCGTACCGCCTCGTACAGGCCGAAGCCGCACAGGGCGACGGCGAACCCGAGCAGGGGCGTGCCGCCCAGCGCCGCGAGCGGCAGGAACAGGCCGTCCGCCTGACCGAAGGCGATCTTGCCCCAGGGGAACCCGCCGAAGGGCACGCGCGCGCGTGCCGCCTCGCCCAGGATCCATACGGCGGCGGCGAACACCGGCCACGCCGGGAGCCGCGACACGGCCGCGACGAGGCAGCAGGCGGCGGCGACGAAGAGTGACTCGGCGGCGACGAGCGCCAGCCACGGCACCGCGCCGACCTCCTCGCCGGTCCACACGAGGAGCGGCAGCAGGAAGCCGAGCCCGGCGAGGTAGCCGAGGCCGAAGCCCGCCCGGAGGCGCCGGCCGCGCAGCGTCCAGCCGAGGAGGGCGAAGCCCGGCACGGCGAGCCACCACAGGGGGCGGGGCGGGAAACTCAGGAACAGCAGGACCCCGGACAGCACCGCTGCCGTGGGCCGCACCAACCGCCGCGGCAACCGGCCCAGCCGCTTCGGGCGGGCGGGGGGAGGGACATCGACGGCGGTCATGGTGGCGCTCACGTGCGGAGTCTACGGCGACCGCCTGTACGAACCCCAGCGCGGGCAGCGGGCCGGCGCCCGGCGGCCAGGCCTCGGGCCGCTATCCCAACCCGCCCAGGAGGCCCCGCCCCGGGCCCACGACCGCCTCACGTCACGTCGGGCCCTCCCCACCCCGGAGGCCGGGGTGGTGGCCGCCGGCGCCCGGGGCGGGGAGTGAGGCGCCGTCCGGGCCGGGGCCGGGGCCGGGGTGCTCGGGGCGCAGGCGGGCCCGGGTGGTGCCGCCCAGCTCCATCCACTCCTCCAGGGCGGTCGCGCGCTGGATACGGCGCAGGCGGAGGCGGTGCCGGATGACCCGGACGGCGGTCTCGGCGTCGTCCACGGTGACGGTGAAGCTCCGGCCGTCGCCCAGGGTGAGGACGAGGCCCTCGCCCCGGCGCACCACGACCGCCGTGCCCTTCTCCGGCAGCCAGCGGTACCCCCAGCCACCCCACTGGCGCGGGGTGACGGAGGGGGTGAATTCGGCGCCCACCACGGTGTCGAGCGGGATGCGGCGGCGCGGCAGGCCCATGTGGCCGCAGCGCACTTCGAGGGCGTGCGGGTCCACCGTGATCTCGACGTGGACGAAGGCGAGCGTCCCGAAGAGCACCAGGAGCCCCGCCGCGACGCAGCCGACCACCGCCATCAGCAGGGCGGCGGTCCCGGAGGCCCACGGCAGGACGACGCCCAGCACGACACCGAGGGCCACACACGCGACCCCGGCGGCGGCGAGCACCCACTGCACGCGGTTGGTGGCCCGCCCGGTCCAGACGTCGGGCACCGGCTCTGCGGGGGGTCGCTCGGGGCGGGAGTGGTCCCTCATGCGTAGCAGCGTATGCACGTTCCGCAACGACGGCCCGTGCACGGGGGCCACCCGGACGAGCCGCCCGGGCGGGGCGGGCCGTGGCTCAGCGCGTGGGGGCGGCCGCGCGCAGGAGCCGGCCCTCGGCGTACGTCAGGGCCGCCTCGGGGAGGAGGGCGTCACGGCCGCTGAGGAGCACCGTGAGGTCGGTGGCCGTGGGCGCGTCCGGGGCGGGGAGGGCGCCGATGCGGCGGAGCGCCTGCGCGGCGACCGCGTCGGCCGAGCCGTGCAGCACCACCTCCGGCGACCCGGCGGGCTGTACGGCGGCCCGGATGCGTTCGGCGACCAGTTCGTAATGGGTGCAGCCCAGGACAACGGCCCTTACATCTTTGGGCGTGAGCGCGGCGGCCGCGGCGATGGCCCGGTCGATGGCCTCCTCGTCGGCGTACTGGACCGCGTCGGCCAGTCCCGGGCAGGGCACTTCGGTGACGTCGACCGCGCCGGCGAAGTCCTGGATGAGCCCGCGCTGGTAGGGGCTGCCGGTGGTCAGGGGCGTGGCCCAGATCGCGACGGGCCCGCCGCCGGCCGCGGCCGGCTTGATCGCCGGTACGGTGCCGATCACCGGGATCGCCGGCTCCAGCTCGGCGCGGAGGGCCGGCAGGGTGTGGACGGAGGCCGTGTTGCAGGCCACGATCAGCGCGTCGGGCCGGTGCGCGGCGGCCGCGCGGGCCACGGCGAGGGCCCTGGTGGTGAGGTCGTCGGTCGTCCGGGGACCCCAGGGCATGCCGTCGGGGTCGGAGGAGAGGACGAGAGCCGCGTCCGGCCGCAGCCGACGCACCGCGGCGGCCGCCGCGAGGAGGCCGATTCCGGAGTCCATGAGCGCGATCTTCACCCGGTCACCCTAGCCGACACCCCTTGCGGTCCCGTCGTTGTGGGGCAGACTGCGACGAATGAGCACCATTGCGTGGATCGCCCTGGGGTCGGTGGCCGCCTGGGGGTGGCTGCTGCTGGGGCAGGGGTTCTTCTGGCGTACGGATCAACGTCTGCCGCGCCGCGCGGACCCCGACCGGTGGCCGTCGGTCGCCGTGGTGGTGCCGGCCAGGGACGAGGCGGAGGTGCTGCCGCTGAGCCTGCCCTCCCTGCTGGCGCAGGACTATCCGGGCCCGCTGGAGATCGTCCTGGTGGACGACGGCAGTGAGGACGGTACGGGGGACGTGGCGCGCGCCCTGGCGGTGCGGTACGGGGGGCCGCCCCTGACGGTGGTGTCGCCGGGCCCGCCCGAGCCGGGCTGGACCGGGAAGCTGTGGGCCCTGCGGCACGGGATCGCCCGGGCACGCGCGCGTGGAGCGGCCGAGGAGTCCAGGGGGACGGCGTGCGCGGGCGGCCCCGAGTACCTGCTGCTGACGGACGCGGACATCGCGCACGAGCCGGACAGTCTGCGGGAGCTGGTCGCTGCGGCCACCGCGAACGGCCTGGACCTGGTCTCGCAGATGGCGCGGCTGCGGACGGTCACTCCGTGGGAGCGGCTGATCGTCCCGGCCTTCGTCTACTTCTTCGCGAAGCTGTATCCGTTCCGCCGCGTCAACGAGCCGGGCGCGCGGACGGCGGCCGCCGCCGGCGGCTGTGTGCTGCTGCGCACGGAGCTGGCCGCCCGGGCGCGTGTGCCGGAGTCGATCCGGCAGGCGGTGATCGACGACGTGTCGCTGGCGGGGGTGGTGCAGCGGACCGGGGGCCGGATCTGGCTGGGACTCGCCGAGCGGGTGGACAGCGTCCGCCCCTATCCGGGGCTGGCGGACCTGTGGCGGATGGTGGCGCGCAGCGCGTACGCCCAGCTGTGGCACAACCCGGTCCTGCTGGCGGGGACGGTGGTGGGGCTCGGCGTGGTGTATCTGGCGCCGCCCGCCGCGGTGTGCGCGGGCCTGTTCGCGGGTGACGCGGCGGCGGGGCTGCTGGGCGCGGTGGCGTGGGCGACGATGACGGCGACGTACGTCCCGATGCTCCGCTACTACCGGCTGTCGCTCTGGCAGGCGCCGCTGTTGCCGTTCACGGCGTCCCTGTACCTCTGCATGACGGTCGATTCGGCGGTCATGCACCACCGGGGCCGGGGGGCCGCCTGGAAGGGCCGCACCTACCCGCGGCCCGAGGTCGCCCCGGAGAGGTGACGGGCCGTCAGGCCGGGGAGCGGGAAAGGCGGCGACGGAAATGACCGGCCGCCCGCGCCGCAGCGCAATTCTTCCGGCACGCGGAGTCACCTCACCAATTCCATGCCGACGTGATGTGAAGACCTCGCGGATGCGCCGGAACAATGATCAATTTAAGCATGGACATGCAGAAGCCCATCCTCGTTGCGCCGCCGGGGATTTATGTACGGGCCACCTTGGCGACACTCCTCGGCAGGGCGGATCGACCCGTGGGTAACCCCCCGGCAGCCTGGCCTTTACACGGACGGTGACCGTTTTTCCCAGGTTCGATCGTATTGGCGGGCGGCCGCCACTCACACCGCGTAAAACAACCTGCTTACCGGCCTCCCCAATCCGCACATCGTGGGCTTAACTTATGTGCCATGACCTCCCCCCGTTCCTACGGCGGCGCGTACTACAACGCGCCGTCGTTCCCGGACACCCCGATCTACGACTCTCTCGTCGCGGAACGGGGCACGCCTCAGATCGCTCCGATCCGAGTGCCCGCCGCGTACGACACCGGCAACTCCTACCTGCCGGCGCTGCCCGCGGCCCTTCCCGCCCTGCCGGCGGCCGCCTCCCAGCCCATGCCGTCCTACAACGGTGGTTCGTACGGCTATCCCCAGCAGGCGGCTCCGCAGCCCGCCCCGCTGCAGCACATGCCCGCGCCGTACATCCCGCAGCAACCGACCGCGCCCCGCGCCGGTTACGGATACCCGGGTCCCCAGCCCCAGCAGCAGCGGCCGGTCCCGGCCGGTTACGAGGCGATGCGCCCCGCCGCGCCCCGGCCCGTGCCCGCGCCGTCCCCGTACGACGACCCGTACAGCCGCCCCTACCAGGGCGGGGGGTACTGACCCGGTACACGGACCGGGTCAGCACCGCCCGGACGCACCGGCCCCCGCATGCCACGGCTCCGGGAACAGGGCCGGTCCGGGGGACGTCACGCGTGCTGGCAGGATGAGGCCATGCCCACTCCTGCCCTGCACGCGCTGCACGTCCGTCCGGTCAAGTCCCTGGGCGGGTCCTCGCCCGTCGAGGCGGCGGTCGAGCCGTGGGGGCTCGCCGGGGACCGCCGCTGGATGCTGATCGACACCACGGCGAAGGTGGTCACCCAACGCCAGCACGCGCGGCTGGCGTTGGCGTTCGCCGAGCAGGCGCCGGACGGCGGGCTCCTGGTGTCCGCGCCGGGCATGGAGCCGCTGCCGGTGGCCGTACCGGAGCCGTCGGCCACCGTGACGACGGAGATCTTCCGGTCGAAGGTCGAGGCGGTACCGGCCGGTGCGGCCGCCGACGAGTGGTTCGGCACGTACCTGGGCGAGAGCGTACGGCTGGTGCACCTGGACGACCCCGCCCGCCGCCGCCCCATCGACCCCGACCACGCGCTGCCCGGCGAGACCGTCAACTTCGCCGACGGCTACCCCCTCCTCGTGACGACCACGTCCTCGCTGGACGCGCTCAACGCGCTGATCGCCGAGGGCGACCACCCGGACGAGGGCCCCCTGCCGATGGACCGCTTCCGGCCCACCGTGGTCGTCGAGGGCACCGCCCCCTGGGACGAGGACGACTGGACCCGTGTCGTGATCGGCGGCGTCTCCTTCCGCGTCGCCAAGCCCTGTGCGCGCTGCGTCGTGACGACCACCGACCAGCGGACGGCGGATCGCGGCAGGGAACCCCTGCGCACCCTGGCCCGCCACCGCCTTATCGGCAACAAGATGATCTTCGGCCAGAATCTGGTGCCCGAGCGCACCGGCGTCCTGCGGGTCGGCGACCCCGTGGAGATCCTTCGTTAGCGACACCCCGGACGGTCGCATGGGCCGGGCCTCCAGGGGCACCCGCGAACCGGAACCCCTCCAGCCCATCAGACGTGTTGACGGATACGAAAGGGGGTGCGGGCCTGTGCGTGCGGTCGTCGGACTCCGGCGCTGGCGGCACAATCCCCTCCGCCGGCCCACCGATCTCACCGAGGCATGGGTGGCGTTCGCCGCCCTGCTGCTGATGTGCGTCGCCGCTCCGGCCGGCGGGGCCGTCGCCGGCACGGTGACCCACACCTCGCTCCAGGAGTCGGCGCGGCTCCAGCAGGAGCAACGCCATCCCGTCACGGCCCGGGTGCTCCCCGACGACGGCACGGGCGACAGCACGGGCGACGGCACCGACGACAACACCGGCGACGGCTCCGCCAACGGCACCGCCGCTCGGGACGCGCGTACCACCGAAGCGTCCGCCGAGCACCGTACGCACCGGCCGGTGCCCGCGCGGTGGACCGGGCCCGACGGCACGCGCCACACCGGGGTGCTGGTCACCACGCGGGCCGACGTGAGCCCCGGCGACGTCCTGCGCGTCTGGACCGACGACCGGGGCCGTCTCGTGGACCGCCCCATGACCGCGGCGACCGCCCGCGACCACGCCGTGCTCGCGGGCCTCGGCACCATGTTCCTGACGGCGGGCATCGTCGAGGGCGTCCGGCGGGTCGTCGTATGGCGCCTGGTACAGCGGCGGTACGAGGATCTGGACCGGGAGTGGGCCCAGGTGGGCCCGGACTGGGGCAGGACGGGAGCGGGCAGCTGACCGCTCGTCGTCACCACGCGGACCGACCGGTCAACTCGCTCCCCCGGCGCGCGCTACGGTGGTGCGATCGTCCGGAAAGACGCGCGGCGCACGAGGTGGGGGCAGAGCAGCACCATGGCACAGGGCACGGTCCAGGTGACGCACACCGGCACGTCGCGGTGGCGGCGCCGCACGGGCGAGTACCCCTCTCTCGCCGCGGCCCTGGAGGCCGCCGGTGACGGCGACGTCCTGACCATCTCCCCCGGCACGTACCGGGAGAACCTGGTCCTCCAGCGTGCCGTCACCCTGCGGGGCACCGAGGGCGCGGTCGGTTCGGTGCGCATCGCGCCCGCCGACGGGGTGCCGCTGACGGTGCGCGCCTCGGCGACCGTCCAGGACCTGCACGTGGAGGGCCAGGACACGTCGGCGCCCGCGCTGCTGATCGAGGACGGCACCCCGGAGCTGCTGGACCTGCGGATCGTGACCCGCTCGGCGGCCGGCGTGGAGGTGCGCGGGGCGGCGCGGCCGACGGTGCGGCGCTGCACGGTCGACAATCCGGCGGGCGTGGGGATCGGCGTACTGGACGGCGCCGGGGGCCTGTTCGAGGAGTGCGAGGTGGTGGCGGCCGGGCAGTCGGGCGTCTCGGTGCGCGGCGGGGCACACCCGCGCCTGGAGGGTTGCCGGATCCACCACACGTCGGGCGCCGGCCTGTCCGTCACGGGCGAGGGCAGCGGCCTGGAGGCGATCGGCTGCGAGGTGTACGAGATCAAGGGCAGCGGCGTCCAGGTCGCCTCCCGGGCGGCGGCCCACCTCACCGACTCCTCCGTGCACCGGACGACCGCCGACGGGATCACCCTCGACACGGACGCGGTGCTGACGCTGTCCGACTGCGACATCCACGACATCCCGGAGAACGCGGTCGACCTGCGGTCCCGTTCGGTGCTGACGCTGACCCGCTCGACGGTGCGGCGGTTCGGCCGCAACGGCCTGTCCGTGTGGGACCCGGGCACCCGCGTGGACGCCAACCAGTGCGAGATCCACGACAGCACGGGCGACTACCCGGCGGTCTGGGTCAGCGACGGCGCCACGGCCGTCCTGGACTCCTGCCGGGTGCACGACGTACCGGACGCGCTGTTCGTCCTCGACCGCGGGTCGCGCGCGGACGTCGTGGACAGCGACCTGTCGCAGGTGCGGAACACGGCGGTGTCGGTCAGCGACGGCGCGACCGCGCAGCTGGACGACTGCCGCATCCGGGAGGCGTCCACCGGTGCCTGGTTCCGCGACCACGGCAGCGGCGGCACGCTCAACGGGTGCACCATCGACTCCGTGCAGACCGGTGTCATCGTCACCAAGGGCGCCGATCCGGTGATCGAGCGGTGCACGGTCACCTCGCCCGCCGAGGCCGGGTTCTACGTGTCGGCGGAGGGACGCGGCACGTTCCACGGCTGCCGGGTCTCGGGCAGCGGCGGGTACGGCTTCCACGTCATGGACGGCTGCCGTACGACGCTGAGACGGTGCCGTACGGAGCGGTGTGCACGCGGTGGATACGAGTTCGGAGAGGAGGGCCCAGTCGTCGAGGACTGCACCGGCGACGACAGCGCGGTCCTGACGGCCGGGGCGGGGGCGACCGTGCCGGCCGCGCCGCGCTCGGTCGGCGGACTGCTCGGCACGGTCGCCCCCTCCGGAGCACCCTCCGCCCCCTCCGTCGCGCCGGCCGTGGCGCCCGCCCCCGGCCCGGCCGCGACCGGCGCGCGGGTGCCGCCCCAGGCCATGGGCGCCTCCGCGGGGGATCCGCTCGCCGAGCCGGCCGTACGCAGCTCCGAGGACGTTCTCGGTGAACTCGACGCGCTGGTGGGCCTCGACAGCGTCAAGCGGGAGGTCCGCACGCTGACCAACATGATCGAGGTGGGCAGGCGTCGCCAGGAGGCCGGGCTGAAGGCCGCGTCCGTCCGGCGCCACCTGGTCTTCACCGGCTCCCCCGGCACCGGCAAGACGACCGTCGCCCGGCTGTACGGGGAGATCCTCGCCTCCCTGGGGGTCCTGGAGCGCGGGCACCTCGTGGAGGTGTCCCGGGTGGACCTGGTCGGCGAGCACATCGGCTCCACCGCCATTCGCACCCAGGAGGCGTTCGACCGGGCGCGCGGCGGTGTGCTGTTCATCGACGAGGCGTACGCGCTGTCCCCCGAGGACTCGGGGCGGGACTTCGGGCGCGAGGCGATCGACACGCTGGTGAAGCTGATGGAGGACCACCGGGACGCGGTGGTGGTGATCGTCGCCGGCTACACCGCCGAGATGGAGCGGTTCCTGACCGTCAACCCGGGTGTGGCGTCCCGTTTCTCACGGACCATCACCTTCAGCGACTACGTGCCGGACGAGCTGCTGCGGATCGTCGAGCAGCAGGCGGAGGAGCACGAGTACCGTCTCGCCGGGGGGACGGCGGAGGCGCTGCTGAAGTACTTCACGGAGCTGCCCAAGGGCCCCGCCTTCGGCAACGGCCGCACCGCCCGCCGCACGTTCGAGTCGATGGTCGAGCGGCACGCGGGCCGGGTCGCCGGGCTCACCGAGATGAGCACCGACGACCTGACGCTCCTCTACCCGGAGGACCTGCCCGCACTGCCCTGAGACTCGTCGCTGGAGAGCCCCGTGCGCGGGGCGGGCAGAGGCAGGGCGGGCGGCAACCGGTCCAGCAGTACGGTGCGTTCCTTGGCGAACACCGGGTCGGCCTGATAGTCGCCGTGGCCCAGGATCGGCTCGGGCAGCGGGTGCTGGTGGGTGCGGCCGTAGACCACCGGGTCGCGCAGCGCCCTGTGGTCGACCTCCGGCTTGCCCCCTTCGGCGGGGAGGTTCACCGGCCCGCCTATCGGGTCGGTGCGGCGCCACAGGTTGCGCCAGCAGTGCACCTCCCGGTGCAGGGCGCCCAGGGGCCCGGGCCCGAAGTAGGCGGGGAACCACCGCCCGTACAGCCGCTCCAGGGGCGATCCGTAGGTGAGGAGGGCGACGCGGCGGCGGGTGCCGGCCGGGAGCTGCCAGACGGCCGCGGCGGCCAGCACGCTGCCCTGCGAGTGCCCGGAGATGACCAGGCGGCCGCCCGTACGCCCGGTCCAGGACGACATACGCCAGGCGAGGTCCGGCACGGCCCGCTCCGCGTAGCAGGGCGGGGCGAACGGGTGGGCGGCGCGCGGCCAGAACGTACCGACGTCCCAGAGGATGCCGATGGTGCGGCGGGCGGAGGCGTCCTTGTAGGCGCGGCGGCCCCAGGTGACGAACAGTATGAAACCGAAGCCGATCAGCCAGGAGCCCAGGGCCTGCGCCGCCTCGGCCGCGCTCTCCACGAACGGGGGCCCGCCCGCGAAGGCCTTGCCGGGCACCGTTCCGCTCACCCACGCCCCGACGAGGGCGCCCGCGCCGAGCAGCAGGGTGGCACCCGACACGATGCCGGCCATGACGGGCGCCGTGTCGGTGAGGGCGGCACGCGCGCGCGTGCCGGCGATCCGCCGCGTACGGACGACATCCGGCTGCTCGCCCTCGTACTCCGCCTCCACGACGGGCGCGAGGCGGCGGGCGGTGAGCGCGGTGCGCACCACGAGCACCGCCGCCGGGACGAGCAGCAGGAGCAGCAGGACGGGGATGACGGACGCCTGCCAGCTGAGCAGCACGGGCGGCCCGATGGGGTCGTCGCCGGTGCCGGGGGTGGCCGGGCCGTCGAGCCAGTCGGCGACCCGCTGGGCGACGCCGCCGCTCATGACGCCGCCGAGCGCGCAGGCGAGCATCGCGACGGCCGGGCCGCCGAGCCCGTACAGCACGGTCCGGGCGTGGGGTGCGCGCCGGTGCATCCGCAGCGCGACCGCGGCGAGGGCCAGGACGAGGACGCCTTGGGCGAGGGTGATGACGCTGAACGTGGCGTCCCCGGGGAGGGTGCCCGTGGAACGCCAGCCGGGGCGCGACCACGCGGCGTACAGCACGGCGGCGACGAGCAGCGCGATGGACGCGCCGGGCAGGCAGCTCACGACGGCGCGGTCCAGCCGGTTGTCGAGCCGCTTCTCGCTCCGTCCCCGGCGGCACACCACCCAGATCACGACGACCGCGCCCAGCGCCAGGGCGGCCTCCAGGGTCCAGCCGACCGCCTCGCGGACGGTGCCGCCCGCGTGCCGGTCGTACCGGGCCGCCGCCCCGCCGACCGCGGCGGCGACGGTCAGGACGCCGGCCGCGGTGTGCGCCGCGCGCAGCCGGGCGACGAGTCGCCGCCCGTACCAGAAACCGGGCCGGCCGAGCGCGGGCCGCAGCTCGCGGTCGGGGGTGCCGTCGCCGTCCATGTCGCCCCGGGGCGGGCGCTGCGCCTCGTACGCGCTCCAGGTGCGGTTGGACAAGTACCACAGGAGCCCCACCAGTGCGGCGGGGACGACGGCGGCGAGCGCGAGCCGACGGCCGGGCTGCGACCACCAGCCGCCCTGGTCGGCCGCCATGAAGCCCAGCCAGGACCGCTCCTCGGCGCAGCGGGCGGACCCGGCGCACTGCCACGCCGTGAGGTCCAGGGCGACCTCGCAGGCGGCGGCCGTGAGCAGGACGGTCAGGCTGAGGGCGACCAGCCGCACCAGGACGCCGTACAGCCGGACGGAGCCGGACCGGGAGCGGGACTCGGAGCCGGACCGGGGTCCGGCCCCGGGGCCGGACCCGGTGTCCGCTCCCTCACCGGGGCCGGGCCTGCGGCCGGCGGGCGGGCGCATCCAGTGGGCGAGGTTGACCACCATGAACGGCAGGAGCAGCAGCCATAAGGCACGCGATCCGTTGCCTGAGGTGAGGTTGCACCAGCAGTACGCCTCGGGGACCGGCCGTCCGTCGGTGAACCGTTCCGGTTCCCTCTCGGCGTGCTGGTCGACGGTGCGCCGGTAGATCGCCGCGGTCGCGTCGCCGGTCACGCGCACGGTCCGGGGGTCGTCGAGCATGCGCTCGGGCGTGGTGCCGCCGACGCCGTGGACGAGCAGTTCCAGCGCGGCGCCTGGGCGGGTGGGCTCCGGGGTGGCAGGGGGCACGGGCGGGCTCCCTCTCAGGACGGGGGGACGGGCGGCCGGGGACGGATCGGAGCACGTGAGTGACCGGTCGTGACCGGACGTGACCAGGATCGCGGAACGCGGCGTCCGACGGCAGGGTTCTCACGTAATCTCCCCGGTCTGTCGCCTCCGGGCACATGGCAGGATGATGACCCTTGGCCAGCGGTGTTGACGACATGGAAGGACCGGCCCCTGCGGTGAGCGACAACCAGAACCTCCTCGCGGAGCAGCGGCGTGCCCTGATCCTGGACGAGGTGAGGCGGCGCGGCGGGGTCCGGGTCAACGAGCTCACCCGCAGGCTCAACGTCTCCGACATGACCGTCCGCCGCGACCTCGACGCGCTGGCCCGGCAGGGGGTCATCGAGAAGGTGCACGGCGGTGCCGTACCGCTCGTCGAGGCGAGCACCCACGAGCCCGGGTTCGAGGCGAAGTCGGCCCTGGAGCAGGGCGCCAAGGAGGACATCTCGCGGGCGGCGGCCAGGATGGCGGCGCCGGGCAGCGCGATCGCCCTGTCGGGCGGTACGACGACGTACGCGCTGGCCCAGCACCTGCTGGACGTGCCGGACCTGACGGTGGTGACCAATTCGGTGCGCGTCGCCGACGTCTTCCACACGGCGCAGGGCACCGGCTCGGGCGGCGCGCCCCGCGCCGGTGCGGCGACCGTGGTCCTGACGGGGGGCGTGCGCACGCCGTCGGACTCACTGGTGGGACCGGTGGCCGACCAGGCGATCCGCTCGCTCCACTTCGACGTGCTGTTCCTCGGGGTGCACGGCATCTCGGTGGAGGCCGGGGTGTCCACCCCGAACCTGGCGGAGGCGGAGACCAACCGGCAGTTCATCCGCTCCGCGCGGCGGGTGGTGGTCGTCGCGGACCACACCAAGTGGGGCACGGTGGGCCTGAGTTCCTTCGCGCGGCTGGACGAGATCGACACCCTCGTGACGGACGGCGGCCTGCCGGACGAGGCGCGCGCGGAGATGGCCGAGCACCTGCCGGGGCTCGTCGTCGCGGGCGAGGACGACACCGTCTGACGGCCGCTCGCGGCGGTCCCGGCGTGGGGCCGCGGCGCGCATACGATCGGGGCATGGCCCTGTTCCGGATCGTCCGCGGCGCCCCGCTGCCCGCCGCCGAGGCGTGGCGGCGACTCACCGACTGGCACGCCCATGCGGCGCTGGTCCCCCTGACGCGTGCCACGGCGGTGACGGCGGGACCGGTGCGGACGGGGAGCCGCTTCACGATGCGCACCGGTATCGGGCCGGTCGGGTTCGACGACCCCATGGAGGTCGTCCACTGCGTGCCACCGGGGGCGGGTGGTGCGGGGGACGACGGTCCGGAGGCTGGTGGGCCGGATGCGGGTCGTCCGGGGGCCGGTGGCCTGGAGGCGGGTCGTCCGGAGGCCGGTACGGGAGTGTGCCGGCTGGAGAAGCGGGGCCGGGTGATCACCGGCTGGGCCGAGATCGAGGTGCGTCCGACCGCGCCCGGAGCGGTCCGGGTGACGTGGACGGAAGAGGTGCGGGTGCGCGGCCTGCCCCGGATGTGCGACGCCGTGGTCGCCCGCGCCGGCCGGTTGCTGTTCGGCCGGGCCCTGTCCGGCCTCCTGGCGGACAACTGATGGGGCGCCAGCTATGGTGTGGGGCCCGGGCCGTGTCCACGAAGTCCCGTCCTCCCGCCCGCAGGACGCCGTCCGGCGACGCGTGACCGACGCGCCGCGGGCGGGGCGCGCTGCACCCCCGCATCCGGCGGGTGCCGCCGACCGCGCGGTCGTACGCACCGGCCGTGGGACGGGCGTCCCGGGCCGGGTACGCGGCTTCACGGACACCGCCCGCCGCCATCCCCTTCGCATCTGGAGGTACGGTCCCATGGCACGCCGACTGCGCCCGGTACAACTGGACTTCCTCGAGTCCGCCCCCGTACGACTGGTCTTCGACACGCATGTGGCCGCGCCGCCTTCGGCGGTGTACCGGGCACTGGCGGACGAAGTCGCCGACAGCCCCTCGTGGTTCACCGCCATCGCCGCCGCCCGGCCGACCGCCGGTGGTGCCGGCCGGGAGATACGGCTGCGCGGCGGAGTGGTCTTCCAGGAACGGATCCTGGTGACGGACGCCGGTGAGCGGTACGCCTACCGGGTGGAGGAGACCAACGCCCCGGGCGTCCGCGCCCTGATGGAGGAGTGGCTCCTGAGCCCGGCACCGCCCAGCACCGGAACGGCCGGGGCGACCGGGCCGGCAGGGACGTCAGGGACGGCCGGTGGCGGCACCCGGGTGCGGTGGACGATGGCGGCCGAGGGCGTCGCGCCGTTCCGGCTGGTGATGCGGCTGGCCCGGCCCGGCGTGGGCCGCTCGTTCCGGGACGCGATGCGCAACCTCGACCGCAGACTCGCCTCGTCCCCGGCCCCGTAGGAACGCGCCGGACGGCGCGCCCCGCCGGAGAGCCGTCAGCCGGTCGTGAAGCGGGCGGGCCAGACCCCGCTGCCGAGGAACTCGTCGATCGCGGCGCTGTACGGAGCGATGTCCAGGCCCTGTTCGGCGAGCCAGGCGTCGGAGTAGTACTTGTCGAGGTAGCGGTCGCCGGGGTCGCACAGCAGGGTGACCACACTGCCGGTGCGGCCCTCCGCCACCATCTCGGCGACGATCTTCAGCGCGCTCCACAGGCCGGTCCCGGTCGAGCCGCCCGCCTTGCGCCCGATGGCGTTCTCCAGCGCGCGTACGGCGGCCACGCTCGCCGCGTCGGGAACCTTCATCATCCGGTCAATGGCGCCGGGCACGAAGCTCGGCTCCATCCGGGGCCTGCCGATGCCCTCGATACGCGAGCCGCAGTCGCTGGCGGCGTGCGCGTTTCCGGTGGTCCAGCCCTCGAAGAAGCAGGAGTTCTCGGGGTCGGGGACGCACACGCGGGTGTCGTACATCATGTAGTGGACGTAACGGGCGATGGTCGCGGACGTGCCGCCCGTACCCGCCGTGGCGACGATCCAGGCGGGCACCGGATGGCGCTCCAGCCGCAGCTGCTGGTAGATCGACTCGGCGATGTTGTTGTTGCCGCGCCAGTCGGTGGCCCGCTCCGCGTACGTGAACTGGTCCATGTAGTGGCCGCCGGTGGCGAGCGCGAGGGCGGCGGACTCCTCGTACATCTTGCGGGAGTCGTCGACGAAGTGGCATTGCCCCCCGTGGAATTCGATGAGCCGGATCTTCTCCGGGCTGGTGGTCCGCGGCATGACGGCGATGAAGGGCACACCGATGAGTCCCGCGAAGTACGCCTCGGAGACGGCCGTCGAACCGCTGGAGGCCTCGATGACGGGCTTGCCGGGGCGGATCCAGCCGTTGCACAGCCCGTACAGGAACAGCGAACGAGCCAGGCGGTGCTTGAGGCTGCCGGTCGGGTGGGTGGACTCGTCCTTGAGGTAGAGGTCGATACCCCACCGCTCGGGGACCGGGAAGCGCAGCAGGTGGGTGTCGGCGGACCGGTTGGCGTCGGCCTGGACCTTGCGCACCGCCTCCTTCAGCCAGTCCCGGTACGCGACGTCGCTGCGGTCCACGTCGATGGTCGCGGCCGGTCCGGCCGGCCCGTCCGGTCCCTGCTGCCCTGCTTGCCCGATGGTGCTCACGCGCCGCTCCTCGTCTTCTCTCCGCCGTGCTTCCCCACCTCGAACATACCCCCCTCACCTGCACAAACGATGACTTTGATGCCCCATAGGGAAGGCTTGCAGGCGGGCCGGACGGGCCACGACGGCCGGCCCCGGCTGTCGGCGGGCCACGGCTGCCGACGACTCGCAGCTGCCGGCGGGCCGGACGGGCCTGGTGCGTGGGCGCACTCCCGCGCGGCGCGCGGCCCACGGGGCGCGGCGCACGGGGCGCACCGGCCGGGCGGTACGTGGCACAGGGGGCGCATCTGTTCCCGCGCCCTGGCGAACGGGCGGGCACTTGTGCAGACTGACCGGCATAAACCTGCGCGAAGGGGGCTGGGTACGTCATGGCTGAGGCTGATTTCAGCGCCACAGGCGTACGGATAGAACGGTGGCCGCGCTCGCTGACCCGGGCGGGCGAGGTGCTCATCAAGGACGGCAGGCTGGCGCTCCTCACCAGCTACGGACGGGTGATCGACAGCGCGCCGGTACGGGCGGTCAGGGCGAGCCGGCCCTGGTTCGCGGGGCGCGACGACGCCATGGTGGCGACGCTCAACGGCACGCGGTACCGGCTGACGATGGGCCAGCGCAGCCGGAGGCCGGACGGGGCCGCGGCGACGGCACTGGCCGGGCGCCTGCTGGAGGCCGTACGCCGCGAGGGCGGCGACCAAGACTGACAGAAGTGACGGCTGTGGCCACGGGTACCGAACGTCGTTGAGTTGCGAACCGGTCACCCCTGGTCCACGCTGGACTGACATCACTACCCAGGGTGCACCGGCGGTGACGCTGCGATCCAGCCCGCCGGACCAACAGCCAGCCATCTACTGGATCCGATCTCCGTCTTCTTCCGGACCTATTTCGGGGAGTCGCAGCCGTGATCAGCCAGGCAAGCAGGCAGTGCACGGTAGAGCTCCAAGCCCTGCCGTCGCGGATCGGTCAGGTCCGCAGAATCGTTTCAGCGCAACTGCGCTACTGGAATCTCGATTGTCTGATCGAGAAGGCCGCGCTCGGTGTCACCGAGCTCCTGACAAATGTTCACCAGCACGCCCAGCCCGACAAGGTGTGCACCGTCGAGATCGAGCTGCTGCTCGACCGGCTGACGGTCTCGGTCCACGACCACGACCCCCGCCTCCCGATGGTCAACACGTCCGACCCGATGGCCACTTCGGGCCGCGGGCTGGCTCTGATAGAGGCGTTCAGCGAGAGTTGGGGTGCCCGGCCGCAGGGCGAATCCGGGAAGGTCGTGTGGTTCACCCTCCCGGCGCCCTCGTCGACGCCCCTGCCGATACCGCCCCTTCCGGTGTACGGCGCCGCCACCACGGGTCCCTTCACCGGCGCGGTGCCGTTCGGGGACGCGGCGGAGGCGGCCGACGTGGTCCGCGAACGGGTCACCGTCCGGCCGGCCGTGGCGGGCTGACCGGCCTGCCCGCCGTGCCCTCCCCTCGTCCCGGGGGCCGGGCCCCGCGGGGTGTCCTCGTCGCCGTACGGGCAGCAACACCGCCCTTACACGGCGGGGAGTAGCCTGCTGAGCACCAGCACCAGGCGACGGAGGGGCGACCGTGGGCGCGGACCGTGAGGACGTGGTCGTCTACTGGCGGCCGGGCTGTCCGTACTGCATGAAACTGCGCCTTCAGCTGCGCGTCGTCGGTCTGCCGCGCACCGAGGTGAACATCTGGCAGGACCCCGAGGCGGCGGCGTACGTCCGCTCGGTCGCCGACGGGAACGAGACCGTACCGACCGTACGCGTCGGCGGGACGGCGCTGGTCAACCCGTCACTGCGGCGGCTACTGAAGACCGTGAAGGCGAACGCCCGGCGCACGGCGTGACCGCACGCGTCACCGTCTCGCACGGGCACGCGGAGGCGCGGGCCGGCCGGTGCGGTCGTCCAGCAACAGTGCGGCCAAACGGGGACCCGTGCGGCAGGTCGACGGGCCGCACGGCCGAGCCCCCGGGCTCAGCGGCCGGTCCGGCAGTCGCGCTGCCGAGCGGCCGACCACGCAGCCGGTCCGCGAGCTGCCCGGCCGAGCAACAGCCCGCGCGGCCGAGGTCCACGGGCTACGCGTTCGGGTCCACAGACTTGGCAGCCGGTCCGCGTCGCGGGCGAGCTGCCCGGCCGAGCAACAGCCCGCGCGGCCGAGGTCCACGGCCTGCATCCGAAACCACGGGCTTGGCGCCCGCCCGCGAGACATGCGGCCGCAGCGGCCCGCGCCCTGGCGTCGGCGTTCACGCCGCTCGTTCGCGCCGCTCGTTCACGCCGCCGGCTGGCCCAGGGCGGCGAGGGGGTCGTCCAGCACGGGCTGCCAGGCCAGTTCGGCCGCGCCGGCGAGGCTGTTGTGGTCCAGGGTGCAGCCCAGGATCGGTACGCCGCCGCTGCGGCCCCACAGGCTGCGGTCGGCGACCACCGCGCGCAGCCGCTCGGGGTCGGCGGCCAGGAGTTCGCGGTGCAGGCCGCCGAGGATGATGCGGTCGGGGTTGAGGATGTTGACCAGGCCCGCCAGCCCCAGGCCCAGCCGGTCGACCAGCTCCTCCGTGGCCGCCCGGACGCCCTCGTCGTCGGCGTGGTCGCGGAGCAGGTCACGGGACTGCTGGAGCAGGGAGACCTCGGGCCCGGGTTCACGGCCGGCTGCCGTGAGGAAGGCCAGCGGGTCGGCCTCGACGTCCAGGCAGCCGCGGCTGCCGCAGTAGCAGGGGCGGCCCGCCGGATTGACGGTGAGGTGCCCCACTTCGAGGGCGAGGCCGGAACTGCCGGTGTGGAGGCGCCCGTCCAGGACGAGGGCGCCGCCGACGCCGCGGTGCCCGGTGGCGACGCAGAGCAGGTGCTGGGCGCCGCGCCCCGCGCCGTGCCGGTGCTCGGCCAGGGCGGCGAGGTTCACGTCGTTGCCGGTGAACGCGGGGCCGTCGATCCCGGCCGCCCGGACCAGCTCGGCGAAGACGTCCCGGACGGGCGCCCCGGCCGGCCAGGCGACGTGCAGCGGGTTGAGGGCGGTGCCTTCGGGCTCGGCGACGGCGGAGGGCACGGCGAGGCCGGCGCCCACGCAGCGGCGCCCGCTCTCCCGGAGCAGGCCGGCGCCCGCCTCCACGACGGCCGCGAGGACCTGCGCCGGGTCGGCGGTCACCGTCATGGAGCCGGGCGCCGTGGCGACGACACGGCCGCCGAGGCCGACCAGGGCGGCGCGGAAGCCGTCGGCGTGGATCTGGGCGGCGAGGGCGACCGGGCCGTTCTCCTCGACGGTGAGCCGGTGCGACGGCCGGCCCTGCGAACCGGCCGCGGCACCGGGGCGGGAGTCGACGCGGATGAGACCGAGCGCCTCCAGCTCGGCGGCGACGGCACCGGCGGTGGCACGGGTGACACCGAGCTCGGCGGTGAGGACGGCGCGGGTGGGGGCGCGCCCGGTATGCACCAGCTCCAGTGCGGGTCCGAGCGCGCTGCGGCCCCGGTCCAGCCGGGATCGGGTCGTGGTCGCCTTGCCGTTCATGGGGGCGAGTCTCCCATGATCCAGCGGGCCGCCCCGCCCGGTGGTGCTGTTTCGGCCGACCCTGGACGGGTACTGCGGGCGGCAGGTTCACCGGGGATCGCGCGAGGTTCCAGGAGGTCGCATGGCACGCCCCGCCAACGGGACGACGGTCCGGTCCCTCCTCGACCGGGAGGGCCGTACCTACGCGGAGGAAGCCGGGATCCGCCTCAAGGACACTCCGCAGCCGCTGTACCAGGTGCTGGTCCTGGCCCACCTGCTGAGCGCGCGGATCCGCGCCGGCACGGCGGTGGCGGCGGCGCGCGCCCTCTTCGACGCGGGCCTGCGGGACGCGCGCCACATGCGGGACGCGACGTGGCAGCGGCGCGTGGACGCGCTGGGCGAGGGCGGCTACCGGCGGTACGACGAGCGGACGTCGACCCAGCTGGGCGAGGCCGCCGGGCTGGTGCTCGACACGTACGGCGGCGACCTGCGCCGGATGCGCGACATCGCCGGCGGTGACGTGGACGCGCTGCGGGGCCTGCTCCGGGAGGTGCCCGGGATCGGCCCGGCCGGGGCGGACATCTTCCTGCGCGAGGTGCAGGGCGTGTGGCCGGACCTGGCGCCGTACCTGGACCGCAAGACGCTGGACGGGGCGCGGCGGCTGGGACTGCCGGCGGAACCGGAGGAGCTGGCCCGACTCGTCGGGAAGGAGGAACTGCCCGCGCTGGCCGCCGCTCTGGTGCGCGCGGCGCTGGACGAGCAGGTCGTCGACGAGGTGGTCGGGGACGTGCGCGAGACGGACGACGAGACACAGGGAGGATCCGGATGACCACCGACCACGGCGGACTTCCGCTGCCCGACTACGACGAGCTGCCCGTCGGCACGCTGGAGCACCGCATCCGGTCGCTCGGCGTCCCCGAGCTGGACCAGTTGCTGCACTACGAGCACGAGCACGCCGACCGGGCGATGGTCGTGCAGGTGCTGACGGCCCGCAAACGGCAACTGGACGCCGGAGCCCCCCTGTCCGGCGGCAACCCCGCCGCCGCCAAGCCGGAGAAGGCCGCGCCCGGCCGGGGCGGCTCCCCGGTCTCGCCGGCCACGTCGCAGGAACCCATGAGCCCACCGCCACACGGCACGCCGGCCCAACAGGGCAAGCCCAAGGGCGACCGCACGGGCTGACGCGTCGCTCACGAAGGGCGACCACGCCGTCTGACGCCGCGCCCGCGAACGCCCCTTCCGGTTTGATGGCGACCCTCCCCAACCCCTACCCTGACTTTGTGCCGCTACTAAACAAACTCAGGACGACCGGCGCCGGGAGCCCCGGCGGGGCCACCGACATGCGCTCCCTCGCCGGTCTCCGTACCGCCCTGACCTTGTTCTTCGCCCTCGACGGGTTCCTGTTCGCCGGCTGGGTGGTCCGGATCCCGGCCATCAAGCAGCAGACCGGCGCCTCCGCCGGTGACCTTGGGCTGGCCCTCCTCGGGGTGTCGGCGGGCGCGGTGGTGACCATGACGCTGACCGGCCGTCTGTGCCGGCGCTTCGGCAGCCACCCGGTGACCGTCGTGTCGGCGGTGCTGCTCAGCCTGAGCATCGCGCTGCCCGCGCTGACCCATTCGGCGCTCGCGCTCGGGCTGGTGCTGCTGGTGTTCGGCACCGCGTACGGCGGCATCAACGTGGCGATGAACAGCGCCGCGGTCGACCTGGTGGCCGCGATGCGCCGCCCGGTGATGCCGAGCTTCCACGCCGCGTTCAGCCTCGGCGGCATGCTCGGCGCCGGGCTCGGCGGCCTGGTCGCGGCCGGGCTCTCCCCCGTCGCGCACCTCCTCGGGCTCACGGTCGCGGGGCTGCTGCTGACGGCCGCCGCCGGCCCCGTACTGCTGCGTCACCCCTCCCCCGCCGCCCCGGAGGCCGTGCCGGCCGACGAGCGGCCGCGGGCCCGGCTCGACGGCCGGTCGCGCCGGCTCGTGACCGTCTTCGGGGTGATCGCGCTGTGCACGGCGTACGGAGAGGGGGCGCTGGCCGACTGGGGAGCGCTCCACCTGGAACAGGACCTGCACGCCCACCCCGGCGTGGCCGCCGCCGGGTACTCGCTGTTCGCCCTCGCGATGACGGCCGGGCGCCTCTCGGGTACGGCGCTGCTGGAGCGCCTGGGACAGACCCGCACCCTTGTGGCGGGCGGGGCGACGGCAGCGGTCGGCATGCTGCTGGGCGCGCTGGCGCCGACGGTGTGGCTGGTTCTGCTCGGCTTCGCCGTCACGGGGCTTGGCCTGGCGAACATCTTCCCCGTCGCCGTCGCCCGGGCCGGCGCCGTGGCCGGGCCCGGCGGAGTGGCCGGCGCCTCCACGCTCGGGTACGGGGGCATGCTGCTCGGGCCGCCGGCGATCGGCTTCCTCGCCGACTGGTTCTCGCTGCCGGCCGCGCTGACGACCGTCGCGGTGCTGGCCGCCGGTGCGGCGCTGATCGGGTACGCCGCGCGCGACGCGTGAGCCACAACGCCCGACGCGTCGCCCAGCCGTTGAACCGCTCCCTGCCCGGGCGGGCGCTGGCAGAATCGCGACATGGCAACCATGGAGATCACTGAGCACATCAAGTACCTGGCCGCCGAGGGCCAGTTGCTCGCCGGCACCGCCGAGCGGGCCGGCACGGGCGCCGCGGTCGCCACCTGCCCAAAGTGGCGGGTACGGGACCTGTTGCGGCACACGGGCATGGTGCACCGCTGGGCCACCGCCTTCGTCACCGAGGGCCACCCCTCGTACCACCCCGCGGAGGGCGAGCCCGACCTCGACGGCGCCGAACTGCTCGGCTGGTTCCGGGAGGGGCACGGGCGCCTGGTCTCGGCGCTGACCGAGGCCCCCGACTCCCTCGCGTGCTGGGCGTTCCTGCCGGCGCCCTCGCCGCGCGCCTTCTGGGCCCGGCGTCAGGCGCACGAGACGGCGGTGCACCGCGCGGACGCGCAGTCGGCGCTGGGGGCCGTGGTCCCGGACATGGCGCCGGAGTTCGCCGCCGACGGGATCGACGAGTTGCTGTGCGGCATGCACTCCCGGGAGAAGAGCCGGGTGCGTACGCCAAAGGCGGCCGTCCTGCGCGTGCGGGCGACGGACACGGCCGACGTGTGGACCGTGCACCTGTCGGACCGGGCGCCGCGCACGGTGCGCACGGACGGGGGCGACGCGGACTGCGAGCTGAGCGGGACGGCCGCCGAGCTGTACCTGGCCCTGTGGAACCGGCTGCCGCTGGAGGCGGTCACCGTGTCCGGGGACGAGGGTGTGGCGCTGCTGTGGCGGGAGACGTCCGCCGTCACCTGGTCGTAGGACCCCGCTCCTCGCCGAGCATCCGGCTGAGCACGGCACGCTGGAGAGGCAGCACTTCGGCGTGCCGGGCTCGTCCGGCGTCGGTGAGGGCGACCCGGACGCCGCGCCGGTCCTCGCTGCACATACCGCGCGCGACCAGGCCGTCCTTCTCCAGGCGGGCGACCAGCCGTGAGAGGGCGCTCTGGCTGAGGTGGACCCGGGAGGCGAGTTCCTGGACGCGGTAGGCGTTGCCGCCATCCTCCGCCGCGCCCTCGGCCAGCACGTCGAGGACCTCGAAGTCGCTGGCGCCCAGGCCGTGCTGGTGCAGCGCACGGTCGAGTTCGCAGGTCGTGCGGGCGTGCAGGGCGAGCACATCGCGCCACTGGTCCACGAGCGCGCGCTCGGACTTCGTCACAGCCATGGAGCCACGTTAGCAGGGAAGACACCACTTGTTGCACAAGAATTAAATGCACTTGCATCCAATGCATATGCATGTACTGTTGCTGCGCATGACCACTCCGCTCAACGCCCCCTCCCCCACTGCGGGTTCGGCCACCGAAGACCGCTGGAGCCCCCGCCTGTGGGGCACGCTGCTGGTGCTGTGCGCCGCGATGTTCCTGGACGCCCTCGACGTCTCGATGGTCGGCGTCGCCCTGCCCTCGATCGCGGCGGACCTCCACCTCTCCACCGCCACCCTTCAGTGGATCGTCAGCGGCTACATCCTGGGCTACGGCGGGCTCCTGCTGCTCGGCGGCCGGGCGGCCGACCTCCTGGGCCGCCGCCGCGTCTTCCTGATCGCCCTCGCCGTCTTCGCGCTCGCCTCCCTGCTCGGCGGGCTCGTCGACTCCGGCCCGCTGCTCATCGCGAGCCGCTTCATCAAGGGCCTGAGCGCCGCGTTCACCGCGCCCGCCGGCCTCTCGATCATCACCACCACGTTCAAGGAGGGCCCGCAGCGCAACCGGGCCCTGTCGATCTACACCACGTGCGCCGCCACCGGCTTCTCCATGGGCCTGGTCCTGTCCGGACTGCTCACCGAGGTGAGCTGGCGCTCCACCATGCTGCTGCCCGCGCCGATCGCGCTCATCGCCCTGGTGGCCGGCCTGCGGCTGATCCCGCACAGCGACCGCGAGGACACCCGCGGCGGCTACGACGTCCCCGGCGCGGTCACCGGCACCGCCGCCATGCTGCTGCTGGTGTTCACCGTGGTCCAGGCGCCCGAGGTGGGCTGGACCTCCGCCCGTACGCTGCTGTCGTTCCTCGCCACCGCCGCCCTGCTCGCCGCCTTCGTGACCATCGAGCGCCGCAGCGCCAGTCCGCTGCTGCGGCTCGGTGTGCTCCGCTCCGGTACGCAGGCCCGCGCCCAGCTCGGAGCCGCCGCGTTCTTCGGTTCGTACGTCGCCTTCCAGTTCATCGCCACCCAGTACATGCAGGCGCTGCTCGGCTGGAGCGCCCTGCAGACCGCCCTCGCGTTCCTGCCGGCCGGTGTGCTGGTGGCGCTGTCCTCCACCAAGATCGGTGACGTGGTGGACCGGTTCGGCACGCCCCGCGTGATCGCCACCGGCTTCGCGCTCCTGGTCGCCGCCTACGCGATCTTCCTCCAGGTCGACCTGACGCCCCGCTACGCGGCCGTCGTCCTGCCCTCGATGCTGCTCCTCGGCGCCGCCTGCGCGCTGACCTTCCCCTCCCTCAACATCCAGGCCACCAACGGCGTGGACGACCGCGAACAGGGCATGGTGTCCGGCCTGCTCAACACCTCCGTCCAGGTGGGCGGCGCCGTCTTCCTCGCCGTCGTCACCGCCGTGATCACGGCGGGCGGCGGGCACGGGGCGAGCTCCCCGCAGGCGGTCCTGGACAGCTTCAGGCCCGGCCTCGCCGTGGTCACGGCGATCGCGGTCGCCGGCCTCCTGATCACCCTGACCGGTCTGCGTGCCGACCGCCGCTCGCGAACCCCGCGGCCGTCGGTCGTGGTCGCCACGTCGGCCGCCACGCCGGTCGAGAAGACCGTGCGGGCCGAGCAGGCGTACCCGGTCGGCGCGCGGGACTGACGGCCCGCGGGTACGGCGCACGGCCGGTGGGCGAGGTCCTTGCCCACCGGCCGCCCTCTTGTGACACTCGGGCCATGGGGAATCGAACACAGGCCCAGCGGGACGCCATGACCGTCGAGATCGGGTACGCGCTGGTGACGGCGGCGTTCCTCGCGCTCGGCGTCTTCCTCCTGTGCGCCGCGCCCGTCCTCGCCCTGGACCTGGCGGGCGGCGCGGCGCGGGGCGTGACCATGGCGGCCGCGACGGCGGCGGGGCTGGCTTTCGTGGCGCGCGTGGTGCGGGTGCTGTGGCGGTACGGGGGTGGCGGGGGTGCCGGTCAGCCGAGCCAGCCCGGGCACACCAGGCCCGACTCGTAGGCCGGCACGACCAGTTGGGCCCGGTCGCGGGCGCCCGGCTTCACCATCGTGCGGCTGACGTGAGAGCAGCGCGTCACCGGCGACCACCGCCCGTACGGCCCGCAGCAGTTAGTCCGGCTCGGTGTCCTTCACCAGGGCGCAGCACGAGCATCGCGGGCCCGGCGAGCAGCAGCGCCCGCGCGAGGGCGTCGAGCGGCTCTCGGTCCGGCTGGCCCCGCGCCGCGAAGGTGGTGCCGACCAGCGCCAGACGCGGCGGGCCGGGGCCGGCGTCGGCCGGGCGGGGCGGTCGCGGCTACTCCCCGGGGAGTACGGGGCCGCCGCCCCCGAAGGCACCCTGCGCGGTGAAGGCCAGCGCGGCGAAGCGTTCGCCCATGCGGCGGTGCGTGGCGGCGTCCGGGTGCAGCGCGTCGGGCAGCGGCAGGTCGGCGGCGTCGGCCTCGCCGTAGAGCCGGCGGCCGTCGAGGTGGTGCAGGTGGGGGTCCCCGGCCGCGCGCTGCGCCACGATGCGGGCCAGCTCGTCACGTATGACGCGCAGGGTCAGCTTTCCGCCCGCCCGGTCCGCCGGGTCGCCCGTGGCGCGGAACCGCAGCCGGCCGGCGGCGAGTTCGGCGGGGTCCATGGCGCTGGGGCCGGGTGTGTCCTCGTGGATGGGGCACAGGATCGGCGAGACGACCAGCAGCGGTGCGGTGGGGTGGCCGTCGCGGATCGTGTCGAGGAAGCCGTGGACGGCGGGGGTGAAGGCACGCAGGCGCATCAGCTCGGTGTTGACCAGGTTGATGCCCAGTTTGACGCTGATCAGGTCCGCCGGTGTGTCCCGCATCGTGCGGGCGGTGAACGGGTCGAGCAGGGCGCTGCCGCCGAAGCCCAGGTTGACCAGGTCCACACCGCCGAGCGACGCGGCGAGCGCGGGCCAGGTGGTGGTGGGGCTCGCCGCGTCCGAGCCGTGGCTGATCGAGCTGCCGTGGTGCAGCCAGACCCGGCGGCCTCGGTCCGGCGCCGGGGCCACCGGGGCGTCGGTGCGCAGCGTCAGGAGCTCCGTCGTCTCGTTGTGGGGCAGCCAGATCTCGACGTCCTTCTCGCGGTCGGGCAGCCCGGTGAACCGCAGGGTGCCGTGCGGGCCGGGCCGGTGGTCGGCGGTCCCGGTGGTCAGGTCGATGGCCAGGGTGTTGCCGCCCGCGACACTGCCCTGCCCGGCCGGGCTCCCGTCGACCAGCAGGTCGTAGACGCCGTCCGGGCGGGGCGGGGAGCCCGCGTAGACGCGTTTGGTGGGGCGTGTGTCGAGTTCCAGGACGGTGGCCCGGGTACGGAAGGCCAGCCGCACCCCGGCGGGCTGTGCCTCGGCCATGGCCAGTTGTCCGTCGACGCCCCGGGCGCGGACCCAGGCGGGGAGCCGGTGCGGCAGCACGCCGTCCTCGGTCTGCTCCACCTCGATGGCACCGCGCAGGAGCCGGGCGGTGACGGGCGTGGTGATCATGCGGTGGTCCTCGGGTGGTGGGGGGTACGGGCGGCGTCAGCGCAGGAGGCCGAGGTCGCGGCCCAGGCGGTCCGCCGAGTGCGCGAAGAACGTCTCCGGTTCCTCGACGACCCGGTTGAAGTGGCCGAACACCTCGAACGAGATCAGCCCGAACAGCTGGCACCAGGCGCCGACGAACGCGACGACCAGCGAGGGCGGAAGGTCCGGGGCGAGGTCGGCCGTGAGACGGTCCGCCTCCGCCCGCATGTCCCGCGCGAGCGGCGGCGGTGCCACACCGTCGCCGCGGTGGGCGTCCCGGAGGACGGACAGCAACGCATGGGCGACGCGGGACGCGGGGGCCACGGTGGCCTGCGGGGCGGAGTATCCGGGCACGGGCGAGCCGTAGATCAGGGCGTACTCATGGGGGTGCGCGACGGCCCAGGCCCGTACGGCGCAGCAGACGGCGGTCCAGCGGGCGCGGGGGGTGGCGGTGGCAGTGAGCGCGGCCTCCGCGGTGGCGCCGACCGCGTCGTACGCGTCGACGATGAGCGCGGTCAGGAGCTCGTCCCGGCTCGGGAAGTACCGGTAGAGGGCCGAGGAGACCATGCCGAGTTCCCGGGCGACGGCACGAAGCGACAGTTTCGCGGCGCCGTCGGCGGCGAGCTGCCGGCGGGCCTCGTCCTTGATGGCGGCGGTGACTTCCACACGTGCCCTCGCGCGGGCTCCTTGGACGGGACTCATGGGAAGCAGTATGCCACCACTTCGAGAGCACTGCTCTTGCTTTGAATCACCGCTCCGTGCACACTGCTCTCAACCGAGAGCACTGCTCACACTCAAAGGGGCCGTCATGTCGCAGCACGTCATCAAGCCCGGCTGGTTCACCATCAACGTCGTCAACCGGGCGGTCGCGTGGATGACCCGGCGCGGCCTCAGCGTCTGGGGTTCACGAGTCCTTGCGGTGCGCGGCCGCAAGAGCGGCGAGTGGCGGCGTACACCGGTCAACGTCCTCACCCTCGAGGGGGCCCAGTATCTGGTGGCGCCGCGTGGCCACGTCCAGTGGACGTACAACATGCGGGCGGCCGGCGGCGGCGAGCTGCACCTGGGCAAGCGGGCGCAGACGTTCACCGCGGTCGAGGTCGGCGACGACGACAAGCCCGAGATCCTGCGCGCCTACCTCAAGCGCTGGAAGGCCGAGGTCGGCGTCTTCTTCAAGGGCACCGGCCCCGACGCCACGGACGAGGAACTCCGCGCCATCGCACCGAAGCACCCGGTGTTCCGCATCACCCTCACCTAATCCCCCACCCGGCAACGCACCCAGCCGGACCGCACCCACCCCCCACCGTCCCGCACCCGGCAACGTACCGGGGCGGGGCCGTGCAGGGTCGCCCCCGCAGGGGCTGGCGGCGTTACCGGGGCTCCCTCAACTCGTAACCCAAGGCCGCCGGCCCCGAGGAGGCGAGCCCGGAGGGGCCACGCCCCCACCCCACCGGGGGTCACCGTCAGGAGGCACGCACCGCCCGCAGGCGAACCGAGAACAGCAGGGCGAACCGAGAACAAGCACCGCCCCACGGCGGACCGCAACCAGACCGGCAGAACCACAGCTGCCGGTACTACCCCCGCCGATCCAGCGCCTCCAGGGCCCGGCGCGCAACGGGCGACGTACGGACGAGCCCGGCCAGCGTCGTCGCACCCCGGGTGATGTCGCTGAACGCCCGCCACGCCGGGCGGAATCCGGTGATCGTCGCGTGCAGCAGACCCGGCCGCTTCTCGAAGAGCGCGAGCATCCGGCGCCCGACGGCCATCTCGACGCCCAGCCCGGCCTTGATGGCGAACGCGTAGTTCAGCGCCTGGCGCCGCGCGTCGACGGCGTCGCCCGCCTCGGCGATCCGTACCGCCCACTCCCCCGCGAGCCGGCCGGACCGCAGCGCGAAGGAGATGCCCTCACGGGTCCACGGCTCCAGGAGCCCGGCCGCGTCGCCGCAGACGAGCACCCGCCCGCGTGACAGCGGGGAGTCGTCGCTGCGGCACCGCGTGAGGTGTCCGGAGGAGATGGCGGGTTCGAAGCCGGCGAGCCCCAGCCGGGCGACGAAGTCCTCGAGGTACCGCTTGGTGACCGTCCCCTCGCCCCGCGCGGAGATCACGCCGACGGTGAGGGTGTCGCCCTTGGGGAACACCCAGCCGTAACTGCCGGGGATGGGCCCCCAGTCGATGAGGACGCGCCCCGCCCAGTCCTCCGCCACGGTCCGCGGAACCGGGATCTCCACCTCCAGGCCGAGGTCGACCTGGTCGGTCTTGACCCCGACGTGCGCCCCTATCCGGCTGGCGCTGCCGTCCGCGCCGACGACCGCCCGGGCGAGTACGACCTCGCCGTCGGCGAGGACGACCGCGACGGTCCGCCGGTCGGGCACAGCGGTGCCGTGCTGCTCGACGCGGGACACCGTCACGCCGGTTCGCAGCTCGGCGCCGGCCTTCTGTGCCTGCTCGACCAGGCCGGCGTCGAACTCGGGACGGTTGACGAGACCGAAGAGCATCCGCTTCGAGCGCCGTGTCCGGGCGAAGCGGCCGTTCAGCGAGAACGTCACCGCGTGCACCCGGTCCTGGAGGGGCAGTTCGAAGCCGGGTGGCAGGGCGTCGCGCGAGGGGCCGATGATGCCGCCGCCGCAGGTTTTGTAGCGCGGCAGCTCGGCCTTCTCCAGCAGGAGCACCCGGCGGCCCGCGACGGCCGCCGCGTACGCCGCGGACGCTCCCGCGGGCCCGGCGCCGACCACGACGACATCCCACACCGGCGCGGAGTTCTCGTTACCGGCGTCTGCGTTCTCGCTGCTCACGATGTGCTTCTGCTCCTGATCCCGGTTAGTCCCTCGGTCCCTGCCTGTGATCGCATCCTACGGCGCGGTACGGCGGCACCCACTGTGGGAGGATCGGACGCGCGTTCGCCGTCGACCACGCAACGCCAGTATCGCCGTCGCACCCACCAGGAGCGTGCCCATGACCGCCCAGCCGAGCCGGCCGACCCCGCAGATCGCCGGAACCGTCGCTTCCTTGATGCCCCGCGCCAAGGCGGAGCTCGCGGAGCTGGTGGCGTTCCGGTCGGTGGCGGACCCGGCGCAGTTCCCGCCGAGCGAGTGCCGGGCGGCGGCGGACTGGGTGGCGGACGCGTTGCGCGCCGAGGACTTCCAGGACGTGTCGGTCTTCGACACCCCGGACGGTTCGCAGTCGGTGTACGGCTACCTGCCCGGCCCGGAGGGCGCTCCGACCGTGCTGCTGTACGCGCACTACGACGTGCAGCCGCCCCTGGACCCGGCCGGCTGGCTCACCCCGCCGTTCGAGCTGACCGAGCGGGAGGACGGCCGCTGGTACGGGCGCGGGGCCGCCGACTGCAAGGGCGGCTTCATCATGCACCTGCTCGCGCTGCGCGCGCTGAAGGCGAACGGCGGGGTGCCGGTCGGCGTCAAGGTGATCGCCGAGGGCTCGGAGGAGCAGGGCACGGGCGGCCTGGAGCGGTACGCCGAGGCGCACCCGGAGCTGCTCGCGGCGGACGCGATCGTGATCGGCGACGCGGGGAACTTCCGGGCCGGTCTGCCGACGGTCACGGCGACGCTGCGCGGGATGACGATGGTGCGCGTCACCCTGGAGACCCTCCGGGGCAACCTGCACTCCGGGTTGTTCGGCGGGGCCGCGCCGGACGCGCTGGCCGCGCTCATCCGCCTGCTGGACTCGCTGCGGGGCGAGGACGGTTCGACGACGGTGGACGGGCTGGACGCCGAGGGGGCGTGGCAGGGCCTCGAGTACCCGGAGGAGGACTTCCGCGGGGACGCCAAGGTGCTCGACGGCGTGGAGCTGATCGGTCACGGAACGGTCGGCGACCGGCTGTGGGCCCGCCCGGCCGTCACGGTCATGGGCATCGACTGCCCTCCGGTCGTCGGCGCCACCCCGTCCGTCCACGCCACCGCGCGTGCGCAGATCAGTCTGCGGGTGCCGCCGGGGCAGGACGCCGCCGAGGCGACGAAGCTGCTGACCGCGCACCTGGAGGCCCACGCGCCGTGGGGTGCGCGGGTGTCGGTGGAGCAGGTGGGGCAGGGCCAGCCGTTCCGTGCGGACGTGACGAGCCCGGCGTACACCTCGATGGCGGACGCGCTGGGTGCCGCGTACCCGGGGCAGGAGATGCAGATCGCGGGCATGGGCGGCTCGATCCCGCTGTGCAACACGCTGGCGGCGCTGTATCCGTCGGCGGAGATCCTGCTGATCGGGCTGAGTGAGCCGGAGGCGCAGATCCACGCGGTGAACGAGAGCGTGTCGCCCGACGAGCTGGAGCGCATGTCGGTCGCGGAGGCGCTGTTCCTGCTGAACTACGCGGACTCCGCCCGGGGTTGAGCCGACAGCGGATCTGCGCACGGCAGAGGCGGCGGCCGCGGGCCGGCGCCGGTGCGTAGGTTCGCCGCATGACCATGACTGTGGAGCTCATCGACGTACGGCCCCGGTTGTTCATGCTGCGCTTCCCGATCGGGCAGGCGTACGTGTGGGTGGACGGGGACGACGACCTCACCCTGATCGACGCGGGCTGGGCCGGTGCGGCGCCGCGGATCGAGGCGGCGCTGCGGAGCCGGGGCCTGCGCCCGGAGGGCCTGCGCCGCATCGTGCTCACGCACTGCCACCGCGATCACGCGGGCGCGGCCGGCGCGCTGGCCGGGCGGTACGGGGCCGAGGTGGTGGCGCACGCGGCGGACGCGCCGGTGGTCCGGAACGAGGCGCCGGTCCCGGAGCCGGTCCTGCTCGACTGGGAGGTGCCGCTGTACGAGCACGGGCTGACGGTCCCGCCGGCGCCGCCGACCCGGGTGGACCGGGAGGTCGTGGACGGGGACGGGCTCGGGTTCGGGGACGGGGCCCGGGTGGTGCACACGCCGGGGCACACGGACGGTTCGATCGCGGTGCACCTGCCGCGGCACGGGGTGCTGTTCACGGGCGACACGGTGGCGTCGGTGGGGCGGGTGGCGCTGGGGGTGTTCCATGTGGACCGCGAGCGGGCCGGGACGTCGATGCGGCGGCTGGCGGGGCTGGCCCCGGAGACGGTGTGCTTCGGGCACGGCGACCCGCTGACGGAGGACGCGGCGGCGGTCCTGCGGGCGGCAGCCGGCAGGGACGCCGCCACCGGTACCGCACGGCCGTGAGACCGCACGGCCGTGGGCGGCGGCGCGCCCGGAACGGATGGGCGCGCCGCCGCCCCCGTCAGCCGACCGGGACGCCCGCCTCCAGGTTCAGGACGGTGCCGCGCTCCCGGGCGCGCAGGGCCCAGCGGAGCCGTTCGTAGCGGTTCGGGGGCAGCATCCCGGACGCCTCGCCCTCGGTGACGAACCGCCAGCCGCGCAGTTCGGTGCCGGGGAGCAGGACGCCCCTGGTCTGGGCGGCGGTGAGCCGGCCGCCGTCGAAGAGGAGCCGGAGGCCGCCGTAGCCGGGTGGTCTCGGCGGCTCCCAGTCGACGAGCAACAGCCGCGGGACGACGTCCAGTTCGAGCCCTATCTCCTCGGCGACCTCCCGCATCCCGGCACGCGCCGGGGGCTCACCCCGTTCGACGACCCCGCCGGGGAACTCCCAGCCCGGCTTGTAGGTGGGGTCGACGAGCAGCACGCGGTCCTGCTCGTCGAAGAGGAGGACGCCGGCGGCGAGGGTCTCGCCGGTCGGTTCCGGCGTCTGGACGATCCCGCACGCCCCGGCCGCACCGGTCCGCACCGCGTCGGCGATGGCCCGGGCGGTCTCGGCCGGGGTGAGGCGGCTGTTGTCGACCGCGTAGGCGTCGGCCGACAGCCAGCCGCCGAGCGCCGCGCGGTACGGCTCGATGTGGTCGTACGCCCATTGCCGGACCCGCTCATTGCCGTCCGGGTCGTTCTCGAACTCCTCGCGACCGGAGATACGGCTGCGAAGTATCGTTTCGTCCGGTGTCAGGAGCACATGGTGCACGGCGACGCGGCGGGCGGCGAGCCCACCGAAGATCTCGTCGCGGTACTCCTGGCGCAGCAGCGTCATCGGCACCACCAGTACGCCGCCGACCTCGGCGAGCATCGCGGCCGCGGCGTCCACGACCATCCGCCGCCACATCGGCAGGTCCTGGTAGTCCGTCACCTCGGCGAGCTTCTTCTGCGGCAGCAGGTGGCGCAGTGCCCCGCCGATGATCTCGGGGTCGTAGACGGTGCTGTGCGGGATCAGATCGATCAGTTCGCGCGCGGCACTGGTCTTGCCGGCACTGAACGCACCGTTGATCCAGACGATCACGGTTCCCCCTCCTCCGTAGCCCCCAGTGGCTTGCCCGCAACACCCTGCCACGGAAACCCGCGTGGACCCCCGGGTGTCCGAGGGCGCACGAAACTGTGGCCGGGCTGTTGCGCTTCCGTCGCGTCGGACGGGGCACCAGGAACGTGTCTCACTGTACGAAGAGATGCCCGCACGGACCGTAACGACCGGACCAGGGTGTCGTTGGAACAGGTGATGGACTGGGGGTGTGCAATGGCACGCATGGTGTTGGAGAGGTTCCCGGCGGGAGGCCCGCGGGGCTCGTGGCCGGCGGAAGAGTTCGCCCAGGCCCGGCGGAACGAGGGCCTGGCGGCGGAGGTCGTCATGGACATCGAGGCGGACGCGTTCCTGGTGGTGATGCGGCAACCCCGCCCGGAGCCCCGAACCCCGGCTCCCCGCGCGGCGGGCTCCCGCGTGGAGGCCGCCGTCCACTGAGCGGCACATAGGCGGGCGCCCCGCCCACTGGGGCGCCGGGTGCCCGGCCGTACGCGCCGGGGCGCATCGACCACAGGAGCGCGCCGACCGCCGGGGCGTCCCGGCAGCCGCGGGTCAGCCGGAGAAGGTGACCGCGTGCGGGCCGCGCCGCGCGGGCGCCGCCGCGGCTGCCGCGCCGAGGAGGCCCGCGTCGCCGCCGGTGAGCGCCGGGGCGACCTTCAAACGCTGGACGAAGGAGAGCGTGGCGTAGTCGCGCAGGGCGCGCCGCAGCGGGGCGAACAGCACGTCGCCGGCGCCCGCGACTCCGCCGCCGATCACCGCGATGTCGATCTCGACCAGCGTGGCCGTGGCGGCGATCCCGGCGGCCAGCGCGCGGGCGGCGCGCTCGAAGGACGCCGTGGCGATCGGGTCACCGGCCCGCGCCGAGGCCGCCACCGCGGCGGCCGTGGCGTCACCGTCGGGGCCGGGGCGCCAGCCGTTGTCCAGGGCGCGGCGGGCGATGTTGGGGCCGCTGGCGATCCGCTCGACGCAGCCGCGGGACCCGCACGGGCAGGGGTCACCGTCCAGGTCCACGCTGATGTGGCCGATGTGACCGGCATTGCCCGTGGGACCGGTGTGCAGGCGACCGTCCAGGACGAGTCCGCCGCCGACACCGGTGGAGACCACCATGCACAGCGCGTTGTCGTAGCCCCGGGCGGCACCCCGCCAGTGCTCGGCAGCGGTCATCGCCACGCCGTCGCCGACCAGTTGCACGGGGAGCCCGCCCGTCGCGCGGCGCACCCGCTCGACGAGGGGGTAGCCGCGCCAGCCGGGCACGTTGACCGGGCTGACCCGGCCCGCCGAGGCGTCCACGGGTCCCGCGCTGCCGATGCCGACGGCGCCGGCGTCCGGCCACAGCGGTGACGCCGCGAGTTCGGCGAGGACCTCCTCGACGGCGCCCATCACCGTCTCGGCGCCCTCCCGCGCCGGGGTCGGCCGCTGCACCCGGAGCAGCATGCGGCCGCGGCCGTCCACCAGCGCGCCGGCGATCTTGGTGCCGCCGATGTCCAGTGCGGCGACGAGGTCGGATTGCATCGGTGTCGGATCCCCCGTGAGAGCGTGAGCGTGCGTAGCGTGCCCGGCGTGCCGAGCACCCTGGCCCGGAGCAGCCCGAGCCACGCGGACGGCGGGCCGCGGGCTCGGCCGCGGTCGGCGGACCTGGCCCTTTCCAGGTCTTGTTCAAGAGCGGTTCAAGAACGGTCCACCTCAGTCTCCCCCGGCTTGACAACGTTGTCCAGGGCCTATGCTCGACGCCACAGCCTTGCACATCCGCCCGCGCGCCGATCGCCGAACAACCAACACCGACACCGACACCGACACCGACGACAGGACAGGACACCCGTGGCCCAGCCCGCCCACCGCTACGGCAACCGGCCGACCATGAAGGACGTGGCCGCCCGCGCGGGCGTCGGGCTCAAGACCGTCTCGCGCGTGGTCAACGGCGAGGCGGGCGTCACGCCCGACACGGAACGCCGCGTGCAGGAGGCCATCGAGGCGCTGGGCTTCCGGCGCAACGACAGCGCCCGGGTACTGCGCAAGGGCCGCACCGCCTCGATCGGGCTGGTCCTGGAGGACCTGGCCGACCCGTTCTACGGGCCGCTCAGCCGGGCCGTGGAGGAGGTCGCACGGGCGCACGGGGCGCTGCTCATCAACGGCTCCAGCGCCGAGGACCCGGAGCGTGAGCAGGAACTGGCGCTGGCGCTCTGCGCCCGCCGCGTCGACGGGCTGATCGTGATCCCGGCCGGCACCGACCACCGCTATCTCGAACCGGAGATGAGGGCGGGTATCGCGACGGTCTTCGTGGACCGTCCGGCCGGGCGGATCGACGCGGACGCGGTGCTGTCCGACAGTTTCGGTGGCGCCCGGGCGGGTGCCGCGCACCTGATCGCGCACGGGCACCGCCGGATCGGCTTCATCGGCGACCAGCCGCGCATCCACACCGCCGTGGAGCGGCTGCGCGGCTACCGCGCGGCGATGGAGGACGCCGGGCTGGTGGTGGACGACGCCTGGGTGTCGCTGGGTTCGACGGAGCCGGCCCGGGTGCGGGAGGCGACGGCCGCGATGCTCGGCGGGCCGAACCCGGTCACGGCGATCCTCGCCGGGAACAACCGGGTCACCGTGACCGCCGTACGGGAACTGGCCGCGCGTGAGCGGCCGGTGGCGTTCGTCGGCTTCGACGACATCGAGCTCGCGGACCTCCTGGGCATCACGGTCATCGCCCAGGACGCGGCCGCCCTGGGGCGCACGGCGGCGGAGCGGCTGTTCCGGCGACTGGACGGCTTCGACGACGACGCGTCCCGGACCGTGCTGGAGACGGTGCTGATCCCGCGCGGCTCGGGCGAACTCCCCCCGGCCCCCTGAGGCGCGACACCCACGGCCCACCACCCCTCACCAGCCACCCTCACACGTCCCGGCGGCGTACGACGACCACGGCCAGGGCGACGGCGGCCAGTGGCCAGAGCGCGTACACGAGCCAGGAACCGGGGACCGTGGGAATGAAGACGTGGCTGTCGGGTGAAGGGCCCCAGTTCTGCACCAGGCGCCGCCACGCGGACGCCACCATCATGTGGTTGATGTCGGCGGACCACCGCTCGCTCGGGGAGAAGAGCGGCGGCAGCATCAGCAGGGTGAGGGCCCCGGTGAGCACGGTCGCGGCACTGTGCCGCACCAGGACACCGAGGCCCAGGCCGACCAGTGCGCAGACCGGGGCCAGCAGCGCGGACGCGGCCAGCGCCCGGAACACTCCGGGGTGGGTGATCGGCACCCCGGCCCGCTCTCCCTCCAGGACGGCCTGTGAGACCAGGAACGAACCGGTGGACACGATCAGGCCGACCACCGTCCACAGCGCGGCGGTGACGACGGCCTTGGCCAGGACGACCGCGCCGCGCGCCGGGACGGCCACGGTGGTCGTACGGATCAGCCCGCTGCCGTACTCGCTGACGACGGTGAGCGCGCCGAGGCCGGCGGCGACGAGCATGAGCAGCAGGTATCCGCTCGGCGGGTAGGCGGTGAAGGGCACGAAACCGCGGGGCGGCCGCACGCCCGGCGCGGCGTTCGCGAACTGGTCGACGTCCGCCAGTGCCGCCACGGCGGAGGACCCGACGACGAAGAGAATCGTGACGCCGATCGCCCAGGGCGTGGAGCGGAGGGATCGCGTCTTGATCCACTCGGCGGCGAGCAGGTCACCGAAGCGGGCGGGCGGTTCGTTCGCCGGCCGGGAGAAGGTGGTCACGGGCGCGGTCACGGGCGCGGTCATCGGGTTTCTCCTGCCACGTACTCGATGCTGTCGGCGGTCAGTTCCATGAACGCGTCCTCCAAGGAGGCGTTGTGGGTGGTGAGTTCGGTCAGCAGGATGTGGTGCTCGTGGGCGAGCGCGGCGATGCGGTCGGCCGGCAGTCCTGTGACGAACAGCGTGTCGGCGCCCGTCTCGTCCGGGGAGGTGCCCTTCGCGCGGCCGGGAGCGGCCGACGCGCCCGCGGCGGTCAGGACCGCCGTGAGCTCGGCGGCCCGCCGCGTACCGACCCGGACGCCGGGGCGGGTGCCGCGGGCGGCGAAGTCGGCCAGTGACTCGGCGGCGATGAGGCGTCCCCGGCCGATGACGACGAGGTCGTCGGCGGTGTTCTCCATCTCCGACATCAGGTGGCTGGAGAGGAAGACCGTGCGGCCCTCGGCCGCGAGGCGCCGGAAGAGGCGGCGCATCCAGAGCACGCCTTCGGGGTCCATGCCGTTGACGGGCTCGTCGAAGAGCAGCACGGGCGGGTCACCGAGCAGGGCGGTCGCGATCCCGAGCCGCTGTTTCATGCCGAGCGAGAACCCGCCGATGCGGCGCTTCGCCACCCGGGCGAGGCCGACCTCCTCCAGCACCTCGTCCACCCGGCGGCGCGGGATGCCGTTGCTCCGGGCGAGGGCGGACAGGTGGGCGGTGGCGCTGCGGCCCCCGTGGACGTGGTGGGCGTCCAGGAGGGCGCCGGCGTGCCGCAGGCCGCGGGGATGGCTGCGGAAGGGGACGCCGCTGACGGTGGCGGTGCCGGAGGCGGGCGTCTCCAGGCCGAGGATCATCCGCAGGGTGGTGGTCTTGCCCGCGCCGTTGGGGCCGAGGAATCCGGTGACGCGGCCCGGCCGGACGGTGAAGGACAGGTGGTCGACGGCGACGCTGCCGCCGTAGGACTTGGTGAGTTCGCTGACTTCGATCACAACGGCAACCCTGCCGCGCGGGTTCCGCCGGGGCATGGGGCCGTGGGCGGCAATCGGGCGGCGGGGCCCCTCCCCCGGGTGTAAGCCCCGGGGACGATGTCGTGAGCGCGGGGGCTGGTTAGGCTCGCGGGATGGACGTGACCGGAGCCAACGCCCCCTCGCTGACGCGGACTCGGGCCGCCGCATGGATCGGAGGGGTGCTGTATGTCCTCGCCGTGGTGCTGCTGGTGGGCGGGACGACGCGTGCTCCCGAGATCGTCCCCGCCGTCGGGTCGCTGCTGGCCGCGAGCCTCCTCGCCGCAGTGCTGCGGCGGGCCCCGCTGGTCGCCCTCGCCCTGACGCTCTTCGGTTCCACCGCCGTGGTGGTGGGCACTCCGGAGCTGGCGCCTGCGGAGCCGTTCGGGCCCGTGCCGGTGCCGGTGGCGTTCCAGGGCCAGTTCCTGGCGTACGTGGCGGTGAACCTCGTCCTGGGCTTCGTGGTCGCCACGTGCGGGCGGCGGGCGGCGGTGGCCGCCGTGGCTGCCGCCTTCGCCGTGCAGCTCCTGGGCATCGGTGCCTTCGCGCGCGGGGACGCCCTGACGGTGAACGGGGTGATCGCGCTCCTGGCGATGGTCGCGTCCTGCACGGTCGGCCTGCTCGGCCGCGAGCGGCGGGAGCACGCGGTGGCGCTGCGGTCGCAGGAGGTGGCGGAGGCGGTGACGGCCGAACGGCTGCGGATCGCGCGGGAGTTGCACGACATGGTCGCGCACAGCATCGGCATCATCGCCATCCAGGCCGGGGCGGGGAGCCGGGTCATCGCCAAGCGGCCCGAGGAGGCGGCGGAGGCGCTGCGCGCCATCGAGGCCACGAGCAGGGAGGCCCTGTCGGGTCTGCGGCGGACGCTGGTGGCGCTCCGCAGGACCGACGCGGAGCCTGCGGGCGCGGGGGCCGGGGCCTCGGGGGCGGCCGGTGCGGGGGCCGGGGCCGCCGGTGGGGCGCCGCTCGCGCCGTCGCCGGGTCTGGCGGACCTGGACCGGATGGTGGCGGCCACCATGGAGGCGGGCGTACGCGTCGAGGTGCAACGCGCCGGGGAGCAGCGGCCGTTGCCGCCGGACCTCGACCTGGCGGCCTACCGTATCGTTCAGGAGGCGCTGACCAACGTGGTCCGCCACGCGGGCGCCGGGTGGTGCCGGGTGACCGTCGGGTACGAGGACGAGGAGCTGGTCGTGGAGGTCGTCGACGACGGGCGGGGCGCCCCGGTGGACGCTCCGGCGCACGGCTTCGGCATCGTGGGCATGCGGGAGCGGGCCGGGCTGCTGCACGGCCGCCTGAGCGCCGGGCCGCGCCCGGGGGGCGGCTTCCGGGTGGCGGCGCGGCTGCCCCTTCCGGAGGCCGCGGAGGCCGGGGCGGGGGCCCGGTGACCATCCGTGTCGTCCTCGCCGACGACCAGCCGCTGGTGCGGTCCGGTCTCCGTATGATCATGGCCGATCAGCCCGGCCTGGAGGTCGTCGGTGAGGCCGCGACCGGCGTCGAGGCGGTCGGTCTGGTGCGGGACCTGGCGCCCGACGTGGTGGTGATGGACATCCGTATGCCCGGCATGGACGGGATCGAGGCCACCCGTCTCATCACGGGCGGCCCGGCGGCGACGCGGGTCCTCGTACTGACGACCTTCGACGAGGACGACCACGTGTACGGCGCGCTCCGGGCCGGGGCGAGCGGCTTCGTGGTCAAGGACATGGCCCTGGACGACATCCTCGCGGCGATCCGGGTGGTCGCCGCCGGTGACGCGCTGATCGCACCGGCGGTGACGCGCCGTCTGATCGCCGACTTCGTCGCGCGTCCCACGGGTGCCGGGGAGCGCTCCGGTCCCCCGCTGCCGCCGGACGGCATCACCGAGCGGGAGCGGGAGGTGCTCACGCTGGTGGGACGCGGCCGGTCGAACACCGAGATCGCCGAGGACCTGGTCATCTCCGTGGCCACCGCCAAGTCGCACGTGTCACGGCTGTTCACGAAGCTGGGTGCCCGGGACCGGGTGCAACTGGTGATCACGGCCTATGAGATGGGGCTCGTCGCGCCGTCCCGCTGAGCCCGGGCGGCGGCTCAGCAGACGGGCAGGCCGGGCAGCGGCTGGTCGTTGTCGCCGCCCTTGATGTAGACGTCGCTGACGTAGACGCCGGTGTTGCCGCTGTCGTCGTCGGTGCGGGCCCACCAGGTGTTGGTCCAGTCGCCGTGGGTCTCGCGGCGGCCCAGGTCGGACTGGCAGTAGAAGTAGTTGGTGCCCGCGTTGAGGACGCCGGCCTGGCTGCCGTCGGCGCGGTGGGACGTGGCGGTGCGCCAGACCTGGCAGTTGTACTTCCCGCCGCCGGTGGAGTGGCACACGGGCGCCGGGGCGGGGGCTCCCCCGCCGCCGGTGGTGGTCGCCGCGCCGCCGCCCGTCGTGCCGGACGTGCCGCCGGTGCTCTTGCCCGCCCCTCCGGACGTGCCTCCGGAGGTGCCGCCGTCAGTGCCGCCGCCGGGGGTCGTCGCTGAGGGGGAGGCGGTGGCGCGCGGCTTGTCGCCGGCCTTTGTGGAGGGCTTCGCGTCCGCCGGCTCGGAGGCGGACGGCTGGGCCGCGGGTGACGTGCCGGCCGCGGACGGGGCGGTGCCCGGGTCGAGCGGGCGGCCCGGGTCCGGGGTGGAGCCGGGGTCGGCCTGCCCACCGGCCAGTTCCTGACCCGTGGCCGGCTTCTTGCCGCCGTCCATGAAGGCGTACGTCACGCCTCCTCCGGCCAGCAGGACCGCCGCCGTCGCCACCGCGACGAGGACCTTGCCGCGGCTCTTGCGCTCGGCCGGCGCCACCGGGGCCGTGGGCACGCCACCGGCCGTCGGCAGGGGGGCGACGGGCTGTGCCGGGGGCGCCGTGGGCGCGGGGCCGAAGCCCTGCGGCTGGTGGGGCAGGACGGTCCGCTCGGTCGGGACGTACACCGGCGCCGCGGCCGTGGGGCCGGGGTCGGCGCCCTCGGCGACCGCTGCCAGGAGCCGCGCCGCGGTCGTCGCGTCCGGCCGCTGCGCCGGGTCCTTGTGCATCAGCTGCCCCAGTACGGGGCCGAGGGCGCCCGCCCTCCGGGGTTCGGGCAGGGGTTCGGTGACGATCGCGGTGAGCGTCGACCACGTCGACGTACGCCGGAAGGGGGAGGCGCCTTCGACCGCCGCGTACAGCGTGGCGCCGAGCGCCCATACGTCGGACGCCGGGCCGGGGTCCTGGCCCTGGGCCCGCTCGGGGGCCAGGTAGTCGAGGGAGCCGACGATCTCGCCGCTGCGCGTGAGGTGGGCGGTGGAGCCGTCACCCGGGTCGTCCATGGCGGCGATGCCGAAGTCGGTGAGGACGACCCGGCCGCCGCGGTCCAGCAGCACGTTCCCGGGCTTGACGTCGCGGTGGAGCACCCCCGCCGCGTGGGCGGCGGCGAGCGCCTCCAGCACCTTCGCGCCGACCGCGGCGGCCTCGCGCGGGTCCATGACGCCGTGTTCGGCGAGGACATCGTCGAGGGACGGTCCGTCGACGAACTCCATGACGATGACCGGGCGGCCCTGGTGGTCGGCGACGTCGTGGACGGCGATGACCCCGGGGTGGCGCACGCGCGCGGCGGCCCGCGCCTCGCGTTGCATCCGCAGCCGCAGGTCGGCCAGTTCGTGGCCGGAGGAGTCCGTGTACGTACGGAGCTCCTTGACGGCCACCTCGCGGCCCAGTACCTCGTCGACCGCGCGCCAGACGACGCCCATGCCGCCGCGCCCGAGCTGCCGGACCACCCGGTAGCGCCCGGCGATCAGTTCGTTCTCCCCCGAAGACACCGCTGCCCCGTTCCCTGTGTCGTGTTCCCGTCCGAACGCGTTACAGAGTACGGGGCAGCGATGACAACCCTGACGACAGCCGTCCCTACGGGGCGGTCGCCGTCAGGTCGCCTCGGCGCGGCGCGGCGAAGCCGTCGAGGTCCGCGCGGGTCAGTCCGGTGAGACGGGCGACCTCGTCGGTTCCGAGGGCGCCGCAGTCGATGCCGCGCAGCAGGTAGGAGCTGAGGGCCTTGGCGGTGGCGGGCTCGTCCATGACGTCGCCGCCCGCCTGGTTGGCGTACGCGGACAGGCGGGCGGCGGCCTGTTCGAAGCCCTCGCGGTAGAAGGCGAAGACGGCGGCGTACCGGGTGGGCAGGTGGCCGGGGTGCATGTCCCAGCCCTGGTAGTAGGCGCGGGCCAGGGCGCGGCGGGTGAGGCCGTAGTGCAGCCGCCAGGCGTCGTGGACCTTGTCGGTGGGGCCGACCGGGAGGACGTTGGTGGAGCCGTCGGACACGCGTACGCCGGTGCCGGCGGCGGCGACCTGCATGATCGCCTTGGCGTGGTCGGCGGCCGGGTGGTCGCTGGCCTGGTAGGCGGCGGAGACGCCGAGGCAGGCGCTGTAGTCGAAGGTGCCGTAGTGCAGGCCGGTGGCGCGGCCCTCGGCGGCGTCGATCATGCGTGCGACGGTGGCGGTGCCGTCGGGCGCCAGGATGGCCTGGCTGGTCTCGATCTGGATCTCGAAGCCGAGGCGGCCGGCGTCGAGGCCGTGGGCCTTCTCGAAGGCCTCGACGAGCCGTACGAAGGCGCTGACCTGTTCGGCGTAGGTGACCTTGGGGAGGGTGAGGACGAGCCCCTCGGGGAGGCCACCGTGCTCCATGAGTCCGCTGAGGAAGACGTCGGTGGTGCGGATGCCCCGGTCCCGTACGGCGGCCTCCATGCACTTCATGCGGATGCCCATGTACGGGGCGGCGGTGCCGGTGGCGTACGCCTCGGAGATCAGGCGGGCGGCGCGGGCGGCGTCCGCGTCCTCGGCGGCGCCGTCCTTCCCGCCGTAGCCGTCCTCGAAGTCGACGCGGAGGTCCTCGATGGGCTCGTGCTCCAGCTTGGCCCGCACGCGCGCGTGGACGTCGTCGGCGAGTTCGTCGGGCAGGCCGAGGGCGGCGGCGAGGGAGGCGGCGTCGGGGGCGTGCTCGTCGAGCATGGCGAGGGCCTGGTCGCCCCAGGAGCGGATGGTTCCGGCGTCGAAGGCGTCTCCGGGCACGTAGACGGTGTGGACGGGCTGGCGGGTGCCCGGGTCGCCCGGGTAGCGGCGTGCGAGCTCTTCGTCGACCGAGACGAGGGAGGCGCTGATGCCCTCGCTGACCGCGCCGGCGAGGCTCGTTGCCACCTTCTCCTGCTGACCCATTCCCACACCCTCCAAATTTCCACTACACGGAATCAACAATCCGTATGGTGAAGTTAATGGGTGTCATTGACCTGCGTCAATGGTCGCCCCAACGACGCGGGGCCGCGCGGTGGACTCACCGCGCGGCCCCGGAGCCGGAGAGATGCCGCAGGTCAGCCCTTGCGGGTCTTGATCTCCTCGGTCAGCTGCGGGACGACCTGGAACAGGTCGCCGACCACGCCGTAGTCGACCAGGTCGAAGATCGGGGCCTCGGCGTCCTTGTTGATGGCCACGATGGTCTTCGAGGTCTGCATGCCGGCGCGGTGCTGGATCGCACCGGAGATGCCGGAGGCGATGTACAGCTGCGGCGAGACCGACTTGCCGGTCTGGCCGACCTGGTTGGAGTGCGGGTACCAGCCCGCGTCCACGGCGGCGCGGGAGGCGCCGACGGCGGCACCGAGGGAGTCGGCGAGGTCCTCGATGATCGAGAAGTTCTCGGCGCCGTTGACGCCGCGGCCGCCGGAGACCACGATCGCGGCCTCGGTCAGCTCGGGGCGGCCGGTCGACTCGCGCGGGGTGCGGGAGACGACCTTGGTGCCGGTGGCCTTCTCGGAGAACGAGACGGCGAGGGCCTCGACGGCGCCGGCGGCCGGGGCGGCCTCCACGGGGGCCGAGTTCGGCTTGACCGTGATGACCGGGGTGCCCTTGGACACACGGGACTTGGTGGTGAAGGAGGCGGCGAACGCCGACTGGGTGGCCACCGGGCCCTCGTCGCCGGCCTCGAGGTCGACGGCGTCGGTGATGATGCCGGAGCCGATGCGGACCGCGAGGCGGGCCGCGATCTCCTTGCCCTCGGCGGAGGACGGGACGAGCACGGCGACCGGGGACACGGCCTCGTGGGCGGCCTGGAGGGCGTCCACCTTCGGTACGACGAGGTAGTCGGCGAACTCGGCGGCGTCGGCGGTGAGGACCTTGACCGCGCCGTGCTCGGCGAGCGTGGCGGCGGTGGCCTCGGCGCCGGAGCCGAGGGCGACGGCGACCGGCTCGCCGATGCGGCGGGCCAGCGTCAGCAGCTCCAGGGTGGGCTTGCGGACGGCACCGTCCACGTGGTCGACGTAGACGAGAACTTCAGCCATGGGACTTCAATCTCCTGCGGTGCGAAGAGTCTGGGGGCGGGGAGTGGCTCGCGCGAGCCCGGGGAGTGTCTGCGAAGTAGCGTCGTCCGCCCGGAGGGCGGGGCCGGGCAGACGGGACTTCGCAGGCACGACCTAAATGAACTTCTGGCCCGCGAGGAACTCGGCGAGCTGCTTGCCGCCCTCGCCCTCGTCCTTGACGATGGTGCCGGCCGTGCGGGCCGGACGCTCCGCGGCCGAGTCGACCTTGGTCCAGGAGCCCTCGAGGCCGACCTCGTCGGCGTCGATGTCCAGGTCGTCCAGCTCCAGGGACTCCACCGGCTTCTTCTTGGCGGCCATGATGCCCTTGAAGGACGGGTAGCGGGCCTCGCCCGACTGGTCCGTCACGGACACGACGGCCGGCAGCGAAGCCTCCAGCTGCTCGGACGCGGTGTCGCCGTCGCGGCGGCCCTTGACGGTGCCGTCCTCCACCGAGACCTCGGAGAGCAGGGTGACCTGCGGGACGCCCAGGCGCTCGGCGAGGATCGCCGGCAGGACGCCCATGGTGCCGTCGGTGGACGCCATGCCGCAGATGACCAGGTCGTACCCGGTCTTCTCGACGGCCTTGGCCAGCACGAGCGAGGTGGCCATGACGTCGGAGCCGTGCAGGTCGTCGTCCTCGACGTGGACCGCCTTGTCGGCGCCCATGGACAGCGCCTTGCGCAGCGCGTCCTTGGCGTCCTCGGGGCCGACGGTGAGCACGGTGATCTCCGCGTCGTCGGCCTCCTCGGCGATCTGGAGCGCCTGCTCCACCGCGTACTCGTCCAGCTCCGACAGCAGGCCGTCGACGTCGTCGCGGTCGACGGTCAGGTCATCGGCGAAGTGCCGGTCGCCGGTGGCGTCGGGCACGTACTTCACACAGACAACGATCCTCAAGCTCACGCCGGCTCTCCTACACATCGTCATAACTGGGCTGCCTTGTTGCACGCAGCATAGGCGCCTGATGGGACGGTTTCCGCTCGGGGCGGTGGACGCCCCTCCCGAAATATTACTCGTCAGTACATCGATTGCTTTCCCGGTAAGCAAGCGCTTTGAACTGTGACCTTGCCAACGCTCCGTAACCGGGACTTCTCAGTCGCGCAGAGCGTTGAAGCGCCCCTCGTGGTACAGCAGCGGACGGCCGTCGCCGGACGCGTCCCCGGCGACCACCTCGGCCAGCACCAGGCGGTGGTCGCCGGCCGGGACGCGGGCCACGATCCGGCCCACCAGCCAGGCCTGCACCCCGTGCAGCACCGGTACGCCCTCGGGCCCCTCGTACCAGCGCGTGGGCGCGCCGAAGCGGTCGGCGCCACTGCGGGCGAAGGTGGCGGCGAGCTCCCGCTGGTGCTCTCCCAGGACGTGGACCCCGATGTGTCCGGCCTCCGCGAGGACCGGCCAGCTGGAGGACGAGGTCCCTACGCCGAACGAGATCATCGGGGGGTCCGCGGAGACCGAGGTGAGCGAGGTGGCGGTGAAGCCGACGGGCCGCTCGCCCCGGGCGGTGATCACCGCGACGCCCGCCGCGTGCCGCCGGAAGACGGAGCGGAGCAGCTCGGGTCCGCCGGGGCGGGGTGCGGGCCGCTGGGGAGGCAGGGCGGCCTGGAGGCCGGGGTGGGGCGAGACCGTCATGGAGGGGTCCTTCTGCGGAGGGCGCGGGGCGGTGTTCCGTGGCTGCTCAGACACCCGGACAGCGCGCGCTCGCGTTGCGGGCGGGGTCGGCGTCCGCCCGCCCGTGAAGGAGAGGTTCCTGGGGCACGGCGTCAGCCTGTCGATCGATGGCATGCACAGTCAAGGGCGGGCCGGGATGTGCGACGTGTGTCACTGGGCGTCACACCGCCTGGCCGAGCGCGACGATGACGTCGGCCTTGCGGGGCTGGCCGGCCGCCCTGCGGACGATGCGGCCCTCGCCGTCGAGGACCAGGACCGTCGGGGTCCTGGCGATGGCCAGCTCGCGCACCAGGGCGAGGTGGTGCTCGGCGTCGATCTCGACGTGGGCGACGCCGTCGACCATCGCGGCGACCTCGGCCAGGGTGCGGCGGGTGGCGCGGCACGGCTGGCAGAACGCGCTGGAGAACTGCACGAGCGTCGCCCGCTCCCCCAGCGGCGCCCCCAGCTCGTCCGCGCCGAGCACGCTCCGGTCCGTCCCGGTCGCCCGCACTCCCGCGTCGCGCACTGCGGCCTCCTGTCTCTCGTCCACGGCCCCCACCCTTCGGTGGTGCCCCCCGGTCCAGCGCGAAAACGGGTCCGTAGGATTCCCGATAGGGGCATGAAACCCCTCCTGAGCGGACATGACGTGACGAGGATCTCGCTGTCCGGAGTCGTCAGGACTGGTCTGTACGGCGCCCATGGTGCACGATCGGCGCAATGCCGTACCTACGGCTGCGTAACTTTGCCGGGAGAATCCTCCCGAGGCACAGAGGAAGGGTCTTCTCCCGTGGCAGAACTCGTCTATCGGCCGGTCATCGGCGCCGCACTCACGATGTTCAAGGCGCTCGACCTCAAGATCGACACTCAGGGTTCGGAGAACATCCCGCGCACCGGCGGGGCCGTGCTGGTCAGCAACCACATCAGCTATCTGGACTTCATCTTCACCGGGCTGGCGGCGCTGCCGCAGAAGCGGCTGGTGCGCTTCATGGCCAAGGACTCGGTGTTCCGCCACAAGATCTCCGGCCCTCTGATGCGCGGGATGAAGCACATCCCGGTCGACCGCCAGCAGGGCGAGGCGGCCTACCGCCACGCCCTGGAGTCCCTTCGTGCGGGCGAGATCATCGGGGTGTTCCCCGAGGCGACGATCTCCCAGTCGTTCACGCTCAAGAGCTTCAAGTCCGGGGCGGCGCGCCTGGCGCAGGAGGCGGGCGTCCCGCTGATCCCGATGGCCCTGTGGGGCACCCAACGGGTGTGGACCAAGGGCCGGCCCCGCAACTTCCGGCGCAGCCACATCCCGGTGACGATCCGGGTGGGCGAGCCGGTGGAGGCGCCGTCCGACCAGTACGCCGGCGCGATCACCCGGCGGCTGCGCGAGCGCGTGCAGGAACTGCTCGAGGCGGCGCAGCGCGCGTACCCCGTGCGCCCCAAGGACGCCGCCGACACCTGGTGGGTCCCGGCGCACCTCGGTGGCACCGCCCCGACCGCGGCGGAGGTCCGCGAGGCGGGCTGAGCGCCCCCGGGCTCCGGCAGGGGCGGGGCGGACGCCGGGTCGCTGCCCCGGCCGGGCGCCGCCACGCGGGTCAGGCCGGGCCGTGGACGGTGATCCGCGCGCCGGGGCTGAGCTTCTCCAGCGTCTCGGCCAGTTCGGCGCCCGCGGCCTCCAGGGCCGTGAGCGGCATGGGGGCGAGGCCCTCCAGCAGGAACAGCGCGTTCACCGACCGCTCGGTGAGGCGGGTGCGGACGCCCTGCCGCCAGTTCCAGCGGCGGCACGTGACGCCCTCGTCGTCGCACCAGACCACTTCCCCGGCCTCCGGGTGCTCGACGACCTCCCGACCGCCCGCGGCGGTGACGAACGGCTCCGTCCCGGTGGCGCGGAGCAGCCGCATGCCGCCCCGGATCCGGTCGGTGTCCTCGCCGCCCACCGGGACGAGGTGGGCCACGCTGACGGCGTTGTAGGCGTCGACGAGCAGGTTGATGCGGGGCAGGCCGCCGTCGGCGAGGGCGCGCCGGGCGAGGGCTTCGGCGGAGTTGCGCGTACGGGACGGCTTGGCGCCGAAGGCGCTGTACGCCTCGCGCCAGGCGGCGACGTGCTGGTCCTCGTGCGGGGCGCGGCCGTCGAGGCGGGCGGCGAGTCGGCGGGCGGCGTCGTCCAGGAGGGCGGAGCTGGTGGCGTCGCTGGGTCCGTTGACCAGTCCGCGCGCCTCGACGGCGAGAGGGGTGAAGCCGGGGACGAGGGCGCGTACCTCGTCGGCGACGGTGAGCGTCAGGGTCATGGTCGGCCGTTCCGGGTCGCGGGCGAATGGCGTGGTGCGCCGTGGGGCGATCAACGCCCGTGGTTCACCTTACAGCACCACGCAGTACACTCCATTGGACTTCGCTGTCCCGGGCGCAAACGACGACGCGGCCGGCCCGGAGTCCTTCGACTCCGAGCCGGCCGCGTGGCCGTGCAGGGTTACGCGTGCGCCATCTCTTCCTTCAGCGCCAGCAGGAACGCGTCGACGTCGTCCTCGGTGGTGTCGTACGAGCACATCCACCGCACGTCGCCGGCCGCCTCGTCCCAGAAGTAGAACCGGAAGCGCTCCTGGAGCCGTCGCGTCACCGCGTGCGGGAGCCGGGCGAACACGGCGTTCGCCTGGACCGGGTAGAGGATCTCCACCCCGTCCACCGCCCGCACACCCTCCGCCAGGCGCTGCGCCATCGCGTTGGCGTGCCGGGCGTTGCGCAGCCACAGGTCCTTGGCGAGGAGCGCCTCGAACTGCGCCGAGACGAACCGCATCTTGGAGGCGAGCTGCATCGACATCTTGCGCAGGTGCTTCATGTGGCGGGCCACGTCCGGGTTGAGCACCACCACGCACTCGCCGGCGAGCATGCCGTTCTTGGTGCCGCCGAAGGACAGGACGTCCACGCCGACCGCGTTGGTGAACGCCCGCATCGGGACGTTCAGCGAGGCGGCCGCGTTGGCTATCCGGGCGCCGTCCAGGTACACCTTCATGCCCAGGCCGTGGGCGTGGTCCACGATGGCGCGGATCTCGTCCACCGTGTAGACGGTGCCCAGTTCGGTGTTCTGGGTGATCGAGACGACCTGCGGCATGGCGCGGTGCTCGTCGTCCCAGCCGAACGCCTGCCGGTCGATCAGCTCGGGCGTCAGCTTGCCGTCCGGGGTCGGCACGGTCAGCAGCTTGAGCCCCGCCATGCGCTCGGGCGCCCCGCCCTCGTCCACGTTGATGTGCGCGGACTCGGCGCAGATCACCGCGCCCCAGCGGTCGGTGAGCGCCTGGAGGGCGGTGACGTTGGCCCCGGTGCCGTTGAACACCGGGTACGCCTCGGCGGTGGGGCCGAAGTGACTGTGCATCACCCGCTGGAGGTGATCGGTGTACACGTCCTCGCCGTAGGCGACCTGGTGGCCCCCGTTGGCGAGGGCGATGGCGGCCAGGACCTCGGGGTGGACGCCGGCGTAGTTGTCGCTGGCGAAGCCCCGGACCGCCGGGTCGTGGCGACGCTTCGCGTCCGTCCTGGCGGTCAGGGGGTTCACGGCTTGGGGGTCAGCCACAGGCGCTGTCCATTCACTTCCCGGGCGGGCTTGTCCCAGACGGCGGCGATCTCGTCGGCCAGATCCATGACGTCCGTGAAGCCCGCGAACTTGGCGTTCGGGCGCTCGGCGCGCATGGCGTCGTGCACCAGAGCCTTCACGATCAGGATCGTAGCCGCGGCCTTCGGGCCCTCCTCGCCGCCCGCCTTGCGGAAGGCGTCGCCGAGCGCGAGCGTCCACGCCTCGGCGGCGGCCTTGGAGGCGGCGTAGGCGGCGTTCCCGGCGGTCGGCTTGCTGGCACCGGCGGCGCTGACCAGGACGTAGCGGCCGCGGTCGCTGCGCAGCAGCCCGTCGTGGAAGGCGAGCGTGGTGTTCTGGACCGTGCGGATCAGGAGCTTCTCCAGGAGGGTCCAGTCGGCGAGGTCCGTCTCGGCGAAGGTGGCGCTGCCGCGCCAGCCGCCGACCAGGTGGACCAGGCCGTCGATCCGCCCGAACTCCTTCTCGGTCTTGTCGGCCCACTCGCGGGCCGCGGCCGGGTCGAGCAGGTCGACGGTGTCACCGACGACGGTCGCCCCGCCGTGCGCGTACCGGGCGGCGTCGACCGCCTCCGCGAGCCGCTGCGGGTCGGCGTCGGAGGCGACCACGGTCGCTCCGGCCTCCGCGAGCCGCAGCAGGGCGGCCCGGCCGGCCGCTCCCGCCGCTCCGGCCACCGCGACGACGGCGCCCTCGAGCGGGCCGCCGTTTCCGTTGCCCTTGCCGTTCATGGTCGACGTCTCCTCCGTACGAGAGCTCACGCGGCGACCCTCTCGGCGGCCTGGTCACCGGCGTTGTCGGCGGTGATGCCCTTGGTGGAGGCGATCACGTTCTTCAGCTTCTTGGAGAGGGCCTCATAGAACATGCTCAGCGGAAACTCGTCGGGAAGCACGTCGTCGACGAGCTTGCGCGGCGGCAGGCCCAGGTCCAGGGCGTCGGGGCCCTTGGCCCAGCGGGAGCCGGGGTGCGGGGCGAGGTAGGTCGACACCAGGTCGTACGCGGCGAACCAGTGGACAAGCTTCGGGCGGTCGATGCCGTCGCGGTAGAGCTGCTCGATCTCGCCGCACAGCTGGTTGGTGACCTGCGGGGCGCGCTGCCAGTCGATCTTCAGCGTGTTGTCGGTCCAGCGCAGCACGTCGTGCTTGTGCAGGTAGGCGAAGAGCAGCTGGCCGCCGAGGCCGTCGTAGTTGCGGTTGCGGTCGCCGCTGAGCGGGAAGCGGAACATCCGGTCGAACAGCACGGCGTACTGGACGTCACGGCCGTGCGCGTTGCCCTCGGCCTCCAGCTTCACGGCCTCCTTGAAGGCGGTGAGGTCACAGCGCAGCTCCTCCAGGCCGTACATCCAGAACGGCTGGCGCTGCTTGATCATGAACGGGTCGAACGGGAGGTCGCCGTGGCTGTGGGTGCGGTCGTGGACCATGTCCCAGAGCACGAAGGCCTTCTCGCAGCGGTCCTGGTCGCCGAGCATCTCGCGGATGTCGTCGGGCAGGTCGAGACCGAGGATGTCCACGGCCGCCTCGGTGACGCGGCGGAAGCGGGCGGCCTCGCGGTCGCAGAAGATGCCGCCCCAGCTGAAGCGCTCGGGGGCCTCGCGCACGGCGATCGTCTCGGGGAACAGGACGGCCGAGTTGGTGTCGTAGCCGTCGGTGAAGTCCTCGAAGGTGATGCCGCAGAACAGCGGGTTGTCGTAGCGGGTGGCCTCGAGCTCGGCGAGCCACTCCGGCCAGACCATGCGCAGGACGACGGCTTCCAGGTTGCGGTCCGGGTTGCCGTTCTGCGTGTACATCGGGAACAGCACCAGGTGCTGGAGGCCGTCGGCCCGGTTGGCCGCGGGCTGGAAGGCCAGCAGCGAGTCCAGGAAGTCCGGCACGGCGAAGCCGCCGTCGGCCCACTTGCGCAGGTCGGCGACGAGCGCCCGGTGGTACGCGGTGTCGTGCGGGAGCAGCGGGGAGAGCTGCTCGACGGCGGAGACGACACGGTCGAGCGTGGTCTCGACGACGGCGCGGGACGGGGCGCCCTCGGCCTCGAAGTCGATGGAGCCGTCCGCGGACTGCCAGGGGCGGATCTCCTGCACGGCATTCTTGAGCTCGGGCCACGCCGGGTGCTCGACCACCCGGACATCGGCGGAAACATCCCCGCCCGTTACATCCTGCACAAGAATTTCCGTCATCACCATTCCTCCACGGGAGAACCTCGCGTCAAGGAACCGTATCCATGGATGCTTCTCCGCCACAAGGGGAGCAAGAAGAGAATATCCTGCCGACCCCCCGCCCCAACCGGTGTTTTTCCTGTCACACGCGGGGTACGCAGCCGCTTCCACGCAGTTTCGGCACCGCCACGGCCCCTGGACGCGTGACCGGTTTCACGCCCCCAACGACGCGCCCACGTACGGGTGAAGAGCATCGCGGCGCGCCGGGCGGAGCCGGATCGACCGGCTTCCCCGTGCACGAAGGGTTCCCTCCCGGGTACGGATCGTTAGGCTGCGACGGTGCCGCGGGTGGCACGGCACCGTGCGGCAACCGCCGTCGACGGAAGCGAGAAGATCTTGAGTTTCCTCACCATCGGTCATCGCGGAGTCATGGGTGTCGAGCCGGAGAACACCCTGCGGTCCTTCGTCCGCGCGGAGCACGCGGGCATGGACGTCATCGAACTGGACCTGCACCTGAGCAAGGACGGCGCCCTGGTCGTCATGCACGACGCCGAGGTGGACCGGACGACCGACGGCACCGGGGCCGTCGCCGACAAGACCCTGGCCGAGCTGCGGGAGCTCGACGCCGGGCTGGGCGAACGGATCCCGGTGTTCGAGGACGTCCTGGACGCCGTGCGGATCCCGCTCCAGGCGGAGATCAAGGACGTGGCCGCCGCCCGGGCACTGGCCGAGGTGATGCACCGGCGCGACCTGACCGGGCGGGTGGAGGTCTCCTCGTTCCACGACGAGGCGGTCGCCGAGATCGCCCGGCTCGTACCGGGCGTCCGCACCGTGCTCATCGCCAGTCACTGGGGCGACGACATCGTGGCCCGGGCGCTGGCGGTGGGCGCCGGCGCGCTCGCGCTGAACATCCGCCGCCTCACCCTGGAGACCACCGAACGGGCGCGGGCGGCGGGGCTGCGGATCATCGCCTGGGTGGTCAACACACCGGAGCACCTGCGGCTCGTCAGGGCCCTGGAGCTGGACGGGGCGACCACCGACCACCCGGAGATCCGCCGCACGGGCCGCTTCACGGCCTGACGCCCGGCGGCCCGGCCCCGGGGGCGTCACGCGCCTCCCGGGGCGGCCGGACCCCGCGTCCCCCTCCCGTGTCACTGGTGTCACAGGTGTAACCGGAAAGCGCTCGGGAACCCGCGACCTGGATCCAGCAGGTCTTCTCGTACAGCGTGTCCCGGCCATTACCGGACACCGGAACGGACGCATATGAGCAGCGGTTTTATGGGTCCGGAGGGTTACGGCTCCGACCCGTTCAGCGAGTTTCTGGCCCGCTTCTTCGGGAGCGGGGCGGGATCGTCGCCCGCGGGCGGGCGGCCCATCCCCCGGTACATCGACATCGGTCGCCTGATGAGCGAACCCGCGCGCCGGATGGTCGGCGACGCCGCCTCGTACGCCGCCGAACACGGCAGTACCGACCTGGAGACCGAGCACCTGCTGCGGGCGGCCCTCGCCACCGAGCCCACCCGTGACCTGATCGCGCGCGCGGGCGCCGACCCCGACGCCCTGGCCGACGAGATCGACCGGACGGCCGGCGAGGGGCCGCCGCAGTCCCGGATCGCCGTCACGCCCGCCGTCAAGCGGGCGCTGCTCGACGCCCACGACCTGGCCCGGCACACGGGTGCCTCGTACATCGGGCCCGAGCACGTGCTGGCGGCGCTCGCCTCGAACCCGGACTCGGCGGCGGGGCGGATCCTGAACGCGGCCAAGTTCGACCCCGGCTCCGTGCAGGGCTCCGGACCCGGGCGCGGCGGCCCCGGCCCGTGGGTGGGCGACACCGAGCAGCGGCCCGCGCCGCCGCGCGGCACGCCCACGCTGGACAAGTACGGCCGCGACCTGACGGACATGGCCAAGGAGGGCCGGATCGACCCGGTGATCGGCCGGGACCTGGAGATCGAGCAGACGGTGGAGGTGCTGTCGCGGCGCGGCAAGAACAACCCCGTGCTCATCGGTGACGCCGGGGTCGGCAAGACGGCCATCGTCGAGGGCCTGGCCCAGCGCATCGCCGAGCACGACGTGCCGGACACCCTGCGCGACCGCCGGGTGGTGGCGCTGGACCTGTCCGGAGTCGTCGCCGGGACCCGCTACCGGGGCGACTTCGAGGAGCGGCTGAACACCATCATCGAGGAGATCCGCGCGCACTCCGGCGAGCTGATCGTCTTCATCGACGAACTGCACACGGTCGTCGGCGCGGGCGCGGGCAGCGGGGGCGGCGACAGCGGCCCGATGGACGCGGGCAACATGCTCAAGCCCGCGCTCGCCCGCGGTGAGCTGCACGTCATCGGCGCGACGACGATGGAGGAGTACCGCCGGTACGTCGAGAAGGACGCGGCGCTGGCCCGCCGGTTCCAGCCCATCCTGGTGCCGGAGCCGAACCCGGAGGACGCGGTGGAGATCCTGCGCGGCCTCCAGGACCGCTACGAGGCCCACCACCAGGTGCGCTACACCGACGAGGCGCTGCTCGCCGCCGTCGAGCTGTCCGACCGGTACCTGACCGAGCGGTTCCTGCCCGACAAGGCCATCGACCTGATCGACCAGGCCGGCGCCCGCGTCCGGCTGCGCACCCACACCGACACCGACGTACGGGCCCTGGAGCGGCAGGCGGAGCAGCTGTCCCGGGACAAGGCGCAGGCGGTGGCGGACGAGCAGTACGAGAAGGCGACCGAGCTGCGCGACCGCATCCAGGAGATCACTGAACGGATCAGGGCGGGGCGCGTGGAGCGGCCCGCCGGCGACGGAGCGGTCGTGGAGGTCACCGCCGAGGACATCGCCGAGGTCGTCAGCAGGCAGACCGGCATCCCGGTCGCCAGCCTCACCCAGGAGGAGAAGGCCCGGCTCCTGGGTCTCGAGGAGCATCTGCGGCAGCGGGTCATCGGGCAGGACGAGGCCGTCAGGGCCGTCTCGGAAGCGGTGCTGAGGTCCCGCGCGGGCCTCGCCGACCCGCGCCGCCCGATCGGCAGCTTCCTGTTCCTCGGCCCCACCGGTGTCGGCAAGACGGAGCTGGCCCGGGCCCTGGCGGACGCGCTGTTCGGCAGCGACGAGCGGATGGTGCGCCTGGACATGAGCGAGTTCCAGGAGCGGCACACGGTCAGCCGGCTGGTCGGCGCGCCGCCCGGGTACGTGGGGCACGAGGAGGCCGGGCAGCTGACGGAGTCGGTGCGCCGCCACCCGTACTCCCTGCTGCTGCTGGACGAGGTGGAGAAGGCCCACCCGGACGTGTTCAACATCCTGCTCCAGGTGCTGGACGACGGGCGGCTGACCGACTCGCAGGGCCGCACGGTCGACTTCAAGAACACGGTCATCGTGATGACCAGCAACCTCGGCTCCGAGGCGATCGGCACCGGACGCGGCATGGTCGGCTTCGGCGCCGCGGACGGCGGGGCGGCCGGCGACGCGGCGCGGGAGCGGGCGCTGCGGCCGCTGCGTGAGCACTTCCGCCCCGAGTTCCTCAACCGTATCGACGAGATCGTCATCTTCCGGCGCCTCGACGAGGAGCAGTTGCGCCGGATCACCGATCTGCTGCTGGAGGAGACCCGGCGCCGGATGCGCGCGCAGGAGATCTCGGTCGAGTTCGCCCCCGACGCCGTCGACTGGATCGCCCGCCGCGGCCACCAGCCGGAGTACGGCGCGCGGCCGCTGCGGCGCACGATCCAGCGCGAGGTCGACAACCACCTGTCCCGGCTCCTGCTGGACGGCAGGCTCCCGGCGGGCGGACGGGTGCGGGTGGCGGTCGACGACGGACGGCTGGCGTTCCGCACGGACGAACCGGGTGCCCCCGGAGAGCCGGCCGGCGCGCGGGCGGCGACCGGTGAGACGGCCGGTGACGCGACCGGTTCACTGGGCAAGCCCGGTGCCATGGACCGGCCCCCCGGGCTCCTCGGGCCAGGGCGCGGGTAGCGCGTCCCCGGCGGACACGGGCGGACCGGCACCGGCCGCCTGAGGAGTGCCGTACGCCGGGGCTCAGACGGTCTTCGCGAGCGTCTTCACCAGGAGCTCGAACTCGAGGTCGTCGCGCTGCGGCAGGCCGAAGCGCTCGTCGCCGTACGGGAACGGGGTCATCCGGCCCGTACGGCGGTAGCCGCGCCGCTCGTACCAGGCGATCAGCTCGTCGCGGACCGAGATCACCGTCATGTGCATCTCGCGCACGCCCCACTCGGCGACGACGAGCCGTTCCGCCTCCGCCATGACGCACCGCCCGAGCCCACCGCCCTGGAGGCCGGGCCGTACGGCGAACATGCCGAAGTAGGCGGCGTCGCCGCGGTGTTCCAGCTGGCAGCAGGCGACCGGCTCGCCGTCGCGCTCGACGACCAGGAGGCGGGAACCGGGCGTGCCGATGACCTCCCGCACGCCCTGCGGGTCGGTGCGCTGCCCCTCCAGGATGTCCGCCTCGGTCGTCCAGCCGGCGCGGCTGGAGTCGCCCCGGTACGCCGACTCGACCAGCTCGACGAGCACGGGGACGTCGGCCTCGGTGGCGTCGCGGTAGGTCAGTTCGTCCGCGCCCAGGGGCAGTGCGGTGTCCATGGCTCTCCCTCACGCTGTCGGTCCCGGTGTGCAGCGTAACGCGCCCTCTTCGCGCGCCCCCCGTACGCCCCTGCGCTCGCGTGGGACCCCGCCGGCACGGGCATCGTCCCGGTCGGAGCCGTCTCGCCGAGGGGGGTACGTCGTGCACGGACCTGCGATGTCCGGCTGGCTGCTGGTGGCGCTCTGCGGGGCGGCCGGCGCCTTCTGTCTGGCGCGGACGGCGAGCAGCACGGGCGCCGAGCGGCGGGCGGCGGCGGACGAGGCGGTGATGGGCTTCGGCATGGCCGCGATGGCCCTGCCGGCGGCCGTCCTCGCGCCGACCGGGTGGACCTGGGCGGTGTTCGCGGCGGTGTTCGGCGCCTCTTCGCTGCGCGCGCTGTGGGCGGCCCGGCGCGGCGCGGGCCACCATCTGCACCACCTGGTGGGGTCGCTGGCCATGGTGTACATGGCGGTGGCGATGGCCTCGGGGGGCGGGGGCGCGCACGCCGCCCACGCGGCGCCGGGCGGCGTCGCGCCGGTGACGGCGGTGCTGCTCGTCTACTACGCGGCGTACGTGCTGCGGGCCGGGCTGCGGCTGGTGCCCGCCGGTCCGGTGCCGGTACCGGACCCGGGTGGCCGTGCGGCGGGTCCCGAGGTGGTTCCGGCGTGCCGGGTGTCCATGGGACTGGCCATGCTGGCGATGCTGGCGGCCATGTGACCGCCGTTGCGGATTCCGTGGCGTGGGGGCTGCGGATTCCGTGGTGTGCGTCACTTGACGTGCCAGGCCATACCGGGGGACAGTCCCGCGCTCCTAAGGTGAGGGCATGCTGGTCTCCCTCGCGCTGCTCGGGCTCGGCCTTCTCACCGCCGTGGCGGCTCCGCGTCTGCTGGCGCGGGTCGCGTGGCCGGAGCGCGAGCCGGTCGTGGCGCTGTGGGTGTGGCAGTGCGTGGTGGCGGCGGTGCTGCTGTGCTTCGCCCTGTCGATGACGTTCAGCGCGGCGGCCGCCTGGCAGGCCGTCCGGGGTCACGTCTTCGCGCCCGCCCCGCGCGCGGTGGTCGAGGCGTACGAACTCGGCGCGCACGGGCCGTGGTCGGCCGTGCTCGCGGTCCTGCTCGCGTGCGGTGGCCTGTGGACCGGGGCGATGCTCACCCGGGAGGTGCGCCGGTCCCGGCTGGGGCACCGGCGCCGGCGCGCCGAACTCCTGGTGCGCGCACCGCTGTTGCCGGGCGAGGAGCCCGGCCCGGACGCGCTGGTGCTGCTGGAGGGTGAGCGGCCGGACGCCTGGTGGCTGCCGGGCCAGGTGCCCCGGCTGGTCGTCACCACCGGCGCGCTGCGCCGCCTGAAGGGGCATCAGCTCGATGCGGTGCTGGCCCATGAGCAGGGGCACGCGCGGGCGCGGCACGACTGGCTGCTGCACTGCTCGACGGCGCTGGCCACGGGTTTCCCGCAGATCCCGGTGTTCGCCGCGTTCCGGGACGAGATGCACCGCCTGGTGGAGCTGGCCGCGGACGACGTGGCGTCGAAGCGGTACGGGCGCCTGACGATCGCGCTCGCGCTGGTGGAACTGAACGAGCACCGCGGGGTGTTCGGACCCTGCCCGACGCCGGACGCCGGTCTGCCGCACCGCGTGAACCGGCTCCTGACCGCCGCGCCGCGGCTGACGGCGGGGCGGCGCCTGCGGCTGACGGCCGCCGCCGCGCTCGTCCCGGTCGTACCGCTGCTGGTGGCGTTCGTGCCGGCGCTGCGGGCGCTGGGCTAGGGAGTGTACGGAACGTACCGGCGTCCGCCCGGAGGGCGGGGATAGCCGGGCGGAGGCAGGGGAGGATCACCTCATGCACTCCCCCACCACACCCCCCACACGCCCCCCGTTCACTCCCTTCACCCCCCTCGCCTCCGTCGTCGCGCTGGTGTCCGGTGCCCTGTCGGCCCTGCTGCTGGTCCTGGTCGCCACCGAGTGGGGGCCGCTGATGTCGTTCGACCGCGCGGTGGCGGACGGGATGCACGACTCGGCCGTCCGGAGTCCGGAGCTCACCGGGACCAACCGGATCCTCAGCGATTGGGTGTGGGATCCGTGGGCGATGCGCGCGCTGGTCGCGGCGGGAGTGGTGTGGCTGTGGTGGCGCGGGGAACGGCTGCTCGCCCTGTGGGCGGCGGCGGTGAGCGCGGTGGGCTCCGCCGTGCAGCAGCTGATGAAGGTGGCGGTGGGCCGGGACCGGCCGCGGTGGCAGGACCCGGTGGACACGGCGCACTTCGCGGCGTTCCCGTCGGGTCACGCGATGACGGCCGCGGTCACCTGCGGGCTGCTGCTCTGGCTGCTGGCGCTGTTCGGCGCGGCCCGTCGGCTGAGGGTCGCCGTCCTGGCCGTCGGCGCCTTCTCGGTGGTGGGCGTGGGCCTGACCCGGCTGTACCTGGGCGTGCACTGGGCGTCGGACGTGGTGGCCGGCTGGCTGCTGGGCGGCTGCCTGGTGGCCGTCGCCGTGCTGGCGTACGAGCGGGCGGCCGCCCGGCGGGACGCCGCGTCCGCGTGACGAACGGACGAGCGATTCACGCACGGCGGTGCGGGCCGGGCAGACCGGACGATCCCCCGCGTCGCCCGGTCCGGCCGGCACGCCTCTGAGTATATTGGCTGTGAGCCAGTCAACGCAGGAGTTAAGCATGTCCCCGCGCAGCGCATCGGTCAATGAAGAGCTGCGGCGACGGTCGCGGGAGCGACTGCTCCAGGCGACGGTGGAGCTGGTCGCCGAGCGGGGGTACGAGGCGACGACGCTGGCCGACATCGCGGACCGGGCCGGTTCGGCGCGCGGACTGGTGTCGTACTACTTCCCCGGCAAGCGGCAGCTGCTCCAGTCGGCGGTGCACCGGCTGATGCACCTCACCCTGGAGGCGGCGCTGGAGCGCGAGCCGCGCAGCGAGGACGGGCGGGAGCGGCTGGCCCGGGCCATCGACGCGATCCTGGGGCTCGCGGTGGAGCGGCCGCTGCTGATGCGTACGCACATGGCGGGGATCCTCCAGGCGGAGGGGTTCGTGCAGGGGCCGGAGCAGCAGCGGCTGGCGTCCCTGCTGCGGGACACGGTGGACCGGTACGGGTCACGGGACGTGGACGCCGACTATCCGCTGCTGCGGGCCCTGCTGATGGGCGCCGTGTTCGCGGTGCTGCTGCCGGGGGCGCCGATGGCGCCGGCCCGGCTGCGGGCGGAGCTGTTCCAGCGGTACGGGCTGGACTGGGAGCTGGGCGTGCCGCCGGACGGGGAGCCGTCCGGCGGCACGCACGAGGGCGGTCAGCCGTTCCAGCGGTGAGCGTCAGTCGTCGTCGAAGTCGTCGAAGTAGTCGGGCTGGGTCTGGACGTTGAGTTCGTGCATCCGGACCCGCTTCGCCGGGTCGGTGCGGCGGTCGTCGAGCTTCAGTACGTCGAAGCCCTTGACCATGTCGTTCGAGTAGATGTGGCCGTTGTAGTAGTACGCCGACCAGGAGCCGCCGCCGACCAGCTGCTCGGCGCTGAGCGGGCCGCGCTCGAAGTAGGCGATCTCCTTGGGGCGGGCCGAGTCGGTGAAGTCCCACACGGAGACGCCGCCCTGGTACCAGGACTGGACCATGAGGTCCTTGCCCTTGACCGGGATGAGCGAGCCGTTGTGCGCGACGCAGTTCTCGGTGTCCGCCTGGTGGCGGTCGATCTTGAAGTAGCTGCGGAAGACGAGCTTGCGCTTGTCGCCCTTGCCGACGATGTCGTAGATGCCGTCGGCGCCGCGGTGCGGCCCGGTGCGCTCGTTGCAGGTGGCGCCGCCCCCGCCGCCCAGCTCGTCGGTGAAGACGACCTTGTTCGCGCGCTGGTTGAACGTCGCGGAGTGCCAGAAGGCGAAGTTGACGTTGTCCTGCACCTGGTCGATGACCTTCGGGTTCTCCGGGTCCTTGATGGAGAAGAGGATGCCGTCGCCCATGCAGGCGCCGGCCGCCAGGTCCTTGGAGGGCAGCACGGTGATGTCGTGGCAGCCGGTGGTCTTGTTGACGCCCGGGTTGGTGGGCGGGCCGGGGTTGCCGCCGCCGTCGGGGCCCTCGCCCGGGAACAGCACCGGGAAGCCCACGACCGCGGCCTTGTGGGGTGCCTTGCGGGGCACCTTGATGACGGAGATCCCGTCGTGCGGTGGCCGGCAGTCGGGGAAGGCGGCGCTGGGCGAGTAGGAGGAGACGTAGACGTAGACGTTCCGGCGCTCCGGCACGAGGGTGTGGGTGTGCGAGCCGCAGGCGGTCTCGACGGCGGCGACGTACCGGGGGTTGCGCTTGTCGCTGATGTCGAAGACCTTGATGCCCTCCCAGGAGGACTTCTCGGTGGCGGGCTGCGTGGTGCTGGTGCAGGAGTCGTCGCTGCGGGAGGAGTCGGTGGAGAGGAAGAGCAGGTCGCCGGAGACCGACACGTCGTTCTGGGAGCCGGGGCAGAGCACTTGGGCGACGGTCCTCGGGGAGGACGGCCTGCTGATGTCGAAGATCCGGAAGCCGTCGTAGTTGCCCGCGAAGGCGTACCGGCCCTGGAAGGCCAGGTCGGAGTTGATGCCGGTGAAGGCCTCGCGCGGGACGTTGGCGACGTGCTCGATGTTGGCGCTGTGGACGATCTCGTCCACGCCCGGGATCTCACCGGAGCGGATGGCCGCGCGGGCTTCCGCCTGGTCCTGGGCGGAGACGGTGCCCGGCGGGGCGGGGGCGTCTCCGGGGTCGGGGACGGCGGCCGCGGGGCCGGCCGTCAGGAGTGTCGCAAGAAGTCCGGCCGCGGCGGTGGCCACGCCCAGGCGTCTGCGTCGCACATGAGTGGCGCGCGACGAGGTCATCGCGTCGTCCTCCCTTGTCTCCGTTGGAAGCCGAAAGGGTGCACGGACCTCCGCAGTATCTTCCTCCGCATGTACATCTCAATAGCCCCGGCCCAGACTTGTTCCGTACGGACCCGGTGAAGCCGTCCGAACGCACCGGCCGGTCCACGCCGTTCCACGTGCCCCTGGAGGTCTTTCGTGTGGAAGCGCAGCGCAAGCGTCGCCGCAGCGGCCGTCCTGGCCCTCGCGGCCGCCCTGACGGCCTGTGAGGCGGAGCCCGCGGGACCGCGGGCGGGGGCGGAACCACGGCCCGCGGCGGCGGGCGCGAGCGGTGGCCCCGCGGTGGTGGCGCCCGGGAAGCCGGGCGAGCCCGCGAGGACGATCTCGCCGGAGGAGGCGCGCCGGGCGGTGCCGCCCGACACCCCCAACGCGGCGGACTTCACCTACACCCAGATGATGATCGTCCACCATGGCCAGGCGCTGGAGATGACGAAGCTGGCCGCGCGGCACGCGTCGTCCACGCGGGTGAAACAGGTGGCCGCGCGCATCGCGGCGGCCCAGGCCCCGGAGATCGGTGCCATGCGGGGGTGGCTGGAAACCAACGGTGGCCCCCGCCCGCACGCGGGCCACGACCACGGCACGATGCCGGGCATGGCCACCGCCGCCCAGCTGACCCGGTTGGGCGAGGCCCGCGGCAAGGCCTTCGACGAGCTGTTCCTGACGCTGATGATCACGCATCACCAGGGGGCGGTCACCATGGCGACCGAGGTGCTGTCGGAGGGCAACAACATCCGCGTGGAGGAGATGGCCAACGACGTGATCGCCCAGCAGACGGCCGAGATCTCCCGCATGCGCGCGATGTGACGATGCCCGCGGGACGGCGGCCCGGGCGAGGAGGGGGAGGCGGACTCGAACACCGGTGGTCGCCCGTCCGCACGCCCGGTAAGATCAACATTTACGGTGAAATGGCATCGTCCTGCCTCCGCCGGCGCGCGTCCACGCGTACACACCTCCCGCGTCCGGCGCGGCGGTGCGATGCTGGGAGTCCCTGCGGGAAGGAGCGCAGCCGTGCTTCGTGTCGCCGTCGTCGGTTCCGGGCCCAGCGGGGTCTACACCGCGCAGTCCCTCGTCGAGCAGACCGCGGTGCCGGACGTGCGGGTGCACGTCCTGGACCGGCTCCCCTGCCCGTACGGACTCGTCCGTTACGGGGTCGCACCGGACCACGAGAAGATCAAGTCGTTGCAGAACAACCTGCGGACGGTCCTGGAGCACGAGCGGATCGGCTTCGTCGGCAACGTCGAGGCCGGCGCGCGCGGCCTGACGCCCGAACGGTTGCTGGAGCTCTACCACGCGGTCGTCTACTGCGTGGGAGCGGCGCGGGACCGCCGTCTCGGCGTACCGGGCGAGGACCTGCCCGGCAGCTTCTCGGCCACCGAGTTCGTCTCCTGGTACAGCGCCCACCCGGACGCGGCCGCCCGCGGGTTCGTGCTGGGCGCCCGGTCGGCTGTCGTGATCGGCGTCGGCAACGTGGCGGTCGACGTCGCACGGGTCCTGGCGCGCGGGCCGGGTGAGCTGGACCCCACCGATGTGCCCGAGGCCGCGCTGGGCGTCCTGGCCGCGAGCCGGGTGCGCGAGGTGCACATGGTCGGCAGGCGGGGCCCGTCCCAGGCCAAGTTCACCACCAAGGAGCTGCGCGAGCTGGGCGCGATGCCCCGGGCCCGGGTCGAGGTGGACCCCGCCGATCTGGCGCTGGACCCGGCGTACGCGGATCCGGCGGGGCTTCCGGCGGTCGGCCGGCGCAATGTGGAGGTGGTGCGCGGCTGGGCGGACGCCACCGGCCGGGCAATGGGGCGGGACCCCGGCGAACGGGTCATCAGGATGCGGTTCTTCCTGCGGCCGGTGGAGGTGCTGGAGGAGGGTGGCCGGGCGGCCGGGGTGCGTTTCGAACGCACCGTTCCGGACGGCTCCGGGGGCGTGCGCGGGACCGGGGCGTACGAGGACGTCGAGGCGCAGCTGGTGCTGCGGGCGGTCGGCTACCGCGGGGTGCCGCTGGAGGGCCTGCCGTTCGACGCGTCGCGCGGGACGGTGCCGCACGCGTCGGGCCGGGTACTGCGGGACGGGGTGCCGTCGGCGGGCGAGTACGTCGCGGGGTGGATCAAGCGCGGTCCGACCGGGGTGATCGGCACGAACCGGCCGTGCGCCAAGGAGACGGCGGGCTCGCTGCTGGCGGACGCCCCGGCGCTGGCCCGGCGGACGGTGGCGGACGACCCGCTCGCCACGCTGCGCGCGTGGGGGCACCGGCCGGTGGAGTGGCCGGGCTGGCTGTCCATCGAGGAGGCGGAGACCGCCCTCGGCCGCACCCTGGGCCGCGGCTCGGTCAAGATCCCGGACTGGTCGGGCCTGTTGACGGCCGCCGGCCAGGAGTGAGCGGCCCGCCGGGGCGGGTGGTCGGCCGTCGCCGTGCCCGTGGTCGTCAGGGGGCGTTCAGGCGGGCGGCCTGCCCCTCGGCGGCGGACAGGACGGTGTCGAGGAGGCCGGGGAAGAGCGCGTCGAGGGCGTCACGGCGCAGGCCGTTCATCTTGGCCGTGCCGCGGTAGGTCTGGCGGATCACTCCGGCCTCGCGCAGGACGCGGAAGTGGTGCGTGGTGGTCGACTTGGTGACCGGCAGCTCGATGGACGAGCAGGACACCTCCGCGCCGGTGGCGGCCAGTTCGCGCACGACGCGCAGCCGCATGGGGTCGGAGAGCGCGTGGAGCACGCCTTCGAGGCGGATCTCGTCGCGCGCGGGGTGCGCGAGGTCGCGCGGGCTGGTCGCGGTGGTCACGGCGGCTCCAGGTTCATCGGGTGCCTCCATTGTACGAGCACTCTCGTAGTTTGACAGACACCGTACTACGATGGTTATCGTACGAGCCGTACCCCGGCCTCGCCCTGAATGGAGTCCGCCGTGAGCGCACTGTTCGAGCCCCGCACCCTGCGGTCGCTGACCATCCCCAACCGCGTCTGGATGGCACCGATGTGCCAGTACAGCGCCGAGCCGTCCGGGCCGGACGCGGGCGTGGCGCACGACTGGCACTTCGCCCACTACGCGGCCCGCGCCGCCGGCGGCACCGGGCTGATCCTGCTGGAGGCGTCCGCCGTCTCCCCCGAGGGCCGCATCAGCCCGTACGACCTCGGCATCTGGAACGACACCCAGGTCGAGGCGCTGCGCCGGATCACCCGGTTCCTCAAGGCCCAGGACACGGTGCCGGGCATCCAGATCGCCCACGCCGGGCGCAAGGCGTCCACCGACCGCACCTGGAAGGGCGGCGGCCCGGTCGGCGCCGACGAGCACGGCTGGCAGCCGGTCGCCCCCAGCCCGGTGGCGTTCGCCGAGGGCCACCCGGTGCCGGACGAGCTGACCGACGACCAGATCCGGGACGTCACGGCGCAGTTCGCGGCCGCGGCGCGGCGCGCGCTGGACGCCGGTTTCGAGGTGGTCGAGATCCACGGTGCGCACGGCTACCTGATCGGCGAGTTCCTCTCCCCGTACAGCAACCACCGCACCGACGCGTACGGCGGGTCGTTCGAGAACCGTACGCGTTTCGCCCTGGAGGTCGTCGACGCGGTGCGCGAGGTGTGGCCCGAGGAGCTGCCGCTGTTCTTCCGGATCTCGGCGACCGACTGGCTGGAGGGGACCGCGGGCTGGACGGCCGACGACACGGTCCGCTTCGCGGCGCTGCTGAAGGAGCACGGTGTCGACCTGCTCGACGTGTCGAGCGGTGGCAACGCGGCCAAGGTCCGCATCCCCGTCGGGCCGGGGTACCAGGTGCCGTTCGCGGCGCGGGTGAAGGAGGAGACGGGGCTGCCGGTCGCCGCCGTGGGTCTGATCACCGAGGCGGAGCAGGCGGAGAAGATCGTCGCCAACGGCGAGGCGGACGCGGTGCTGCTCGGCCGGGAGCTGCTGCGCAACCCCTCCTGGGCACGCCACGCCGCCCGCGAGCTGGGCGGCCGGGTGCACGTGCCCGACCCGTACCACCGCTCCGTCTGACCCCCCGCTCCGAGCTGGGGAAACGCCGCCTTCGGACGCCGCTGTCAGTGGTCGGGTGCAGACTGGCCCGTATCCGAGACAAAGGCGTCCAGGAGGTGTCGGCGATGACCGACGTGCTACTGACCGTAGGCACCCGCAAGGGACTGTTCACCGGCCGCAGGCGTGGCGGCCGGTGGGAGTTCGAGGGGCCGCACTTCAACGCGCAGGCGGTGTACGCGATCGGTATCGACACGCGCGGGCCCACGCCCCGCCTGCTGGCCGGCGGCGACAGCTCTCACTGGGGCCCGTCGGTGTTCCACTCCGACGACCTGGGGGCGACCTGGACGGAGCCGGTGCGGCCGGCCGTCAAGTTCCCCAAGGACACGGGGGCTTCGCTGGAGCGGGTGTGGCAGCTCCACCCGGCCGGTCCGGCGGCGCCCGGTGTGGTGTACGCGGGCACCGAGCCGGCCGCGCTCTTCCGCTCCGAGGACGGCGGGGAGAGCTTCGAGCTGGTCCGGCCGCTGTGGGAGCACCCCACCCGGTCGAAATGGGTGCCGGGCGGCGGCGGCGAGGGGCTGCACACGGTCGTCACGGACCCGAGGGACCCGGAGGCCGTGACGGTCGCGGTGTCCACGGCGGGGGTGTTCCGCACCAAGGACGGCGGCGAGAGCTGGTCCCCGTCCAACCAGGGGGTGTCGGCGGTCTTCCTGCCGGACCCCGACCCGGTCTTCGGGCAGTGCGTGCACAAGATCGCCCAGGATGCGGTCGATCCGGACCGGTTGTACCTCCAGAACCACTGGGGGGTGTACCGCAGCGACGACGCGGGCGCCCAGTGGACCGACATCGGCGCCGGGCTGCCCTCCGACTTCGGCTTCGCCGCGGTCGCCCACCCGCACCGCGCCGACGTGGCGTACGTCTTCCCCATCACGGCCGACTCCGACCGGGTCCCGGCGGAGCGGCGGTGCCGGGTCTACCGTACGAGTGACGCGGGCGGCAGCTGGGAAGCGCTGTCGGCCGGCCTTCCGGAGGGCGACCACTACGGCACGGTGCTGCGCGACGCGATGTGCACGGACGACGCGGATCCGGCCGGCGTCTATTTCGGCAACCGCAACGGCGAGTTGTACGCGAGCGCGGACGACGGCGACAGCTGGCGGTTGCTGGCCTCCCACCTGCCGGACGTGCTGTGCGTACGGGCGGCGGTGATCGGGTGAGGGGCGGGCGTGCTGCGCCAGTAGAGTGACGGCCGTGGCAGCACGACCGTTGAAAGAAATCATCGAACCGGGGTGGGCCGAGGCCCTCGCGCCGGTCGCCGAACGCATCGCCGGAATGGGCGACTTCCTCCGGCAGGAGATCGCCGCCGGACGCACCTACCTGCCCTCCGGGGCGCATGTGCTGCGGGCGTTCCAGCAGCCGTTCCACGAGGTGCGCGTCCTGATCGTCGGACAGGACCCGTACCCGACGCCGGGACACGCGGTGGGGCTGAGCTTCTCCGTCGCGCCCGAGGTGCGGCCGCTGCCGGGGAGCCTGGAGAACATCTTCCGGGAGATGCACTCCGACCTGGACCTGCCCCGCCCGTCCAACGGGGACCTCACACCGTGGACCCGGCAGGGGGTGCTGCTGCTCAACCGGGCCCTGACCACGGCACCCCGCAAGCCGGCCGCGCACCGCGGCAAGGGCTGGGAGGAGGTGACCGAGCAGGCCATCAAGGCACTGGTGGCACGCGGCAAGCCGCTGGTGTCCGTGCTGTGGGGGCGGGACGCCCGCAACCTCCGGCCGCTGCTCGGTGACCTCCCGGCGATCGAGTCCGCGCACCCCTCGCCCATGTCGGCGGACCGGGGCTTCTTCGGCTCGCGGCCCTTCAGCCGCACCAACGAACTCCTGTCCGGGCAGGGCGCCGAGCCCATCGACTGGCGGCTCCCGTGACAGGTCCCGCGAGCGGGGCGGGCGCCCGGTGGGGCGTGCGGTCCGGGGTGGGGCGATGAGCGGCGGCGCGTGGGTGCTGGGCGTGGACTCCGGCGGTTCCGGGCTGCGGATCGCGCTCGGCGCGGTGCCGGGCGGCGCCGGTGCCTCGGCGGCGGGTGACCCGGGTGGCGTGCGCGCGGTCGGGAGCGTGGAGTTCGGGGAGCCGGTGCGTACCGGGGCGGGAGGGATCGACGCGGGGCACCTGCTGGAGCGGCTGGTGCCCGCGGCCGAGGGGCTGTTGCGGCGGGCCGGGGCCGACGGGCCGACCGCCGAGGCGGGGCTCGCGGCGGTCGCGGTCGGTGCGGCCGGGATGACGACCCTCGGGGACGACCTGCGCGCAACCCTGCCGGACGCGCTGCGCCGTTCGCTGGGGGCCGGGCGGCTGGCCCTGGCCGCCGACGCCGTGACCGCCTACGCCGGGGCGCTCGGGCAGCGGCCCGGCGCGGTGGTCGCCGCGGGCACGGGCCTGATCGCGGTCGGCACGGACCTGTCCGGCGGCTGGCGCCGGGCGGACGGCTGGGGGCACCTGCTGGGCGACTGCGGCGGCGGAGCCTGGATCGGCCGCGCCGGGCTGGAGGCCGCCCTGAGGGCGCACGACGGACGGCGCGGAGGTTCCGCGGCGCTGCTGGCGCGCGTCGAGGCGGTGTTCGGGCCGCCCGCGTCGCTCCCGGGCCGCCTCTACCCGCGTACCGACCGCGCGGCCGTGCTCGCCTCGTTCGCGCCGGAGGTGGCCCGCTGTGCCACGGCCGGCGACCCGGTGGCGGCGGGCATCCTGGCGCGGGCGGCCCGGCACGTCGCGGAGGCGGTGAGTGCCGTCTGCCCGCCCGGGGCGGACCGCGAAGTGGCGCTGGCCGGCGGGCTGTTCCGCATGGGCGACCCCCTCCTCGTACCCCTGCGCGCGGAGCTGGCGGAGCACCTGCCGCACGCGCGCACGGTCGCCGCGGCGGGGGATCCGCTCGACGGTGCGCTCGCCGTCGCCGCGGCCCTCGCGACGGGCACCCTCCGGCTGCCTCGCGAGCCGGGCATGCTGGAAACAATCACCCTCCTACCGGCGACTCGGACATAGCCGGACAGAGGGCGCCTGACCGCCCCCTCCCCAAGCGTCGAAGCAGGTAAAGCCAGTAGCATGCGGCGCCATGAGCTCCCCCACTGGGCCCGCTTCCGGCCTGCCTGTACGAATGCCGCGACCCCGACAGTCCGGGCGGCACCGTCGCCCTGAACCCGTGGCGGCCCCCGAGGGCGCGCCCGCGCTCGTTCTCGCCGTTCCCGGCACGCCTTCCGCCGCTGTCCGCGGCCTGGCCGAAGAGGTCGTGAGCATCGCTCGTTCCGAGCTGCCCGGCCTGGAGGCCGCGATCGGTTTCCTGGACGGCGACGGCTCCGAGTACCCCACGCTGTCGGCCGTCCTGGAGCGGGCGGCCGCGCTGCGCGTCGAGCGCTACGAGCTGGCCCGTGCCGCCGGCCGTGAGGTCGCCGAGCCCGAGGGCCCGGCCGCCGTGGTGGTGCCGCTCATGGCGGGCCCGGACAGCGCCCTGACCCACCGCATACGGCAGGCGGTCGCGGACAGCGGCGCGTCCGCCGAGCTCACCGACGTGCTCGGCCCGCACCCGCTGCTCGCCGAGGCGCTCCACGTGCGCCTGTCGGAGGCGGGGCTGGCGCGCGCCGACCGGGCGCGGCTGTTCACGGTCGCGACGGCGGCCGACGGCATCGTGCTGGCGACCGTCGGTGGCGAGGAGGCCGTGCAGGCGGCCGGTATCACCGGCATGCTGCTGGCCGCCCGCCTCGCCGTCCCGGTGATGGCCGCCGCGCTCGACCAGGAGGGATCGGTGACGGCGGTCGCCGAGCAGCTGCGCGGCTCCGGTTCGCTGCAGCTGGCCCTCGCCCCGTACCTGATCGGGCCGGAGCTGCCCGAGGGCCTGCTCGAGGAGGCCGTGAAGTCGGCGGAGTGCCCGGTGGCCGAGCCGCTGGGCGCCTACCCGGCGGTCGGCAAGCTGGTGCTGTCGCAGTACACGACGGCGCTCGGCATCGCGCCGCAGCCGCAGGGGACCCCGGTTCGCTGACGGCTCCGGAGCACCGGCGGTTCGCCGGGGGCTCCGTACGGAAGGGCCCGCGCCGGATGCGTCCGGAGCGGGCCCTTCCGCTGTCCGGCGGTGGCCCTTCCGCTGTCCGGAGAGGGCCGCTCCGCCGCCTGGCCGGCGCCGGGCCCGGCCGTCTCAGGCGAAGACCACGCAGGACGCCGCCGGGGCCTCGATGGACCCCGCCCGGCTCGGGAGCCCCGTCTCGGGGTCGAGGTCGAACCAGGTGACGTCGCCGGAGCGCTCGTTGGCCACGTACAGGCGCCGTCCTCGCGGGTCGAGGGTGAGGTCGCGGGGCCAGTGGCCGCCGCACGGCACGGTCGCGACCGGGACGGGCCGTTCGCGGGAGCCGTCGAGCGCCAGGACCGCGATGGCGTCGTCACCGCGCACGGCCGCCCACAGGAACCGCCCGTCGGGGGCGGCGACGATGCCGGAGGGGTAGCTCTCCCCCTCCTCGCCCGGCCGGGTCGGGAGGACGGCCGGCTCGCCCACGGGGACGAGGCTCCCCGAGGCGGGGTCCCAGCGGCAGGCGGTGAGCGTGGGCGCCAGTTCGGCCAGGACGTAGGCGTGGCTGCCCGAGGGGTGGAAGGCGAGGTGGCGCGGCCCGCTGCCGGGGCGCAGCGCGGTCCGGCCGTGCGGCGTCAGTTCGCCGGTCATGGGGTCGAGGGCGCTCACGTGCACGGAGTCGGTGCCGAGGTCCACGCTCAGCACCCAGCGGCCGCCGGGCGCCGGCACCACCTGGTGGGCGTGCGGGCCGGTCTGCCGCTCCGGGTGCGGGCCGGTGCCGTGGTGGTGCAGCACTCCCCCCGCGGGCTCCGGCGCACCGCCAGGGCCGAGGGGCAGGGCGCTCACGCTGCCGGAGCCGTAGTTCGCGGTGAGCGCATGGCCGTGGGCGAGCGCCAGGTGCGTCGGGTGCGTCCCGCGCACCGGAGCCGGGTCGCCGAGGAGCCGGGGCGCGGGCCCGGTGACGTCGAACGCGGCGACGGCGCCCTCCTCGGTCTCGCTGACCGCGTACAGGACCTCTCCGCCGGGTGCGGGAACCAGGAAGGAGGGGTCGGGGACCGCGTCCGAGGCGCCCGTCACGGTCAGCGCGCCCGTCCTGGGGTTCACGGTCGCCGCGAGGACCCCGCGTCCGCCCGCCGAGGTGAACGACCCGACGTACGCCCGGGCGCCGGCACCGCGCCCCTCACGGTGGCCCCGTCCGCCCCCGCCTGCCCCGCCACCGCCGGTCCCGCCACCGGTCCCGTCGCCGTGCCGCTGTGCCTCGTCCGCCACCGCGCTGCCCCTCTCCGCCCGCCGATCGGCCTGCCGGCCTCGGTGCACGCCCGACGCTAGCAGGTCTAGACCAAGAGGTGAGGTGCTCGGGACAGCGGACTACGCGCCGATCAGCGGTTCCCTCGGGGAGGTGCGCAGCGGGGCGGCGAGCTCGGTCAGCGCGCGCTCCAGGCTGTGCAGGTGGACGAGCGCGGGCTCGGAAAGGGCGCCAACGGCGTGCGGCGCGTCGACGGGAGCCGTCCGGGCCTCCTCGGCCTCCCGTGCCTCCCGGGCCTTCTCCGGCGTGGTGAGCGCCTCGACGGCCGTCTCCACGCGCCAGCACGCCGCGGCGAGCCGGGCGTCGTGCGAGGCCTCGGGGTCCGCCGCGATGGACGCCAGTCCGCGCACCTCGCGGGCGCAGGCATCCAGCAGCGCGAGGACCTGCCCGGCGCGGGCCTTGCGGGCGCGCAGCGGGCTCAGCGGGTGGACGAGCGGGGCCAGGGAGAGGCGTACGCGCCCGAGCAGGGTTTCCAGCTCGGCGACGTGGGGGGACGGGTCGGCGTCCGGGGTGCCGGACAGGCGGGCCGCGGCCTCCGCGGTGCAGACGTGCACGCAGCGCAGGGCGCGCTGGATCCACGCGTCCGTGGTCGCGTGGGTGGTGACGGGCAGCACGAGGAGCACGGCCAGCACCGCGCCGAGGGCTCCGGCGCCGGTCTCCAGGGCGCGCAGCGCGAGCAGGGCCGGGTCCAGCACGCCCAGCAGTCCGTACAGCACCCCGGCCATCAGGGTCACCGACAGCATCATCCAGGTGTACGAGACGGCGGCCGTGTAGAAGATCCCGAACACGCAGGCCGCGACGAGGACGGCCGTGGGGACGACGGCGCCCTGGAGCGGGACGACGAGCACGAAGCCGACGGCGATGCCGATGAGCGTGCCGAGGACCCGGCGGAAGCCGCGTACCAGCGTCTCGCCGCGCGAGGTGGTGTTGACGAAGATCCACCAGGTGGCGCCCACGGCCCAGTACCAGCGCTCGCCCGAGAGCATCTGGCCGATCACCAGCGCGACGGCGCCGCCGACGGTCGCCTGGACGGCCTGGCGCGTGGTGGTGCGGGCGAGCCCCCGGGCCTCGGCGGGCACCTGGGCGGCGAGCGGGGGCAGGCGCCGCTCGTAGCACCAGAGGCCGAAGCGGACCGCCGAGCTGCACACCAGCGACAGGGCGACGGCCGCGTACAGCTCGGGGAGCTGGCCGGGCAGCGTGTGCAGGAACTGCGTCACGAAGAAGGTCATGAACGCGAAGACGCCGAGGGAGTGGCCGCGCGGGCCCCAGCGGCGGGCGTAGACCCCGGCACCCATGACGGCGAGGAAGGCCATGTCACGGGCCACCGGGTGGTCGTGCAGGACGGCCGCGACGGCGAGCACCGGGAAGCCGACCACCGGCAGCAGGGCGGTGGTGGCCACCTGACCCCGGACGGTGGCGTCCGTGACGGTGAAGAGCGCGAGGAGCGCGGCGAGACCACCGGTGATGGCCGCCGCGAGTGAGTGCCCGGCGAGACCGCACACGGCCACCGCCAGGCTGATGCCGAGGACGGCCCGGGTCGCGCTGCGCAGACGCAGACGCCCCGGGTCCGGAGCCACGAACACCCTCTTCAGCACAGTTCCCGCCCCTTCGTGATGCACGGCGCCGCCATGGCGTCCGGTGTCTCGGCATGAAAAAGGCGCCGCGGGATCCGCAGCGCCATCGACGGCCCCATGACACCACCTCCCGGCCCGATGGCTCAACTCGACCGTTCCACACTGGGCCATTGGCCCATACCGGTGACCGTCCGCCCGGTGGGGAGCGGGCCAATGGGCCACCTCTCAAGGTGGGACGGGCGCCGGGACGAAGAAGGAGGGAAAGCCGCCGCCACCGGACCGCCCGAACCCGTCGCAGGAGTGCGCATGCCGATCACGACCAAGCCGGAACCGGAACCGGCGCCCGGACCGGCGCCCCTCCCGGTGCCGCCGCCGCTCCCCTCGGGCGGTGGCGGCGCCGCAGGGCCGGGTGGCGGCCCGTCCGCCCCCTTCGCCGTACGGCACCGGCGTCCGGTGTGCGTGGTCGCGCTGCTGCTGATGGTCCTGTCCGCCCTGGCGGGGCACGACGTGGCCGACCGTCTGTCCTCGGGCGGCATCGTGTCGCGCGGGGCGGAGTCGCTACGGGCGGAGGAGGTGCTGCGGCGGGACTTCCGGGCGGGCAGACCGGAGCTGGTGCTGCTGGCCCGCACCGGCGCCGCCGACGGCCGGGGGCCGGACGCGCCCGCCGCGGTGGCGGCCGGCCGGGCGGTGGCACGGCGGCTGGCGGCCGACCCGGGGGTCGAGCGGGTGTGGTCCCCGTGGGACGCGCCGCGTTCCGGGGGGTGGTCGCACGCCGGGGACGGTCGCGGCGTGCTGATCCTGGCGTGGCTGCGCGGCGGCGACCACGAGCGCGGCAGGACCGCCGAGCGCGTGGTGCCGGAGGTGACGGGGCGGTTCGGTCCGCTGGAGGTGACAGCCGGGGGCGAGGCGGCCACGCGGGTCGCGGTGGCCCGGCAGGCCGACCGCGACGCACGGATGAGCGAGCTGGTCGCCCTCCCGGTCACCGTGACACTCCTGCTGCTGGTGTTCGGGTCGCTGGTGGCGGCGGCCCTGCCGGTCCTGGTGGGCGTGTTCGCCGCGCTCGGCACGACGGCGCTGTTGCGCAGGCTCACCGACGTCACCGAGATCTCGGTGTACGCGCTCAACATCGGCACCGCGCTGGCCTTCGCCCTGGCGATCGACTACAGCCTGTTCCTGGTCACCCGGTACCGCGAGGAGCGTACGAACGGGGCGGCGCTCGGCTCCGCCCTCGGCACGGCGCTGCGCACCGCGGGCCGGGCGGTGGCGTTCTCGGCGGGCACCGTGGCGTGCAGCATGGCGGCGTTGCTGGTCTTCCCGCACCCGCTGCTGCGGTCCATCGGGTACGCGGGCGTGACGGTCACCGTCATGGCGGCCGCGGGCAGCCTCGTCGTCCTGCCGGCCGTGCTCGCGCTGCTGGGTGACCGGCTCGACCGGCTGGACGCGTTCGCCCGGTGGCGCCGCCCGCGCGCCACGGGGGCGGCGACCGGCGAGGCGGCGGACGAGGCGGCGGCGACCGGGCGCTGGGGGCGGGTCGCGCTGGCGGTGATGCGGCGACCGCTGGTCACGGGCGTCCCGGTCACGTGCCTGATGGTGCTGCTGGCCCTGCCGTTCGCCGACGTCCGCTTCGCGATGTCCGACGACCGGGTGCTGCCCGCGGGTACCGCCGCGGCGGGCGTCGGTGCCGCGCTCCGGGACGACTTCCCCGACTCGCCGGCCGGGGCGACGACCGTCGTCCTGCCGGACCTGGACGCCCGTGCGCGCGCCGGGGAGCTGGACCGGTACGCGCGCCGGGTCTCCGCCGTGGCGGGTGTGACGCGGGTGGACACGGTCACCGGGACGTACCGCGCGGGACGGCTCGCCGCCGGGCCCACGCCCTCCGCCGCCCGGTTCCTGCCGGCCCCGCCGGCCTCACCGGCCTCACCGGCCTCACCCCGGACGGTCCGCCCGGGCGCGTACCTGTCCGTGGTCACGGCCGGCGAGCCGGGCGATCCGGCCAACGCCGACCGGATCGAGGCGATCAGGGACGTGCCGGCACCCGCCCGCGCCCTCGTCGGCGGGTTCGACGCCATGGTCGCCGACGTACGCGGCGCGATCGGCGACCGGCTCGGACTCGCCCTGACGCTGGTCGGCGTGTCCATGGTGGCCCTCGTCCTGGGGCTGACCCGCAGGCCCGTCCTGGCCCTCAAGGCCCTCGTCCTCAACACCCTCAGCCTGTGCGCCACGTTCGGCGCGCTGGTCTTCGTGTTCCAGCAGGGACATCTGCGGTGGCTCGTGGGCGACTTCGTCCTGACGGGCTCCCTGGACGTGCAGATCCCGGTGGTGACCTTCTGCGTCGCGTTCGGCCTGTCCATGGACTACGAGTGCATGCTCCTGTCCCGCGTGGTGGAGGAGCGCCGGGCGGGGGCGGACCCGGTGACGGCGGTGGCGCGCGGACTGGACCGTACGGCCCGCCTGTTCACCTGGTCGGCCATCATCCTCGCCGTGGTCATGGTGGCGCTGGCGACCTCCGGCCTGGTCTTCCTGAAGGCGGTGGGGGTGGGGCTCGCGCTGGCCGCCGTGCTGGACGCGACCGTCGTCCGCGGCCTGCTGGTTCCCGCCGTGATGCGGCTGGCCGGGCGCGCCACCTGGTGGGCGCCGAGGTGGCTGCGCGAGAAGGGGGAGCCGGCTGAGCCATTGGTACGGTGATCAGAGGAAACGCCGTACCACCGAGGGGTCGAGGACCATGGCCGTCGACGAGCTGGACACCCGTATCCTCCGGCTGCTGATCGAGCAGCCGCGGACCAGCGTGCGGGAGTACGCGCGGATCCTGGGCATCGCCCGCGGCACCCTGCAGGCGCGGCTGGACCGGCTCGAACGGGACGGGGTGATCACCGGTACGGGGCCGGCCCTCTCCCCCGCCGCGCTCGGGCATCCGGTGCTGGCGTTCGTGCACATCGAGGTCACGCAGGGACACCTGGACGAGGTGGGCGACGCGCTGGCCGCGATCCCCGAGATCGTCGAGGCGTTCTCGATCACCGGTGGGGGGGACCTGCTCACCCGGGTCGTGGCGCGGGACAACGGCCACCTGGAGGACGTCATCCAGCGGCTGATCCAGCTTCCCGGGGTGGTGCGTACGCGCACCGAGATGGCGCTGCGCGAGCGGGTGCCGCACCGGCTGCTGCCGCTGGTGGAGGCGGTGGGCCGGGCGGCCGGTACGCAGCGGGGGTGACCCGCGTGGCCGGGCGGCGGCTTGGCATGCTGGACGCCATGAGCACCCCTCGCACCGCGGTCCTGTTCGATCTCGACGGCACGCTGGTCGACAGCGAGCCGAACTACTACGAGGCGGGGCGCCGGCTCCTGGAGCGGTACGGCGTCACCGGCTTCGGCTGGGAGCGCCACACCGACTTCATCGGGATCGGGACGCGCGAGACGCTGGAGGCGCTCAAGGAGGAGTACGGGATCGACGCGCCGATCGAGGAGTTGCTGGCCGGCAAGAACCGGCACTACCTGGAGCTGGCCCGCGCGTCGACCGAGGTGTTCCCGCAGATGCGGGCGTTCGTGGAGCTGCTGCACGCGGAGGGCGTACCGATGGCCGTGGCGTCCGGTTCGTCGCGCGCCGCGATCGAGGCGATCCTCGCCGGTACGGGGCTGGACGCGTACCTCACCACGCTCGTGTCGGCCGAGGAGGTCGAGCGCGGCAAGCCGGCGCCGGACGTGTTCCTGGAGGCGGCGCGGCGGCTCGGGGTGGAGCCGGCGCACTGCGTGGTCCTGGAGGACGCTCCGCCCGGCGCGGCGGCGGCCGCGGCGGCCGGCATGCGGTGCATCGCCGTGCCGTACGTGCCCGCGACGGTCGACGACCCCGCGTTCCGCGGCGCGGGGCTCCTGCTGCGCGGCGGGCAGGCGGAGTTCACCGCCAGGGCCGCGTACGACTTCGTACGCGCGGGAGGGCGCTGAAAATGCGTTGCCCGCGGGGGCGGCGCGCGGGAGGCTTCCCGGCATGTCCGAAACCCTGACGGGCGGCGCGCGTGACGTGTCCGCCCTCTTCTCCCGCGGGCGGCTGACGTCCATCCCGCGCAAGCCCGCCCGCCGCGAGCAGTTGCTGGCCCACCTGGCCGAGACCCTCTTCGAGCGGGACCGTTCGTACACCGAGCCCGAGGTCAACGAGGCGCTGCGCACGGTGCACGACGACTACTCGGCGCTCCGGCGCTACCTGGTGGTCGGCGGGATGCTGACCCGCACCAGGGACGGCGCCACGTACCGCCGCGCCGCCTGACGTGCCGTTGCGATGGGCGGCGGATGACGCCTACGCGGTCCGCTCGGTGTCGATCTCGGCGATCAGGCCCTCGACGAGGTTCCTGATCTCGTCGCGGATGGGGCGGACCGCTTCGACGCCCTGGCCGGCGGGGTCGTCGAGCCGCCAGTCCAGGTAGGTCTTGCCGGGGAAGTACGGGCAGGCGTCGCCGCAGCCCATGGTGATGATGTAGTCGGAGGCCTGGGCGGCCTCGGGGGTGAGGACCTTCGGGGTCTGGCCGGAGATGTCGATGCCCAGCTCGGCCATGGCGGCCACCGCGGAGGGGTTGACCGTCTCGCCGGGCATCGAGCCGGCGGAGCGGACCTCGACGCGGTCGCCGGCGAGGTGGCGCAGGAAGCCGGCCGCCATCTGGGAGCGGCCGGCGTTGTGGACGCAGACGAAGAGGACGGACGCGAGCGGTTTCGCGGACATCGGCTTTCCTTCACGGCAGGCGGCGGCCGCGGCCGGGGGGCCGACTGCGGCACGGTTCAGCAGGGGCTGGTATCAGCCGCCGCTGATGTGACAGTATCAGTGGATGATGACATCAGTCGACACTGATCTGATCCGGGTTCTGGCCGACCCGCTCAGGCTCAGGATCGTGAGCCTGCTCGCCCAGGAGACGCTCTGCACCACCCACCTCATGGAGGAGACGGGTGCGAAGCAGACGAACCTGTCCAATCACATGAAGGTGCTGCGCGAGGCCGGGGTCGTGGAGACGGAGCCGTGCGGGAGGTACATCTACTACCGCCTGCGCCCGGATGTCATCGACGCCCTCGCCGGCCAGTTCGCCGACCTCGCCCGGGCCGCGCGCGCCACCGCCGAAGCGAACCTCAAGCGGTCCTGCTCCTAGGCCGTGTTTCGACAGTGGCGTCGTCCGCCCGCAGCCCGGCCGGACGGGACTTTCGAAACACGCCCCAGCCCGCCCCGGCGGCCCGTCCGCCCAGCCTCACCTCCCCCAGGAGAAGCCCGCCTTGACCGCGACCGAGCCCGCCGGCACCGCCCCCGCCACGCCACCGGCCATGCCCCCCGAGCCCGACGCGCCCCGGCCCGCCCCGGGCGCCACCCCGCCCCGTACCCCGCTGGTCGCCCGCGCCGCCGCCGAGCTGGTCGGGACCGCCGCCCTGGTCGCGGTCGTGGTCGGCTCCGGCATCCAGGCCACCGAACTCACCGACGACGTCGCCCTGCGGCTGCTGGCGAACTCCACCGCCACCGTCTTCGGGCTCGGCGTCCTGATCGCCCTCCTCGGCCCGGTGTCCGGCGCGCACTTCAATCCGGCCGTCACTCTGGCCGAGTGGTGGACCGCCCGCCGGGGCGGCGCCGGCGTCACCGCCCGCGAACTCGCCGTGTACGTGCCCTCGCAGGTCGCCGGTGCGATCGCGGGCGCCGTCCTCGCGGACGCGATGTTCGGCGAACCGCTGGTGAAGTGGTCGCAGCATGACCGTTCCGCCGGGAACCTGCTGGTCGGCGAGGTCGTCGCCACGGCCGGGCTGATCCTGGTGATCTTCGGCCTCGCGAGGACCGACCGGCTCCGCCTCGCCCCCGTGGCGGTCGCCTCCTACATCGGCGCCGCCTACTGGTTCACCTCCTCCACCTCCTTCGCCAACCCGGCCGTCACCATCGGCCGCGCCTTCACCGACACCTTCGCCGGCATAGCCCCCGCCTCGGTGCCGGGCTTCATCGTCATGCAGCTGCTCGGCACCGTCGTGGGCCTCGCGCTCGTCGCGGTCGTCTTCATGCGCGGCAGGACCGGCCAGGAGCAGCCCACGGGGTGACTCCTCGCGCCCGCGGCCCCTCGGCTCACGCCGGGCTGCGGCGCTCCAGCAGCACCACGTCCCGCCACACGCCGTGGTGGCGGCCGATGCGTTCGCGGGTGCCGATCACGCGGAAGCCCACCCGCTGGTGCAGGGCGAGGCTGGCGGTGTTCTCGGGGAAGATCCCGGACTGGATGGTCCAGATCCCCGCCGCCTCGGTCGAGGCGATCAGCGTCTCCAGCAGCGTGCGGGCGACGCCGCGGCCGCGGGCGCCGGGGTGGACGTAGACGGAGTGCTCGACCACGCCGGCGTAGGCGCACCGGTCGGAGACGGCGCTGACCGCGATCCACCCCAGCACTTCCCTGCTGTCGCCCAGGGCGACGAACCGGTGCTCGGGCAGCTTCGCGGCGTCGAACGCGGCCCAGCCGGGTGCCGTGGTCTCGAAGGTGGCGTCACCCTCGTCGATGCCGACCTGGTAGATCGCGAGGATTTGTTCGGCGTGCTCGGGCAGCATCGGGCCGATGCGGACCGCGGTCATGCCGTCGTCGTGGCGCCGGCCAGGAGCGCGCCCATCGCGGCGACGACGGACGGCTCGACCCGGTAGTACACCCAGGTGCCCCGGCGCTCGGAGGACAGCAGGCCGGCCTCCTTGAGCTTCTTCAGGTGGTGGGAGACGGTCGGCTGGGAGACCCCGACGTCGGAGATGTCGCACACGCACGCCTCGCCGCCCTCGTGGGAGGCGACGGCGGAGAACAGGCGCAGGCGGACGGGGTCGCCGAGGGCCTTGAACATCCTCGCCGCGACCTCGGCCTCCTCCGCCGACATCGGGCGTTCGTTCAGCGGCGGGCAGCACGCCGCGACGTCGTCGGGCTCCAGGAGCGGCAGAACCTTCGCATTCGACATATGTCTATGTTGACACACGTCGAACCAACGCCGACCACGCGTCACCCCTTCGAACTTCGACGAATGTCTATGTTGACGCACATCTAAACAAGTGGCAGGCTGAACACACAAGACATCGACGCATATCGAAGCAACGGAGACTCGACCGTGAACGCGTCCGCCACCACCGACCTGCCCGTCGTCGTGATCGGAGCCGGCCCCGCCGGACTGGCCGCCGCCGCACACCTGGAGGACCGCGGCCTGGACTTCCTCGTCCTGGAGGCCGGCCCGTACGCCGGAACCGCACCCCGCGACTGGGCCCACGTACGTCTCTTCTCCACGTGGGACGAGGTCGTCGACCCGGCCGCCGAGAAGCTGCTCGCCCCCACCGGCTGGGTCAGGCCCGACCCGGCCGGCTACCCCACCGGCGGGGACTGGGCCGGCCTCTACCTCCAGCCCCTCGCCGACATCCTCGGCGACCGCGTCCGCTACCGGGCCCGCGTCACCGGCGTCTCCCGCACCGGCCGCGACCGCGTCGTCGACGCCGACCGCGATACGCAGCCCTTCGTCGTCCACATCGAGACCGCCGACGGCCGGGAGGAACGCGTCCTCGCCCGCGCCGTCATCGACGCCTCCGGCACCTGGTCCACCCCCGGCCCCGCCGGCGCCAGTGGCCTCCCGGCCCTGGGCGAGAAGGCCGCCGCCGACCGGATCACCTACCGGGTCCCGGACTTCAGGGACCCGGCCGTCCGCGCCCGTTACGCGGGCAGGCGCACCGCCGTCATCGGCTCCGGCGCCTCCGCCTTCACCGCCCTCGCGCACCTCGCCGGCCTCGCCGACTCAGCCGCCCCTGGCGGGAGCGACGGCGGGGCGGGCACCAAGGCCGTGTGGATCCTGCGCCGCGGCATCTCCGGCTCCACCTTCGGCGGCGGCGAAGCCGACCAGCTCCCCGCCCGCGGCGCCCTCGGCCTGGCCGCCAAGGCCGCCGTCGACGCCGGTCACGCCGACGCGGTCACCGGCTTCCGCACCGAGGCCGTCGAGCGTGACACCGACGGCCGCCTGATCCTCGTCGGCGAGGACGGTCGCCGTCTCGACCCGGTCGACGAGGTCATCGTGCTGACCGGCCTGCGCCCCGACCTCACCTTCCTGGACGAGCTGCGCCTCGGCCTCGACGAGCGCCTCCAGGCCCCCGTCGAGCTGGCGCCGCTGATCGACCCCAACCAGCACTCCTGCGGCACCGTGTACCCGCACGGCGTGAACGAGCTCTCCCACCCCGAGAAGGACGTCTACCTCGTCGGCATGAAGTCCTACGGCCGCGCTCCGACCTTCCTCGCCATGACCGGCTACGAGCAGGTCCGCTCCATCGCCGCCCACCTCGCCGGCGACCGGGAGGCCGCCGAGCGCGTCGAGCTGACCCTGCCCGAGACCGGCGTGTGCGGAGGCTCCGGCCTCTTCGACCAGCCCGGCACCACCGAACCGGGCGGCGGCGGCTGCTGCGCCGCACCGGCGACCCTCACCATCGGCGCGCCCGGCTCCTCCGGCGGTTGCTGACCCGCCTCTCCAGGCAGGCGCACAGCGCGTCCTCGTCGGGGAACTCGACGACACCGTTGGTGAGCCGATCCCATGGCTCGAGTGACCTGGCGCGCGTGCGGATCACCTCATGGAGGCCGTCGCGCTGCCGCTCGTACCCCGTGGGCGGTCAGAAGCGGGCGTGGGCGGTGATGTCGGCGCCGAACTGGTCGATCATCGCCGGGGTGACGGTCGGCCGGCACTGCGCGACGGCCTCCAGGTAGTCCTCCGTGCTCGCACCGGGCGCCCGCACCTGGTCCTGGTCGCCCAGGTCCCGCTCGAAGGCGCTCTGGGCGGCGATCCTGGCGGCGTGCTCGATGTCGGCCGGGGTGAACAGTTCGCTGGCGGCCACGAGGACGGAGACGTCCACGTCGCTCCGGCCGTCCGTGTACCGGGACCAGATCGCGGCGCGGGCCGCCTTGTCCGGCGTACCGATCGGGATGAGGTAGTCGAACCTGCCGGGGCGCAGGAACGCGGGGTCGAGCGAGCGGATGGAGTTGGTGGCGCACACCAGCAGGCGTTCGTCGCCCTCGCGGAACCGCGGTATCAGCTTGAGCAGTTCGTTGGTGACCCCGTGCATCCCGCCGGGCTGGGCGGGCTCGGCGCGTACGGGGGCGATCTCCTCCACCTCGTCGATGAAGACCAGCACCCGCTCCAGTTCCGAGATCCGGGCGAACGCGCTGCGCAGGGCCGCCGCCAGGTTCCCCTCGTCAGCCAGCCGGGACGGCAGCAGCTCGACGAAGGGCCAGCCGAGACGGGAGGCGATGGCGCGGGCGAAGGTGGTCTTGCCGGTGCCGGGCGGCCCGAACAGGGTGACCGCCCGCGGGGGGCGCACCCCGTGGCGGGCAGCCCGTTCGGGCTGGGCCAGCGGCAGGACGACCCGCCGCTCGATCAGGTCCTTCTCCGCCTCCATGCCGGCGACCCGCCCCCACAGGTCGCCCGGCAGGGTGCTGCCGCCGAGGTCCTCCAGGAGGTTCGCGGCGGGGCCGTGCAGCGGCTCGACCTTCTCGAAGTACGCCACCGCGGGCTGCCGGGTGTAGCCGGCGTTGAGCAGCCCCTCGCCGACGAGCTCCTCCTCGGGCAGGACGTAGGCGATGCGCCCCACGCGGGCGGCGACCAGGCGCCGCTCCAGCTCGACCAGCAGCGCGCTCGCCAGGCCCCTGCCGCGCCAGGCCGGGGAGAGGGCGATGCGCATGACCCAGGCGCGCTCCCCCGCCACGCACGCGAGCGCCGCGCCGATGGGCGCGCCCTGGTGGACGGCGACCACCGCGGGCTGGCGGGAGGTCAGCGCGCCGATGCACTCGGCGAGCGAGAACACGGACTCCTGCCCGAGTTCGGCCGTGGTGTCGATCAGGTGGACGACCGCCGCGAGATCGCTCTCTCGGTAGTCGTGGATCAGCCAGTTCACCGGTACCGCCCCTCGTTGTGCTGTTCCGGCGAGGCTAGGGGCCGGGTCGCCGCCGGTCCTGTGCCACGGTGCACAAGCGGGCGGTGCCGAATGCGACGGTGTGGACGTGGACGTCGACGGGAACGCCGGGACATCGACGGGAACGCCGGGACGGTGGACGCAGCGGCACGCGGTCGCGAGGATCCGGGGTGGCACCCGATTCCCGGCTGAAGGGCGACGCGCGCATGGCGAAACACTGGGCCGACTTCCAGTACGAGATCTACCTGAACGGCATGACCGGCGCCGTCCCGCGGCTGCCCACCGACCTGACGCGGCTGGAGGAGCTCACCGAGCGGCGCCTCGGGCCCGGCCCGGTCGGCTACGTGGCGGGCGCCGCGGGCAGCGGCAGTACGGCGGCCGCCAACCGGGCGGCGCTGAAGCGGCGCCGGATCGTGCCCCGGATGCTGCGTGACGTGCACGAGCGGGACCTGTCCGTCGAGGTCCTGGGCCGCGCCCTGCCCGCGCCGCTCGCGCTCGCGCCCGTGGGCGTGCTGTCGATCATGCACCCGGACGCGGAACCGGCCGCCGCGCGGGCGGCCGCGGCGCAGGGCGTCCCCTTCGTCCTGTCGTCCGCCTCCAGCACGCCCATGGAGGAGGTCGCCGAGGTGATGGGCGACGCGGAACGCTGGTTCCAGCTGTACTGGGCCAGGGACCGGGAGGTGACCCGGTCGTTCCTCACCCGGGCGAAGGCCGCCGGGTTCACCGCGCTGCTCGTCACGCTGGACACGCCGCTGCTGGCGTGGCGGCCGCGCGACCTGGACCAGGCGTACCTGCCGTTCCTGCACGGCGTGGGCACCGCGAACTACTTCACCGACCCGGCGTTCCGGGCGGGCCTGGCCAAGCCCGTGCACGAGGACCCGAACGCGGCGGTCATGCACTTCGTCGGGATGTTCGCCGACCCGGCCAAGACGTGGCCGGACCTGGCGTTCCTCCGGGAGAACTGGGACGGCCCGATCGTCCTGAAGGGCATCCTGCACCCGGAGGACGCCCTCCAGGCCGCCGAGGCGGGGATGGACGGTGTGGTGGTGTCCAACCACGGCGGCCGCCAGGTGGCCGGTTCGGTCGCCGCCGCCGACGCCCTGCCGCGGGTCGCGGCCGCGGCCGGTGACCGGCTGTCCGTGCTCTTCGACAGCGGCATCCGCACCGGCGACGACGTCTTCAAGGCGCTCGCCCTGGGCGCCGAGGCGGTGCTGGTGGGGCGGCCGTACGCGTACGGGCTCGGCCTCGACGGCCAGGCGGGCGTCGAGCACGTCATCCGCTGCCTGCTCGCCGAACTGGACCTGACCCTGGCCCTGTCCGGGCACTCCACGCCCGCCACGCCCGGCCCGGACGACCTCATCGAGGAGACCGCGTGACCGCCCCGGAAGGCGTCCCGCCGAAGAACGTGCTCGCCGTCGTCGCGCCCCACGTGGGCGGCCGCGGCGCCGGCGCCGCACTCGCCACGGTCTTCCCCGCCGGCGCCCGCGTCACCGTCGTCGAGTCGGCCGGCGAGGACCCGGCGGCCCTGCGGGAGGCGCACGTCGTCGTCACCGCCCTCGCGCCGGTCACCGCGGACCACATCGCCGCCGCCCCGCACCTGGAGCTGGTCCAGTGCGCCAGCCACGGCTACGACCACGTCGACCTGGACGCGGCCCGTGAGCGGGGCGTCCCGGTGTGCACGATCGGCTCCAGCAGCGCGGAGCACCACAACGTGGCCGAGCAGACGTTCGCGCTCATGCTGGCCCTCGCCAAGCAGCTGGTCCCCGCCCACATGGCCCTCACGGGCGCCGACTGGGCGCTGCCGCGCCTCCAGCAGTCCCTCACGGAGCTGTACGGCAAGACGCTCGGCGTCGTCGGCCTGGGCAGGATCGGCGCCGAAGTGGCCCGCCGGGCGGTCGCTTTCGACATGAACGTCGTCTACGCCGGGCGCCGGCGCGTCGATCCCGGGACGGAGGCCCGGCTGGGCGGCGCCCGGCACGTCCCGCTCGACGAGCTGCTGCGCACCTCGGACTACGTGACGCTGCACGTCCCGCTGACGGACGCCACCCACCACCTCCTGGACGCCGGGCGCCTGGCGCTGCTCAAGCCCACGGCCTTCGTCGTCAACACGGCGCGCGGCGCGCTCGTCGACCAGGACGCCCTCGCGGACGCCCTCGAGTCCGGCGCCCTCGCCGGGGCGGGCGTCGACGTCTTCGACCCCGAACCGCCCACCTCCGCGCTGCGGTTGCTGAAGGCCCCGGGTGTGGTGCTGTCGCCGCACGTCGGGGGCGTCACCCGGGAGACGCTGGTCCGTATCGCGCTCGCCGCCGTGGAGAACGTCGCCGACCACCTGGCGGGCGAGCCGCCGCGGGACGTGGTGGGCGGCTGAGCGACCGGGGTGCGGCTCATGGCAGCGGTGACCATGCCGGGTCCACGAGCACGAGGAAGACGCCGAAGAGGGCGACCAGCAGCGTCAGCACGGCGGACAGCAGCAGCACCACCGGATCCTTCCAGACCCGGCGGACCGGGCGCCGCGCGTCCCTCGTCGCGCGCGACGTCCCGGAGGCCGACCGCGGCGTCCCGCCCGAGGGCACCCACCCGGACGCCGCGGCGGTCGCGGCGGCGGGCGTCGGCTCGGGCCGCGCGTGCGGCTCCCGAGGCGGTGCGGAGTTCGGCGCGGAACCGGGCGCGGAGCTGGACGCGGAACCGGGCGCGGGGGCGGTCGAGCCGGCCCGGGCGGGCTGCGGCTGCGCCGGTCGCCCGGCGGCGCGGTCGGTCCTGGTGTCGGGGGCCGGCCGTGGGCGGGCGCCCGGCACGCGGGCGAGCACGGGCTCGGTGACCACCGCCGCGAGCGGGGGCAGCGGGTACGTCGTGGACCGCAGGTCCTTGCGCAGCTGTGCCGTGATGGCCCGCACCTGCGGGTCCGGGCTGTCCGCGAGCGCGGCGAGCGCCTCGGACCCGTCCGGGGCCTCGAAGTCCTCCTGGCCGAGCAGCAGCCGGTCGTCGTCCTCGCGCAGCCGGTCCCACAGCTCCGCGTCGGCGGCGAGCCCGAGCAGGCCGAGCTGGATCACCCGAGCGGGGAAACGGTCCATGAACGGGCCGTACGGAACCGGCTCCGGGCGCTGGTAGTTGCGGTGGCCGCGCTCGGGCCGCGCGCTGCCGGCGAGAGCGGGTACGTACATCGCGTCGTAGTCGATCAGGCGCACCCGCCGGGGCGCGGAGATCAGGATGTTGCCGTGCTGGAGGTCGCCGTGCGCGATGCGCAGCTCCTCCATCCGCCGTACCACCAGCGTGAAGTCGGCCGCGACCGCGCGCAGCGCCGCGGGGGCCTCCTTGCGGCGTTCGACCCAGTCGAGGAGCGGCGCGGCCGGCAGCCACGGCATCTTCACCAGGGGCCAGCGCCGGCCGTCCACCAGGACGCCCTCGGGCGCGAACTCCATCGGCACCAGCCAGCGTTCCTTGGCCGGGTCCAGCCCGGCCAGGGCGGCGCACACCGTGCGGTAGCGGCCGACGCGGGCGTCCGAGTGACTGGTGAAGCACTTCACGGCCCAGGTCAGCGCGCCGTCCTCCGAGGTGAGGCGGAAGACGCAGCCGAAGACGCCGCTGCCGGTGACCGGGCCGAGAGGGTCGACCACGGTGGTGGAGGCGGCGAGGGCCTCGTCGTCGGGGAAGCAGAGCCGGGGGTGCTGCACCGCCAGCATGTAGTCGGTCAGGCTGGGCGGCTCCACCGCGCCCCGCTCACCGCTCGCCATGGCCGTCCGCCCCACCGCCGGGACGGTCGCCCGTCCACCCGTCGTCGAGGAACCGGACCGCGACCAGGGTCACGTCGTCGTCCTCGATCGCCCCGGTCTCCCGCAGGCCGCCGACGAAGACCCGCAGGGCGTCGGCGCCGTGGCCCGCACCACCCTCCGCGTCGGAGTACGGGTCGGCGACCGCACCGGAATACGGGTCGGAATACGGGTCGGTCGTCGCTCCGGCCGCCGCCGCCACCTCGGCGAGCCGTCGCCAGGCGGGGCGGCCGCCGGTCGCCTGGACCAGCGCCCACTTGGCGAGGGCGTCGCTGGCGAGCAACAGCGTGTCGCCCGGCCGCATGTGCCCGGAGGTCGTACGGATCGCCGAGACGCCTGCGGCACCGAGGCAGTTCAGCCCGCGCACCAGGTCGGGGTGGAAGCCGAACTCCTCGGGCAGCCGCAGCGGGAACGACGTGACCAGCGAGTCGCCGCGGGTGTGGAACAGGCAGCAGTCGCCGACCGCCGCCGCCGACCACTGCCAGCCGCCCGGCACGGGCAGAACGCCCACGGCGACGAACGTGGCGCCCGGGCCGTGCTGGAGGGCGTGCGGCTCCAACCAGTCCAGGGGGCGGCCGAGCCCGGTGACGTAGGACCGCAGGGCGGCCGGCCAGCCGTCGCTGAGCGTCCGCAGGGCCGCGTGCAGGGTGTCCGGGGCGGCCAGGGCCCGAACGGGCAGGGCGCACAACTCCCGTACGAGCGCCCGCGCCCAGGGTTCCGGCAGGGCGCTCAGGGACGCCCCGTCGGCGACGGCGCACCGGACGGTGGTGTCGTCCGTGACCAGCCCGGCGCGCAACTCCTGCCCGGCGGCGCCGCCCTGGACGAGGTGGTACCAGGCGTCCGCGCACTCCGTCATCTCGTCCCCCTCCTTCTGCATCCGGCAGCCGGCGATGGCGACGCTCACGCCAGGGTGCCGATCCGGAGCACCTTGGTGATGTCCACGACGTTCCCGTTGAAGACCAGGCCCCGGCAGCCGTGCGGGGCGTCCATGTGCAGCCCTTGCGCCTGTTCGCGCAGGACGTCCGGCAGCACGCTGGAGATGCCGTACAGGAGCTGTCCCTCGGGCGGCAGGCCTTCCGCCGTGACGGGGAACCGGCACGTGTCCTTGGACTCGGCGGACACATGGAGGTTGAACACCAGGACCTGGCCGTCGGCGGTGGACAGGGACCTGATGCGCTGCACGTTCTCGTGCAGGCCCTCGTCGGTCGGGATGCCGTCGGTCAGGTTGATCACGATCGGGGGGAAGCTGGCGGGGTTCTCCTCCACCCACTCCTCCAGCAGCGGCAGGACGTGGGCGAAGGCCGCGGCCATGCTGGTCTTCCCCGACGCCGAGGCCGTGACCCAGACCGGGTCGTGCACGGTCGCCCGGTGTTCGTTGCCGTCGGCGTCGGTGGTCACCATCTCGCGCTGGCGCATGGCGGCGGGCGCGGCGTACAGCTCGCCGACGCTCACGCTGTCGCGGCCGGCCAGCTTGCCCGCGAAGAGCGAGCGGACGGTGTGGTTGTAGCCGAAGATCGAGACGTCGTAGTAGTCCTTGACGTCCCGGCCGGTGGGCGCGGCCGCCCGGATCAGTTCCAGCAGGAGCCGGTTGAGCGCGTCGGTCACCTCCTGGCTCTTGGCGCGCCCGGTGGCGGCCATGGGGGTGTCCATCGACCCCGACTGGTCGATGAGGATGACGACGTAGGTCCGCTGGTTCCTCTTGATCTTGCGCTCGTACGGCACGGTGTTCCCCCAGGGTGTGAGGTGGACGGACGGTGGGCGGAGCTGACGGTGGTTCAGCAGGGCGTGCGCAGCGCGGCCGCGAACTTGTCGTCGATGAGCGGGTGGACGTGGAGGGCCCCGGTTCCGCCCGTGGAGCCGTCCCGGGCGTCGATCGCGTACAGGTGGCAGTCCGACGCCCCCAGGTACACGCGGTCGCCGTCCGGGTACGGCCCGCCCCGGCAGGCCCGTCCGCCGGTACGGGCGGTCCACCGCGGCTCGCCGGTGCGGGCGTCGAGGCAGCGCAGCCACCGGTCACGGCCGGCGAACAGCACGGTGCCGTCCCCGGTGGCGGCCCGCCCGGCCGGCGGGGAGCCGGTGTGCCGGTGCCAGCGGGGCTCACCGCTCTGCGCCCCCACCCCGGCGGCCGCGCCGTCCGCGGTCACCACGACGACGGTCCCGGCCACGAGCAGCGGTCCGGTGGCGGGCAGGGCGGGCAACTCGGTGCGCCACACCTCCCGCCCGTCGCGGTCCAGGCGGAACAGCAGCCCGGCGGCGGTGACCCCGACGACGTCGTCGCCGCACCAGACCGGGTCGAGGCCGCCGGTGTCACCGAGGTCGGGCCTGCCCCACCACACGCGGCCGTCCGGGCCGAGGCAGACCGGCCCCCGGTACGTGGCCAGGCAGACCGGGCCGTGGGGGTGGACGGCCGGGGTGGCGGCCAGCGAGTCGGCGGTGCCCGGCAGCCGCAACCGCCCGGGACGACCGGAGCCGGGCCACAGGATGTGCAGGCGACCGGAGACACCGCCCAGCCACACCGCCGACGCGACGGACACCGGGTCCCCGGCCGGGCGGTCGGCCACCGCCGCCGTCCCGGTGACCCTTCCGGTCCCGGCGTCGAGCCAGCGGACCGCCCCGGAGTCGTCGGCGACGCACACCTGGCCCGCCACCGGCAGCGGCCGCGTGCGGCACGGCGCCGCGGTGACGTGCTCCCAGCGGACCTCCCCGTCCCGCACGCCCACCGCTGCCACCCTGCCCCGTTCGCCGTCGGTACCGGCGACGAACAGGAGGTCGCCCTCGGTGGTGCACGCGGCCTCGGGCAGGAACCCGAGCGCCCGCGTCCACGGCGGCGCCGGGACCGGCGACGGCGACGGGTCGTGTGCGGCCGGCCCTTCCCCCTCGCCCCGTCCGTCCGGGCTCTCCCCTTCGTCCGGTGGAGGACCGGAGCCGGCGCGCGGGTCGTGGTCGCCCTCGCGCGCGCTCCTGGTGTACACCACCGGTGCGGTCAGCAGCGGAACGGTCGCCCGGACCGGGTCCTCCCCGGCGCCCGAGTCGTCCCCGGCGTCCGCGTCGTGCCGGGCGGGGTGCGCGACGTCACGCGCCGGTTCGCGCACCGGCCCGGTGCGTGACCCGTCGTCGTGGTCGGCGCACGGGGCGGCCGGCTCCGGGGTCACCGGTCGCACGGGCCCCGTGGCGGCGTCCGCCGGGTGCTCGCCGGGCCGGCCGGGAAGGGCTCCGGGCGGCGCGCCGTCCGGCCCGGCCCCCGGCACCACAGCGGGGCCCAGGGAGTGGTCCGGGGAGTGGTCCGCCGCCGGGCCGGGGTCGTAGGCGTGGTCGGGCGCGGAAGGCGGGACGGGCTCCGGAGCGGCGGCGGGCTGCGGCGGGTCGCCCTCCGCGACGTCGTCCGCGCGCCGCCCGGCCGGAGGGGTGGACGGACCGGCGGGGGGCGTGGCCGGCCCCGGCGGGACGACCACGGTGGCCGGCGCCGACGCCAGGAACGCGGCCCACTCCTCCCGCACCGCGCCGTCGGCGAGGTTGAGCCCGTAGAACAGCGTGGAGAGCCGCCGCGAGACCCTCGCCATGGACGGCCGCAGCACCGCGGGCCCCCGGCAGCACCGCCTGATCAGCCGCCGCAGGGCGCGTCCCTCGCGCCGGGGCAGTTCGGGCGGGAGGAGGACCGCGAGCAGCAGCCCGAAGGCGTGCACGTCGGCCGGGCCCGGGCGGGGGCGGTCGGGGTCGATCCGGGGCAGCAGACAGTGGCCGGTGATCAGGGGGCCGTCCGGAGTGCATAGCACGGACGTCGTGCTGAAGCCGCCGTGGTGGCGTCCCGCCTGGTGCAGGCCGGACAGCGCGGACGCGACCCGACGGGCCGTCAGCAGTGCCACGGGCAGCGGTACGGACCTCCCGGAGAGCACCCCGGGCAGCGGGCGCCCCTCGCGGTACTCCGCCACGAGCCTGCCCGCGTGGCGGCCGTCCTCGATGCGGGCGAGCCAGCGGAGCGTGCCCTCGACCCCCGGTGACCCGGCGGCGGCGCGCACCGCGTCGGTGAGCGCCTGGTCGGTCCGGCCGGTCGTCCGCCAGTGGGCGTGCGGCTCGACGAGGAAGGCGACCGGCCGGCCCTGCCGCGGGTCGAGGGCGAGGTAGGTGGTGCCCACCTCGTCCGCCCACAGGTGCGGGCCGCGCCGCGCCCGCGCCGCGGCTTCCACGACGGGGTCGGCGGCGGTGGCGGGGCCGGGACTCGTGGCGGGGCCGGGGGTCGCGGCGGGGCCGCCCCCGGCGTGACCGTGTCTGCCGGTGGCGGGCCGCCGCCGGAGGCGCGGCCACCGGAAGCGGCTCACGGGGCGGGCTCCGCGCCGAGCGGCCGGGTGGGGTCGGCGCCCAGGTCGACGGCGTGGAGCAGGCAGTCGGTCCCCACGACGTACAGGAGGCCGTCCACCGCCTTCAGCCCCGCCTCGACGGGCGCGCCCGCGTCGTACCAGGGGTGGGCCGGGCCCGCGTCGCGGCGCAGCCGGTACACCCGGCCGTCCGTGGTCCCGGCGTAGACGCTGTGTTGGTCGACGGCGACGTCGGAGCGGATCTCCGAGCCGAGCGCGAGGCGGCGGTCGGCGCCGCCGTCGCGCAGGCCCAGGCCGTAGACGCCGCCGCGCAGGCAGCCCACCCAGATCTCGCCGTCGTACGCGACGGGCCGTGCGCGGACCGCGCCGTAGGTGGCGAACCGCCGCTCGGGGTGTCCGTCCCGGGCCCGGAAGCCGCGGACGCACCGGGCGCGGCTGCCGACGTGCACGGTGTCCCCGGTGACGACCGGACCGCCGTGCAGTTCGCCGCCGGTGTACGCCTCCCACAGCCGGGTGCCGTCGCGCGCGTCGAGGGCGTACAGGCTGCCGTCCCAGGAGGCGGCGTAGACGCGGCCACCGTCGACGGCGGGCGCGCCGTAGACGGCCCGCTCCCCGGTGCGGGCGGTCCACAGGAGGTCCCCGCCGTCGGCGTCGAGGGCCCGGACGAGCCCTTCCCGGTCGCCGAGGAGGACCCGGCCGCCGGCGATCACGGGGGCGGAGGGGGCGGTGTTCCCGGTGGGGCGGCGCCAGCGTTCCTTGCCGGTGGAGGCGTCCAGGGCGCACACCCAGCGGTCGGCGCGGGAAACCACGAGGGTGTCGCCGCTCGCCGCGGGCGGGCACTCCACCCGGCCGTCGAGCTTCCGTGACCAGGCGACCTCGCCGGTGCGGGCGTCGAAGGCGCGGACGGTGCCGTCGAGCGCGGCGACCACGGCGAGGCCACGGTGGAGGACGGGTGCGGCGTAGTAGGTGCGGCCGGGCAGTTGAGCGGTCCAGAGCGCGGGGACCGGGTGGTGGGATGCCGGTGGCCGGGCGGAGGCCGGGGTGCCCGGCGAGGGCATGACCCGGGTCGGCGCGGCCGGGGCGGGGAGGCTCCGCCGGTCGGGCGGGGCCGCCGGCCGCTGGGGGGCGGGCCGTGCCTCGGGCAGGTGGATCTCCTCGTACGCGCGCAGGACGTCCTGCGCGGCGGGCGGCAGCCAGGTGAAGGCGCCGGGCCGGGCGGTGCCCGGTGTGGTGCCCCGGGACAGGGCGTCGGCGCGCTCGACCACGGCCGCGGGGGTGGGCCGGTCCGCCGGGTCGAGCGCCATGCAGTCGGCCACCAGCTCGTACGCCTCGGTGGACAGCCCGGAGATGTCGGGGCGCCCGTCCGGCCGGCGGCGGACGGCCGGACCCTCCACGGGCAGTGCCCCGCGCAGGACGAAGGCGAGGATGCCGCCGAGGGCGTAGACGTCGGCCGCCTCGCCGACCGGGCGGCCGTGGCGGTGCTCGGGGGCGGCGTAGCCGGGAGTGCCCCGGCGGGGGGTGTCGAGCGGGTCGGTGGGGCTGGCCAGGTCGAGCAGCAGGCCGAAGTCGATGACGACCGGGCCCTGCCGTGCCACCAGGACGTTGCCGGGTTTGAGGTCGCGGTGGACGAGGCCGAGCCGGTGGACGCGGGGCAGGATGCGGGCCAGTTCGCGGACGAGTGACATGGCGCCGCACGGGGGTAAGGGCCCCGCCTCGCGGACCAGGACGCTCAGGGGTGGCGCGTGGACGTAGTCGACGGCCAGCCAGGGCGGCCGGCCGTCGGGGTCGGCGCCCCGGTAGCGCGGTGTGCCCGCTCCCGCGAGCCGTTCGCACGCCCGGGCCTCCCGGGCGAACCGGGTGCGGTACTCCGGTTCGTCCTGGAGTCCGGGCCGCACGGTCTTGATGGCGACGGGTGGTGCCCCGGCCGCCTTCTCACCGAGATAGACGCGGCCCATCCCGTCCTGCCCGATGACGGCGAGCACGGTGTAACCGCCCAGACTGCGCGGGTCCTCCTCGCCGAGCCGGGCGAGCATCATGTTCACGTGGGCGTCCCCCTCCCAAGTGGTCCCCGGGCGACGGGGTGTGGGCGGGGAGGGGAGGGCGGCGCGCGCGACGCCTCCGCGTCGTGCCCCGGCCCCCCGAACCGCCCCCCGCGCACGCCCAGTCAAGTTCCCTTTGCGCCGAAGATTGTCACATCGTACAGATAAATGACGACCCTTCGGGCATAACCGCGGATCTCCTGCCTCCGCCCAGCCCGGCGGGGCCCCCGGGCCACGAAGTACGCCCTCGCGCAGGGCCTTTCACGGACCGGACCGCCGGCATCGGCGCGGCCGGGGTGCGGGCCGGCGACGACCGGACCACGGCTGCGGTGTCAGTCCGCTGACGTATTCTTCCGGCCATCGCGCACCGACTGTGAGGATGAAGAGACGTGACCGGCCTGTCCGCCTTCCCGCTGCCCTTCCATACTTCCCGTTCCATACCGTTCGCCACACCCCGGACACTGCGGGAACTCCAGATGATGCGGTGCAGCGCCCACATCCGGTCGAAGCCGCGATGGTTCGACAAGATGAACGACCCCGAGATCACCGCCCGTTGGACGCGGGAGGCGGTCGCCCGGGGCCTCACCGAGGCGCAGGTGCGTTACGTGCTCGACGAACTCGCGCACTACGCCGCGCTGCGGGACGCGCGTACCGGTGCCGAGGTGTCCGCCGTCGACGGCGTGTGGCAGTCCGACACGCTGATCGACGACGCGCTCGCGGCCCGGCTGCGCGAGGCGGTCCGGGTGCTGGAGGAGGTCCCGGAGGAAGAGCGGGACTGGCATCCCGGATCCGGCGGACAGGTGTTGGACCTGGTGCATCCCTCACTGTTCTGCCTGGTGCGGGACGTGAGCGGCGGGCCGGAGCGGGCGTGGCACAACCCGACCGACCGCTACTCGAGGTACGAGTTCTCGGAGAGGTTCCAGTGGCTGCCCACGGACGTCGACGTCAGTGAGGACGGCGACGTCACCTTCCGTTCGTACGTCAACAACGTGCACCCCGAGGCCCACGCCGACCTGGCCGCCGTCCTGCCGGACGTGTTCGCACGCGTGCGCCCGCTCCTGGAGAACGTACTGACCGACCTGCGCCATCCGCGGCCCCTGCGGATCGAGGTCGATCCCTACAGGTGGTACGACTCGGAGCCGGTGCGCCCGGAGAAGTCGTCCTACGGCGATGACGAGGCCTACCGGGAAGCCGTCCGGGCGTGGGAAACGGCCCAGGACGACTGGTGGGAGAACCGGCGCCCGGTCGTCCCGGACGCCCCGGCCTTCGCCCCGCCCGAGCCGCCCGGTGAAGGCGCCCGGGTCGACCTGCGCGGCCGCGCCCTCCAGGTCATCGTCAAGCTCGCCACCATCCACCTCACCCCGGACAAGCCCGAGTACGCCGGTGGTTCCTGGCATGTCGAGGGGATGCTGAACGAGCGGATCGTCTCGACCGCCCTCTACTACTGGGACAGCGAGAACATCACCGAAAGCCGGCTGGGCTTCCGGGCGGCGCTCGACGACCCGGACTACGAACAGAACGACGACAACGGTCTGCGCGAGGTGTACGGCCTGGAGGACGAGGACGCGCTCAACCAGCCGCTGGGTTCGGCGTCGACCCCGGCGGGCCGCTGCCTGGCGTTCCCGAACGTCCTCCAGCACCGCGTCGACTCGTTCCGCCTCGCCGACCCCAGCCGCCCGGGGCACCGCAAGATCCTCGCGTTCTTCCTGGTCGACCCGTCGGAGAGGATCGTCTCGACCTCCGACGTACCCCCGCAGCAGCCGTGGGCGCCCACCTCGACGATGACGCTCGAACAGGCCAAGGACTACCGCGAACAGCTCATGCGGGAACGCAAGTTCTTCGTCGACGAGCACAACGAGCAGCTCTACGAGCGGGAGTTCTCCCTCTGCGAGCACTGACCCCTGCTCGTGCCGCCCTGTTCCGCCCTCCGCGTCACGGCCGCCACGCGGGTCACGCGCGTCACGTGTGTCACGCGAGGAACGACAGCCGCACCTGCCGGTCCGGGTTGTCCTTGTCGGTGTCCGCCAACCTCCGCAAGGACAACCCGGACGGTAGCCGTCCGGCCGATGACCCGGCGCTTTGGCCCGCTCCGCCGCTCGGTCACGGGCAGCGGTGCGGGCCGCGTACGTGCGCGTACCGGTCCTCGTATCGGTCCGGTGGCTCACGTCTCCCGTCGTGCCGTCACCAGGCCCGTCTCGTAGGCGGCGATGACCGCTTGGGCCCGGTCGCGGACCCGCAGTTTGGCGAAGAGGGCGGTGATGTGGTTCTTCACGGTAGAGGCGCTCAGACCGAGCCGGTCGGCTATCTCCGCGTTGTCCGAGCCGTCGGCGATCAGCCGCCACACCTCCCGCTCCCGCGGCGTGAGCCCCTCGGCGCCGGTGGGTGCCGGGGGCACCGCCCAGCGGTCCGGTGCCGTGACGTGTCTGGAGATGAGCCGGGTCAGGAGTCTCGGGGCGAGGATCGCCTCGCCGTCGCGGACCACGCGCAGGGCGGCGACGAGGTCCTCGGGCGAGATGTCCTTGGGCAGGAAGCCGCACGCCCCGGCCCGCAGGGCACCCACGACGTGTTCGTCCATGTCGAAGGTGCTCAGGGCCAGAACCCGGCAGCCGGGCAGTTCGGAGGTGAGCCGCTCGGTGGCCGCGATGCCGTCCAGTACCGGCATCCGGATGTCCATGACGACCACGTCGGGTCGGTGCTCGTGGGCGAGGCGGACCGCCTCGGCGCCGTCCGCGGCCTCGGCCACGACCTGGAAACCGGGTTCGGGATCGAGCATCAGGGCGAGGCCGCGGCGGACGAGCGGCTGATCGTCGGCTATGAGGACCTTCACGATCGCGTTCACGCGTACGTCTCCTGACGGTCGGTGGGCAGGGGCAGCCGGGCCCGGACGGCGAATCCCCCGCCCTCCGGCCCTGCTCGCAGGGTGCCGCCGTGGAGGGCGACGCGTTCACGCATCCCCATGAGTCCGTGGCCCGAGCCGCGTGCGACGGGACGGCCGGGACGGCCGGGACGCGGACCGTCGTCGGTGACGGCGACCCGTACCTCGTGGACGGCGAAGGTGAGCCGCACGTCGACGTGCGCACCGTCGCCCGCGTGCCGAAGGGCGTTGGTGAGTGCCTCTTGGACGATGCGAAAGACGGTGAGGGCGACACCGGGCGGAAGCGACCGCGGGTCACCGTCCGTGGTGAGGGTGGTGGGAAGGCCCGCGCGGCGGCTGTCCCCGACGATGCGGTCGAGGTCGCCGATGCCGGGCTGCGGCGCGGTCGTCTCGCCCTCGTCGTTCTCGTCACCGGCCCGTAGCACGTCGAGGAGGTGGCGCATCTCGCGCAGGGCGGTGCGACCGGAGCCCTCCAGGGTGACGAGCGCCTCGCGGGCCGCCTCCGGCGACCGGTCGATGTTGGCCCGGGCGCCTCCGGCGAGCAGCTGCATCGTGGTCAGGTGGTGGGCGACGATGTCGTGCAGTTCCCGGGCGATGCGGCGCCGTTCGTCGGAGACGGCCCGCTCGGCGAGCAGTCGCCGCTGGGCCTCGGCGCCGCGCTGCCAACGGCCGGCCCCGACGGCGGCGCCGGCCACGAACAGCGCGGACGCGGCGTTGGCGACGAAATCCATGGAGGAGGGCGCGGGCAGGACCGGGTGGACGAAGTGGAGCACCGCGACGCAGCCTGCGACGGCCGCCGCGCCGACCGCGGCCCTGTGGTGAAGCACGGCGGTGTAGAGGGCGACGACGGTGGCCGCCCCATAGTGCTGGCCCAGGGAACTGAACCAGTTGAGCGACAGGTTCACCGCGAGGACGCACGCGAGGACGCACAGGGGCGCGCGGCGGCGCGCCAGCAGGAACAGCGAAGCGGCGACCACGACCGCGCACCCGGCCACCGGCACGTGGCCCTGATCCAGCTGGCTGGTGACGGTGAAGCCCACGAGGTCGACGGCCGCGGCGCCGGCGGCAACGAGCCCGTCGTGCCGACTCCACGGTCCGGGCCCTCCGCGTCGGTCCTCCGTCCCGACCCCGTCGGGGAGCGTCCCGGTCGTACGGTCCGGAAGTCCGGCGCCGGACGCACCCGCCCCTGTCCGGGCCCCACCGGGACACACTTCGTCCGCGCGCCGCCCCATCCCAGCCCCCTGCGTGTTCGCGCTCTCCCCGGGGCCGCCGCAGCGACCCGATGACCTGCGGTTCGTCCGCCGAGTGTCCCATGGTGCCGGCACACCGGAGCCGTGACGTCGGGACCGGGAGGGAGCCGCGGCCAGGAGCAGAGTCCCAGCGGCCGGACGATACGGGCCCGTGCTCCCAGCGGGTTTCTCGTCCCCGGCTCCGAGGTGCGGGCCGCGTGCCGCTGATGTGCTGGACACGTGCCGGAACGACCCGGCACGGGGCACCGCGCCGAACGTCCACGGTCTCGCGCCCCCTCGCCCGTACCCCTCCCGGAGGACTCCCGTGATCCGTGCCCTGACCGGTTTCTCGACCCGCAGACCGTGGCGGGTCATCACCGTGTGGGCGGTGGTCGGCATCCTCCTGGCGCTCATGGGCCAGGCTCTCGTCTTCCGCGTGACGCACACCGACAGCGCCGGTTTCCTGCCTCCGGAGTACGACGCGGCCGCGGCGCTGCGGGTCGCCCGGGAGGAGTTCGGCGCGGAGCCGGACGCCAATGCGCTGACGGTGCTGGTGGCACGCCGTGACGGGAAGCCTCTGCAGGGCGCGGACAGGAAGCGCGTGGAGGAGGTGACCCGCGAACTGAACTCCGCGCGCGTGGAGATGCCGTGGACGGAGGAACAGGTACGGGGGCTCTCCGAGGACTACTCCCAGGTCCCCCGCGTGACCGTGGTGACGACCGCCCCGGACGGGTCGTTCGCGCTGCTCGGCGCACGACTGCGGGGCAACTCCACCGACCCGGGCCTGCACTCCGTGTACCGGGCCTTCCACGACCGGGCCGAGCGGGAGTTCGGCGAGGCCGGGCTGCGCACCGGATTCACCGGCGGTCTGGCGGACGTGGTGGACGGCGCGGACGCGGAGAGGACCACGCAGACGGTGGTCGGGCTCGTGATGGTCGTACTGATCGTGCTGATCAACGTGTTGGTGTTCCGCAGCGTCCTGGCCGCGTTCGTCCCCCTGCTCGCGGTGTCCGTGGTGGGCGGCGCCGCCACCGGCACGGTCGTGGGAGCCGCCCTCCTGACCGGTCTCGAACTGGACCCGGGCACCCCGAGCATGATCGGCACCGTGTTGATCGGCATCGGCGTGGACTACTTCCTCTTCCTGCTGTTCCGCTTCCGGGAGGAGCTGCGACGGCGCCCGGAGGAACACCACCGCCTGGTGGCCGCGGACGTGGCCGGACGGGTGGGCACGGCGGTGACCTCGGCAGCGCTGACGATCGTGGCGGCCTTCGCGACGCTCGGCGTGGCGACGTTCGGGCAGTTCCGGGTGCTCGGACCCTCGGTGGCGGTATCGGTCCTGGTGATGCTGGTGGCGAGCCTGACCCTGATGCCGGCGCTGCTGGCGGTGGCCGGCCGGAAGATGTTCTGGCCCTCGCGGATCCTCTCGAAGACCGAGCGGACCGGTCCGGCCTCCCGTACCGGGGAGCTGGTGGCGCGCCGTCCGCTGCTGGTGCTGCTGGCGTCGGCCGCCCTCCTCGGCGCGCTCGCGCTCGGCACGGCGGGCGTCCGCATGGACTTCGGCACCGGCGGCACCCCGCGCGACACGGCGGCCGCCGCGACGGCGCGGGAGATCGCCGGCGCCCTGCCGGCGGGGGTGTCCGATCCGACGACGGTGTACGTCACCGCCGATGACGGCCGGCCCCTGGACCCCGCCGGGCTCGACGGCCTGCGCCGGGCGCTGTCCGGGGTGGACGGGGTGGGCGAGGTGGCCGCCCCCGTGCTCGGCACCGGCCGCGACGCCGCCCGGCTGGACGCCTATCTGACGGTGGACTCCCGGTCCCAGCGTGCCCGGGACCTCGTGGCTGGACCCGTGCGCCAGGCCGTACGGGAAGCGACACCGGCCGGTACCACCGCACACGTGGGCGGCACCGCGGCCGTGTTCGCCGATGTGGCGACCGCGGTCGACCGGGACCTCCGGACGGTGTTCCCGGTGGCCGCGGCACTGATCGCGCTGATCCTGGTGGTGCTGCTGCGCAGCCTGGCGGCCCCGGTGGTGCTGATGCTCTCGGTCGGGTTGTGCTTCGCGGCGACGTTCGGCGCCTCCGTCCTGGTCTTCCAACACCTCGGCGGCGAGCCGGGGGTGAACTTCGTCCTGCCGTTGGTGCTGTTCCTGTTCGTCGTGGCACTGGGCACCGACTACAACATCCTCGTCAGTGACCGTCTGCGTGAGGAGATGGCCCACGGGGGTCCGGCCCGTGCCGCCGTGGCCCGCGCGGTACGGCACACGGCGCCGGCCGTCGCCACGGCCGGTGTGGTCCTCGCGGCCTCCTTCGGCAGCCTCGCGGTGAACGCGGACGCCTCCACCCGCCAGCTGGGCTTCGCCACGGCCCTGGGCATCCTCCTGTCCTCCTTCGTCCTGTCGCTCCTGCTCGTCCCGGCGGCCGCGGCGCTGCTGGGCCGTGGGATGTGGTGGCCGGTGCGCGGGGCGCGAAGCCGGCAGGACGACATCCGGAGTGCGGGCGAGCGGAACGCCGGGCTCCCCGCTCCGTACGAGGGGGAGGAGCCCCCGCGTTCACGACCGGTTCCGGACTACCCGAGGAAGCTCAACCGCACCTGACGGTCCGGGTTGTCCTTGTTGGTGTCGACGACGCACACGGACTGCCAGGTGCCCAGGGCCATCTCGCCGCCCACCACCGGGATGGTGGCGTGCGGGGGTACCAGGGCGGGCAGGACGTGGTCGCGGCCGTGGCCGGGGCTGCCGTGGCGGTGCTGCCAGCGGTCGTCGGCGGGGAGCAGGGTGTGCAGGGCGGTCAGGAGGTCGTCGTCGCTGCCGGCGCCGGTCTCCAGGATGGCCACGCCGGTGGTGGCGTGCGGTGTGAAGACGTTCAGCAGGCCGTCGCGGCCGTCGGCGACCTCCCGGAGGAAGGAGGCGCAGGCGCCGGTCAGGTCGTGGACCGTCTCCCGGTCGCCGGTGGTGATCCTCAGGGTGCGGGTGGTGAAGGCGTCGCTCATGTCCCCATGGTGTCACCGGACCGGGTTCCGGGAAGATCCTCCGACCCCCCCTGGTTAGTAGAACCATGAACTACTTTCCGGACGGGGTCGTGGACGTGGACGTGGTGGTCGTCGGCGCGGGACAGGCGGGGCTCTCCGCCGCCTACCACCTGCGGCGCGGCGGATTCGAGCCGGACCGGGACGTCGTCGTCCTGGACCACGCGCCACGGCCGGGCGGCGCCTGGCAGTTCCGCTGGCCGTCGCTGACGTACGGGAAGGTGCACGGCATGCACGCGCTCCCGGGCATGGAGCTGACCGGCGCCGACGCCGGCCGGCCGTCGGCGGAGGTGATCGGCGAGTACTTCGCGCACTACGAGGAGCGGTTCGGGCTGCGCGTGCACCGGCCCGTGGACGTCTCGGCCGTGCGCGACGGGGAGGACGGGCGCCTGCTCGTGGAGTCGTCGGAGGGGACATACGCCGCCCGTGCCCTGGTCAACGCGACGGGCACCTGGGACCGGCCCTTCTGGCCCCGCTATCCGGGACAGGAGACCTTTCGCGGGCGGCAGCTGCACACGGCCCAGTACCCGGGCCCGGAGGAGTTCGCCGGGCAACGGGTGATCGTGGTCGGCGGCGGGGCGTCGGGGACGCAGCACCTGATGGAGATCGCGGAGGTGGCGGCGGGGACCACGTGGGTGACGCGCCGCGAGCCGGTGTGGCGCGAGGGCCCGTTCGACGAGGAGGCGGGCCGGGCGGCGGTCGCCCTGGTGGAGGAACGGGTCCGGCGCGGGCTGCCGCCGCGGAGCGTGGTCAGTGTGACCGGGCTGCCACTGAACGACGCGACCCGGCGGGCGCGCGAGAGCGGCGTCCTGGACCGGCTGCCGATGTTCGACCGGATCACCCCGACCGGCGTCGCCTGGGACGGGCCGGAGTCCCGGACCCTCGACGCGGACGTCATCCTCTGGGCCACCGGGTTCCGGCCGGCCGTGGACCACCTGACCCCGCTCCGCCTGCGGGAACCGGGCGGGGGCATCCGGGTGGACGGCACCCGCGCGGTGCGCGACGAGCGCGTCCACCTGGTGGGGTACGGCCCGTCCGCGTCCACGATCGGCGCGAACCGCGCGGGCCGCGCCGCCGCCCGGGACATCGGCCGCCTTCTGCAGCGGCGGCCCGGAGCTCTGGACGGGGCGGTCAGTTCACCGCCGACGCCCGCTGGGCGTTGAACTCCTGCACGTTGCGCTGGTGCTCGCCGTAGTCGGCGGTGAAGCGGGTGTCACCGGGGCGCACCGTGACGAAGTAGAGCCAGTCCCCGGCCGGCGGGTCGACCGCGGCCCGCATGGCCTGCTCGCCCGGGTTGGCGATGGGCGTGGGGGGCAGCCCCTGACGGTTGTAGGTGTTGTACGGGTTGTCCATCCGGGTGTCGGAGTGCGACGTGTCGAGCGTGGAGCGGCCCAGCCCGTAGTTGAGGGTGGAGTCCATCTGGAGCGCCATGCCCTGGGCGAGGCGGTTGTGGATGACGCGGGCGACCTTTCCCATGTCCTCCGGGGTGTCGGCCTCGGCCTGGACGATGCTGGCGATGTTCACCGTCTGGTAGAGGCTCACGCGGTTGCGCTGGGCGCCGGCGCTGATGCTCTTGGCGCCGAAACGCTCGCGGGCGGTCCTCACCATGTAGTCGAGCAGGCCGCGCGGCGTCGTCTTCTTGTAGACCGGGTACGTCGCGGGGAACAGGAAGCCCTCGGGGTTGCCCAGGGCGTCCGCCGGCAGCTTGAGCTTGCCGCTCTCGGCCACCTTGCGGGTGGTTCCGGGTGCCGCCTTGAGCGCCTTGTCGACCGCGTCGTACACCTGGGTCGCCCGCCAGCCCTCGGGGACGAGCAGCATCGTCGGCTTCTCGGGCGGCGGCGGGGCGGGGGGTTCCTTGACCAGCAGCAGCGGCACCAGCACCGCGGCGGCCACGACGAGGGCCAGGCCTGCGCTCAGGGCCAGCCAGCCACGGCGCGTCATCTGGGGCCGCCTGCGGCGGGGCGGACCCTGCGGGGACTCGTTCACCATGCGGGAACGCTAACCCGACAAAGGGGCATATTCCGGCAATTCAGACAACGGCCACCCCTCTGCCCGTCACCCGGCGCCGGTCGACCGGGTACAGCCACCCGGGAACAAGCGAACACGGGCTCGGATGTTCGCTCGAACGCATGATCGCGATGGATTCCCCTGCCGCGCCCGGCTGCGACGGATGATGCTTACGGTGCGCAAGCGACGGGCTGCAGACCGCGGCGGCGCGAGTCCCACACAGGCATGTGAAGCACAAGGAGAACGCACCACTATGAACGTCATCACCGACCTGCTCGCCGGTTTCGTCCACTTCATCGGCTGGCTCGTCTGACGGTCCCCACCCCGGCGCCGCCGCTCCCCCGTCCCACGGGAGCGGCGGCGCCGTCGTGTCAGGGCCTGGCGGGCTCCAGCTCCGCGTCGCCGCGCACCAGTGCGGCGTAGCGGCCGTCGAGCCGCAGCAGCTCCTCGTGGGTGCCGCGCTCGGCGATGCGACCCGCGTCGAGGACGACGATCTCGTCGGCGTCCCGGACGGTGGAGAGCCGGTGGGCGATGGTGATCGTGGTCCGGCCCGCGGACAGCGCGTCGATCGCCTGCTGCACGGCCTGCTCCGTACGGGTGTCCAGGGCGCTGGTCGCCTCGTCGAGGATCAGCACCGGTGGGTCCCGCAGGATGGTCCTGGCGATGGCCAGGCGCTGCTTCTCGCCGCCGGAGAAGCGGTAGCCGCGCTCGCCGACCAGGGTGTCGTACCCGTCGGGGAGGGAGGCGATGTGGTCGTGGATCTGGGCGGCCCTCGCGGCCGCCTCGATCTCCTCGTCGGTCGCGTCCGGCCGGGCGAAGCGGAGGTTGTCGGCGACGGAGGCGTGGAACAGGTACGTCTCCTGGGAGACCACGCCCACCCCGCGGGCGAGGCTGTCGAAGTCCAGGTCCTGTACATCGACGCCGTCGAGCGTGACGCGGCCGCCGGTGACGTCGTACAGCCTCGGGACCAGATAGCTCAGGGTGGACTTGCCGGAGCCCGTCGGGCCGACGACGGCCAGGCTGCCGCCCGCCGGGACGGTGATGTCGATGCCGCTGAGCGCGAGGCCGCTCTTGGCGTCGTACTGGAAGTCCACGCCCTCGAGGCGGACCTCCCCGCGGATCTTCTCCAGCCGCACGGGGTCCGCCGGTTCCGTGATGTCGACCGGCAGGTCCAGGTACTCGAAGATCCGCTGGAACAGGGCGAGGGAGGTCTGCATCTCCACACCGGTCGACAACAGGCTCACGGTGGGCCGGAACAGCCCCTGCTGGAGGGAGACGAAGGCGACGAGCGTCCCGATGGAGATGGCCGGGCCGCCCGCCTGGAGCGCCAGGCCGGCCGCCCAGTAGATGAGGGCCGGCATGGCGGCCATGACGATGCCGATCGTCGACATCCGCCAGCGGCCGGCCATCGAGGAGCGCACCTCCAGCCCGACGAGGCGCTCGGACTCGGCGGCGAACGACCGGGTGAGGGAGTCGGCACGCCCCATGGTGCGGCCCAGCAGGATGCCGCTGACGGACAGCGACTCGGTGACCGTCGCGGCCATGGCCGCCATCTGCTTCTGCCGCTGGGTGGTGATCTTCTTGCGCTCGCGGCCGACACGGCGGCTGATCCACACGAACACCGGCAGCAGGAGCAGGGAGACGACCGTCAGCCGCCAGTCCAGCGCCAGCATGGCGACCACGGTGGCGACGACGGCCGTCAGGTTGGACACCAGGGACGTCGCCGTGGAGGTGACGGTCGCCTGCATCCCGCCGATGTCGTTGGCGATGCGGGACTGGACCTCACCCGTTCGGGTGCGCGTGAAGAACGCGAGCGGCATGCGCTGGAGCCGGCCGTAGACGGCGGTGCGCAGGTCGTGCATCACCCGCTGGCCGACCGTCGTGGAGATCAGCGTCTGCAGGACGCCGAAGACGCTGGTCACCACCGCGGTGAGGATCATGCCGAGGGCGAGCAGCGTCAGCAGGCCGGTGCGCCCCTGCGGAATGGCGGTGTCGAGGATCTCGCGGAGCAGGAAGGGTGAGGCGACCGACACCAGCGACGAGGCGCCGACGAGGAGGCCGACCAGGGCCAGCCTGCCGCGATAGGGGCGGAAGAGCCGCAGGATGCGCCGGACCTCGGCCGGCGGCTGGGCCGGATCGGGCGGTGGTGGCGTCCAGTCGGACTCGAGGTGGATGCGCATGGGCTCCTTCGGAGGCTGGGAGACGCAGGACCGTATGAGAGCATAGCTCATTGTTACCTGACCTCACAATGAGCGTGGTCCTGATATCATCCGGCCATGAACTCCCCCGACGCCGACGGCCTGCTGGCCGAGCAGCTGCTCCGGCTGACCCGGCGCCTCCACCGCAGCCAGCAACGGCAGCTGCAGTCGGCCGACATAGCCATCACCCCCGCGCAGTCGCGGCTGCTGCGCACGGTCGCGCACTACGACCACCCGCCCCGGATGGCCGATCTCGCCGCCCGCCTGGAGGTGGTGCCGCGCGCCGTGACCAGCCTGGTGGACGGCCTGGAGGCGAGCGGGAGGGTCCGCCGCGCCCCCGATCCGGCCAACCGGCGGGTGGTGCGGATCGAGCTGACCGACGCCGGGCGGGACACGCTGCGGCAGCTGCGCACCGCGCGCCGGGCGGCCGCAGAGGACATCCTTGCTCCATTGACCGCCGAGCAGCGCGAGGTGCTCGGCGGACTGCTGAACGCTCTGGTCGACGGAGGGCCGGAGCGCCGCTGCTGACGACCGCCGCGGTGGCGGTCGCCGTCGTGGCGGCCGTGCGGTGACCGCCGCACGGTGGCCGCCGCACGGTGGCCCGCCGTGCGGACGGACGCGCGTGACCGGCCTCGACCGGACCGGACGACTGGTCCGGCGACCGGACCGCGCGGGCCAGTCCACGCGGGGCGCCCGGCCGACCGCGCGGGTGCCGCACGACCCTGTTGCCTGTCGAGGGGAGCGAGACATGCCGCTGATGGAGCCGAAGCCCGACGCCCTCCGGCCCGGCACGCACCACGGCCCGTCCCCCGACCGGGTGCCCGATCTGCTGGCGCACGGCTCGCCCGGGCGGCTGCGCGACGAGCTGACGGCGCTCGTGGGCCCCGGGAAGGTGCTGTCGCAGGTCTCCGATCTCGTCCGCTACGCGTCGGACGCCAGCCCCTACCGCTTCGTGCCGCAGGTCGTCGTGGTCGCGGAGAGCGTCGGCGACGTCGCGGCCGTCCTGGCGTACGCCCACGACAAGGGCCGCGAGGTGGTGTTCCGGGCCGCCGGGACGAGTCTGAACGGCCAGGCGCAGGGCGAGGACATCCTCATCGACGTACGCAGGCACTGGGCGGGTGTCGAGGTCCTGGACGGCGGCGCCCGCGCCCGGATCCGGCCCGGCACCACCGTCGCCCGGGCGAACGCGGCCCTCGCCCGGCACGGCCGGATCCTCGGCCCCGACCCGGCGAGCGCAGTGGCCTGCACGATCGGCGGGGTCGTCGCCAACAACGCGTCCGGGATGACGGCCGGCACGGACCGCAACTCGTACCGTACGGTCGCGTCCCTCACCGTCGTGCTGCCGTCCGGCACCGTCGTCGACACCGGCGATCCGGCGGCCGACGCCGTGCTGGCCCGCGCCGAGCCGGCCCTGTGCGCGGAGCTGCTGGCGATCAAGGCGGAGATCGAGGCCGACCCGGAGCTGACGGCCCGCGTCCGGGCCAAGTACGCGCTCAAGAACACCAACGGCTACCGCCTCGACGCCTACCTGGACGGGTCGACACCCGTCGAGATCCTGCGCGGGCTGATGGTCGGCTCGCAGGGCACGCTCGGTTTCCTCTCCGAGGTCGTGTTCGACACGCTGCCGCTGGACCGCGAGGTGGCGGCCGGGCTGTTGTTCTTCCCGTCTCTGACGGCCGCCGCGGCGGCCGTGCCGCTGTTCACGGAGGCGGGCGCGGCCGCCGTGGAGCTGATGGACGGCAACACGCTGCGGGCCTCGGTGCAGGTCGACGGGGTACCGGCCGACTGGGCGGGGCTGCCGGGCCCGGCCGCCGCGCTGCTGGTGGAGTTCCGGGCACCCGACGCGGCGGCTCTCGCGTCGTACGAGCGGGCGGCGGCGCGCGTCCTCGAACGGGTCGAGCTGGCGGCGCCGGTGGCGTCCGTGACCAACGACTTCACCCGGGACGCCCGCCGGATCGGCGGCTACTGGAAGGCGCGCAAGGCGTTCGTCGCCGCGGTGGGCGGCAACCGGCCGTCCGGTACGACGCTGATCACCGAGGACTTCGCGGTGCCGCCCGGGCGGCTCGCCGAGGCGTGCGAGGCGCTGCTGGCGCTCCAGGCGGAGCACGGCTTCGACGCCGCCGTGGCCGGGCACGCGGCCCATGGCAACCTGCACTTCCTGCTGGCCTTCGACCCGGCCGACCCGGACGACGTCGACCGGTACGCCGCCTTCATGGACGAGTTCTGCAAGTTGACCGTCGAGGAGTTCGACGGGTCGCTGAAGGCCGAGCACGCCACCGGCCGGAACATCGCGCCGTTCCTGGAGCTGGAGTGGGGCCCGAGGGCCACGGAGGTGATGTGGCGAACGAAGGAGGCCTTCGACCCCGAGGGCGTGCTCGCCCCGCGGATCGTGCTCGACCGGGATCCGCGCGGGCACCTGCGCGGCCTGAAGACGGTGCCCCGGGTGGAGCCGGTCGTCGACGCGTGCATCGAGTGCGGCTTCTGCGAGCCGACCTGCCCCAGCCAGGACCTGACGACGACACCGCGTCAGCGGATCGTGCTGCGCCGTGAGATGGTGCGGCAGCACCCCGGTTCGCCGGTGGAGAGCGGTCTTCTCGCGGCGTACGGCTACGCGGCGGTGGACACCTGCGCGGGTGACTCGACGTGCGCGCTCGCCTGCCCGGTGGGCATCGACACGGGCGCCCTGATGAAGCGGCTGCGGCACGCACGGCACTCGGAGCGGGAGGAGCGCGTGGCGGCGTCGGCGGCGCGGCGGTTCGCGGCGGTGGAGGCGGCGGCGCGGCGGGCGGTGGCCACCGGGCGGCGGCTCGGCGACCGGCTGCCCGCCTCGGTGACGGGCCTGCTCCGTACGGCGGTGCGGCCCGACCTGGTGCCCGGCTGGCTGCCGGAGATCCCGGGCGCGGCCCCCGCCGGGCTGCCGGTCACGGAGCGGGCGCGGGCGGTGGCCGTGTACTTCCCGGCGTGCGTGAACCGGGTCTTCGGCCAGCCGGAGGGGTTCGACGGGCCGTCGCTGCCCGAGGCGGTGGTCGCGCTGTCGGAGCGGGCCGGGCAGCCGGTGTGGATCCCGGACGACGTGGCGGGCACCTGCTGCGCCACGATCTGGCACTCCAAGGGGTACGAGGAGGGCGCGAGGGTGATGGCCGGCCGGGTCGTCGAGGCGGCCTGGGGCTGGACGGCGGGCGGGCGGCTGCCGCTCGTGGTGGACGCCTCCTCGTGCGCCCTGGGCCTGGCCCGCGAGGTCGTGCCCCACCTGAGCGGCCACCACCGCGAACTGCACGCGGAGCTGACGGTGCTCGACTCGGTCGTCTGGGCCGCCGACACGCTGCTGCCGCGGCTGACGGTACGGCGCAAGGTGGCCTCCGCGGTGGTCCATCCCACGTGCGCGGCGCGGCACCTCGGCGACGAGGACCGGTTGCCGGAGCTCGCGGCCGCCTGCGCGGAGGAGGTCGTCGTCCCGGACGACGCCGGCTGCTGCGCGTTCGCCGGTGACCGCGGGATGCTGCACCCCGAGCTGACGGAATCGGCCACGGCGCGGGAGGCGGCGGAGGTGACGGCGCGGACGTTCGACGCGTACCTGTGCGCGAACCGCATGTGCGAGATCGGGATGCAGCACGCCACGGGCCGCCCGTACCACTCGGCGCTGCTGCAACTGGAGCGGGCGACGCGACCGTAGGGACACCGACAACCCCGACCACCCCGACCCCGCCCACCGAGGCCCCAACCCAGCCTCCGACAACCACCACGGCCCCGGCTCCCGCCCGGGGCCGTCGTCGTGCCGCCGCGCGAAGAGTCCATGCACTCGCGACGGGAGTCCAAACGGAGCCCTTGCGTACCAGCGGCCCCAACGGCCAGGGTCCTCACCGGGATTCATGAACCAGCCGCGCACACGACGCACTGGAGGTTCGATGAACGACGCTGCACCGGGGAACCAGGACCGGGGCTCCGACCCGCCCAGCCGCCGTTCCGTGTTGCGGACCACGGCCGGGGTGGCGGGCGCCGCAGGGCTGGGGTTCGGTGTGCTGGGAGCCACCCCCGCGGCCGCGGCCACGCCCTCCGCCGAGGACGCCGGCTCCGCTCCCCCGCGCCAGGGCCGGACCATGGCCGGGGTGCCGTTCGAGCGGCGGTCCACCGTCCGCGTCGCGATCGTGGGGCTCGGCAACCGCGGCGGCAGCATGATCGACCTGTTCCTCGCCCTCCCGGGCGTCCGGGTGACCGCCGTCTGCGACCCCGTGAAGGCCAAGACCGAGCGGGCGGCGGCCAAGGTCGTCGCGGCCGGGCAGCCGTCACCGGCCGTGTACGCCAGCGGCGAGAACGACTACGAGAAGCTGTGCGAGCGCGGTGACGTCGACCTGGTCTACGTGGCGACGCCCTGGGACCTGCACTTCGCCATGGCGAGGACGGCGCTGCTGAACGGCAAGCACGTGGGCGTGGAGTGCCCCGTCGCGATGCGTCTGGACGAGCTGTGGGCGCTCGTCGACCTCTCCGAGCGCACCCGCCGCCACTGCATGCAGCTGGAGAACTGCTGTTACGGCAGGAACGAGATGCGGGTGCTGCGCATGGCGCACGCCGGGAAGTTCGGCGAGCTGCTGCACGGGGCGGGGGCGTACAACCACGACCTGCGGGGGCTGATGTTCTCGCCGACGTACTACGAGGGTCCCTGGCGCCGTCTGTGGCACACCCGGCTGCGCGGCGATCTGTACCCCAACCACGGCTTCGGTCCGGTCGCCAACTACATGGACGTCAACCGGGGCGACCGGGCGGTCAGTATCAGCAGCTTCGGCACGCCCGCGCTGGGCCTGGCCGAGTACCGGGAGGCCAACGTTCCCCGGAGCGACCCCAGTTGGAAGGAGACGTACATCGAGAGCGATCGCACCATCAGCATGGTGCGGACCGCCCGGGGCCGGGTGATCCGGCTGGAGCACGACGTGTCCACCCCGCACCCGTACAGCAGGATCAACAGCCTGGGCGGTACGAAGGGCGTCTTCGAGGACTACCCGGAGCGGATATACCTGGAGCCGGACCACAGTGACGACCGGTGGGCCGACTTCTCGGCGTACGCGGACGAGTTCGACCACTGGCTGTGGAAGGAGCACGCCGACCCGCCCGGTGGGCACGGCGGGATGGACTACATCATGGTGTACCGGCTGATGCAGTGCATGCGGCTCGGTCTGGTCCCCGACTTCGACGTGTACGACGCCGCCACCTGGACCGCTCCGGTGCCGCTCAGTCACGCCTCGATCAGGGCGAACGGCGCCCCGCAGCGGATTCCCGACTTCACGCGCGGGGAGTGGCGCGGGGCGCGGCCGGGGGTGGACTCGGTCAAGCCGGAGTGAGGGCCGCGCCCGGGGCGTTGTCATTGGCCGGTGACACGATGGCCGTATGAACGAGGAACTCGACGACGTACTTGCCGACCCCGCACGGCTGTTGGAGGCCGACCGCGCCTCGGTGCGCGACCACGTCGCGGCCGGGGGTGGTACGGGGGCCGTGGCGCGGGAGGGCCGGGAGGTCTTCCTCCAGGCCGAGGCGATCTTCGGTGGCGCCGGTGTGTCGCGTGCCGAGTTCGCCTCCTGGCTCCATTTCGCGGCCACGGCGACCGGGCACGAGGAATTCGCCAAGGGGGTGGCGAAGGCCGAGCCGGGCATGCCGTGGCGGACGGTGTGGGCGTGCTGGCGGCCCGCGAACTGGTTCGTGGCCCAGCCGAGCCTGAACGGTGACTACTACCAGGTGCACCGCCGTCTGCACGAGGGCCGGCTGCTCATCGAGGTGGAGGACTGGCGCGGCCGGGTCCGGTTCGACGCGGAGACGGGCGCGAGGGTACGGCTGCCCGCCGTGGACGAGCTGCCGGAAGCCCCCTTGCCGCGCGAGGCGCTCGAAGCACCGGAGCTGAAGCAGTGGAACCTGACGGCGCCGGAGAGCTGGGAGGGTGCGTCCGTGTTCGCCGCCGACGGCGGCAGGGTCCGCCATCTCGTCCACGGGGTCTCGGGCCTGGCGGTGCTGGAGACGGACGCGGAGGTGCTGCGTGACTGGCCACGCGGCCAGGGCGTCGACAGCGCCTCGTCCGAGCGCGCGCTGCCCAAGACCGCACCGGATGTGCGGCGGCCCACGGGCCCGCTGACCCCGGACCGGGTCGACGAGGCCTTCGGCGAGCGCAATGTGCTGCGCGTGCCGGGAGACGACCTCCCCGAAGGGCTCGAACACCCTGCCGGCAGGCGCCACTTGCGGGACATCGGGCTGCCCGCCCAGTGGTTGTGCCACACCGCCCAGTACGAGACCCTGCCGCCGGGGGCCATGCGCTCCCCCACCGATGACGAGCTCCCGGGGGACCGGCTGCCCGCCGGTGTGGCCGCCCGCGACCTGATCGCTTTCGGCTCGGCCGAGTACGGTGAGCTGTACGTGCACCGCCACGACGGTTCGGTGCACATCTGGAGCAACCTGCACGGCCCGGCGCGCGCGGCGCTGGTGCCGCTCGCCCCGGACCTCGACGTCTTCACACGGGTCCTCGAGGCCGTCTACCGCTACAGCAACGCCTGCTGGCACCCCTACCCCGTGGAGGGAGACCAGGACGCGGTGGCGGAGCTGTTCGTGGACGAGATCGAGGGGCTGGCCCCTGGCCTGTTCGACCGCGGGACGCCCTGCGGCGAGGTGTGGAGCTGGCTCTACGCAGGCATCACCGAGCTGGGAGTGGACGGCTTCTAGGGCGTGTTTCGAAAGTAGCGTCGTCCGCCCGGAGGGCGGGGCCGGGGGCGTCTGGTGCGTGCGATCGCAAGGCGGAGGTCGGAGAGCGCAGCGGGCTGCGCCGACGGCCGACAACGCCGCGAGGGTGCGTGCCAGGCGTTCCCGGCCGGACGGGACTTTCGAAACACGCCCTAGGGGCTTTACGGACACGACCCGGGGCGTTCGGATCCTGCCGGGCTCGCGACGCCCGGACAGCGCGCGTCGCGGCGTTGCCGGTCGTGTCGCCCGCGCCCGGGGCACCGTCAGCGTGCCCCGGGCCGGGCCGGGTGCCGGGTCAGCAGCGGCGGCGGTCCTCGGTCACCGTTCCCTGCGCGGTCCTCAGGCTGCGGTCGTAGCAGCCCCCCGGGCCGTACAGCCGGTACCGCTCGGAGCTGGTGCCGACGGCGTGCCGCTGGTCGCGCGGTACGCCGGTGGTGTAGGTCGCGTCGCCGGCGTACCGGTCGTCCAGCCGTGTCCGGACCGGCCGGTGGCCCTGGCGCAGGGTCACCGTGTCGGCGCGGTCGCCGAGGCGGAGCACGGTGCGAAGCCGGTCGCCGGTGCCGAGCGTGGTCTCGCCGTCCATGGTGTACGCGCGGGTGGTGCGGGTGGTGGTGCGGTTCCGGGCGACGGTCTCGTCGTCCCGCCAGGTGGCGGTCAGGGCGTCCCGGGTCTCGCCGTCGGTCCAGCGGTGTGCGGAGGTGTGGGACACCGTGCGGGTCACGGTGGTGGTGACGCGGCCGTGCGAGGTGTCGAGGTGGCCGGCGACGGTGAGCCGGTGCGTGGCCCGGGTGTCGAGGCGGTGCTCGGTGCCCGGCGTGTACACCGGTGAGTTGACGGGCGCGCGCTCCTCGTGGCGGGTGAGCGCGCCGGTGACGACCCGGCGGGCCTCGTCCTGCCAGAGCAGCACGTTGGTGGGTGTCGACCAGCCGGGTCGTCCGGCCGGTACGCCGGTGACGGTGACCTCGACGCGGTGCGGGCGGCCGTCGTTGAGGAGGGCGGCGAAGGGGGTCAGGTCGTAGAGGAGCGGCTTGACGTCGAAGGCGCGGGGGCCCGGGATCACGTACCAGAGGAAGGGGTTGGACCAGCCGCCGGTCCAGACGGTGGGGAAGGGCGCGGCGATCCCGGCGAGCCGCCCGTCCACCGAGACGCGGACCTCGCGGTGCGGTCCGCCGGCCGCGGTGCAGGAGTAGGGCGCGGCGTCGGGGACGGTGAGGTACCAGTACTCCTCGCAGCCGCCGCCGGAGCCGGTGGCGTACACCTCGGCGAGGATCCGTTCGGAGTTGCGTGGGGTGGTGAGCGTGGGGTTGGTGAGGGGGATGACGCGGTCGGGCACTCCGGTGGCGGCCGGGGGTCCGGCGTAGAAGGACAGGGTCACCGTGACGTCGATGACGCCGGTGTGGGTGTCGTCGACGACGTTGCCGATGAGCATCTCGACCGGCTGGGGGCGGCGGAGGGTGTCGCCGTACCGGGTGATGTCCTTCTCCACCGACCAGGTGATGCCGTCGGGTGACGGTTGCGGGGTGGAGGTGCGGAGGATCTCGACGCCGCCGAGGGCGAGGTGGCCGAGGCGGTCGTACTGGCGTCCCTTGACGCTGCCGTCGAGGCGCAGGACGACGGTGTTCCACCGGTCGCCGCAGCCCTCGGGGGGCGTGTAGGTGCCCTTGTAGGGCGTGAAGTCGCGGAACTGCGCCCGGGCGAGCGTCATTTCGCAGGTGGGTGCGGCGGCCGGGCGGGGTACCGGCGGGGCGGCGGTGACGGGATCGTGCCAGTCCGTGCCGAACTCGGCCGGTGGCTCGTGGGGCGCGGCGGACGCGTGGGGCGTCCCGAGGAGCGCGGCGAGGACCAGCGCCGCACTGACGAGCATCCTCATGGCGTGTCGTGGGCTCATGGGCCGGGAGTGAAGCGCGGGACCCGGGCGCGCCGCCAGGGCGGGCGGTGGTCCTTGGCGCGTTCCGCGCGGTCGCACCGGAAATTCGATTGCGCCCCGGGGCCCGAAAGGCGAACCTTGCACGGTTTCCGGCTGCCGGGCCCGCTCGGTTCCGGTTGCCGCTCCGCGCTGCCCGCCCGTCGACGGAACCCCTGGGACGCCATGCAGATTCAGCATCTTCCGTACGCAGATCCCGGCGATCCCGACGTCGGGTCGGGCACGCGCCTCCTGCTGTGGCTGGGCCGCAACCAGCTGGGCGGCCAGGTCAGGTCGACGCTGTGGGGCCTGCTGCTGCACCTCGGCATCGCCGGGCTCCCGCTGGGCGTGGGCCTCGCGGTGCAGGCCGTCGTGGACCGTTCCGGCAGCGGCCTCGCGTGGGCCGGCGGGCTGATCGCCCTGCTGGGCGCGGCCATCGCGGTGGGTGACACCATGCAGCACCGCACCGCCGTCACCAACTGGATCACGGCTGCCGCCCGGGTCCAGCAGTTGCTGGCGCGCAAGACCGCCGAGCTGGGGTCGCTGCTGACCCGCCGGGTCGCCGCCGGCGAGGTCGTCGCCGTCTCCACCTCCGACGTGGAGAAGATCGGCTGGTTCGTGGAGGCGCTGTCGCGGTTCGCCGCGGCGGCCACCACGCTCCTGCTGGTGTGCGTGGGCCTGCTCGTGTACCAGCCCGCCCTCGGTGTCGTCGTCGCCGTCGGCGTGCCCGTGCTCGCGCTCGCCGCGCTGCCGCTGCTCCCCCGCGCGACCCGGCGTGCGGACGTCCAGCGTGAGAAGGCGGGCCGGGCCACGGAGCTCGCCTCGGACACGGTCGCCGGCCTGCGGGTGCTGCGCGGGATCGGCGGGGAGGAGCTGTTCCTCGGCCGCTACCGCGAGGCGTCCCAGGAGGTGCGCCGGGCCGCGGTGCGCAGCGCCAGGATGTGGGCGCTGATCGCGGCCGTCCAGGTGGCGCTGCCGGGCCTGTTGCTGGTCGTGGTCGTGGTGTACGGGGCGAAACTCGCCCTGGAGGGCCGGGTGTCGGTCGGCGAACTGGTCACCGTGTACGGCGTGGTGACGCTCACCCACCACCCGCTGCGCAACTTCGAGGAGATCGCGATGGCGTACTCCTTCTCGCGCCCCTCCGCCCGGCGTGCGGCCCGGGTGCTCGCCCTGACCCGCACCACGACCACCACCCCGGCCGGGGCCACGTCCGAGGCCACGTCCGGTGCCACGTCCGCCGGGTACGAGCCGCCCGGCGGGGACCTGTACGACCCCGTCACCGGGCTGCTCGCACCGGCCGGCCTGTTCACCGCCGTGGTGTGCGGCGACCCGGACGCCGCCGGGCGGCTGGCCGACCGGCTCGGCGGCCACCCGTCACAGGACCCGGAGGACCACGTGTCCGTCCTGCTCGGCGGGGTGCCGCTGGACGAACTCCCGCTGGACGCGGCCCGTTCGGCCGTCCTCGTACAGGACAAGGACCCGATCCTGCTGTCCGGCACCCTGCGCGAGCTGCTGGACGTGCCGGCGTCCGGGAAGGTCTCCGCCGAGGAGGCCCTGGCGGCCGCCCGGTGCGGTGACGTGCTGGGCGCGCTGGCCCAGGCGGCGCCGGAGCCCGGCGGCGACCCGATGCTCACCCGGATCACCGAGCGCGGCCGGTCGCTGTCCGGGGGGCAGCGCCAGCGGCTGGCCCTGGCCCGGTCGCTGGTCACCGACCCGGAGGTGCTGGTGCTGGACGAGCCGACGTCGGCGGTGGACTCGCACACCGAGGCGCGGGTCGCGGCGGGCGTCCAGCGGCTGCGCTCCGGCCGGACGACCGTGGTGCTGGCGTCGTCGCCGCTGCTGCTGGACCCGGCGGACCGGGTGGTGCTGGTGCACGAGGGCCGGGCGGTGGCGGTGGGAACCCATCGCGAACTGCTGGTCACCGAGGCGCGCTACCGCGCGGTCGTCACGCGCGAGACCGAGGAGGAAACCCTGGTGGACATCGAGGAGTCGGCATGACCGCCGCCATCGGCCTGACACCGCCGGCTCACGACCCGGCGGCCCCGGAGTCGGCGACCACGCTGCCGGTCGGCACCCCGGCGACGGTCCGGGCGTACGTCACCGGGCTGCTGCGCCGCCACCGCGCCGCCTTCGCCGTGCTCGTCTCCGTCAACGCGGTCGCGGTGATCGCCTCGATGGTGGGGCCCTACCTGCTCGGCTCGCTGGTGGACCGCCTCGCGGAGGGAGCGCGGGACCTCCACCTGCCGGTGACGGTGGGGCTGTTCACGGCCGCGCTGCTGGTCCAGACGGTGTTCGTCCGGATGGTGCGGCTGCGTGGCGCGATGCTCGGGGAGGAGATGCTCGCCGATCTGCGGGAGGACTTCCTCGTACGGTCGGTGGCGCTGCCGCCGGGCGTGCTGGAGCGGGCCGGCACCGGTGACCTGCTGTCGCGGATCACCACCGACATCGACCGGCTGGCCGAGGCCATGCGGGAGGCGGTGCCCCAGCTGACCGTCGGCGTGGTGTGGGCGGGGCTGCTGATCGGCGGGCTCACGGTGACCGCGCCGCCGCTGGCCCTCGCCGTGCTGGTGGCCGCCCCGCTGCTGGTCGTGGGCTGCCGCTGGTACTTCAGGCGGGCGCCCGCGGCGTACCGCTCGGAGGCCGCGGGGTACGCGGCGGTCGCCGCCGCCCTGGCCGAGACGGTCGACGCGGGCCGGACGGTGGAGGCCCACCGGCTGGGCGCGCGCCGGGTCGCCCTGTCGGACCGGCGGATCAAGGAGTGGACGGCGTGGGAGCGCTACACGCTCTACCTCCGTTCCGTGCTGTTCCCGGTCATCAACGTCACGCACACCACGGTTCTGGCGGCCGTCCTGCTGATCGGCGGGGTGTTCGTGCTGAACGGCTGGATGGACGTCGGGGACCTCACCACGGGGGCGCTGCTGGCGCAGATGCTGGTGGAGCCGGTCGGCATCATCCTGCGCTGGTACGACGAGCTCCAGGTGGCCCAGGTGTCGCTGGCCCGGCTGGTGGGCGTGCGGGACATCGAGCCGGAGCGCGGTGACGAGTCGGTCGGCCCGGACGGGCGCGAGGTGCGGGCCCGGGAGGTGCGGTTCGGCTACCGCGAGGGGGTGGACGTGCTGCACCGGGTGTCGATGGAGGTGGCGCCGGGCACGCGGATGGCGCTGGTCGGCCCGTCGGGCGCGGGCAAGTCGACGCTGGGGCGGCTGCTCGCGGGGATCTACGCGCCGCGGGCGGGCCGGGTGACGCTGGGCGGGGCCGAGCTGTCGCGGATGCCCGCCGAGCGCGTCCGGGAGCACGTCGCGCTGGTCAACCAGGAGCACCACGTCTTCGTCGGGTCGCTCCGGGACAACCTGCTGCTGGCGCGGACGGGCGCGGAGGACGCCGAGCTGTGGGCGGCGCTCGGGGCGGTCGACGCCGACGGCTGGGCGCGGGCGCTGGACGACGGGCTGGACACCGGGGTCGGCTCGGGCGGTCTGGCGCTGACCCCGGCGCAGGCGCAGCAGATCGCGCTGGCCCGCCTGGTGCTGGCGGACCCGCACACACTGGTGCTGGACGAGGCGACGTCCCTGCTGGACCCGCGCGCCGCCCGGCACCTGGAGCGGTCCCTGGCCCGGGTGCTCGAAGGGCGCACGGTGGTCGCGATCGCGCACCGGCTGCACACGGCGCACGACGCGGATGTGATCGCGGTCGTCGAGGAGGGCCGGATCACCGAACTGGGCAGCCATGACGACCTGGTGGCGGCCGGCGGGGCGTACGCGGCGCTGTGGCGGTCGTGGCACGGGTAGGTCCGGAAGCAAGGGGGCCGGGGGCCGGGGCCAGGGCTTGTTGCCGCCCCGGCCCCGGCCCCCGGGCGTGCCGTCAGCCGGTGCCGTGGACCTCCAGGGCCGCGCGGACGGCGGACTCCAGGGCGCCTTCGATCCAGGCGGGCTTGACCGAGGTGTGGCAGCCGGCGAAGTGGAGCGGGCCCTCCGGGGTGCGCATGTCGAGGAGGATCTCGGTGTGCTGGCCGGGCAGCAGCACGGACGCCTCGCCGTAGGCGTAGGGGTCGCGCTGCCAGCTCTGGGTGCGGCCGACGCCGGTGAAGAAGACCTCCAGCCGCTGCCCGTACACCTCCTGCATGCCGCGCAGGGCGAGTGCGTAGCGGGCCGCGTCGTCGTAGGAGTCCCAGCGCCTGGCGTCGTCCGCCCAGCTGTAGGAGGCGAGGACGACGCCGCCGTCGCTGCCGGGCACGGGGTGCGAGGGGTTGAACATGAAGCGGTTGGCGTTGTCGGTGACGGAGCCACCGCCGATCACCCCGGCGGCCTCGGGCTGGGCGCGGGAGACCCAGGCGTTCGCCGCGTAGTGGGTGCGCTGGTCCTCGGTGAGGTGGCCCCGGGGCACGGACGGGTGGGCGCCGAGCCGCCGTCCGTCCTGCGGCACCCGGCCCTTGCGGTACTCGTCGTAGAGGCCGGGTTCCATGGCGTCGAGTTCGCGGCGCCAGTCCTCCTCGGCGAACTCCCACCAGCGGCGGCTGAATTCGAGGAGCACCTTGGTGGCGCTGTCGTAGTGCACCTCGGTGATGGCGCGGCGCTTGGCGTAGGACGGCCGGGGTGAGATCTGGACGTGCCGCAGGCCGGAGAAGGGGATGGTCACGATCGCCGCGTCGCCGGTGAACCGCTCCTGGACGACCTTGCCGCCGCGGCCCTCGGAGACGGTGTCGACGACGACCCGCTTCCCCTCCTGCCTGGTCTCGACGCGGGTGACGCGCCGGTCGAAGCGGACCTCGTCGCGCACCTGGTCGAGGAGGGCGTCGGCGAGGACGGCGGTGCCGCCGGTCAGCTCGTGGAAGGCGGTGCCGGGGCTGATGAGGGACTGGCTGATGAAGGAGTGCAGGAAGGAGAGCGGCAGCCGGGAGGTCATGTTCTCCAGGGTCCCGATCAGGTCGACCGTGCGGGTGTCGAGCCCGGCGTGCTCGGTGAGGAACCGGTACATGGACCAGTCGCCGAAGCGCTGCACGATCCGGGCCCAGCCTTCGAGCAGCTCGGGCATCGGCTTGTCGACGCGGGTGCCGTCGGGGCGACGGGTGCTGTACTCGTCGCGTACGGGGTCGAGGACCCGGCGCACGATGTCGGCGGCGGGGACGTTCTCGTACTCCTTGGGCACGCCGAAGGAGCGGTTGACCGCTCGCGGGTCCTTGGCGTAGTCGGCGCGGCGGGTGCTGATGCCGTTGACGCGGATCCAGGTGCGGTACCGGGGCTTGCCCGCAGGGTCGGTGTCCACGTAGCGGAAGGGGCGGCGTTCGATGCCGAGCTTGTCGATGAGCCCCATGACGAGCGGGTGGCTGCCGGGGATGCGCATGGCGCCGGCCTCGGCGTACTGCTTGGGGTCGGCGAAGGCCTGGGCGGCGTTCTCGTGGCCGCCGGTGCGGAAGGTCTTGATGCGGCCGCCGGCGCGGTTGCCGTTGGCCTCGATGACGGTGACCCGGTGGCCGGCCCGCTTGAGGAGCGAGGCGGCGACCATGCCGGCCGGTCCAGCGCCGAGGACCAGCACCTCCTTGGGTGCGGAGGCGCCCCTGGGCAGTCCGCCGCCGAGCAGGATCCTCTCGTAGCGGGGCACCAGCGGCCGGTCGTCGTCGTCGAGCACGAGCAGGGCGCGGGCGACACCGAGGCACGTCTCCCAGTCGGCGGTGGACCGCGGCGCGGGTGCGGCCGCGGGCGGGGCGGCGGGCGCGGCAGCGGCGGCGGGTGTCGCAACGGTGGCGGGCAGGGCGGCGGCAGCGGCCACCACCCCGGCCCGGGAGGTGAATTGACGGCGGCTCAGTTCTGCGGAATCAGCGGAATCCATGATCAGAAGAAAGCGGATCATGAGGTTCCGTGGAGCGGCTTCGTGTCCGGTTCACCCGAACGGGACGGCCAGGAGCAGGCCAGTCGCGTTCACGCGGCCCTGCTACTCCAGCCGTCGTTCGTGATGCTCCGTGGGAGAGAGTGGGGGCATGACTACGTACGAGACGATGCCGTTCCACCTGGAGACCGAGCGGCTGATACTGCGGCCGTGGGCCGAGTCGGACGCCGCCGAGTTCTGCGCCCTCCTCTCCGAACGCGGCAACGGGACCCCCACGGTGGAGCACATCCGGACGTCCATCGCTGAGCTGCTCACCGCCACGGCGAGTACGGGGATCGCCCTGTTGCCCATCCAGCGTCGTGACGAGGGGGACTTCATCGGCTACTGCGGGCTGATCACCGGCCGCTCCACCCTGGAGGAGCCGGAAATCGCGTACGAGCTGTTCCGGCGCGTGCATGGGCGTGGCTACGCCACCGAGGCGGCCGGAGCCGTACTCGATGCCGCTGTCGCGACCGGGCGGAAGCGGCTCTGGGCGACCGTCGCCACGTGGAACACACCGTCGCTGCGTGTCCTGGAGAAGCTCGGCTTCGAGCGGGATCGCGTGTCCATGGAGGACAGTGGTGAAGTGGCCTGGCTGACACGCTCGTTGCCGTGATGCCAGGGCACGCCCCTCACCATGAAGCCCGGGGACGGAGAGCTGGTGACGATCACCCCGAGGCCGGTCAGATGAATCCCAGCGCGGAGGCGCCGCCGAAGCCGCCCAGCAGCATGAACGCGGGCATCAGCACCTTGAGCTCCACCCAGCTGCCCGCCCGGAAGCGCATCCCCTTGGGCGGGCCGACCGGGTACCAGCGCTTGCCCTTGACCGGGATGGGCCACAGGACCGGGCAGCCCGAGACGGTCAGGGCGTCGCCGATGTCGTGGACCAGGGCGCCGAGCACGATCGGCAGGCCCAGCCACAGGTACTCCTGCCCGGGCGCGGTGAACAGCCAGTCGGCGCCGTTGCCGGGCTTGTCCAGGACGCCCGCGAGGATCCACGCGCTGGTGGCGCCCAGCAGCCACACCAGGACGTCGCTGGACACCCGGGCCGCCCGCCACAGCAGCCCCTCCACCGCCAGCACCAGGTGGACGAAGAGGATGCCGAGGACCGCCCAGCGGCCGCCGGTGATCGCCAGCACGGACGCGCCGGCGCCGCACAGCACGGCCCACACCCAGGTGTGGGTGAGCGTGCGGTGGCCGCCGGTGCGGCGGGCGTCGGCCCTCGTCTTGGTGGCCTTGTAGACGGCGTACGACAGCTTGTCGACGATCTCGCAGATGGCGCGGGAGATCGGGCCGAAGGCCCGCGAGATGGTGGCCGACTTGTGGTCGAGGTCGGGCGCGAGCGCCGCACCGGCGCAGATCAGGGCGCCGACGACGAGCACCGGCCAGGGCATCGGGTGGCCCGCCGCGGCGGTCGCGGCCCCCACCCCCAGCCAGGCCGCAGCGCCGGAGAGTGAGTGCGCCGGTCCCATCATCGTGCGTCCCCCGCCCCGTTTGCTCTTGTCGTGCACCCCGTTGACGGGACAGCCTACCGTTCGTGATCTTCACTTCGGCGGCCGGTTCCCGCTTCGGGACCCGGGACAGGCAAGATGGGGGCGTGACCCTTATCGATCAGCTGCCGCCGGACGCCGACCCCGATGCCCTCTTCGAGGCCTTCTCGTCATGGGCCGAAGGACGGGGCATCACCCTGTACCCGGCTCAGGAGGAGGCGCTGATCGAGGTGGTGTCGGGGGCGAACGTGATCCTCTCCACCCCCACCGGCTCCGGAAAGTCGCTGGTCGCGGCGGGTGCGCACTTCACCGCCCTGGCGAACGACCAGGTGACCTTCTACACCGCGCCGATCAAGGCGCTGGTGTCGGAGAAGTTCTTCGACCTGTGCAAGCTCTTCGGCACCGAGAACGTGGGCATGCTCACCGGCGACGCGTCCGTGAACGCCGACGCTCCGGTGATCTGCTGCACCGCCGAGGTGCTGGCGTCGATCGCGCTGCGTGACGGCAAGGACGCGGACATCGGCCAGGTCGTGATGGACGAGTTCCACTTCTACGCCGAGCCGGACCGCGGCTGGGCCTGGCAGATCCCGCTGCTGGAGCTGCCGCAGGCACAGTTCGTCCTGATGTCGGCGACGCTGGGTGACGTCTCGATGTTCGAGAAGGACCTCACGCGCCGCACCGGCCGTCCCACCTCGGTGGTCCGCTCGGCGACCCGGCCGGTCCCGCTGTCGTACGAGTACCGGCTCACGCCCATCACCGAGACGCTGACCGAGCTGCTGGAGACCAAGCAGGCACCGGTGTACATCGTGCACTTCACGCAGGCGCAGGCGGTGGAGCGGGCGCAGTCGCTGATGAGCATCAACATGTGCTCGCGCGAGGAGAAGGACCGGATCGCCGAGCTGATCGGCAACTTCCGCTTCACCACCACGTTCGGCAAGAACCTGTCCCGGTACGTACGGCACGGCATCGGTGTGCACCACGCGGGCATGCTGCCCAAGTACCGTCGCCTGGTGGAGAAGCTGGCGCAGGCGGGGCTGCTGAAGGTGATCTGCGGTACGGACACGCTGGGTGTCGGGGTCAACGTCCCGATCCGCACGGTGCTGTTCACCGCGCTCACCAAGTACGACGGCAGCCGGGTGCGGACCCTGCGGGCGCGCGAGTTCCACCAGATCGCGGGCCGGGCGGGGCGCGCGGGCTTCGACACGGCCGGGTTCGTGGTCGCCCAGGCCCCGGAGCACGTCATCGAGAACGAGAAGGCCCTCGCCAAGGCGGGCGACGACCCGAAGAAGCGCCGCAAGGTGGTGCGCAAGAAGGCACCGGAGGGTTTCGTCGGCTGGACCGAGAACACCTTCGAGAAGCTGATCGCCTCCGAGCCGGAGCCGCTGACCTCCCGTTTCCGCGTCACCCACACCATGCTGCTGTCGGTGATCGCCCGGCCCGGCGACGCCTTCACGGCGATGCGCAGGCTCCTGGAGGACAACCACGAGCCGCGCCGGAACCAGCTGCGCCACATCCGCCGTGCCATCGCGATCTACCGCTCCCTGCTCGACGGCGGGGTGGTCGAGCAGCTCGACGCCCCCGACGCCGAGGGCCGCAGGATCCGGCTCACCGTCGACCTCCAGCAGGACTTCGCGCTGAACCAGCCGCTGTCCACGTTCGCGCTGGCGGCCTTCGACCTGCTGGACCCGGAGTCCCCGTCGTACGCGCTGGACATGGTGTCGGTGGTCGAGTCGACGCTGGACGACCCGCGCCAGATCCTCGCCGCCCAGCAGAACAAGGCGCGCGGCGAGGCGGTCGGCGCGATGAAGGCGGACGGTGTCGAGTACGAGGAGCGGATGGAGCGGCTCCAGGAGGTCACGTACCCGAAGCCGCTGGAAGAGCTGCTGTGGCACGGGTACTACACGTACCGGAAGTCCCACCCGTGGGTCGGCGACCATCCCGTCTCGCCGAAGTCCGTCATCCGGGACATGTACGAGCGGGCGCTGACCTTCACGGAGTTCACGTCCTTCTACGAGCTGGCGCGCACCGAGGGCATCGTGCTGCGGTACCTGGCGTCGGCGTACAAGGCGCTGGACCACACCATCCCGGACGACCTGAAGACGGAGGACCTGGAGGACCTGATCGCCTGGCTGGGCGAGATGGTGCGGCAGGTGGACTCCTCGCTGCTGGACGAGTGGGAGCAGCTGGCCAACCCGGAGGTCGAGACCGCCGAGGAGGCCCAGGAGAAGGCCGACCAGGTCAAGCCGGTCACCGCCAACGCCCGCGCCTTCCGGGTGCTGGTGCGCAACGCGATGTTCCGCCGGGTGGAGCTGGCCGCGCTGGACCTGGTCCGCGAACTGGGCGAGATGGACGCCGAGTCAGGCTGGGACGAGGACGCGTGGGGCGAGGCGATGGACGCGTACTGGGACGAGTACGAGGACCTGGGCACCGGGCCGGACGCGCGCGGGCCCAAGCTGCTGTCCATCGAGGAGGATCCGGCGCACGGCCTGTGGCGCGTGCGGCAGACGTTCGCCGACCCCAACGGCGACCACGACTGGGGCATCAGCGCGGAGGTGGACCTGGCCGCCTCGGACGAGGAGGGCCGGGCGGTCGTCCGCGTCACCGACGTCGGCCAGCTCTGACCAGAGAGGAATGCGGATGACCAACCCCGCCGAGAGACTCGTCGACCTGCTCGACCTGGAGCAGATCGAGGTCAACATCTTCCGTGGCGCCAGCCCCGAGGAGTCTTTGCAACGGGTCTTCGGCGGGCAGGTCGCCGGCCAGGCCCTGGTCGCGGCCGGCCGCACCACGGACGGCGACCGCCCGGTGCACTCGCTGCACGCGTACTTCCTGCGGCCCGGGATCCCGGGGCTGCCGATCGTGTACCAGGTCGAGCGGGTGCGTGACGGGCGGTCGTTCACCACGCGGCGGGTGACCGCCGTGCAGCGCGGCAAGACGATCTTCAATCTGACGGCGTCGTTCCACCAGCCGGAGGAGGCGGGCTTCGAGCACCAGCTGCCGCCGCGGCTGGACTTCCCGCCGCCGGAGGACCTGCCGTCGGTGGCGGACGAGGTGCGCGAGCACCTGGGCGCGCTGCCGGAGGCGATGGAGCGGATGGCCCGGCGCATGCCGTTCGACATCCGGTACACCGACCGGCTGCGCTGGTCGGCGGAGGAGGTCAAGGACGCCGATCCGCGCAGCGCGGTGTGGATGCGCGCGGTCGGCCCGCTGGGCGACGACCCGCTCGTGCACACCTGCGCCCTGACGTACGCCTCGGACATGACGCTGCTGGACGCGGTCCGCATCCCGGTCGAGCCGCTGTGGGGTCCGCGCGGGTTCGACATGGCGTCGCTGGACCACGCGATGTGGTTCCACCGCCCGTTCCGTACCGACGAGTGGTTCCTGTACGACCAGGAGTCCCCGATCGCCACGGGTGGACGGGGTCTGGCGCGCGGCCGGATCTACGACCGGGAGGGCAGGCTGCTGGTGTCGGTGGTGCAGGAGGGTCTGTTCCGCCGCCTCTGACCGCGCCTACAGGCCGGGCAGCGCGTCCTGCTCGACCTCGTGGCGACGGGTCCTGATGCCGGGCCCCGCCGGGTGCAGCTTGGCGTCGCAGGCGGGCCCGAGCCCGGTGCGCCGGGAGCCGGCGCCGGTCAGCGGGCGTCCGCACAGCCGGCACCGCACCGGTCGGGGCCCGGTGTCCTCGTCGTCGGCCCCGGGCAGGAGCGCGTCATGCTGCATGCTTGCCTGTCTACCAGGCCGGCGTGATCTGATCGACCTGTCGCACGTTGTTTCGAGGAGGAGTCCCGCATGTCCCTGTACGACATCCCGCTGCGCACCCTGTCCGGTGACCCGACGACCCTGAGCGCCCACAAGGGCAAGGTGGTCCTGGTGGTCAACGTCGCCTCGAAGTGCGGCCTGACCCCGCAGTACGAGGGTCTGGAGCGGCTCCAGAAGACCTACGGCGACCGCGGCTTCACGGTGCTGGGCGTGCCGTGCAACCAGTTCGGCGGCCAGGAGCCGGGCTCGGCGGAGGAGATCGGCACGTTCTGCTCGGCGACGTACGGCGTGACGTTCCCGATGCTGGAGAAGACCGACGTCAACGGCCCGGACCGGCACCCGCTCTACGAGGAGCTGACGAAGACGGCGGACGCGGCCGGTGAGGCGGGCGACGTCCAGTGGAACTTCGAGAAGTTCCTGATCTCCCCGCAGGGCGAGGTCACCCGCTTCCGCCCGCGCACGGAGCCGGAGGCGGCCGAGCTGGTCACGGCGATCGAGGCGCGGCTCTCCGCCTGACGCGGCCCGGAAGATTACCCGGGTGGGGGTTCCGAGGTGTCCGCGCAGTGGTCCCACAGGCCGGCGCCGGACGCCCGGGCGGCGCTCTGGGCCCGGGACAGCTCGGGCCAGTACTTGTCGTTGGGCTCGTACAGCACGGCTCGGGCGTAGCCGCCGCGGACGAGGGCCTCGTTCACGAACACGCCCTCGGCGTTCCACACGTAGAGCAGGTAGCGGTCGTAGGGGTCCTTGAGGTCCTCGTCGACCTCCGCCCGGAGCCTGCTGCCGGGCGGCAGCAGCTGCTCGGTGCGGGCGGTGGCCTCCTCGCTGAAGCAGTCGCCCCTTTCGGGGGTGTCGACCTCGAGGAGCCGCACGCTCGCCGTGGTACCGGCCGGGACGACCCGGCCGTCTCCGCGCACTTCGACGGTGTCGCCGTCGATCACCCGAACGACCACGAGGCCGGCCGCCGGGACCGGGGCCCGGCCGGGTGGCGGCTCGGCGTCGGCGGGCGGGGGCGGGCGCGGGGATTCGGCCGGTGACCGGGCCTCTTCGACGGCGGCGGGCCGGGTGGACGCGGAGTCGTCCTTCGTCGCTTCGAGCAGCGCGCCCAGCCCGCCGAACGCGAGGACGGCGACCAGCGCGGCGAGCAGTGCGGTGAGCCAGGGGCGCCTCGGGCGCATGTCGCCCCCTGTTCGAGGGGTGTCCTCCAGTACAGCACCGCCGGGGCGGGTCAGGCCACCGCGCTGAGGGTGTCCGCGAGGCGGCGGCGGGTGGCGCGGGCGGCGGGGAGGGCGGCGAGGGCGACCGCGCCGGCGACGGCGGCCGCGACGAGCGCCAGGAGGGCGAGCGGCGGCGGGGCGTGGGCGATGCCGGCGCCGATGCCGGTGGCGTGGGCCTCGTGGTCGATCAGCCAGTGGGCGAACGGGACGCCGAGCGCGGTGCCGAGGAGGGCGGCGGCCAGCGCGGTGCAGCCGGTGGCGGTGACCGTGACGCCGGTGATCTGGCGTGGGGAGAGGCCGATGGCCTTGAGGGCGAGCAGGTCGCGTTCGCCGTCGCGGACGGTGCCGCCGATGGCGGTGGACAGTTCGGTGAGGCCGATGAGGGCGAGGACCGCGATCAGTCCGGCGACGACTCCGCGCAGGGCGGAGAGGCGGTCGGCGGGGCTGGTGACCTCGTGGACGTCGAGCCGGCCGGCGGAGGCTTCGGTGAGGGCGGCGGCCACCCGGCCGGGGTCGGCGCCGGGGCGCAGCTGGAGCTGGTAGAGGCTGGGGCGCAGGCCGGGGTCGTTCTCGCGGAGGGTGTCGAGCGAGGTGGAGACGGTGCGGCCGCCGTTCTCCGGTTCGATGCTGCGGCCCACGAGGTGCAGCACCTGCGGGTGGCCGCCGACGGTCAGGCGTACCCAGTCGCCGACGCGGGCGTCGAGCAGGTCGAGCAGGCCCTGTCCGGCGACGGCCTCGTCGGGGCCGTGCGCGGGCCGGCCCTCGGCGACGGAGTACGGGTAGGGCTGCTCGTGGGTGCCGAGGCCGCGCAGGGCGATGGTGCCGGTCTGGCCGGGGACGAGGGCGGCGACCTCCAGGCCGGGGTGCGCGGCGGTGACGTCCGGGTTCGCCCCGAGCAGGGCGGCCGCCTCGCGGTCGGTGAGCGTGGCGTCGGGGCGGGCGGTGAGCGCGGCGGCGAGGCCGACCTGCTCGGGGCGGCTGTCGAAGCGTTCGATGGTCGTCCACGCCCCGAGCGCCACGGTGATCAGCAGCAGGGGCAGGGCGAGCCGCACGACGGTCGCCGGGGCGCGGCGGCCGCGCCCGAAGGCCCGGTGCCAGCCGAGGACCAGCGCGGGCGGGACGCGCACTCCGAGGGCCCGCCTGGCCGCGCCGGAGAGGCCGCCGCCCGGGGCGGCGGCCGCGGGCAGCACCGGTACGGGGGGAACGCGGCCGGCTCGCCAGGCGGCCAGGCAGGTGCCCGCCCCGATGAACAGCACGGCGGCGGCGGGGACGAGCAGGAGGGCCGGGAGGTGGCCGGGCAGGCCCTGCCAGACCTGGACGGCGTCGCCGAGCCGGCCGGGCAGCCGGGCGCCGAGGGCGCGGACGAGGACCACGGCCGAGGCGGCGCCGAACACGGCGAACGCCAGGTGCTGGACGAGGAAGATCCGTACGACCTGGCCGGGGGTGAACCCTACGGCCTTGAGGACGGAGATGTCCCTGAGGTGTCCGCGCACCCGGGTGGTGATGGCGCCGAACACGGCGAGTGCGGCGGCGACGAGGGCGCCGAGGCCGAAGAGCCCGAGGACCTGGCCGAGCAGTCTGGTGTCGCCCTGTGCGTCGGCGCGGGCCTGCTGCCAGGTGGAGACGTCGTTGACGGCGCCGGCGCCGAGCGTGGTGACGGCGCGCTGGACCGTGTAGTCGGTGTCGTCGGGGTCGGCGAGCCGCAGTCCGACGACCTGTCCGGCGCTGCGGTCCTCGGGGACGGCGCGGGGCAGGGCCCAGATGGTGCCGGGGCGTTCGCCGGGGCGGTGGCGGCGCTCGGCGGTCTCGGCGACGCCGAGGACGGTGAGGGTGCGGCCGGCGACGGTGAGGCGGTCGCCGGGTTCGGCCCACAGGGTGCGGGCGAGGCCCGCTTCGAGGACGACGCCGTCGGGGGTGGCCGGGTCGAGCCAGCGGCCGGAGGTGATCAGGGGGCGGCCCGTGGCGGGCGGGGTGGCGCCCGTGGCGCGGAGTTCGACGCCGGCCCGGGCGCCGCGCGAGGCGACGGTGGTGGTGGCGGTGCGGTAGGGGCCGGAGACGTCGGCGACACCGTCGAGCTTGGTGAGCCGGCCGGTGTCGGCGGCGGGCCCGGTGTGGATCCAGACGTGGGCGCCCGCGGACTGGGTGAAGACCCGCTGCCAGGGGTTGGTGGCGTAGCCGAAGAGGGCAGTCGCCAGCAGGAGGGAGGCGACGATCCCGGCGGTGGCGGCGACGAGGAACAGCGCCTCGCCGCGGTGGGTCCGCAGATCGGCGTGCGCCCAGCGCAGCATGGCCCGCACCGCCGGTCAGCCCTTCGGTTCGGTCAGGTCGATCACGCCGGCCGGGCCGGTGCGGCGGGGCGGGGTCCCGCCGAGTTCGGCGTCGTCGGCGATGCGCCCGTCGAAGAAGCTGATGACGCGGTCGGCGGCGCTGGCGAGCCGGGCGTCGTGGGTGACGAGGACGATGCTCTGGCCGCGCTGGTGGAAGCGGGTCAGCAGCCGCATGACCTCGCGGGTGCCCTTGCTGTCGAGGCTGCCGGCGGGTTCGTCGGCGAGGAGCAGGCGGGGGTGGTTGACGAGGGCGCGGGCGAGGGCGACGCGCTGCTGTTCGCCGCCGGACAGTTCGCCGGGCATGCTGCGCTCCTTGCCTTCCAGGCCGAGTTCGGCGAGGAGCTCGACGCGTTCGGCGCGGGCCTGCCGGGCGGGGGTGCCGGCCAGGAGGGCGGGGAGTTCGACGTTGTCGGCGACGGTGAGGTTGGAGACCAGGTTGAAGAACTGGAAGACGATGCCGATGCGGCGGCGCCGTTCGACCGCCCAGCGTGCCTCGCTGTAGTCGTCGGTGCGTTCCCCGTCGAGCCACAGCGAGCCGCTGTCGGGGCGCTGGAGTCCGCCGAGCAGGTGCAGGAGGGTGGACTTGCCGGCGCCGGAGGGGCCGGTGACGGCCACGAACTCGCCGTGCCGTACGTGGAGGTCGACGCCGCGCACCGCGCGGGCGGGGGCGCCTTCGCCGTGGTGGGTCTTGACCAGGCCCTCGGCGCGCAGCAGGGGCTCGGGCGTGGAGGTGTCCGTCATCGCAGGTCCTCCAGTTCCTCCTGGCAGCGCTCCAGCCAGTCGAGGTCGGCCTGGAGGTGGAGCATGGCGCCCTCGATCAGCAGGTGCGATATGCGGTTGTCGCGGTCTTCGGTCGCGGCCAGCTTGGAGAGGTTGCGCATGGTGTTGAGGTACTCGCGTCGCTGTCGGTTGATGAGGGCGATCTGGTCGGCGAGCCCGGTGCGGGGGGCGAGGGCGAGTTTCATGAAGAACTCGTCCCGGACCCTCGGTTCGTCGGCCGTCTCCTCGAACCAGGCGCGGAGCGCTTCCTGCCCCGCGTCGGTGAGACGGTAGATCTTCTTGTTGGGCCGGCTCTCCTGGGCGATCTCCTCGCCCTCGATGAGTCCGGACTTCTCCAGCCGGCCGAGGGTGACGTAGATCTGGCCGACGTTGGTGGGAGGGTACGCGGCGCCCAGCAGTTGCTCAAGGTCCTGCTTGAGCTCGTACCCGTGGGCGGGGCCGCGGGCCAGGAGCGCGAGGAGGGGAAGGCGCACCCGTGTCGTCCTCCTCCGCGTGCTCCCGATGTGATGTGGGCTCTAGTATCGCCCATGCCTAACGGGTATACATGCCCGAGACGCGGACGCCGATGTCCTGCGCCGGGTGCACAGGGAGGAACCTATGCGGTGGATACGTGCCGCGGGTAGGGGTCTCCTCGCGGTCCTGGTCGTTCTGACCGGTTACGCGGCGTCCGGCACCGCCCCGGCGGGCGGGACCCCGGAGGGCGGGCGCGGTCCGATGACGCTGGCCACGGCCGGTGACCTCACCGGTTATCTGGGCCGGGTGCTGGACGGCTGGAACCGGGCGCACCCGGGCGAGAGGGTCACACTGGTCGAGCTACCGGACTCGGCGGACGAGACCCGGTCCCAGATGATCACGGATCTGCGGTCGGGGGCGGGCCGGTTCGACGTCCTCAACATCGATGTGGCCTGGACGTCGGAGTTCGCCGCCGCCGGGTGGATCGCGCCGCTGGACCGGGCGCGGTTCCCGCTGGGGAGCTTCCTGCCGCCGGTGGTGGACACGGCCACGTACGACGGGAAGCTGTACGCGGTCCCGTACGTCACCAACGCCGGGATGCTGTTCTACCGCAAGGACGTCCTGGAGAAGGCGGGCGAACGGCCGCCGCGGACCTGGGCGGAGCTGGAACGCCAGGCGCGGACGGTCGCGCCGCGGTACGGGCTCGGCGGGTACGCGGGCCAGTTCCTGCCGTACGAGGGGCTGACGGTGAACGCCGCCGAGGCCGTGTACTCGGCGGGCGGCAGCATCCTCGGGGACGACGGCGAGCGGGTCACGGTCGACTCGCCCGCGGCGCGCGCGGGCATCGGCTTCCTGACGCGGGGCGTCCGGGACGGCTGGATTCCCCGGGAGGCGCTCGCGTACACGGAGGAGGAGTCGCGGCAGGCGTTCCAGGACGGCCGGCTGCTGTTCCTGCGGAACTGGCCGTACGCCTATGCCGGGGCGTCGGGCGAGGACTCGAAGGTGGCCGGGAGGTTCGGCGCGGTGCCGCTGCCGGGCACGGACGGGCCGGGTACGAGCGTGCTGGGCGGGTCCAGCCTGGCGGTGAGCAGCCATGCGCGGCACCCGGAGTCGGCGCGTGACCTCATCGCGTACCTCACGAGCGAGCGGGTGCAGCGCCGCGTGCTGACCGAGGGCGCCCTGCCGCCGGTGCGGGCCGCGCTGTACGAGGATCCCGCACTGGTGCGGCGGTTCCCTTACCTGCCGGCGCTACGGGCGAGTCTGCTGACGGCCGCCCCGCGCCCCAAGAGCCCGCACTACGAGCAGGTCAGTCTCGCCGTGCAGGCCGTGGTGCACGACGCCATGGCGCAGGGGCAGACGTCCGCGGCCGCCGTGCGGCGGCTGGCGGGCGAACTCGCGGCCATCGCGCGCCGCCGCTGACGCGTCGCCGACGCGTCGTTCGTTCACCCAGATAGTTACTTGTTAGGTAACCGCAGGCGAACGATTCCTACGGCATAACCGGACATAAGCCGCTCTATTTCGCGGATTTCCGCACCATCGTTGACACCCTCTTGTCACCGCTACTTAACATGCATGCATAACCGCTACCCGCTCTGGATGGCGTGCACCCCTTCACGAAGAAACAGGTCAACGGGTGATGCTCACCGCTCCGGCCGACGACGGCCTCTCGCAGCACCTCACGCACCGGTCCGCCCACCCCTGGTGGCGCGACGCGGTGATCTATCAGGTGTACGTCCGCAGCTTCCTGGACAGCACCGGTGACGGCATCGGCGACCTCGCCGGGGTCCGGGCCGGCCTGCCGTACCTGAAGAAGCTCGGCGTCGACGGCATCTGGCTGAGCCCGTTCTACCCGTCACCGCAGGCCGACCACGGCTACGACGTCGCCGACTACTGCGACGTGGACCCCGTCTTCGGCGACCTCGACGAGTTCGGCCGGCTGGTGGCCGACGCCCGCCGGCTCGGGGTCAAGGTCCTGCTGGACATCGTCCCCAACCACTGCTCCAGCGAGCACGCCTGGTTCCGTGAGGCGCTCGCCTCCGGCCCGGGCGGCGAGGCCCGCGCCCGGTTCCACTTCGCCGAGGGCCGCGGCCCGGGCGGGGACGTCCCGCCCAACAACTGGCACGCCATGTTCGGCGGACCGGCCTGGAGCCGGGTGACCGAGCCGGACGGCACGCCCGGCCAGTGGTACCTGCACATGTTCACGCCCGACCAGCCCGACCTCAACTGGCGCAACCCCGAGGTGCCCGCCCACTTCGACGAGGTCCTCCGCTTCTGGCTGGACCGGGGCGTCGACGGCTTCCGCATCGACGTGGCCGCCGGCCTGTTCAAGCACCCCGACCTGCCGGACTCCCCCGACCCCGAGGCCGACGCCCGCACCCGCGACTCGGTCAACCCGCTCGCGTGGAACCAGCCCGAGGTGCACGACGTGTGGCGCCACTGGCGCGCGGTGTGCGAGGAGTACACGGCCCGGGACGGCCGCGAGCGGCTCCTGGTCGGCGAGGTCTCGGTGCCCAGCGCCCGTGAGCACGCCAAGTACGTCCGCCCCGACGAGCTGCACCAGGCGTTCTTCTTCGACCTGCTGAGCGCGCCCTGGGACGCGGGGACCTTCCGCGCGGTGATCGACGAGGCGATCCGCGACATCGCGGGCACCGGCTCCACCGTCACCTGGGTGCTCAACAACCACGACCAGGTGCGCACGGTGACCCGGTACGGCGAGTCCGGCACCGAGGGCAGCGGCCTGGGCGCCTCGCGGGCGCGAGCGGCGGCGCTGCTGATGCTGGCGCTGCCGGGCGCGGCGTACATCTACCAGGGCGAGGAGCTGGGCCTGCCGGAGGTCGTGGACCTGCCGGACGAGGTGCTCACCGACCCGATCTTCCGGCGCACCGGCAGCCGGGCCCGGATCCGCGACGGCTGCCGCGTGCCGCTGCCGTGGTCGGGGCACGCCTCGCCGTTCGGCTTCAGCACCGGCGCCGAGAGCGCCAAGCCGTGGCTGCCGCAGCCCGGCTGGTTCGCCGAGCACGCCACCGACCGGGCGCTCGCCGACACCCGCTCGTTCTGGCACCTGTACCGGGACGGCCTGCAACTGCGGCACGGGCTGCCGCAGTTGGGCGAGGGCACGCTGCGCTGGCTTCCGGCGCCGCCCGGTGTCCTGGCCTTCGAGCGCGGCGAGGGCCTCGTCTGCGCCGTCAACTTCACCGCCGACCCGGTGCCCGCACCGGTCTCCGGCGCCCCCCTGCTGTCCAGCGGCCCTTGCCCGGCCGGCGTACTGCCCGGCTCCACCGCCGCCTGGTGGACCGGTGACCACACCACCCCGGAGGTATCACGATGATCACGCGACGACGGATGGCGATGGCGTGCTGTTCGGCGCTGACCCTGGCTCTCGGGGCGACCGCCTGCGGCGGTGGCCCGGTGAGCGCGGGCGGCGGCAGCAAGGAGTTCAGCGGCCAGACGCTGAACGTGGCCGGTGTGTGGTCCGGCGCCGAGCAGAAGAACTTCCAGAAGGTGCTGGACGCCTTCAGCGAGAAGACCGGCGCCAAGACCCAGTTCACGTCGACCGGTGACAACGTCTCCACGGTCGTCGGCAGCAAGATCGAGGGTGGCAACGCCCCCGATGTGGTGATGGTCCCGCAGGTCGGCGTGCTCCAGCAGTTCGCGAAGAAGGGCTGGCTCAAGCCGCTCACGCCCGCCACGGGCAAGACCGTCGCCGCCAACTACGCGCCGGTCTGGAAGGACTACGGGTCGGTCGACGGCAAGCTGTACGGCCTGTACTTCAAGGCCGCGCACAAGTCGACCGTCTGGTACAGCCCAGAGGCCCTGGAGCAGGCCGGCGTGAAGCCGCCGAAGACGTACGAGGAGATGCTCGAGGGCGGACGGGCCGTGTCCGACTCCGGCCTGGCGGCCTTCGCGGTGGCCGGCGAGGACGGCTGGACGCTCACCGACTGGTTCGAGAACATCTACCTCTCCCAGGCCGGGCCCGAGAAGTACGACCAGCTCGCCAAGCACGAGATCCCGTGGACCGACCCCACCGTGGTGAAGGCCCTGACCACCCTCGGCAAGCTGTTCTCCGACAAGAAGCTGATCGCGGGCGGCCAGAAGGGCGCGCTCGGCACCGACTTCCCCGGCTCGGTGGAGAAGGTTTTCGGCCCCGACCCGGAGGCCGGGATGGTGTACGAGGGCGACTTCGTGGCGGGCATCGCCAAGGACCAGTTCGGCAAGCGGATCGGCCAGGACGCGACGTTCTTCCCGTTCCCGGCGGTCGCGGGCGGCAAGACGCCCGTCGTCAGCGGCGGTGACGCGGCCGTTGTACTGAAGGACGGCAAGAACCAGAAGGCCGCCGAGGCCTTCCTGGAGTACCTCGCGACCCCGGAGGCGGCCGCCGTGTGGGCGGAGGCGGGCGGGTTCCTCTCCCCCAACAAGAAGCTCGACCTCGCCGCGTACGTCGACGACACGCTGCGCAAGACGGCCCAGTCCCTGATCGACGCGGGTGACTCGGTCCGGTTCGACATGTCGGACCAGGCGCCGGCCTCCTTCGGCGGCACCAAGGGCGTCGGCGAGTGGAAGCTGCTCCAGGACTTCCTGCGCGACCCGTCGGACCCGGCGGCGACCGCCGCCGCGCTGGAGGCCGCCGCGGCCAAGGCGTACAAGGGCTGACGACGATGACCACCCTCACCACTCCCGTGGGGGCCGTGAGTCCCCGGCGGCGCGCCCAGCGCCGCCGGCGGACCATCGCCGTCGCCTTCGTCCTGCCGGCGCTGCTGCTGCTCGGCGCGCTGGTCGTCTACCCCGTCCTGTTCTCGGTCGGCCGCAGCTTCTTCGACGCGGCCGGGACCACCTTCGTCGGCGGGGACAACTACGCGGAGATGTTCCGCGACCCGGCCACCCTCACCGCGATCCGCAACAGCGCCATCTGGGTGGTCGTCGCCCCGACGCTGCTGACCGGGCTCGGCCTGATCCTCGCCGTGCTGGTGGAGAAGGTCCGCTGGGCCACCGCGTTCAAGCTGCTGCTGTTCATGCCGATGGCCGTCTCCTTCCTGGCGGCGGGCATCATCTTCCGGCTCGCCTACGAGGAGGACCCCGACAAGGGTGTGCTCAACGCGGCGGTGGTCGGCGTGCACGACACCTTCTCGGGGGCGTCCTCCTACCCGGGCGCCCGGCCCCGGGACGACCAGGGTCTGACGAAGGGGCCGGACGGTTCGTACGGGACGGCCGACGCCGTGACCCCGGGCCGCACGGTGAACCTCGGCCTGGTGGGCGTGGCACCCAAGGAGATGCCCGCCGGGGCGGAGCCTGCGGCACCGGCGAAGGCCGGCGCGGGCGAGGTGGGCGGCACCGTCTACCTGGACTTCACGCCCGGCGGCGGGGGCCGGCCCGGAGTGGTCGACGCGGCCGAACGCGGCCTGCCCGGGATGACGGTGGAGGCCGTCCGGGACGGGAAGGCGGTCGCCACGGCGACGACGGCGGCCGACGGGTCGTACCGCTTCGCGGACCTCGCGGACGGTTCGTACACCGTGCGGCTGCCCGCGGCGAACTTCGCGCCGCCCTACGAGGGCGTCTCCTGGCTCGGTCCGGCCCTCGTCACCCCGGCGATCATCGGCGCCTACCTGTGGATCTGGACCGGTTTCGCCATGGTGCTGATCGGCGCGGGGCTGTCCTCGCTGCCGCGTGACGCGCTGGAGGCGGCCCGGATGGACGGGGCGAGCGAGTGGCAGGTGTTCCGCCGGATCACCGTGCCGCTGCTGGCGCCAGTGCTGACGGTCGTCTTCGTCACCCTGGTGATCAATGTGATGAAGGTCTTCGACCTCATCTACATCATCGCGCCCGGCCCGGTGCAGGAGGACGCCACGGTCCTCGCCACCCAGATGTGGCTCGTCTCCTTCGGCGGCGGCAACAACCAGGGGCTCGGCAGTGCGCTCGGTGTACTGCTCCTGCTGCTGGTGATCCCCGCCATGGTGTTCAACGTCCGCCGCTTCCGCAGGAGCCAGTCATGAGCGCGACCGTCACCGCACCTCCGTCGAAGCCCGCGGCTCCGCCCCCGCCCGCCCGGCCCGCGCCGTCCCGGCCGAAGGGCGGCCGGCTCCGCCGCTGGCTGGGCAACGGCCTGGTCCAGGCGTTCCTCGCGGTGGTGGGCCTGGTGTGGATCACTCCGGTCGCGGGGTTGCTGCTGTCCTCGCTGCGCTCGGCCAACGACAACGCGGCGAGCGGTTGGTGGACGGCGCTCACCAGCCCCGGCCAGCTGTCGCTCGACAACTACACGACGCTGCTGGGCAACGCGGGCATCACCCGGGCGTTCTGGAACACGGTGCTGATCTCGGTGCCCACGACGGTGCTCGTCGTGGTGATCGCGGCGCTCGCCGGATACGCCTTCGCCTGGCTGGAGTTCCCCGGCCGGGACTGGATCTTCCTGCTGGTGGTCGCGCTGCTGGTGGTCCCGGTCCAGGTGGGTCTGCTGCCGGTCGCCAAGATGTTCGGGCAGGTGGGGCTGTTCGGCACGATCCCGGGCGTGGTGCTCTTCCACGTCGCCTACGGTCTGCCGTTCGCCGTGTTCCTGCTGCGCAACTACTTCGCCGACATCCCGCGCGAGATGCTGGAGGCGGCGCGCATGGACGGCGGTGGCGAGTGGCGGATCTTCACGCAGCTGGTGCTGCCGGTGGGCCGCCCGGCCATCGCGAGCCTGGCGATCTTCCAGTTCCTGTGGGTGTGGAACGACATGCTGGTGGCGCTGCTGTTCGCCGACAGCTCCTCGCAGCCGCTGACCGTGGAACTCCAGTCGCAGGTCCGGCAGTTCGGCAGCAACATCGACGTGCTGGCGCCCGGCGCGTTCCTCTCGCTGATCGTGCCGGTGGTCGTCTTCTTCGCCTTCCAGCGGCACTTCGTGCAGGGCGTGATGGCCGGTTCGGTGAAGTGAGGTCATGGGTACGGGCAGGGCGCCTCTCACGGGGGAGGCGCGCCGCCCGTACCCCTACCCTCGGGCGGGTCAGCGGATGGGCAGTCGGGCCGGTGAGGGCTGCGCGGCGGGGCAAACACCCTCACGCGCTGCCGGACCGGCCCGTCTGATACGAGGGGTCACTCCTCGCACTGCCTGATGCACCCCGCACTGGGCTTCCACGCACAGCAGGCGCGGCGACGCGGAGTGGGCTCGTCACGATCGACGAATTCGGTGACGACGCGACCGTCCTCGACGCGCGAGACCCCTACCTGCCTGGTGAAGTCGATCTTCAGTACATCGAGCTCCACCGCGAGGCACGTCACCGCATACCTGTCAGCGGCATCGGGGAACTCCGCGAAGACTCTGTCGAGTTCGCGGAAGAATTCAGGGTCGCGCTCCGGCCCACAGGCGGCCTTTGCCTTCATCGCTGCACTCCCACATCTCCGAAGGACCCCGATTGACATGTTCTCGTATCCCTGAAGCCGCCGCCACTCGGCCGATACCCGACGACTTACGTCACGACCGTGCGGTCGTTCCTGACAGCCCGGACCGTCGCCGATCACTCGGTGCCGCCGACCGGTGCCCGAGCAGGCACACCAGCAGCCAAATCGTCCGGCTCGGCCTCGCGGCGCAACCGCTCGATCGACCCGACGTGTTGCTGGCCGACTCGGCCACAACCTCGACCGCGATACCCGCACACGTCGTACGGCCCGCTGGCGGACTGCAAGGGCCCGCTGCTCGTCGTCGCCCACGACCGCAGGTTCGGGTTCATGGCGTCGAATCAGGACATCGGATACAAGGGGAAGAACAGTTACTTAACCAGCTGCTTCCAGGACTGCTGGTGTGCCCGTAGAAGAGCCCCGGTCCGGCGGCGCCGGCTCACCGGTTCAGCGGATGGGCATCCCGGACAGGGTGCGGGCGATGACCAGGCGCTGGACCTCGCTGGTGCCCTCGAAGATGGTGTAGATGGCGCTGTCGCGGTGCATCCGCTCCACCGGGTACTCGCGGGTGAAGCCGTTTCCGCCGAGGATCTGGACGGCCTGCGCCGTGACCTTCTTGGCGACCTCGCTCGCGTAGAGCTTGGACATGGAGCCCTCGGCGGAGGTGAACGGCTTGCCGGTGGTCGCCATCCAGGAGGCGCGCCAGACGAGGAGCCGGGCGGCGTCGATCTGGGTGCGCATGTCGGCCAGCTGGAAGGCGACGCCCTGGTTGTCGATGATGGGGCGGCCGAACTGGACACGGGTCCTGGCGTAGTCGAGCGCCACTTCGTACGCGGCGCGGGCGGTGCCGACCGCCATGGCGCCGACGGCCGGGCGGGACGCTTCGAAGGTGGCCATGGCGGCGTTCTTGACGCGGTCGGCGCCCTTGGCGGCCTTCTCCCGGGCGCGGGCGAGCCGTTCGTCCAGCTTCTCCTTGCCGCCGAGCAGGCAGTGGCCGGGGACGCGGACGTCCTCGAGGACGACCTCGGCGGTGTGGGAGGCGCGGATGCCGTGCTTCTTGAACTTCTGCCCCTGGGACAGACCGGGGGTGGCCGGGGGGACGATGAAGGAGGCGTGGCCCTTGGAGCCGAGCTCGGGGTCGACGACGGCGACGACGACGTGCACGCCCGCGATGCCGCCGTTGGTCGCCCAGGTCTTGGTGCCGTTGAGGACCCACTCGTCCGTGGCCCCGTCGTAGACCGCGCGGGTGCGCATGGCGGCGACGTCGGAGCCGGCGTCCGGCTCGGAGGAGCAGAAGGCGGCGACCTTGACGTCGTCGGGGGTGCCGTACATCTGGGGGATCCAGGTGCCGATCTGCTCCTCGGTGCCGTTGGCGAGGACGCCGACGGCCGCGAGGCCGGTGCCGACGATGGACAGGGCGATGCCCGCGTCGCCCCAGAACAGCTCCTCCATGGTCATCGGGATGCCGAGGCCGGTCGGGTCGAAGAACTGTTGCGCGTAGAAGTCGAGGGAGTAGATGCCGACCTTGGCGGCCTCCTGGATGACCGGCCAGGGGGTTTCCTCCCGCTCGTCCCACTCGGAGGCGGCCGGTCGGATCACGTCCTTGGCGAAGCCGTGCAGCCAGTCACGGACCTGCTTCTGGTCGTCGTTGAGTTCAAAGGTGAACTCGGCCATGTTCCCTCCCGGTGTTACTTGCGGTAACGGCAGTCTGTTACTGGTTAGTAGCCGCTGTCAACCGGCGGCTTCGAAGGGGTGGGTGTTACGTTGCGCGGGTCTTACGGACATCGCACGGGCGCGGGGAGAAACACTATGGAGACCACACACCGGACGGACCAGCAGCGGTCGGCCGACCAGCGGCGGCGCGAACTGCTCGAGGCCGCGGACCGCGTGGTCCTCCGGGACGGGCCGCAGGCGTCCATGAACGCCATCGCCGCCGAGGCCGGCATCACCAAGCCGATCCTCTACCGCCACTTCGGCGACAAGGGCGGCCTGTACCGGGCGCTCGCCAAGCGCCACACGGACGCGCTGCTGTCGGCCCTCCAGCAGGCGCTCGACGCGCCCGCCGACCGGCGCGAGCGGGTGGAGGCCACGCTCGACACGTACCTGGCCGCCATCGAGGCGCGCCCGCAGGTCTACCGGTTCCTGATGCACCCCTCGGAGGACACCGGCGGCGGCCAGCACTCGGAGCAGGGCTTCGACATAGGCCGGCACTCCGCACCGGTGCTGCGGCGGATGGGCGAGGAGCTCGCCAAGGTGATCGCCGAGCGCGTCGACCTCGGACCGAACAGCGAGGTGATGGCCCGAGTGTGGGGCCATGGCATCGTCGGCATGATGCACGCCGCCGGCGACTGGTGGCTCGGGGAACGGCCCTGCTCGCGCACCGAGTTGGTCAAGGGCCTGGCCGACCTGCTGTGGGGCCGGCTGGAGCGGGTCGACGACAAGGAGGGCGGCCCGGGGTTCTGACGCCCCGGCGCCCTCAGGCGTCCCGGGCCCAGGGGGCGCGCCGTGCCGCCCGCAGCGCCCTGGCCCGGCGCCAGCCGGTGAGGCGGTCGGTGTAGACCGTGCCGTCCAGGTGGTCGCACTCGTGCTGGAGGCAGCGGGCGAAGAACCCGGTGCCCTCGACGCGCACCGGCGCGCCCAGCAGGTCGACGCCCTCGACCACCGCGCGGTCGAAGCGTTCCGTACCGGCCTCGACGCCGGGCAGCGACAGGCAGCCCTCCGGGCCGCGCACCGTCACCCCGTCCGCCTCCACCAGGCGCGGGTTGACGATGTGACCGAGGTGACGTTCGTCATCGTCGTCGGGGCAGTCGTAGACGAAGACCCGCGAGCCCACGCCGATCTGGTTGGCCGCGAGGCCCACGCCCTGGGCCGCGTACATCGTGGCGAACAGGTCCTCGACGAGCCGGGCCAGCGAGGGACCGAAGTCGCTGACGGGTTCACAGGGCGTGTGCAGGACCGGGTCGCCGAGCAGGGTCATGGCTCGTACATGGCCGGAACTGCCGGGGATCGGCCGGTTTCGCATGGCGTCCACCCTACGTTCCGCGCACCTCGTGGGGTTTCGGCAGGTGGCGCGGTTCGGGCGTCCGGCCGGAGGTCGATAGGCTGAGCCCGGACCCACGCTAGGAGGAACAAGGACGATGGCAGGACACCAGGGCAATCCTGAGCCGCTGTCGCCGCGCGCCAAGCTGGCCGTGACGGCGGGAAAGGCCGCAGCGGCGGTGTCACGCGCCGCGGGACGCGGCAGCGGATCGGTGATCGGCGGCCGGGTGGCGCTCAAGCTCGACCCCGACCTGCTGGGGCGGCTCGCGCAGCACCTGGACGTCGTCCTGGTGTCGGCGACCAACGGCAAGACGACCACCACCCGGCTGATCGCCGAGGCGCTGCGGGCCAGCGGCCCGGTCGTGTCGAACGCGCTCGGCGCGAACATGCCCGCGGGCATCACCTCCGCCCTCGCCGGCGGCTCGGACGCCAAGTTCGGCGTGATCGAGGTCGACGAGAAGTACCTCGCGGGCGTGGCGCGCGACGTGACGCCCAAGGCGATCGCGCTGCTCAACCTCTCCCGTGACCAGCTCGACCGCGCCGCCGAGACGCGGATGCTCGCCGAGAAGTGGCGCGAGGGCCTGTCCGGTACGAAGGCGGTCGTCATCGCCAACGCCGACGACCCGCTGGTCGTCTGGGCCGCGTCCTCCTCCCCCAACGTCGTGTGGGTGGCGGCCGGCCAGGAGTGGAAGGACGACGCCTGGTCGTGCCCGGCCTGCGGCGGTGTGATGCAGCGGCCCGGCGACGACTGGTTCTGCGGCGAGTGCGGCTTCCGCCGGCCCGCCCCCAGCTGGGCGCTCAGCGGCGAGCACGTGCTGGACCCGCACGGCTCGGCCTGGCCGATCCACCTCCAGCTCCCCGGCCGCGCCAACCGGGCGAACGCCGCCACCTCCGCCGCCGTGGCGGCCGTGTTCGGCGTGCCGCCGCAGGTCGCGCTGGAGCGGATGTACCAGGTGCAGGCGGTGGCCGGCCGGTACGACGTGGTGAACTTCCAGGGCCGTGACCTGCGGCTGCTGCTGGCGAAGAACCCGGCGGGCTGGCTCGAAACGTTTTCGCTGATCGACCCGCCGCCGACGCCGGTGATCCTGTCCGTCAACGCGCGCGGCGCGGACGGCACGGACACCTCCTGGCTCTGGGACGTCGACTACACCCGGCTGGCCGGGCACCCGATCGTGGTGATCGGCGACCGCCGGCTGGACCTCGCGGTGCGGCTGGAGGTGGCGGGCCTGGACTTCCGGGTGTGCGAGACGGTCGACGAGGCGGTGCAGCTGTCGCCGCCCGGGCGGATCGAGCTGATCGCCAACTACACCGCGTTCCAGGACGTCCGCCGCCGCGTCGGCAACTGACCCTTTAAGGACATGAGCATGAGCGACAGCAGTCTGCGTCTCGTGTGGGTCTACCCGGACCTGCTCAGTACGTACGGAGACCAGGGCAACGCCCTCGTGGTGGAGCGGCGCGCCCGCCAGCGCGGTCTGGACGTGCAGCGGGTGGACGTGCGCAGCGACCAGCCGATCCCCACGTCCGGCGACATCTACCTGATCGGTGGCGGCGAGGACCGGCCGCAGCGCCTCGCGGCGGAGCGGCTGCGCCGCGACGGCGGCCTGAACCGGGCGGCGGAGAACGGCGCCATCATCTTCTCGGTGTGCGCCGGCTACCAGATCCTGGGCCACGAGTTCATCAACGACCTCGGGGAGCGCGAGCCGGGCCTCGGCCTGATCGACGTGATCTCCACGCGCGGCGAGGGCGCCCGGTGCGTGGGCGACGTGCTGGCCGACATCGACCCCCGGCTGGGCCTGCCCCAGCTGACCGGGTTCGAGAACCACCAGGGCGTGACCCACCTCGGTCCGACGGCCCGCCCCTTCGCCCGGACGGTGTTCGGCAACGGCAACGGCACCGGGGACGGCACCGAGGGTGCGTACAACGACACCGTTTTCGGGACGTACATGCACGGACCGGTCATGGCGCGCAATCCTCAGATCGCGGACCTGCTGCTGAAGCTGGCCCTCGATGTGAACGCGCTGCCGCCGACCGACGACCGGTGGTACGAGGCGCTGCGCACCGAGCGCATCGCGGCCGCCTCGCAGCCGGCCTGACGGACCGTCGGCCCCCAGGTCTTGTCGGTTCGTACGACTACCGTCCAGTAGACGGACGCTCGTTTCGGCCCCGTCACCCAACGCCGGTAGGGTGACGGGGATCCAACCGGACGACGTGGTCCGGGAGTCGGCCCACGTTGCAAAGGTATTTCGGGCTATGCGCATTGGTGTGCTCACCTCCGGCGGCGACTGCCCCGGTCTGAACGCCGTCATCCGTTCCGTCGTGCACCGCGCCGTCGTCGACCACGGCGACGAGGTCATCGGCTTCCACGACGGCTGGAAGGGCCTCCTGGAGTGCGACTACCGCAAGCTCGACCTCGACGCGGTGGCCGGCATCCTGGCCCGGGGCGGCACGATCCTCGGCTCCTCCCGCGTCCAGCCGGCGCACCTGGTCGACGGTGTCGAGCGCGCCAAGGGGCACGTCGCCGACCTCGGCCTCGACGCGATCATCCCGATCGGCGGCGAGGGCACCCTCAAGGCCGCCAACCTGCTCTCCCAGGCGGGGCTGCCCATAGTCGGCGTCCCCAAGACGATCGACAACGACATCGCGTCGACCGACGTCACCTTCGGGTTCGACACGGCCGTCGGTGTCGCCACCGAGGCGCTGGACCGGCTGAAGACCACCGCCGAGTCCCACCAGCGCGTGCTGATCGTCGAGGTCATGGGTCGCCACACCGGCTGGATCGCCCTGCACTCCGGCATGGCCGCCGGTGCGCACGCCATCGTGGTGCCCGAGCGGCCCTTCGACATCGACGAGCTGACCGCCCGCGTCGGGGCCCGCTTCGAGGCGGGCAAGAAGTTCGCGATCGTGGTCGTCGCGGAGGGCGCCAAGCCGCGCGCGGGTTCCATGGAGTTCAACGAGGGCGGCAAGGACATCTACGGCCACGAGCGGTTCGCCGGGGTGGCCCAGCAGCTGGCCGGCGAGCTGGAGCGGCGCCTCGGCAAGGAGGCCCGCGCGGTGATCCTCGGGCACGTCCAGCGGGGCGGCACCCCGACCGCGTACGACCGGGTCCTGGCGACGCGGTTCGGCTGGCACGCGGTGGAGGCGGCGCACCGCCGCGAGTTCGGCATGCTCACCGCGCTGCGCGGCACGGACATCGTGATGGTGCCGCTCGCCCAGGCCGTGGAGACGCTGAAGACGGTGCCCTCGGAGCGGTACGACGAGGCCGAGACGGTGCTGTGACGTCCACCGGACGATGACGTTGCACGATGAACCATCCGCCCCCGGTCGCAGCCGCGATCGGGGGCGGTTCTAGTCTGGACCCCGCAAGCGGACAACCCAGCACGAATCAGGAGCCGGCGGATGGATCACAGCGGGCACGGCACGCACGACATGCCCATGGATCTTCCGCCCTTCTCGCTGGGGCAGGGGCTCGCCCTCTCGCCGGACGCTTTCTTCCTCACCGGCTGCCTGCTGGCCCTCGGCCTGTACGGCTGGGGCGTCGTCCGGCTGCGGCGGCGCGGCGACGCCTGGCCGGTGGGCCGGACGGTCTTCTTCGTCACCGGTGTGCTGAGCGTCGCACTGGTGATGTGCACGAAACTGAACGACTACGGCATGGTCATGTTCAGCGTGCACATGGTGCAGCACATGGTGATCAGCATGCTGTCGCCGATCCTGCTGCTGCTGGGCGCCCCCGTGACGCTGGCGCTGCGCGCCCTGCCCGTCGCCTCGCGGCGCGGGGCCAAGGGGCCGCGCGAGCTGCTGCTGGCGCTGCTGCACAGTCGCTACATGCGGATCGTCACGCACCCGGTGTTCACGATCCCGCTGTTCATCGCGAGCCTGTACGCCCTGTACTTCACCCCGCTGTTCGACTTCCTGATGGGCTCCAAGCCGGGGCACATCGCGATGATGGTGCACTTCCTCGCGGTCGGCCTGGTGTTCTTCTGGCCGATCATGGGCGTGGACCCGGGCCCGCACCGGCCCGGCTACGTGATGCGGATGCTGGAGCTGTTCGCGGGCATGCCGTTCCACGCCTTCTTCGGCATCGCGCTGATGATGGCGACGGAACCGATGGTCGGGACGTACGCGAACCCGCCCGCCTCCCTCGGCATCGACGCGCTCACCGACCAGAACGCGGCGGGCGGCATCGCCTGGGCGTTCAGCGAGATCCCGTCCGTACTGGTGCTGATCGCGCTGGTCTACCAGTGGTACCGCTCCGAGCAGCGTCAGGCGGTGCGCACGGACAGGGCGGCCGACCGCAACGGGGACAAGGAACTGGAGGCGTACAACGCCTACCTCGCCTCGCTGCAGACGCGCGGACGGTAGCGCGGACCCCTCCCCGGGGGCGACCATGGCGGTAGACCGCCATGAGGAGGACGCGCATGTCCGGTTCCACGAAGACGATGAGCGGGGTCACCATCGGGGCGCTGGTCCTGACGACGGCCTACACGGTGGCGCTCGGCAGCAATGGCTGGCTGTGGTTCGGCTGGGTGGTGCTCGGGCTGGTGACGATCGGAATGGCGGCCACCCGCGACACGTGACGCGGGACGCCCTCAGAAGCGGAAGACCGGCCCGGTCGCGGTGTCCAGGACGCAGGCGTTGGGGTAGGTCCGGCGCCAGTCGAGGCTCGTCCCGCGCCACTCCCCGACCGCACGGGCGGTGACCGGGTCGAACCTCTTGGTGCACGGGTGCTGGTCGCCGCGCAGCCGGTCCAGGTTCCCGCGTGCCGTGTCCAGGGACGCGCAGGCTCCCGCCGCCTGCGGGTGGGGGCCCGCGGGCCGGGGCGAACAGCGCAGCCGGACGCCCCGGATCCAGCTCTCGTCGCCGCCGGAAAGGGTGAGGAAGAGACCCTCGGCGGGCCCGGGCGCGGGGTCGCGGGCGTCGGCGTGGCCGGGTACGGCCGGTGCGAGGGCGAGGAGGACGGCGGCGACGGCAGCGGCGGCGCGGAGGGACACTTCGTACTCCCGGGGCTCCTGGGGCGGACTCACGCAGGGCCAGGGCACATCCGGCCGAGGCCGGTGGCCAAGCCGACGCGCCGCGCCGTCCCGCGTACGGCCCACCCGCCGGCCTCACCCGGGCGCCCGCTCCGGATCCCGCCGGGCGGCGGCCACCGCCGCGAGGACCAGGCCGACGCCGAGGACGATCAGCCCGCGCAGCCAGACCTGCGGCTCCACCCGGCCGGCCAGCAGGACGCAGGACGCCGCGCCCAGCACGGGCACCACGGTCGGGGCGCGGAAGTGCCCGGGGACGCCGCGGTCCCGGCGCAGGACCAGCGCCGCCGTGTTGACCAGGAAGAACACCACCAGGAGCAGCAGCACCAGGGTGGAGGCGAGGGTGGCGACGCTGCCGGTCAGGGCCAGCAGCATCGACAGGGCGGTCGTGGCGGCGATCGCCACCCACGGTGTACGGCGCCCGGGCAGGACCTTCGTCAGCGCGGCCGGCAGCAGGCCGTCCCTGGCCATGCCGTAGGCGAGCCGGGAGGACATGATGCCGGTCAGCAGCGCCCCGTTGGCGACGGCGACCAGCGCGATCGCGCTGAACAGCCACACCGGCACCCCGCCCGCGGCCCGCACCACCTCCAGGAGCGGTCCGCTGGACGCCGCGAGCGTGCCGGTCGGCACGGCGGCGGAGGCGGCCAGGCCGACGGCCACGTACACCGCGCCGGCCGTGAGGAGCGCGCCGAACAGGGCGCGCGGATAGGAGCGCCGGGGGTCGCGGGTCTCCTCGGCGACGTTCACGGCGGTCTCGAAGCCGACGAAGGAGTAGTACGCGAGGACCGCGCCGCTCAGGACGGCGGCGGCCGCGCCCTGCCCGGCCGTGCCGAGCTGCGTGAGCCGGCCGGGGTCGCCGTCGCCCCGCAGCAGCAGCCGGGCGCCGAGCACCACGACGATGGCGAGGCCGCCCAGCTCGACGACCGTGGCGATCACGTTGGCGCGGGTGGACTCCCGGATGCCGCGCGCGTTGAGCAGGGCCAGGGCCGCCAGGAACACGACGGCGACCAGGGCGACGGGCAGGGTGACGAAGGCCGTCAGGTAGTCACCGGCGAAGCCCCGGGCCAGGGCGCCGACCGAGACGATCCCGGCGGCGAGCATGCAGAAGCCCGTGAGGAACCCGGCGAACGGCCCGTAGGCGCGGGTCGCGTAGTGGGAGGCGCCACCGGCCCGGGGGTACTTGGTGGCGAGTTCCGCGTAGGAGGCCGCGGTGAGCAGGGCGAGCACGAGGGCGACGGCCAGCGGCACCCAGACGGCGCCCCCGGAGTCGGCGGCGACCTGGCCGATCAGGACGTACACCCCGGCGCCGAGGACGTCGCCGAGGATGAAGAAGTAGAGCAGGGGCGTGCTCAGCGCACGCTTGAGCGGCTGGTCGTTCGCTTCTGGCATGCCGCACCTCCTTCCCCGGAAACGCGGTCGCAGCCCCGCCCCGCGACCGGTTGCGGGGTGCGGCCGGCCGGTGGGTGCGGTCAGCGGCGCATGGGGCCCCAGGGGCGTCGCTGGCGGGCCACCTCCGCCTCGGCCTCGGCCATGACGGCCAGGTCGATCCAGCTGACCGGTTCGATGTCGCGGACGAGCGGCTCGTTGTCCGGGCCACGGCCGACCTCGCGGCCGCGCAGGGTCCAGGGGCGTACGTCGCCGTCCCGGTCCCGCCGCAGATGGCAGTAGTCGTACAGCCGGCGCGCCACCCACAGCCGCAGGGAACGGTCGCCCCACCACTCCTCCACCTCGAGGGGGTTCGCGGACAGGCCGGGCATGGGGATGCCGGTGAGTTCGTCGACGCTGCGGGTCCGGCCCAGGTCACGGGCCGGGCCACGGGACCAGCGGACGTAGAGCGGCCCGCGGCGCACCACCAGTTCCTCCAGCTCCCGCAGGGAGGCGACCGTGGGCAGGTCGGCCTCCCCGTCGGGGGCCGGTGTCCTGGGGGTCGTCTGCGTCATCGGGCTCCACCTCCTGGGCGTACGGAGGACCACCACGTACCCCGTCATTTTCACGGGACGCCCCCGTTCCCACCACGTGACCCCCGCACCGCCGGCTCTCCGCCCCAGGGGCGCACACACGCGCACCCCCGGCGCACGGGGGGCGCTCACTCACAAGGAGACGCGCCCCTTCACGTAACGGGGCGATGTTCCAGTTCCGCCGCCCGGGGAAGCCGGATGGGTGACCATACGGATGCCCGGTGTGATCGGCCGGACGGACGACAGGGAGGGGATGGGCCATGACCAGAGTGCTCGTACTGCACAGCGTCGGTCTGCTGAGATCCGCGCTGGAGGCACTGCTGAGGACCGAGGGGGCGTTCGACGTGTTCTCGGCGGGCTGGCGCGCCGCCAACCGCCACGCCGAGTCGTTACGGCCGGACGTGTGCGTGGTCGACCTCGACTGTCCGGGGGCGGGGGCTCTCCTGGACGGCGAGGCGGGGGCCGACCGGGAGCTGCTGGGCGCGCGCACGGCGCTGCTGGTCCTGGCGTCGGCCGGACGGCCCGGGGCGCTGCGCCGGGCGTTCGAGGCGAGGGCGCTGGGGTTCGTCGACAAGCACGGCTCCCCGCACCGGCTGGTGCGGGGCATCCACAAGGTCGCCGAGGGCGAGCGGTTCGTGGACGAGTCGCTCGCCTTCGGCTTTCTGGAGGCGTCCCGGATGCCGCTCACCGCGCGGGAGCTGAGCGTGCTGGCCCGGGCGGCGGAGGGCGAGTCGATCGCGGAGATAGCGCGGGGCCTGCACCTGTCGAACGGGACGGTGCGCAACTACATGGCCTCGGCCACCCGCAAGGTCGGCGCCCGCAACCGAATAGACGCGATCCGTATATCGCAGGGCGCGGGATGGGTGTGAGGGAGCCCTGCGATCAGGCAGCGCCGGGCCGCCACAGCCCGGCGAGGTCCCGGTACAGGCCGGACCGCTCCAGCAGCTCGCCGTGCGGGGCGCACTGGGCCCGGTCGCCGTCCAGGACCAGCACCCGGTCGGCCCGTACGGCGGACGTGATGCGGTGGGCGACCACGACGAGCGTGCCGGGGCGGGCGGCCAGCGCGCGCTCGGCGTGCTCCTCGGTGGCGGGGTCCAGGTGGCAGGTGGCCTCGTCCAGCAGGAGGAGGGGGGCGGGCGACAGGTAGGCGCGGCCGAGCGCCAGCCTCTGGCGCTCACCGTGCGACAGCCGGCGCGGGTCGATCACCGCGTCCGGGCCGCCGAGCCGCCGGACGAGGGGGGCGAGCCCGAGCGCGTCGACCGCCCGGCGGACCTCGGCCGGGGTGGCGTCGGGGCGCAGGTAGCGCAGGTTGTCGAGGACGGTACCGGTGAAGACGTACGCCTGCTGGGGCAGCAGCGCGACCGCGCCGGCCACCGTGACCGTGCCGGTGCTCGGCGCGAGGAGCCCGGCGAGGAGCCCGGTCAGGGTCGACTTGCCGATACCGCTCGGGCCCACCACCGCGAGGTGCTCCCCCGGTTCGACGACCAGGTCGAGGCCGTCCAGTACGGGCTTCGCCCCGGGGCCGTACGCGAAGGTCACGCCCCGCAGTTCGGCGGCGGGCCGCGCGAGGTGGCGGGGCCCGGGGAGGGCGGGGGCGGCGGCGGGCGCCGGGGGCGGGGCGGGCGCGTCGCCGGTGAACCGCTCCAGGACCACGAGGAGCCGCGTCCCGGCCGCCCCGAGCGCGGTCATCAGCGCGTCCAGGGCCGGCAGCAGCGCCTGGACGAGGTAGGTGAGGGCGCCGAGCAGGGTGCCCGCGGTGACCCCGCCGCGCAGCAGCCACGGGGTCGCCAGCAGCAGCGCGACGACCGGGAGGCGGCCCGCCGCGCCCAGGGCGAGCGTGCGCACGGCCGCCCATCGCGCCAGGCGCCGCGAGAGCCGGGCCCCCGCGTCGATCAGCCGGCCGGTCTCGGCGGCCGCGTACCGCTCGCCCCCGCACGCGACGACGTCCCGCAGGCCCGCGCCGACGGCGCCGACCCGCTCCGCCAGCGCCTCGTCGGCGTCGAGGAACGCCCGCTGCACGGCGGCCATGGGCGCCAGCGTGGCGAGGAACAGCCCCAGGCCCAGCAGCAGCGGCGGCAGGACGACCAGGGTCAGCGCGGGTTCCAGGGAGGCCAGGCCGGCCAGCGCGCCCAGGGCGGTGAAGACGAAGGACCGGGCGGTCAGGACGAGCCCGGCGAAGCTGTCGCGGGCGATCTCGGTCTGGTGGGTGAGCCGGGAGACGGCCCTGCTGCCCGCCTCGCCCTCGGCGCGCGCCGGGTCCGCCACCGCCGTCGCGAGGGACTGCGACACGGCCCGCCGGACCAGGCCGTCGCGCAGCGGCTCGACCAGGCCCGCGAGCCCGCCGAACACGCCGCGTACGGCGAGCCCGCCGAGCAGGGTCCCGGCGGCGGCCACGGCCAGCCACAGCAGTCCGGAGCCGGTGCGCCCGGCGAGGAACCCGTCGTCCAGGGCACGGGCGACGCCGTAGCCGCCGAGGAAGGTGTGGGCGGACTCCAGCAGGGACCAGCCGGCCAGGCGCAGCAGGTCGCGCCTGCGCCGCAGCAGGAAGGTCCGCCCCTGGGCCAGGACCGGGCGCGCCGTCATGCGTCCTCCGTGCCGGGCGGGGCGAACACGGCCCGGTAGGCGGGGTCCCGCCACAGCGTCCGGTGCGGCCCGACGGCGCGCACCCGGCCCTCCTCCAGCCAGACCACCAGGTCCGCCCGGGCGGCGGAGGACAGCCGGTGGGCGACGACGAGCCGGGTGCCCGGCCGGACGTCCTCGGTCAGTGCCCGCTCGACCTGCCGCTGGGTGACCGTGTCCAGGCCGGACATGGCGTCGTCGAGGATCAGCAGCCGCCCCGCGTGGGCGAACGCCCGGGCGAGCCCGAGCCGCTGGAACTCGCCGCCCGAGAGCGGGGCGTCGGAAAGGCGCGTGTCGTAGCCGTCGGGGAGCCGTTCGACGAACCCGTCCGCGCCGGCCGCCCGCGCGGCGTCCCGCACCGCGGCCGGGCCCGCCGGGTCGGCGCCGAACGCGATGGCCTCGCCCACGGTCGTGCCGAACAGGGCGGGCCGGCTGAAGGCGTACCCCACCTCGCGGCGCAACTCCCGCGGGGCGAGGCGGTCCAGGCGTACGCCGTCGAGCAGGACGCACCCGTCGTCGGGGTCGGCGAGCCGGCCCGCGACGGCCGCGAGCAGGGACTTGCCCGCGCCGGACCGGCCGACCACGGCGGCCGTCGCCCCGCCGGGCACCCGCAGGTCGACGCCGCTCAGCACGGCCGTGCCGTCGCGCACGACCGTGACGTCACGCAGTTCGAGGGTGCCCGTGCCGCCGGCGGGGAGGGCCTGACGGCCGTGCGGGACCGCCGTCAGGGCGAGGAGCTCGCCGGTGCGGCGGGCGGCGGCGCGGCCGCGGACCAGGGCGCCGAGGGCCGAGGCGACCGCGCCGACGCCCGCGGCGAGCGCGGCGTACCGCGAGGCCGCCACCAGTTCGCCGACGCCCAGGTCGCCGGAGGCCAGCCGGGCGCCGCCGACAGCGAGGACGACGCACACCAGCAGCGGCATGAGGACGCTGCTGCGGGCGACGGCCCGGCCGTGGACGAGCCACATCGTCCTTCCCTCGGCGGCGAGTTCGGGCAGGGGGGCGAGGACGCGCCGCTGTTCGCGCGCGGTGGTGCCGGCGGCGGCGATCGTCCGGGCGCCGGACAGGGCCTCGACGAGCCGGTCCGCCATGGCCGCCTGCACGCGCTGGTAGCGGGAGACGGTGTCGGACGAGCTGCGGGCGAAGGCCCTCAGGAGCAGCACGAGCAGCGGGACCCCGGCCAGGAACGCCGCCGCGGTCCACAGGTCGATCAGGAGCAGGGCGGCCAGGGCGCCGAGCGGTGGGACGACCGTGGCGAGCGCGGCCGCGGCGGTCGCGGGGAACGTGCCGGCATCGGTGGCGTTGGCGGTGAGCCGGGTGGCCAGGTCGCCGGGGGCGAAGCGGGCCGCCGCGTGGTGGGGGGAGGCGGTGAGCAGCCGGCCGAGGGCGCGGTGCCGGAGCCAGGCGGTGGTGCGGGCGTTGGTGGTGCCGGTCAGCAGGGCCACCAGGGCGTCGAGGGCCACCTCGGCGGCGATCAGCGTGGTGCACAGGGCGACCCAGCGGGGTGCGTCGGGCGAGCCGGCGAGCAGCAGGTCGAGGCTGCGCCCGAGGACGGCGGGTTCGGCGAGGGCGGCCAGCGCGGCGGCCAGGGAGCAGAGCAGTACGGCCGCGGCGCGTCCGCCGCTGTGCCGGACGGCGCCCCGCAGCACGCGGTCCGCTCCCCGAGGTTGCGTTCCGGCGGGGCCGGGGCCGGGTGCCGGGGCCGGTGCCTCGGCCGTGGGGGGCGGCGGTGGCGCGGGCGGTCGGGGGGTGGCTTCCGGGTGCGGCGCGGAGGTCATGGGGAGCGGTGCCCTCCTCGGGACGGAGCGGGGGCGGGGACACGGTCCCGGGCGGAGACGGGAACGGCCCCGGGCGGGGTGAGCCGCCCGGGACCGGGTGATCCGTACGGCCGCGCGCGTTCGGCACCGCGCGACCGGGCGGGTCAGTTACAGGTGGTGACGCTCAGGCTGCTGTCGCCGCAGAGCAGGAGGCTCGCGCGGCTGCCCGTGGCGACGTCGCCCGTGGCCTCTTCCTTCGGGGTCTCCATCGACTGCAGGTCGAGAAGCGACATGATCAGTTCCTTTCCTTCATGGGGACGGTGTGCTTGGTCACGGCCCCTGGATGGGGCCGGCTCGTGGGCCGCCGGAGCGGCGGGAGGAACGGCAGGTGCGCGTGTCCGTCGGACGCGGCGCTGCCGAGGGCGAGCAGACAGCCCGCGGTGCCCGTGGCGAGGTCCATGGACAGCCGCATCATCTGCTCGCCGGGGAAGGCCAGATGGCCCTGGTACGGCACGGCGTGCCGGGCGAGGGCGTCGATCTGGCGCCGTACGTCGGAGGGGCCGGTGCCCGGGCCGGGCGCGGTGGTGCGGCTCAGGTGCAGCACCATGCCGGCCGCGCCCCGGAACAGCCCGGGCTGGGCGTAGAACGTGGCCTGGGCGGCCCGGACGATGTCGCGCCGGGCGCGGTCGAAGGCGGCGTCCTCGCGGTGGGCGGCGTAGTCGTCGAGCACCATGCCGATGCCGACGCTCCCGGCGCCGAGGTACGGCATGGTCCGCCATCCCTCATCGACCTGGAGGGTGCCGCCCGCGCTGGTGACGCACCGGTCGAGGTCGCGCCGCAGCGCGTCGGCGGCCAGGTCGAGCAGGCCGCTGTCGCCGGTGCGTTCGTACAGCCGGAGGAAGAGCAGCGCGGGGCCGGACGCGCCGTACAGCAGTCCGGCGCGGGAGATGCCGGGGAGGGCGCCGGCGACGAGGTCCGCGCAGCGCAGGGCGGCGTCGCGCATGCCGAGCGCGTCCAGGGCGAGGCCGACGCCCGCGAGCCCGCTGTGCAGGTCGGGCGCGATGTCCTCCCAGGGCCGCCGGAGGGTCAGTTCGGCCAGTTCCAGGGCGCGTTCGGGGTGGCCGAGGCGGTCGAGGGCCCAGGCGACGCCGGCGAGGCCGTCGTAGAAGCCGACGGGGGTGCCGGACTCGGGTTCCTTGGTGCGGCGCAGCAGCCACTCCTCGGCCTCCGCGCAGGGTTGCGCGCCCGTCTCGGCGAGGGCGTACAGGACGCCGGCGGTGCCGTAGCCGAAGGTCAGTCCGCCGCCCGCGGAGGCGAACTGGGCGATGTCCCCGGGGAAGTACCGGTCCTCGCGCTCCGGTGTGGCGGAGGTCAGCACGGCGCGTGCCATGGAATCGCGGCTGTGCGGCCAGTCGCCGGGTTCGACGGGCAGGTAGGGGCCGCTCGCGGACTCTCCGGCGATCTCGGCGACCGCCTCGTCGAGGAAGGCGCGCGGCACCGGGAACTGCTCGGCGGCGATGTCGGCCAGGTGCCTCGCCTTCCCCGGGTCCAGCGGGAAGAGGCTGGTCAGCGGGAGGAACAGGGCGATGCGCAGGCAGGCGAGGGCGTACCGGTCGACGGCGAAGCCGCGCCGGTCGGGCGGGGCGACGAACGCCGGGTTGGCGACGGTCTGGCGCCGTCCCTCGTCGATGTGGGCGGCGGCCTCGAAGTCGAGGAGCGCCACGGACGTCTCGTCCTCGGACACCATGATGTTGAACAGGTGCAGGTCGTTGAAGACGACGCCCCGGGCGTGCACGGCGTCGACGGCCTCCTCGACGAGCCGGTGGATCCGCAGCGCCCACGCGGTGTAGTCGGCGAGGGACTCGGGTGTCGGGTCGGCCTCGATGAGGGGGTGGCGGCGGGCGAAGAAGGTGTTGAGGGGCTTGCCCTCCAGGAACTCCATCGCCAGGAAGTGGTGGTCGCCGACGACGAACGTGCCCTTGACCTCGGGGGTGTACGGCAGTCCGGCGAGCCGTTCCAGGGCGGTCTGCTCGCGGCGCAGCCGGGTCACCGCGTCGGCTCCGTCGGCGGCCAGGCCGGCGTGCGGGCGCGCCTCCTTGAGGACGACCTTCTCGCCGGTGCGGCGGTCGTGGCCGACGTACACCCCGCCGCCGTTGGAGAAGTGCAGGGCGCTGTCGACGGTGTACGGGAGGTCGGTGACCGTGACGGCGGCGCGTGCGTCGAGGTGGGGGCGGAGGAAGGCGGGCGGGTCGATCCAGTCGGGTATCTGGAAGACGGGGCCGCGCAGGTCGGGGACGAGCCGCCCGTCGGGGCGCTCGACGGCCGGGCACAGTTCGCCGTTCTCGCCGTAGCAGTGCCGCCGGGTGAAGCTGCCGTAGCGGACGTGCACCGGGCCCTGGCCCCAGCGGAGGTCGCTGAGGATGTACGGGCCGGGCTCGCCGGCCAGGAGCGCGGCCAGGTCGTCGGCGATCCGGTGGCACCGCTCGTCATCCGCCGGGTAGACGGTGATGAACTTGCCGCTGGCGGCCCGGTCGGCGTACTTGGCGTTGCGGGTGTGCAGCAGGTAGCGGCTCGGCACGAACTTGAAGGCGACGCCGCGGGCGAGGCAGTACTCCCGTACCCGCTCCAGCACCGGTTCGGCGTTGTCCAGGCAGGCCGACACGTGGATCTTCCAGCCCTGGGCGGGCAGCGCGTGGTCGACGGGGCGCAGGGCCAGCCAGTCACCGCTGCGGTGCCGGTGCCACCCTTCCGGTACGGGCGCCAGTGCCGCCGCGTACTGCGCGCCCCTGCGGTCGGTGCCCTCCGTGGACAGCCGGTACGGCGCGTCGTAGAAGTGGCGGTCCGCGTCGCAGAAGGCGGCGTAGCCCTTGATCACACCTGCTCCCTCGCTCGGCACCGATGACGACGGGGAAGACGGTGCCACCCCCGGCGGGGGCGGCAACAGTCACATCCGTCAGCAACCGGCCATGCGGAACGCACGAGTAACCTCGGGCCGCCCCCCGGGAGACCCCGGAGTCACATCGCGGAACGGCCTTCCCTGGCGACCAGGGAGAAGGAGTGGCCGGCCGGGTCGGCGTACGTGCGCACGTCGCGGGGGCCGGAGTTGTCCCTGGTCTCCACCGGCCGGGCGCCGAGGCTGACGGCCTCGCGCTCCGCCTCGTCCATGTCGTCCTCGGCCACCAGGATGTGCAGGTGGGCCTGTTGTGAGTCGTCGGGGCGGGGCCAGCTCGGCGGGGCGTAGCCGTGGTCGCGGCGGACGGCGACGCGGACGCCGTCGTTGCCGGCCACCTCGATGAAGTCGGGGTCGGTCCCCCGTCGGGTGCGGGCGCCGAGGAGTCCCGCGTAGAACTCCGCGAGGGCCTCGGGCTCGGCGCTGTCCAGGACCAGGACGCTGTTCTTGGGTACGGTCATGAGGACCTTGTGCCCGCATCCCGGCCGCCCATCACCGCGCGTGGTTCCCGGTCACGACACGCGCACCTACACTGATCCCCCTCCGAACCGGTTTGTGTCCTGGTAAAACGCACAGAGCCGATCCGATCCGAGCCGATCCGGTGCAGTAGGGAGCCAGCGAGTGTTCTACTACCTGCTCAAGCACGTCCTCCTCGGGCCGGTGCTGCGGCTGTTGTTCCGGCCGAGGACCGAGGGGCTGGAGCACATCCCCGAGGACGGCGCCGCGATCGTGGCGGGCAACCACCTGTCCTTCTCGGACCACTTCCTGATGCCGGTCGTGCTCCGGCGGCGCATCACCTTCCTCGCGAAGCAGGAGTACTTCACCGGCCCCGGGATCAAGGGCCGTCTGACCGCGGCGTTCTTCCGCAGTGCCGGTCAGATCCCGGTCGACCGCTCCGGCAAGGAGGCCGGCCAGGCGGCGATCCGCGAGGGGCTCGGGGTGCTGGGCAGGGGTGAACTGCTCGGGATCTACCCGGAGGGCACGCGCTCGCACGACGGGCGGCTCTACAAGGGCAAGGTCGGCGTCGCGGTGATGGCCCTGAGGGCGGGTGTCCCGGTGGTGCCGTGCGCCATGGTGGGGACCTTCGAGATCCAGCCGCCCGGCCAGGTCGTGCCCAAGATCAAGCGGGTGCGGATCCGGTTCGGCGAACCCCTGGACTTCTCCCGGTACGCGGGGATGGAGAACGACAAGGCGGTGCTGCGTGCCGTCACCGACGAGATCATGTACCGGATCCTCGCCCTCTCCGGCCAGGAGTACGTGGACGACTACGCGGCCAACGTGAAGGAAGCCCAACAGGCCGATCAAGCACGGAAGTTCGGGCGCTTCCGGCGCTGACCGGCGACTCCCGGACACCGGCCCCGCAGGGAGCGCGGCGCACGTTTTTCCCACCGGGCGGGCATGGGACGGGCACAGCGGGCAACACGGACCTTCACAAGTCCACTGTGGAGAGGGAGAGTTGTCATGGCCGGTTACGGCACCAGCAGCGCGCACGGGCAGTCGCAGTCCCGCACCAACGGCCTCGCCATCGCCGGACTCGTCTGCGGCATCGTCGGTGTGCTGTTCTTCCACATCATCCTCGGGCCGCTCGCCATCATCTTCGGTGCGATCGCCCTCCGGCAGGCGCCGGTCAAGAACGGCGCGGGCATGGCGAAGGCCGCGATCGTCCTCGGCATCATCGACCTGGTGGTCTTCGGCATCCTGCTCGCCGTGGCCGCCTCCACCGGCGGCTTCACCTGGTACGTCGGCGGCTGACGTCCCCGCTGACACCACTGCCGACACCCCCACTGGCGTCGTTTCGCTGACGGCTGCGCAAGCCGTCAGCGAAACGACGCCAGCGCCTCGTCCAGGACGCGCCGCAGCCGCAGCGCGTCCTGGGCGACCGCCGTGACCAGCGCGGCGGGCCCGGCCAGTGGGGTGAGCGCGGCGGTGTCCCCGATGAGCCGGGGCTCGACCGGCCGCTCACCGAAGGCCTCGTCCACCAGCAGGAGCTGGCCGACAGCCCGGTGCCCTCCCAGCACCGCTCCCCCGTCCCAGCCGCCCGGCGCCCCCGGACCGTAGCTGAGTTCCTGGTCCAGCAGCAGGCGCCCGGCGCGGCGGACGGTGAGGCGGCTGGTGAGGGTGCCGGGCTGTTCGCCGTGCCGGCCCAGGACCTGTTCCTCGCGCAGGACCAGGCGGGCGCCTGCGGCCAGGTCGGCCGTCGTACGGGTGTGGAGGTCCGAGCCCTGGGCGGAGACCAGTTGCTCGGGCAGCCAGCGCAGCTCCGCGCCCCTGCCGACCGTCAGGCGCACGTCGTAGCGCGCCCGGCCCGCGTCACGGCCCGGCAGGGCGACCGTCGCCGCCGCCGCGTCGACCGTCAGCCGCCCCCCGTCGCGCACCTCCGCCTCGACGGCCAGCCGGTCGCCGCCGAGCGGCGCGGTCATGGCGCCCACGACGGTGACGCGGGTGTACGGGCCGGTGGCGCGGGTGCGGCGCAGGGCGAGCGGCCCGTCGCTGACCAGGACCGGCAGGCCGCCGTCCGCGTCGGCGACGATCCGGGCGGTGGCGCGGACGCTCATCCGGCGGTGGTCCAGGCGGCGAGCCGCTCCCGTACCCACGCGGCGACCGGGGCGACCCCCTGCTCGCCGGTGAGCGAGGTGAACGCGACGGGCAGGTCGCCGCGCTGCTCCTTGGCGTCCCGCGCCATCCGCTCCAGGTCGGAGCCGACGTAGGGGGCGAGGTCGGTCTTGTTGACGACGAGGAGGTCGGCGGTGGTGACGCCGGGGCCGCCCTTGCGCGGGATGTCGTCGCCGCCCGCGACGTCGATGACGAAGATCTGCGCGTCGACCAAGCCCCTGGAGAAGGTGGCGGTGAGGTTGTCGCCGCCGGACTCGACCAGGATGAGGTCGAGGGGACCGACCGCGTCCTCCAGGTCCTCGACGGCTTCGAGGTTGGCGGAGATGTCGTCGCGGATCGCGGTGTGCGGGCAGGCGCCGGTCTCCACGGCCTGGATGCGCTCGGGCGGCAGGACCGCGTTGCGCAGCAGGAACTCGGCGTCCTCGCGGGTGTAGATGTCGTTGGTGACGACGGCGAGGGACAACTGGTCGCGCAGTTCGCGGCAGAGGGCGGCGACGGTGGCGGTCTTGCCGGAGCCGACCGGCCCGCCGAGGCCGATGCGCAGGGCGCGGCGGGTGCCGTCGGGGCGGTGGGCGTCGGCGCCGACGGCGGTGTGGCCGTGGTGGCCGTGGTCGAGGTGCATGGGTGCTCCAGGGGTGGGGTCAGGAGGCGAAGAGGCGTACGGGCCAGGCCGCGTGCTGTTCGGCGGTGATGTCGAGCAGCGGCGCGGAGGCGGCGGGCAGCGCGTCGATGCCGTCGCGGGCGGCTTTCGCGGCCCGCTCGGCGACCTGGTCCATGTCGGGCGCCAGGCGGGCGAGGACGGCGGTGGCGTGGAAGGGGTCGAGGCCGAGGAGGCGGACGGCGGCCGTGGCGGGGCCGCCGACCGTCTCGTACGCGACGCAGTGGGCGGCGTCCTCGGGGGCGAGGCCCGCGGTGCGGGCGGCCAGCCCGAGGACGATCGGCTGGTGGGCGCCGCGCGGGAAGGTCCGCGCGAGGGCGTCCAGTTCGGGGGACGGCCAGGTGGCGCGGGCGGCCCGCAGCATCTGGCGGCCGAGCCTGCGGGCGGTGGCGCGCAGCGCGGCTGACGGGGTGCGGGCGTCGGCTGCCTCGTCGAGCGCCACGGGGTCGTGGCCGGTGGCCGCCGCGGCCGCCAGGGCGGCGGAGGTGAGCCCGGTGGTGTGCAGGCGGCCCCGGCAGAAGGCCTCCAGGTCGCGGGCGTCTCGCAGGCGGCCCGCCTTGACGGCCGGTTCGGCTCCGCCGGAGTGGGCGTGCCCGCCCGCGGGGAACCGGCCGTCGGCGAGGACGAGGAGTGCTGCTCGTGACATCGGAACCGTGTTCTCAGGAGTTCTCAGAAGAGGAAGTAGCGCTGGGCCATGGGGAGTTCGGTGGCCGGCGCCGGGTCGACCGGTTCGCCGTCGATCGTCACCGTGAAGGTGTCGGCGTCGACCTCGACGCGCGGCATGGCGTCGTTCTCCCGCATGTCGGCCTTGGTGACGCCCCGGGTGCTGGTGATGGCGACGAACTCCTTGCCGAGGCCGAGGCGTTCGGGCAGCCCGTCGTCGAGGGCGGTTTGGGTGACGAAGTTGACCGAGCCCGCCGCCGCGGCGGCGCCCAGGGCGCCGAACATGGGGCGCGGCATGACCGGCTGGGGGGTGGGGATGGAGGCGTTGGCGTCGCCCATCTGCGCGTACGCGATCTGGCCGCCCTTGATGACGGTCTGCGGCTTGACGCCGAAGAACGCCGGCTCCCACAGGACGAGGTCGGCGAGCTTGCCGGTCTCGACGGAGCCGATCTCGTGGTCGAGGCCCTGCGCGACGGCCGGGTTGATCGTGTACTTGGCGACGTAGCGGCGTGCGCGGTGGTTGTCGGCGCGGCCGTCGCCGGGCAGGGCGCCCCGGCGCCGCTTCATCACGTGTGCGGTCTGCCAGGTGCGGAGGATCACCTCGCCGACGCGGCCCATGGCCTGGGAGTCGGAGGAGATGATCGAGATGGCGCCCAGGTCGTGGAGGATGTCCTCGGCCGCGATGGTGGAGGGCCGGATGCGGGACTCGGCGAAGGCCAGGTCCTCGGGGACGGCCGGGTTGAGGTGGTGGCAGACCATCAGCATGTCGAGGTGCTCGTCGAGCGTGTTGACGGTGTGCGGCCGGGTGGGGTTGGTGGAGCTGGGCAGGACGTACGGCTCGGAGACGACGGTGATGATGTCGGGCGCGTGACCGCCGCCCGCCCCTTCGGTGTGGTAGGCGTGGATCGTGCGGCCCGCGACGGCGGCGAGGGTGTCGCCGACGAACCCGGCCTCGTTGAGCGTGTCGGTGTGGATGGCGAGCTGGGCGCCGGTCTCCTCGCACACGGTGAGGCAGGCGTCGATGGCCGCCGGCGTCGCCCCCCAGTCCTCGTGGATCTTGAACCCGAGCGCCCCGCCGCGCAGTTGGGAGCGCATCGCCTCGTGCGAGACGGTGTTGCCCTTACCCAGGAGCCCGATGTTGACGGGGTATGTCTCCAGTGCCTGGAACATCCGGGCGAGGTGCCAGGGGCCGGGCGTGATGGTGGTGGCCTTGGTGCCCTCGGCGGGGCCGGTGCCGCCGCCGACGAGGGTGGTGATGCCGGAGGTCAGGGCCTGTTCGACGACGGTCGGGGAGATGAAGTGGACGTGCGCGTCGATGGCTCCGGCGGTGAGGATCTTGCCGTTGCCCGCGATGATCTCCGTCTCGGGGCCGATGACGAGGTCGGGGTGGACGCCGTCCATGGTGTCGGGGTTGCCGGCCTTGCCGATGCCGGTGATCCGGCCGTCGCGGATGCCGATGTCGGCCTTGACGACGCCCCAGTGGTCGATGACGACGGCGCCGGTGATGACCGTGTCGGGGGTGCCCTCGGCGCGGGTGGCCCGGGACTGGCCCATGGACTCGCGGATGACCTTGCCCCCGCCGAACACCGCCTCGTCACCGGCGCGTCCGGGGCCGCCGCAGCGGTCCTCCTCGATCTCGACGAGCAGGTCGGTGTCGGCGAGCCGGACGCGGTCCCCGGTGGTGGGGCCGAAGAGGTCGGCGTGGACGGCCCGGTCGAGCAGGACGCGGCTGAGCTCAGTCATCGAGGGGGCCTCCGGTCTGCCCGCGCAGGCCGGGGACGACGCGCAGCCCGGCGATCGGTACGAGTTCCACGTCGACGGGGATGCCGGGCTCGAAGCGTACGGCGGTGCCGGCGGCGATGTTCAGCCGCAGGCCGTGAGCGGCCGGACGGTCGAAGTCGAGGCCGGGGTTGGCCTCGGCGAAGTGGTAGTGGGAGCCGACCTGGACGGGCCGGTCGGCGGCGTTGAGGACGGTGAGGCGGGTGACGGGGCGGCCCTCGTTGAGGGGGACGAGCTCGTCCGCGTACAGGATCTCGCCGGGGATCATGGGCGCTCCCTCCCGTCAGACGATCGGGTCGTGGACGGTGACGAGCTTGGTGCCGTCCGGGAAGGTGGCCTCCACCTGGACGTCGTGGATCATCTCGGGGATGCCGTCCATGACGTCGTCCCGGGTCAGCACCTTGCGGCCGGACGCCATGAGTTCGGCGACGGTACGGCCGTCGCGGGCGCCCTCCAGGAGGTGCGAGGTGATGAGGGCGACGGCCTCGGGGTGGTTGAGCCTCACCCCGCGGGCCCTGCGCTTCTCCGCCACGTCGGCGGCGACGTGAATCAGCAGCCGTTCCTGTTCGTGCGGGGTCAGTTGCACGTTTCACCTCACAGTCTCCCGCCCGGTGCGATCCCGGGCGCAGCGGGACCCTATCCGGCTTCAACACTCTGTTGACCTGCAGAAACGAGTGTGGCTCAGAGATATTTCAATCTCGGGCAGAAGTTTTTCCGGGAGGTTAACTGGCTCTTTGCCCGTCCATGGACATCAGGGCCCGCAGGCCGTCCTGGAGGACCGCGACGGGGACCGCGCCGAACAGGGCCTGCTGGGCGGCGAATCCCTGCGCCGCGGCGATCATCGTGCGGGCGACGTGCTCGGCGGGGACGTCGTCGCGCATCAGGCCCGCCCGCTGGTAGGCGAGGACGACCCGCACCCAGGCCTCGCGGACCTTGAGGAAGCCGGCGCGCATCACGGCGGCCAGGTCCTCGTTGCGGAGGGTCTCGGTCCAGACCTGGATCATCAGCCGGGGCAGGCTCTCCTCGCCGTCGTAGGAGAGCCCGGAGCGCTCGGTCAGCACCTCGGTCATGACCTGGCCGATCAGAACGTCCGGCGGCGGGGGCGGGGCCTGGCGGGCGGCGGTCTCGAAGGTGGTGCGGAGCGCTTCGAGCACCTCGGTGACGATCGCCTCGATGAGCTCCTCCTTGCCGCGGAAGTAGCGGTAGACGGCGCCGGCCGACAGGCCCGTCTCGCCGAGGACGTCCGCCATCGAGGTGGCGTGGAAGCCGTTGCGGGCGAAGCAGCGGGCGGCGCCGTCCAGGATCTGCCGGCGACGGGCTTCGAGGTGGTGCTGGGACACGCGGGGCATGGTGGCCAACTTAAAACGAACGTTCCTTCTTGACAAGGCGGCCGGGCGGGTGAACTCTGCTACCAGAACGTAAAACGAACGATCCTTCTCTTTGGGTCGCGACCTTTCTCTTCGCACCGGCGCACGCCGGAATGGAGGCCCCGTCATGCCCACGTCCCCGAACCGCCGCACCCTCGCGGTGGTGGTCCTCGTCCCGGTGCTCGCGGCCCTGGCCCTGTGGGCCTTCGCCTGGCCCGCCGCCCGCGTCGCCCCGCGCGACCTGCCGGTCGGCGTGGCCGGCCCCGCCGCCGCGACCGCCCAGCTCCAGGAGCGTTTCGCGCGGGCCGGCGAGGGATCGTTCGACGTGCACCGCTACCCGGACGAGACCGCCGCCCGCGCCGCCATCGAGGACCGCGACGTATACGGGGCGGTCGTCGCCTCGCCGGGCGGGCCGAAGGTGCTGACCGCCACCGCCGCGAGCCCCGTGGTCGCCCAGCTGCTCCAGCACGCGCTGCCCTCCGCGCCGGTGACCGACGTGGTGGCCGCGCCGCCGGGCGACCCCCGGGGCACCGCGCTGGCGGCGAGCCTCCTGCCGCTCGCCCTCGCGGGAGTCGCCGCCGGCGCGCTGGTCACCCTCACCGGCCTGCGCGGCGCCCGGGCCGTGACCGCACTCCTGGGCGCCGCGCTCCTGGTGGGCGTCGTGGGCGCCGCGATCGGCGGCAGCTGGCTCGGGGTGATCACCGGCGGCTGGGGGACCACGGCGGGCGTGCTGGCGCTGACCACGCTGGCGGTCGGGGGAACCGTCGCGGGGCTCGCGGCACTGCTCGGCCGGGCGGGCATCGGGCTCGGCGCGCTGGTGATCGTGCTGCTGGGCAACCCGTTCTCGGGCGTGGCCGGAGCACCGGAACTGCTGCCCGCGCCCGCCGGGGCGATCGGTCAGCTGCTGCCGCCGGGTGCGGCCGGGTCGCTGCTGCGCTCGGTGGCGTTCTTCGACGGCGCCGCGGCGGCCGGGCCACTGACCGTCCTCGTCACCTGGGCGGTCCTGGGCCTGACCGCGGTCCTCGCGGGCGCCCGGCACACCCGGGCGACGGCTCCCACGGCGACCCGCCACCGCCCGGCCGCCCCGGCCCCGGCGGGCTGACCGGCCCCCGACCCGGCCCCGGCGGCGTGCCGTCAGTGGCCGGGGCGGGGCGGGCCTCCGGGGCGGTGTTCGGCGGCGATGCCGAAGCGGCTCTGTTCGCCCGGAGCGGAGGGCGGGAGGTCCCGCACGGTGGAGACGGAGCGGATCACCTGCTCCTCCCCCGCCTCCGCGGGCTCCCGCTCCGCTTCGAGTCGTTCCAGGTCGGCGGCCGACACCAGCGCCACGAGCGGCTTGCCGTGGCGTGTGACGACCACCCGTTCGCCGCCGTAGACGACACGGTTGATCAGATCGGCGAGCTCAGCCCGGGCTTGCGTCACCGGAATCTCGTAGGCCATGCTCCCATTCTAACGAGATGTACGTCCTGTACATTTTTTACAGAGACAAGGAGCTGCGCGATGAGCCATGCCGCGCGTCATGTCCTGCCCGAGTTCACCGAGCGCACCAGCACCGGCACCCGCACCCTGGACCCCTACTCCAAGCTGCTCGAGGAGCGGATCGTCCTCCTCGGCACGCCCCTCGACGACACCGCCGCCAATGACGTGATCGTCCAGCTCCTGCACCTGGAACACGCCGCGCCCGACCGGGACATCGCGCTCTACATCAACTCGCCCGGCGGTCCGGTCAGCGCCATGACGGCCGTCTACGACACCATGCGGGCGATCCGCTGCGACGTGGAGACGACCTGCATCGGGCAGGCCGCGTCGACCGCCGCCGCCCTGCTCGCGGCGGGCGCGCCCGGCAAGCGCATGGCCCTGCCCGGCGCGCGCGTGCTGATCCAGCAGCCGTCCTTCGACGAGCCGTTGCACGGCCGGCCGACGGATCTCGGCATCCACGCGGACGAGTTGCTCCGGCTGCGCGGCCAACTGGCGGCGATCCTGGCCCTCCACACCGGCCGGAGCCGGGAGCGCGTCGACGCCGACCTGGAGCGAGACACGTTCCTCGACGCGTCCGCCGCCGTGGCGTACGGCCTGGTGGACCAGGTCGTGCCCCGGCGCGGGAGGTGAGCGGTGCTGCCACCGGAGCATCCGCCGCTCCCCGCGCTCACCCGGGCCGAAAGCGCGTTCGTCGACAGCTGGCTCGAAGCGGTCGACCTGCTGGGGCGGACCAACCCGGCGCGGGCCACCCATACGTACAGCGCCCTGCGCGCGGCGCAGGCCCTCGTGGGGCGCGCGACGGCGCTGCGCGAGGCCCTGACCTGGATGCACGAGCGCGGCGAGAGCGAAGTACATGCCCATACGCTGGCGCGAGCCCTGCGGGTGCTTGACGGCGAACGGCGCGCGGGTCGCGTGACAGTCCCTCACAATCGAGGCGTGGGACCGACGTAGCCCTCCCCCGAACGGGCTCAGGAGTACGAGAACCGCTCCCTCGTTCAGCCTACGCATTCGGACGAATTTCGGACGACGCGAGTTGCGCAGCACGCGTACGCATCTGGCGGAATATCAGGTTCCGCCGCTGGTACGGGGATCGTCGATGTCACGTCGCCGGGCCCCAAATCGGCTCTGTCCACCCGAATGGATCAGTCGTGAGGAGCCTCACAAACGGCCGTTTCGACTCGGAATTTCCCCTCGGGATGGGTCAAGATCCCTGACGACGACAAGCCCCCGCCACCGCGGCGGGGCGGTCCGGGCGGACGCCGAGTCCTGCCGCCGTCCGGATGACTGGTCGACAGGAGTGGATCGGCAGGAGTGGAGGACCCGAGCAGTACGGGTGACCGAACGATGTACGTCCCATCGGTCGCCCTTGGGGTGAAGCCGCGCGAGCGGCCGGGCAACTTCGCCAGCCCGAACCCGACAGGTCATCCTTCACAGGCGGCTGACGAAGGGTTGCGCATGACCGCGCAGATTCATGTCCCGTCTCTGCTGTCCCGGGCGGGTGCCGTCTCGGCACTCACCCTCGCCGCCGTCGGCGGCACGATGCTGGCGCCCGGCGCCGTGTCCGAGGCGCAGGCCGCCCCGGCGTACGCCGGCAAGGCGCTGAACGTCGCCGCGTCCAAGAAGGGCGCACCCTACAAGTACGGAGCGGTGGGCCCGTCCCGGTTCGACTGCTCGGGGCTCACGCTCTACTCGTACAAGAAGGCCGGCAAGACCCTGCCGCGTACGGCGCAGCAGCAGTACAACAAGACCCGGCACATCTCGGCGTCGAGCCGGCAGAAGGGTGACCTGGTCTTCTTCCATCGGGGGAGCAACGTCTACCACGTCGGGATCTACGCGGGTAACAACAAGATCTGGCACTCACCGAAGTCGGGTTCGGTGGTGAAGCTGGACAAGATCTGGTCGAAGTCCGTCTGGTACGGACGCGTCCGCTGATCGTCCGGCGATGACCCGTGGTGCGGGGGCGGCCGGGCGCGTCCGGCGCACCCGCACCGCGGGCGGTCAGGTCTGGACCGGGACCGACCAGGGCAGTGCGATCCAGACCGTCTTGCCGCCCTCCGCGGTGGGGGTGACCGAGAGGCGTCCGCCGCACTCCGCGGCGAGCCAGCGGATGATCACCATGCCGCGCCCGTTGTCCTGCTGTACGGCGGCGGGCAGCCGCTGCGGCCAGCGCGGGTGGCTGTCCGTGACCCCGATGCGCAGCCGCTCGTCCCGCTCCAGCCGGACGTCCACCGTGAAGGTCGGCGACTGCCCGAAGGTGTGCTGGACGGCGTTGGTGGCGAGTTCCGAGACGATCAGCCGTACGGTGTCGGCGGTCTCGGCCCCATCGGGGAGCCCCCATTCGCTGAGGACGCCCGCCACGTATCTCCGGGCGGCGGAGACCGAGACGGGATCGCTCGGCAGGGTGATGGATGCTTCCTGATGGTCCGCCATGGCGACGCTGTCCCTTTCCCACCGGGGCCGGACTCCGACACGAACCGGATGTTTTGTGAGGACGGCCTCGGATTGCGCTTCGCGCCAGACTGCCACTTATGTCGCTCCTGATGGGGGCGATCCACCAGGATCCGCATATATCTGTCGCCCGAAGCGGTGAACTCTGCTACTCGAGACCGGATTTGGGCGGCAAACTGGTGGGTTGGTCCGGCGGCCCGGGAGACGGTGACGTAAGGCAGGACCGCTCAGCCGACCGGGACCGGTGAGGTGCGGAGGATCGTCGCGACCGCCTCGTCCAGTTGACGTTCCGTCAAGTCGGCTCGGGCGGTGAGACGGAGGCGCGAGATGCCGTCGGGCACCGACGGCGGCCGGAAGCACCCCACCGCGAGCCCCTCGGCCCGGCAGTCGGCGGCCCACCGCACGGCCTGCTCCGGGGAGGGGGCCCGCACCGACACCACGGCGGCGTCCGGCCGCACCGCGGTCAGCCCCGCGGCGGTCAGCCGGGCGTGCAGGGTGGACGCCACCGTACGCGCCCGGCCGGCGAGGTCCGGCTCGGCGCGCAGCAGCCGCAGGCTCGCCAGGGCTGCGCCCACGGCGGCCGGGGCGAGCCCGGTGTCGAAGATGAACGTCCGGGCGGCGTTGACCAGGTGGTCGATCACCCGGGCGGGACCGAGGACCGCCCCGCCCTGGCTGCCCAGCGACTTGGAGAGGGTGAGCGTGGCGACCACGTCCGGGTCGCCCGCGAGCCCCGCCGCGTGCAGCGCGCCCCGCCCGCCCTCGCCCAGGACGCCCAGGCCGTGCGCGTCGTCGACCACCAGCGCGGCACCGTGCTCCCGGCACGCCGCCGCCAGTCCGGCCAGCGGCGCCGCGTCACCGTCGACGGAGAAGACCGAGTCGGTGACCACCAGCGCCTGGCGTCCCGGGTGGGCGCCGAGGGTCTTGGCGACCGCGTCGGGCTCGGCGTGCGGGACGACCGCGGTCTCGGCGCGCGAGAGCCGGCAGCCGTCGACGATCGAGGCGTGGTTGCCCGCGTCGGAGACGATCAGCGAGCCCCGGGCGCTCAGCGCGGTCAGGGCGGCGAGGTTGGCGGCGTAACCGGACGAGAACACCAGGGCCGCCTCGAACCCGCAGTACGCGGCCAGTTCCCGCTCCAGCTCGCCGTGCAGCTCGGTCGTCCCGGTCACCAGGCGCGAGCCCGTGGCGCCCGCGCCCCAGCGGCGGGCCGCCTCGGCGGCGGCCGCGGTGATGGCGGGGTGGTGCGTGAGGCCGAGGTAGTCGTTGCTCGCCAGGTCCAGGACGTCGGGCTCGGCCGGCCGGGGGCGGAGGGTCCGGACGAGACCCGCGTCCGCCCGGCGGCGCGCCTCGGCGTCGATCCATCCGAAGGGCGCGGCGGCAGGCGGGCCGGAGGACGGGCCGGAGGGTGTGGCGGGCGGCGGCCCGGACGGGGAGGCGGGCGGCGGGTCGAGCGGAGCCTGGGGCATGTCCGGTTCCCTTTTGTAGACAGCGAACAGACCCTAATGGTGGTGGGGTGGTACCGGAGTGTGGTTATACACACACTCGAAACGGACTCTCCTGTGGAGTTCCTCCTTGGCCCGGGGCCGTGCCGTAGGCCAGGATCTGCGTCATGGACCTGCTGAACACGCTGGTGGACAAGGGGCTTCGGCGCGAGCTGCCGACCCGCGAAGAAGCGCTCGCCGTGCTGGCGACCTCGGACGACGAGCTGCTCGATGTGGTGGCCGCGGCCGGGAAGGTACGCCGTCAGTGGTTCGGACGGCGGGTGAAGCTCAACTACCTGGTCAACCTCAAGTCCGGCCTGTGTCCCGAGGACTGCTCATACTGCTCCCAGCGGCTCGGTTCGAAGGCGGAGATCCTCAAGTACACCTGGCTGAAGCCGGAGGAGGCGTCCAAGGCCGCCGCCGCGGGTGTCGCCGGCGGCGCCAAGCGGGTCTGCCTGGTGGCCAGCGGCCGCGGCCCGACGGACCGGGACGTCGACCGCGTCTCGAAGACCATCGAGGCGATCAAGGAGGAGAACGAGGGCGTCGAGGTCTGCGCGTGCCTCGGGCTGCTCTCGGACGGCCAGGCGGAGCGGCTGCGGTCGGCCGGCGCCGACGCGTACAACCACAACCTCAACACGTCCGAGGGGACGTACGGGGACATCACGACCACGCACACCTACGCGGACCGGGTCGACACGGTGCAGAAGGCGCACGCGGCGGGTCTGTCCGCGTGCTCCGGTCTGATCGCGGGCATGGGCGAGAGCGACGAGGACCTGGTCGACGTCGTGTACGCGCTGCGCGAGCTGGACCCGGACTCGGTCCCGGTGAACTTCCTGATCCCCTTCGAGGGCACGCCGCTCGCCAAGGAGTGGAACCTGACCCCGCAGCGGGCGCTGCGCATCCTGGCGATGGTCCGGTTCGTGTGCCCGGACGTGGAGGTCCGGCTGGCCGGCGGACGCGAGGTGCACCTGCGTTCGCTCCAGCCGCTGGCCCTGCACCTGGCCAACTCGATCTTCCTGGGCGACTACCTCACCAGTGAGGGCCAGGCGGGCAAGGCGGACCTGGACATGATCGCGGACGCCGGCTTCGAGGTGGAGGGCACGGACACCACCACCCTGCCCGAGCACCGCGCGGACGCCTCGTCCTGCGGCACCGGTGGCGGGTGCGGCTCGGGTTCGGTGTGCGGCTCCGAGGAGCCCGCGCCCGCGCAGCCGGTGGCCACCGACACGGCCCGTACCGACCAGGCCCGTACCGACCTGGTGGCCGTGCGCCGCCGGGGCGCCGGCACCGACCTCGCGCCCAATGCGTGACGGCACCGGGGCCGGGCTCGACGCGGCCGGGCTGATCGCGCTCGACCGGGCGCATGTGTGGCACCCGTACGGTCCGATGCCCGGCCGTACCGACCCGCTCGTCGTGGAGTCCGCCTCCGGGGTGCGGGTGCGGCTCGCCGAACCGGCGCACGGGCACGACGAACTGGTCGACGGCATGTCGTCCTGGTGGTCCGCCGTCCACGGCTACAACCACCCGGTGCTCAACGAGGCGGCGCGCGGTCAGCTGGACCGGATGAGCCATGTGATGTTCGGCGGGCTCACCCACGAGCCCGCCGTGCGCCTCGCCACGCGGCTGGTCGAGATCACTCCGGAGCCGCTGCGCCACGTGTTCCTCTGCGACTCCGGCTCGGTGTCGGTCGAGGTCGCGATCAAGATGTGCCTCCAGTACTGGCGCTCGGTGGGCCGGCCCGCCAAGCAGCGGCTGCTGACCTGGCGCGGCGGCTACCACGGCGACACGTGGCAGCCGATGTCGGTGTGCGACCCCGAGGGCGGGATGCACGAGCTGTGGTCCGGCGCGCTGCCGCGGCAGGTCTTCGTGGGACCGCCCCCGGCGGAGTACGAGGAGTCGTACGCGCGGGAGCTGCGGGAGGCGATCGGGCGCCACGCGGACCAGCTGGCGGCGGTGATCGTCGAGCCGGTGGTGCAGGGCGCGGGCGGGATGCGGTTCCACGACCCGGAGTACCTGCGGGTGCTGCGGGAGGCGTGCGACGCGCACGACGTGCTCCTGGTGTTCGACGAGATCGCGACCGGGTTCGGGCGCACGGGCACGCTGTTCGCGGCGGAGCACGCGCGCGTGGCGCCGGACGTGATGTGCCTGGGCAAGGCCCTGACCGGCGGCTACCTGTCGCTGGCGGCGACGCTGTGCGCCAGCCGTGTGGCGGACGGCATCTCGCGGGGCGAGGTGCCGGTGCTGGCGCACGGCCCGACGTTCATGGGCAACCCGCTGGCCACGGCGGTGGCGTGCGCATCGATCGATCTGCTGCTGGGCCAGGACTGGCAGCAGGAGGTCAAGCGGATCGGAACGGGACTCCGGGACGGGCTGGCGCCGGCCGGCGAGCTGCCCGGCGTGCGCGACGTGCGCGTGCTCGGCGCGATCGGCGTCGTGCAGCTGGACCACCCGGTGGACATGGCGGCCGCGACGGCGGCGGCGGTCCGCGAGGGCGTGTGGCTGCGGCCGTTCCGGGACCTGGTGTACGTGATGCCGCCCTACGTCACGGGTGACGAGGACGTGGCACGGATCTGCCGCGGGGTGTTCGCGGCCGCGCGGGAGGGATGACATGTCGGTACTGGTCGTCAGCGGTACGGGCACGGAGATCGGCAAGACCGTCGTCACGGCGGCGCTCGCGGCGGTGGCACGGGCGGCGGGCCGCTCGGTGGCCGTGCTGAAGCCCGCGCAGACCGGGGTCGCACCGGCGGAACGCGGTGACGCGGACGAGGTCGTGCGGCTCGCCGGGGGCGGGGTCACCGCCGCCGAACTGGCCCGGTTCCCCGAGCCGTTGGCACCGGACACGGCCGCCCGGCGGGCCGGGATGGCGCCGGTGGGCCCGGCCGAGGTGGCCGACGCCGCGGCCAAGCTGGCGGACGAGCACGACCTGGTGCTGGTCGAGGGCGCGGGCGGACTGCTCGTGCGGTACGACGAGGAGGGCGGCACGCTCGCCGACGCCGCCCGGCTGCTGGACGCCCCGGTGCTGGTGGTGGCGCCCGCCGGGCTCGGCACGCTCAACATGGTGACGCTCACCGCGGAGGCGCTGCGGGCGCGCGGGCTGGTGCAGGCGGGCCTGGTCGTCGGCAGCTGGCCGGACGAGCCGGGGCTCGCGGAGCGGTGCAACGTCACGGACCTGCCGAAAGTCGCGGGCGCTCCGCTGCTGGGCGCGGTGCCCTCGGGCGCGGGCGCGCTGCCGCCGGACGTGTTCCGGGCCCGGGCGGGCCGGTGGCTGGCCCCGGCTCTCGGCGGCATCTGGGATGCGGACGCGTTCGCCGCGGCCGTACGCTCCTGATCATGCGAGCTGTCGTCAGTGAAATGGTGTTCGACTGCGCCGACCCGGCCGCGCTGGCCCGGTTCTGGGCCGCGCTGCTGGGCGGCGAGCCGGTCGACCGGAGCCCGGACTGGTCATACGTCGACCCGCCGGACTTCGTCCGGGTGGCCTTCCAGCGCGTACCGGAGGGCAAGGCCGTGAAGAACCGGCTGCACCTGGACCTGGAGGGGGGCGACGTGGCCGCCGCCACGGAGGCGGCGGTGGCCCTCGGCGCGGTGCGGCTGGGCGGCGTCGTGGCGGACGAGCACGGCCACTTCCAGGTGCTGCGCGACCCGGAGGGCAACGAGTTCTGCTTCGTGTCCGGCTGACGGGGGGACACTGACGGTGTCGGGTCCGGGACCGTCGGCCGTCTCCCAGGAGGTCCGTGATGCGGGACACCGTCCACCACCCTCTGTTCGCCCGCTTCTACGCGCGCATGAGCGTCACCATGGACACCCGCGGCGGGGTCGCCGGGTACCGGCGGGAGCTGCTCGCCGGGCTGTCCGGCCGGGTCATCGAGGTCGGCGCGGGCAACGGGCTGAACTTCGCGCACTACCCGGCCGCCGTGTCGGAGGTCGTCGCGATCGAGCCCGAGCGGCGGCTGCGGCAGCTGGCGGCCACCGCGGGGCTGCGCGCCGACGTGCCGGTGGACGTGGTGCCGGGTGTGGCGGAGGCGCTGCCGGTGAAGAGCGAGGCGTACGACGCGGCGGTCGCGTCGCTGGTGCTGTGCACGGTGCGGGACCTGCCGCGTGCGCTCGGCGAGCTGCGGCGGGTGCTGCGGCCGGGGGGCGAGCTGCGCTTCTTCGAGCACGGCGTCGCCGGGGGGCGGGCCGCGGCGACGGCCCAGCGGGTGCTGGACCGCACGGTGTGGCCGCTGCTGTTCGGGGGCTGCCACACGGCGCGCGACCCGCTGGCCGCGATCGAGGCGGCCGGGTTCGAGATCGCCTCGCACCGCCGGTTCCGCATCCCGGAGCAGGGCCCGGCGACACCGACGTCCTTCTGCGTGCTCGGGGTGGCCAGGCGGCCGGACTGAGCCCGCACCGCCGTGTGCGGCCCGCGTGGGGTGATCACACTAGGGTGCGGGCATGACTGCGCACGCGTACCTCTCGAACCTGTTCTCGCTGGACGGCCGGGTCGCCCTGGTGACGGGCGGCAGTTCCGGTATCGGCCGGGCGATCGCGGGTGCCCTCGCGCGGGCGGGGGCGAGCACCGTGGTCGTCGCGCGCCGCGAGGCGGAGCTGGCGGCCACGGTCGACGAGCTGGCCGCGGACGGCTGCCGGGCCGCGTGGGTGAGCGGCGACCTGTCCACCCGTGACGGGGTGCGGGCGGCCGCCGAGGCCGCGGCGGAGGTGTACGGGGAGCCCGACATCCTCGTCAACAGCGCCGGGATCAACCTGCGGCCGCCGATGGGACGGGTGGGCGAGGACGTCTGGGACGCCACGATGGCGGTGAACCTGGAGGCCCCCTTCCTGCTCGGCGAGCGTTTCGGGCCGGGCATGGCGGAGCGGGGCTACGGCCGGATCATCCACGTCACCTCGCAGCAGGCGCACCGGGCGTTCGTGCAGAGCGGGGCGTACGGGGTGTCGAAGGGGGGCCTCGAGTCGCTGGCCCGTTCGCAGGCCGAGGCGTGGTCGGCGCACGGGGTCACATGCAACACGCTGGTGCCGGGCTTCGTGCTGACACCGCTCAACGCCCGGCTCCAGGACGACGCCGAGACGGTCGCCGCGCTGGCCGCGCGCACGATGGTGGGCCGCAACGGGCTGGCGGAGGACTTCGCCGGGGCGGCGGTGTTCCTGGCGAGCCCGTCGGCCGGGTACGTGACCGGGCACTCGCTCTTCGTCGACGGCGGGCTGTCCGTCCACTGACGTGCCCGGCCGCGCGGTTCGCCGGCCGTGTGCGTCCCGCGTTCGGTGCGGTGTGCGTTTCGACTAGGGTGATCGCCTTGGAGGTGACGCCCCGTGACGAACGAGCAGGAGCAGCTCTTCGCGGCGGTGGACGCGCTGCTGGAGCAGGCGGCGCAGGACGCACTGCCCGAGCCCGACGAGCACAAGCGGCTGCGGGAGGCCGCGGGCGTGGAGCCGGCGGCGGGTCAGCGGCTCCAGCGGCGCAGTTCGGCGGCGACGGCGGCGACGTCCGCCTGGCCGGCCTTCACCAGCCGGGCCAGGTCCCGCACCTTCTCGGGCGAGGCGGCCACGTCGAGGCCGGAGGCGACGAGGTAGCCGTACGCGACGGCCGAGGCGTACAGCGCGTTGGAGTGCTCCAGCGCGGGCACGTGCAGCAGCAGTTGCAGCAGCGCGGCCGCCCGGGTGTGCGGGTCCTGGTAGACGGCGACGCCGAAGATCTCCGCGTCGTGCCGGGCGACGGCGGCGACGAGGGCTCCCCAGTCGGTGACGCGGGGGTCGCCGGGGGTGGCCTGCTCGGCGACCATGAGCAGCCAGGACAGGTCGACCGACAGGTTCATACGGGCCGGCCGGCGTCGTCCGTCATCGCTCGCCCGCCGCCCGCCGGCCGGGGGCGTCCCCGAACTCCTCCGCGAAGACGGCCTCGTACTGCTTCATGAAGTCGGCCGCGGCCGACACGAAGGCGCGGCCCGCCTCGCCCGCGTCCTGCCGGACGAGCTCCTCGATGTACCGGTTCACACTGACGCCCCGCTGCCGCGCCCGGCGGCGGGCGGCCTCGGCGGTGGTCTCGTCGACGCGTACGTTCAGCTGGGTCTTCGCCACACCACGACGCTAGCGCCGCCGCGCTAGCACCGGCAAGATGGACGCATGAACGATCTTCGGATACGCGCCGCCTCGCCCGCCGACCTGGACGCCGTCCTCGCCTTCTGGAAGGTCGCGGCCGAGGGGACGAGCATCAGCGACGACCGGGACGGTGTCGAGCGGCTGGTCGCCCGGGACCCGGAGGCGCTGATCCTCGCCCAGGCGGGCGGGGCCCTCGCGGGGACGGTGATCGCCGGGTTCGACGGGTGGCGCTGCCACCTGTACCGGCTGGCCGTGCATCCGGACCACCGGCGCCGGGGCGTCGGCACGGCGCTGCTCGCGGCGGCCGAGGAGCGGTTCGTCGGCCTCGGCGGGCGGCGGGCCGACGCCATGGTCCTGGACCGCAACGAACGGGCGCACCACGCCTGGCGGGCGGCCGGTTACGGCCGGGAGCCGCAGTGGGGCCGCTGGGTGAAGCCCCTCACACCCTGACCACTTTGCTGATCCTTTACCATGGGTTCACCCAGTCCGTAACGACCGAGAGGTGTGAGCGTCCGCCCATGGGCGAGCCTCCCAGTAGTAGCCGTAGCCGAGATCGCGCATCCCTTCCCTCCGTGGCCGATCATGGAACGGAGGTGAACCGATGACCGAAGTGCTCCTGCTCCTCGTGGCGCTGCTGCTCTCGCTCGCGTGCGGGGCGTTCGTCGCGGCCGAGTTCTCACTGACCACCGTCGAGCGAAGCGAGCTGGAACGGGCGGCCGAGCGCGGTGAGCGCGGAGCGCCCGGCGCCCTCAAGGCGGTGCGCTCCCTCACCTTCCAGCTCTCCGGCGCCCAGCTCGGCATCACCGTCACCAACCTGATCGTCGGCATGCTGTCCGAGCCGTCCATCGCCAAGCTCATCCGCGGCCCGATCCAGGACCTCGGCCTGTCGGCGTCGGTGGCGTCCTCGGTGGCGCTGGTCCTCGGTACGGCGCTGTCGACGGTCGTCCTGATGGTCGTCGGCGAGCTGGTCCCGAAGAACTGGGCCATCTCGTCGCCGCTGGCCGTCGCCAAGGTCGTCGCCACCCCGCAGCGCGTCTTCACCGCCGCGTTCAGGCCCCTGATCAGCCACCTCAACAACACGGCCAACCGGATCGTCCGCCGGCTCGGCATGGAGCCGGCCGAGGAGCTGGCCTCGGCGCGCAGCCCCCAGGAGCTGGTGGCCCTGGCGCGCCACTCCGCGCGTGCGGGTGCCCTGGAGCCGGACACCGCCGAGCTGTTCGTCCGGACCCTGAACCTCGCGGAGCTGACCGCGGAGAACGTCATGACCCCGCGCGTACAGGTCACCGCGCTGGAGGCACAGGCCACCGCCGAGGACGTCGCCAACGCGACCCGCGCCACCGGCCTGTCCCGCTTCCCCGTCTACCGGGGCGGCCTGGACTCGGTCATCGGCATCGCGCACATCAAGGACGTCCTGACCGTCCCGGCGCCGCAGCGGCGCCTCAAGCCGGTCACGGAGATCCTCCGCGAGCCGCTGCTCGTCCCCGAGTCGCTGACCGTGGACCGGCTGCTGGACCGGCTGTCCGGCAAGACGACGATGGCCGTCGTCATAGACGAGTACGGCGGTACGGCCGGGGTCGTGACCCTGGAGGACATCGTCGAGGAGGTCGTCGGCGAGGTCCGCGACGAGCACGACCCGCACGAGACGCCGGACCTCGCCCCTGCGGGTGAGGACGCCGACGGGCGGGCCCTGTGGTCCGCCGACGGCGCCGCCAGGACCGACCAGCTGGAGGCGATCGGCCTGCGCGTGCCGGACGGCCCGTACGAGACCCTCGCCGGGCTCGTCGCCACCGAGCTGGGGCGCATCCCCGCCGTCGGCGACCGCGTCGCCCTCGGCGGCTGGGGGCTCGACGTGGTCGACGCCTCCGGGCGCCGTGCCGCGCGCGTGCTGCTGCACGCCCCGCCGGCCGGGCCGGACGGTGACGGGGACGGGGACGGAGCGGGTGCCGGCGAGTCCGGATCGCACAAGGGTGCGCACAAGGGCGGGGAGGCGGGCCGATGACCGCGATCCAGTTGCTGATCGGTCTGCTGACCCTAGTGGTCAACGCCTTCTTCGTCGGCGCGGAGTTCGCCATGATCTCCGTACGCCGCAGCCAGATCGAGCCGGAGGCGGAGGCCGGGAACCGGCGGGCGCGCAGCGTCATCTGGGGCCTGGAGCACGTCTCGGCGCTGCTCGCGGCGGCCCAGCTGGGCATCACGCTGTCCACGCTGGTGCTCGGTGTCGTGGCCGAGCCGGCCATCGCGCACCTGCTGGAGCCGGTGTTCGACGCGGTCGGCGTCCCGCACGGGCTGGTGCACCCGATCTCGTTCGTCATCGCGCTGTCGCTGGCCACGTACCTGCACATGCTGCTCGGCGAGATGGTGCCGAAGAACATCGCCCTGGCCGAGCCGACACGTACGGCGCTGCTGCTGGGCCCGCCGCTGGTGGCGCTGGCGAGGGCCCTGAAGCCGGTGATCTTCACGATCAACGCGTTCGCCAACACCCTGCTAAGGCTGATGCGGGTGGAGGTGAAGGACGAGGTGTCGGCGACGTTCTCGGACGACGAGCTGGCGCGGATGGTCACGGACGCGGGTGACGCGGGCCTCCTGGACGACCGGGCGGCCGAGCGGCTGCACGACGCCCTGGAACTCGGCCGGCGTCCGGTGCGCGACGTGGTGATGCCGGTGGAGCGCGTGATGTACGCCCGGGTCGGCACGACGCCGGAGCAGCTGGAGGCGCTGGCCGCCGAGTCGGGCTTCTCGCGCTTCCCGGTGGTCGACTCGGCCCACCGGATCCTCGGGTACCTGCACGTGAAGGACGCGCTGGACGTGATGCCGCGCGACCTGCCGTTCCCCGTGACGGCGATGCGGCCGATCGCCCGGGTCCGGGCGGCCACGCCCCTGGACGACGTCCTGACCGCCATGCGGCGCAGCCGCACGCACCTGGCCGCCGTGCTCGACGACGACGGCAGGCTGGCGGGGCTGGTCACCATGGAGGACGTGCTGCGGGAGCTGGTGGGACGCCCGGCGGCGTGACGGCCGGCCCGTGCCCGTGCGTTCGGCCTGGAAGGCGGTCCGGCGTGGAAGGCGGTCCGGCCTAGAAGGCGGTCGCCGACGTCCAGGCGTCGAGGAGCGTGGGGTCGCCGGAGACGGTGAACCGGTGGTCGTCGGCGCCGTACCTCCCGTAGAGGAGGAGCAGCAGCTCACCGGCGGTGCCCGCGACCGTGACGGTCGCGGGCTCCGTCGTTCCCGGGGCCGCCGTCCGGCGGGTCCAGTCGAAGCCGCCCCCGCCGAGCGTGATCGTCCAGGTCGTCCGGGCCGCCGCACCGGTGTCGGTCGCGGTCAGCCGCAGGGTGGCGCCGTCGCGGCCGATCCGGGAGACCGGTTCGGCGATCCAGCCGTAGTGCGGCAGGTTCTCCAGGAACTCCTCGACGGCGTCGGCGGCCGTTGCCGGCTCGACGCGGGGTTCGGCGCCCACGGCCAGCGCCGCGTCGGCGAGGTGGACGGCGGACTCCGACAGCACGCGCCGGTGGTAGGCGCGCACGTGCCGGTCGGCGCCGAACGACCAGAGGCCGGCGTCCGGGTCGGCGGCGCGCAGGGCGCGCACGGCCGCCTCGGCGCCCTCGACCGCCCAGTCCAGGCACTCGGCCGGATCCGCGGGCGGCTGAAGCCGGAGGTCCTTGGCGAAGACCCGCTCGGTGGGCAGCGTGCGCACCATGTGCGCGGTCCAGCGGTGGGTGGTGCCGTAGTGGGCGATCAGGTCGCCGACCGTCCAGCCCGGGCAGCTCGGTACCGGGGCCGCCGGGTCGGCGCCCCGCAGCGTCTTCGCGAAGCGGCGGGCGTGGTCCTCGACGGCGTCGCAGTACCACGCGTACGGGTCCTCGGCGAGGCCGAGCCCGGCCGGGACCCGCAGGAGCGCCTCCCGCCAGGGCCCCTCCGGTTCGCGCAGCGCCGCCTGCCGGAGGAGGGCGTCGAGCCGGCGCCGGTCGCCGGGAGCGAGGCGGCCCAGCGCGTGGGCCGTGTGCTCCGTCCACCCCACCGCGGTGTCGGGGTCGAGCACCTCGTCGTCGCAGGTGTCGACGTGTGCCAGGAGGTGGGCCAGGGCGGTGGCCAGCGCCTGCTGGAGTGGATCGCTCATGGTGCTCGCCTTCCCTTCCCCGGCCCGCTGCGGACCCGCCGACCCTACGCGATACGATCGCACCGCCATGGAGATGAATGCCACCTACAACAGTTTCGTCGCGGTGGGCGACAGCTTCACCGAGGGGATGTCGGACCTCCTGCCCGACGGCTCCTACCGGGGCTGGGCCGACCTGCTGGCGTCCCGCCTCGCCACCCGCTCCCCCGGCTTCCGGTACGCCAACCTCGCCGTGCGCGGAAAGCTGATCGGCCAGATCGTCGACGAACAGGTGGACCTCGCGGCGGCCATGAAGGCGGACGTCGTCACCCTGGTCGGCGGACTGAACGACACCCTGCGCCCGAAGTGCGACATGGGGCGGGTGCGCGGGCTGCTGGAGGAGGCCGTGGAGCGCCTGGCCCCGTCGTGCGGGCAGCTCGTGCTGATGCGCAGCCCCGGCCGGAACGGCCCCGTGATGCAGCGGTTCCGGCCACGCATGGAGGAGCTGTTCGCGCACGTCGACGCGCTGGCCGCCCGGCACGGCGCCCTGGTGGTCGACCTGTACGGCGCCGAGGTGATGGGCGATCCGCGGCTGTGGGACCTGGACCGGCTGCACCTGACCGCCGAGGGCCACCGGCGGGTCGCCGAGGCCGTGTGGCAGGCGCTCGGTCTGCCGCCGGAGGAGGACTGGCGGGCACCGCTGGGGCCGCTCGTGCCGACCGCCTGGCTGGCCCGGCGCTCCGGCGACCTGCGGTTCGCCCGCCGGCACCTGGGGCCGTGGATCGGGCGGCGGCTGACCGGCCGGTCGTCCGGCGACGGGCGCCCCGCGAAGCGGCCGGACCTGCTGCCGTACGTCCTGGACGACGACGCGCCCCTGGCGTAGCGGCTGGGGCGGGTCGCGCACCGGCGGCCTGCCCGCGCGGTCCACGGCCGCGCGCCGGGCGTCGCCCTCGGTGCCGGTGACCGTGGTCTCGTAGCAAGGTACAACCCGGCCCGTGGCGCTGGCCTGCACAAACCGCCAGTAGACTCTGGTCACGTGACTGCCAAGCCTCGCATCCCCAATGTCCTGGCCGGCCGCTACGCCTCCGCGGAGCTCGCCGTCCTGTGGTCCCCCGAGCAGAAGGTGCAGCTCGAGCGCCGGCTGTGGCTCGCCGTGCTGCGCGCCCAGCGGGACCTCGGCATCGAGGTGCCGGAGGCCGCCCTCGCCGACTACGAGCGGGTGCTCGGCCAGGTCGACCTGGCGTCGATCGCGGAGCGCGAGAAGGTCACGCGCCACGACGTGAAGGCGCGTATCGAGGAGTTCAACGCGCTCGCGGGCCACGAGCAGGTCCACAAGGGCATGACCTCGCGCGACCTGACCGAGAACGTCGAGCAGTTGCAGATCCGGCTCTCCCTGGAGCTGATGCGGGACCGCACCGTCGCGGTGCTGGCCCGGCTGGGCAAGCTGGCGGGCGAGTACGGCGAGCTGGTCATGGCGGGACGCTCGCACAACGTCGCCGCCCAGGCCACCACCCTCGGCAAGCGCTTCGCGACCGCCGCCGACGAGCTGCTGGTGGCGTACGCGCGGCTGGAGGAGCTGCTGGGCCGCTACCCGCTGCGCGGGATCAAGGGACCGGTGGGCACCGCGCAGGACATGCTGGACCTGCTGGGCGGGGACACCGCGAAGCTGGCGGAGCTGGAGCAGCGGATCGCCGGGCACCTGGGCTTCGCCCACGCCTTCACCTCGGTCGGCCAGGTCTACCCGCGGTCGCTGGACTACGAGGTGGTCACCGCGCTGGTGCAGCTGGCCGCCGCCCCCTCCTCGCTGGCGAAGACGATCCGGCTGATGGCCGGGCACGAACTGGTCACCGAGGGTTTCAAGCCCGGGCAGGTCGGCTCCTCGGCCATGCCGCACAAGATGAACACCCGCTCCTGCGAGCGCGTCAACGGCCTGATGGTCATCCTGCGCGGCTACGCGTCGATGACCGGCGAGCTGGCCGGCGACCAGTGGAACGAGGGCGACGTCTCCTGCTCGGTGGTGCGCCGGGTGGCGCTGCCCGACGCGTTCTTCGCCCTCGACGGGCTGCTGGAGACGTTCCTGACGGTGCTGGACGAGTTCGGCGCGTTCCCGGCCGTCGTCGCCCGCGAGCTGGACCGCTACCTGCCGTTCCTCGCCACCACCAAGGTGCTGATGGCGTCGGTGCGGGCGGGTGTGGGCCGCGAGGTCGCGCACGAGGCCATCAAGGAGAACGCGGTGGCGTCGGCGCTGGCCATGCGCGAGCAGGGCGCGGAGCGCAACGAGCTGCTGGACAAGCTCGCCGCCGACGACCGCATCCCGCTCGACCGCGGGCAGCTGGACGCGGCGATGGCCGACAAGCTGGCGTTCACGGGCGCCGCCGCGGGCCAGGTCGGTGCGGTGGTCGCGCGGATCGAGGAGATCGCCAAGCAGCACCCGGAGGCCGCCGGTTACGTCCCGGGTGCGATCCTCTGACGCGGGGCACACGGACCGTATGACTCCTGAGGAACTCCAGGCCGCCCGCGACCGCGTCGTCCCCGATGTGATCGCGAGCGGCCTGTCCGTGCTGTTCTGCGGTATCAACCCGGGCCTGATGTCGGCCGCGACGGGCCATCACTTCGCCCGCCCCGGCAACCGGTTCTGGCCCGTGCTGCACCGCTCCGGTTTCACCCCGCGCCAGTTGCGGCCCGCCGAGCAGGAGGAGCTGCTGGCGTACGGGCTCGGCATCACCAACGTGGTGGAGCGGGCGAGCGCGCGGGCGGACGAGCTGACCGACGAGGAGTTCCGCGAGGGCGGCCGGCTGCTGGCCCTGAAGGTGGAGCGGCTGCGCCCGCGCTGGCTCGCCGTCGCGGGCGTCACCGCGTACCGCACCGCGTTCCGCGACCCCAAGGCCCGGATCGGCCCGCAGGACCGGACGATCGGCGACACCCGCGTCTGGGCGCTGCCCAACCCCAGCGGGCTCAACGCCCACTGGACGCTCCAGACGATGGCGGAGGAGTTCGCCAGGCTGCGCGCCGCCGCGCGGGAGGAGTCCTAGGGAGTGTCGGGGGCCCGGAACGCGCGGCGGCTGTGCACGAGCAGTTCGCGCACCGCGGGGTTGTGCGGGCTCTGCCAGACCAGGGCGAGCAGGGCGGGGATGTCGGCGTCCTTGAGGTCGAGGGCGGTGAGCCGGTCGCCGTGGCCCGCGGCCATCGACTCGCTGAGGACGGCGACGCCGAGTCCCCGGACGACGAGGTCGACGAGGGTGTCGGCGGCGCCGGCCTGGAGCGCGATCGCGGGGTGGAGGCCCTGGGCGGCGCAGGCCTGGTCGAACACCTTTCGCAGGCCGGTGCCGGGTGGCATGCACACGATGGGGTGCGCCATGAGGTCGCTCAGCGACACCGTCCCGGATGCCGCCAGCGGGTGACCGGCGGGGACCGCCGCGACGAGCCGTTCGCTGATGATGGTCAGCGATTCCAGCCCTTCGGGGGCGGCGGCGGCCGCCCCGATCAGCGCCACGTCGACGCGGCCGGTGCGCACCCCGTCGACGAGCCGGTCGGAGCTGTCCTCCAGCAGCGCGATCTCCACGCCGGGATGGGCCCCGTGGAAGGCGGCGAGGGCGTCGAACAGCGGGGTGATGGTGCAGCCGATGACCATGCCGACGGTGAGCCGGCCCCGGATCAGGCCGGTCACCTCGCTCACGGCCTGGCCCACCGCCCCGGCCGCGGCGAGTGCGGCACGGGCGTGCGGGAGCGCGGCCTCCCCCGCGGCGGTGAGGGTGACGGTGCGGGCCGACCGGTCGAACAGCTCGGCGCCGACTTCCCGTTCGAGCCGGCGGATCTGGGCGCTGACCCCGGACTGGCTGATGTGGACCCGCTCGGCGGCGCGGGTGAAGTTCCGCTCGTCGGCGACGGCGACGAAGTACTCGAGCTGCCTCAGTTCCATGACTGTGGATTCTACTTTCCAGAAGATCCATCTGTTGGACTTCTGGCGGATGGGCGAACAGGCTGGGACGCACCGAAAGCCGAGAAGCAGGAGGAATCCGTGCCGGAGTATGAGAAGGCCATGCGACCCGAGGACATCACCCGCCTGTTCGTGGAGCGGTCCAACGCCGGTGACGCGGCCGGGGTCGCCGCGCTGTACGAGGAGGAGGCCGTCATCGCCTACCCGCCCGGCGAGCTGACGACCGGTCGGGAGGCGATCCGCGCGCTGTGGGCGAAGGTGCTGGCGGGCAAGCCCCGCTTCGAGCCCGAGCAGCCGCTGCCGACGCTGGTCAGTGGTGACATCGCCCTCACCTCGACCCCGCCGAAGGACGGGTCCGGCGCGCGGGCCCAGGTGGTCCGGCGTCAGCCCGACGGAAGCTGGCTGCGCCTGCTCGACCAGCCCGAGTTCGTGCCCCCGGCACGCTGACGCCGCGCGTCACGGCGGGTCGGTCGGCGTGACGGCCGCGAGGAGCTGGAACGGGAGCTCCCCGTCCCACTGCGAGACGCCCAGCGCTATCCAGTGCTCGTCGACCCGCCAGAGGTGGACGTCGGGGACGGACTGGCTGAGGGTGCGCCAGGGTTCGGGGACCTCCTCCCCGTTCGCGCAGCGCTCGAAGAGCGACCACAGGCTGAAGACCTGGGGTTCGCCCCAGCGGGTCGTCAGCAGCGCCGCGAGGGCGTCGCGCTCCGCCTCGTACTGCTCCTCGACGGCCTCCCGGCGGGTGCCGTCGTCCTCCCAGAAGTCCTCGCTGGTGGCCAGTTCGGCCAGGTGGTAATCAGCGCCGCCGCGACCCGCTTCCGGGTCACCGGACCGGGCCGGGAACGGCAGGGTCCGCAGCCGATCGATGGTCGCCAGGTGCCGTGCGGTGGTCATGGCTCCAGTAAAGCCCCCGCCACTGACAACTGGCGCAGCGTCAGACCCCGTCCCGGCGGGCCCCGGGGCGAGGCGCCCGACCGCGCGGCGGGGTGATTGAGTACGATCCGGCAGACACGCGTTCTAGCTGGGAGGACACACGGTGAGCCGGCTGACCGGCGGGGACCCGTCGCTGTTGCGGCGGATCAATTCCGCGGTGGTACTCCATGCGCTGCGCGGCGGTGACGCGCGTACGCTCACCGACCTCACCCGGATCACGGGGCTGTCGCGGCCGACCGTCGAGGGGGTGGTCGAGGGGCTCATCGGCAACGGTCTGGTGGTCGAGGTGGCGCCCGAGGAGGGCGAGGCCAGGCGTCAGGGCCGCCCCGCGCGCAGGTTCCGGTTCCGGGCGGAGGCGGGGCACCTGCTGGGCATCGAGATCGGACCGCACCGGGTGGCCGCGCTGATGTCGGGGCTGGACGGGCGGATCATCGGCGCCGGGTCCCGGGAAGTGCCGGAGACCGCGTCGGCGGACGAACGGCTGGAGCGGGTGCGGACGGTGGTGGCCGACGTGCTGCGCCGCACCGGTGTGGCGCGCGGCAGCCTGCGGGCCGTGGGGGTCGGGACGCCCGGGATCGTGGAGGCGGACGGGACGGTCCGGCTCGGTACGGCGCTGCCCGGCTGGACGGGGCTGGCGCTCGGCGGGCGGCTGCGGCGGTCGTTCCGGTGTCCGGTGCTGGTCGAGAACGACGCGAACGCCGCGGCCGTGGCCGAGCAGTGGAAGGGCGCGGCCACCGACTCGGACGACATCGTGTTCGTGCTCGCGGGCCTGAGCCCCGGGGCCGGTTCGCTGATCGGCGGGCGGCTGCACCGCGGGTTCGGCGGGGCGGCCGGGGAGATCGGGGCGCTGCACCTGCTGGGTCAGGGGGCCACGCCGGAGACGCTGCTGTCGACCACGGACGAGCCGCTGCACCCGCTGGACGAGCAGGCGGTGGCGGAGGTCTTCGCGCTGGCGCGCGAGGGTGACGCGCGGGCCCGGGAGGCGGTGGAGCGGTTCATCCAGCGGCTGGTGCACGACGTGGCGGCGCTGGTGCTGGCGCTCGATCCGGAGGTGGTGGTGATCGGCGGCTGGGCGGCCGGCCTGGACGGCGTACTCGAGCCGCTGCGGAAGGAGCTGGCGCGCTTCTGCCTGCGGCCGCCCCGCGTGGTGCTGTCGCTGCTGGGCGAGGCGGTGGTGGCGACCGGTGCGCTGCGGCTGGCGCTCGACCACGTCGAGGAGCAGCTGTTCGCGGTGGAGGGAACGGTGACGGCCCGCCGCTGAGCGACGGGCCGCGCACGGTCGTACGGGTCAGGAGGCGATGCCGAAGTCCCCGGCGTCGCCGAAGGTGAGCCGGCAGGTGTCGGCGCGGTAGGTGGCGACGGAGACGGCGGCGGTACGGCCCCGCGCCAGGTACCGGGTGGTGACGACGAGGACGGGGGCGCCGGGCAGCCGGTCCAGTTCCCTGGCGTCGTCCGCGCGGGCGGAGCCGAGCTCCACCGCGCGGTCCTGGCCCTCCAGGGTGAGCCGCTGGAGCTCGCGCAGGACGCCGCGGGCGCGGGCCGCGCCGGACGGAGCGTCGATGGCGGTGAGGTCCGGTACGGAGCCGGCGGGGACGTACAGCTGCTCGGCCGCCAGGGCCTGACCGTGCGTCATCCGCAGGCGCCGCACGGTGTGCACCGGTTCGCCGGCGCCCTCGCCGAGGTCGAGGAGGCGGGCCACGGCGGCGGGCGGGGCGGCGAGGACACAGTCCACGGGCTGCCAGACCTCCTCGCCGGTGCCGGGCCACTGGGCCTGCGCGGTGGACACGTCCACGCCCATGCGGGGCGGTGCGACGGTGGTGCCGACGCCGCGGCGGCGCTGGAGCCGGCCCTCCAGCTCCAGCTGTTCCAGGGCCTGGCGGAGCGTGGCGCGGGCCACGCCGAACCGGGCGGCCAGGTCACGCTCGTTGGGCAGGATCTCGCCCACCGAGAATTCCGTGTCCAGCGCTTCGCCGATCACGGTCTTCAGGTGCCAGTACTTGGGCTCGGGCACTGATTCCAGCTGCGTGGTCCCCACCCTGATCCTCCGCAATCGCCGGCTCCCCGGCGGCTTTCCGTGCCTTGTTTATTAAAGGTTCCTGCACTAACCCTGTGACCATAGGACGGCGCTCACCCTTGGTCAAGACCAATCGTCGGCCGGTAACGCAGCGGGGTCGAGTCCTGTCGCAGAGCGTTCACACGCTGTTCGCGCCCATGGGCGTGGCGGTGGTCACGGTGCCAGCGGGGCGACCTTGTCGGGGTTCCTGATCAGGTAGACGCGCGCGATCCGGCCGTCCAGGACGTCCACCTGGAACACCGAGTCGGGCCGGCCGCCGACGAGGACGAGCAGCGCCGGTCCTCCGTTGACCTCCAGGAACCGGACCTCGGCGCGGGCGGCCGGTTCCCTGGCGACGGCGCACAGGAAGCGGCCGACCTTGTCGGCGGTCTCCATCACGCGCAGGGGCCCCTTGGCCTTGCCGCCGCTGTCGCCGATGAGCCGCACGTCGGGGGCGAGCAGGGCGAGCAGCCCGTCCAGGTCGCCCCCGGCCGCCGCCGCGAGGAACCGCTCGGTGAGGTCGCGGCGTTCCGCGGGGTCGACGTCGAACCGGGGCCTGCCCTCGTCGACATGGCGGCGGGCGCGGCCGGCGAGCTGCCGCACGGCCGCCTCCGACCGGTCGAGGGTGGCCGCTATCTCCGCGTACGGGAAGCCGAAGGCCTCGCGGAGCACGAACACCGCGCGTTCCAGCGGCGAGAGGGACTCGAGAACCACCAGGACGGCGAGCGACACGGAGTCGGCGAGCACCGCGCGCTCGACGGTGTCGGGGACGGCCGGGCCGAAGTCGGTGACCAGCGGTTCGGGCAGCCACGGCCCGACGTACGCCTCGCGGCGCGCCTGCAACTGCCGGAGCCGGTCGACGGCGAGCCGCGTGGTGACGCGTACGAGGTAGGAGCGGGGCTCGCGGACGCCGGAGCGGTCGGCGGCGGACCAGCGCAGCCACGCCTCCTGGACGACGTCCTCCGCGTCGGCGACACGGCCGAGCATCCGGTAGGCCACTCCGGTCAGGACGGACCGATGGGCCTCGAAGGCGGCGGAGCCGTCGTCCGCGCCCGCCCCCGACCGCGTACCTGGTTGCGCACCGGATTGCGCACTGCTGTGCGCATCACTGTGCGCACCGAAGTGCACGGTGGGCTTCGTCTCGCTTCGTGTGCTGCCTTCTTTTGTCACCACTCCATCATCCGCTGCCCCGTACCACGGAGCGGGCGCTGCCGCGTTGCGAGATGCGCCAACTGAGGGAAGAGTGGGTCTTGTAGCGCCTGTGCTTCGTTGAGTCGTGGAGCTCCGTTCCCACAGGCCGGCCGCCCTCAGAGCAGAGCTTCGCAGGGCCCCTATTCGAGTTGGTGAATCTTCCACCAGGAACTGCCATGCCCAGAACCTCCGGGAAACACATCGCCCGTTTGTGCGGGGCTTCCTGCCTGGCCGCGGCGCTCGCCCTGTCGACAGGCGCGGTCGCCGCCGAAGCGATGCCCCAGGCCTCCCCCGCGGCCGCCTCCGTACCCGCCCAGCCTCCGCCGCCACCACCGGATCCGGAGGAACCGCAGCCTCCGCCGCCGCCTGAGGAGGAGGTACCGCCTCCGCCGCCTCAGGAGGAGCAGCCGCCGCCTCCACCCCAGGAGGAGCAGCCCCCGCCACCTCCGCAGGAGGAGCAGCCGCCTCCGCCGCAGGAGGAGCAGCAGCCGCCCCCTCCGCAGGAGCAGCAGGAGCAGCAGCCGCCGCCGGCCCAGCAGGAGGAGCAACTCCAGAAGTTGACGCCTCAACTGCAGAACAACGTCGATGAACTGGCGAACCAGGAGAACGCCCCGGCAGAGGTCAAGAACGCGGCGGGGAACCTGAACGAGACGCTCGCGATCGTCGAGGACCCCAACACGCCCCTGGCGCAGCGAGTGGCCCTCGGTAACGTGGTGAAGCAGTCGACGGACGCCCTGACGAACCTCCAGACGGCGAACGTGCCGCAGGAGGTCAAGGTCTCGGTGACCAACACGGTCGAGCAGTCGACCCAGGTGCTGGTCGACACGCTGAAGTCGAACGCGCCGAACGCGGTCAAGGTCGCGGTCACCAACACCGTCGAGACCCAGACGAGCGTCCTGGTCGACGTCCTGAAGGCGAACGTGCCCAACGAGGTGAAGGTGGCCGTCACCAGCACCGTCGAGAGCTCGACGCAGGTCATGGTCGACACGCTGAAGTCCAACGCGCCGAACGCGGTCAAGGTCGCGGTCACCACCACCGTGCAGACGACCACCACCGTGCTGGTCGAGGTCCTGAAGGCCGGAGTGCCCACCGGGGTGAAGGTCGCGGTCACCACCACCGTGAAGACCACCACGACCGTGCTGGTCGACGTCCTGCGGTCGAACGCGCCCACCGCGGTGAAGGTGGCGGTCACCAACACCGTGAAGACCAGCACCAGCGTCCTGGTCAACGTCCTGAAGTCCAACGCGCCGACGTCGCTGAAGGTGGCGGTCACCAACACGGTGAAGACCAACACCACCGTCCTGGTCAACGTGCTGAAGTCCAACGCGCCGGCCGGGGTCAAGGTGGCGGTCACCAACACCGTGAAGACGACCACCAACGTCCTGGTCAACGTACTGAAGTCCAACGCGCCGGCCGGGGTCAAGGTGGCGGTCACCAACACCGTGAAGACGACGACGAGCGTCCTGGTCAACGTGCTCCAGTCGAACGCGCCGACGGCGGTGAAGGTGACGGCGTCGAACGTCGTCACGACGACCACGACCGTCCTCGTGAACGCCCTGAAGCCCGGTACGCCGCAGGCCCAGCAGACGGCCGCGACGAACTTCGCGAACCAGGTGAACAACACGCTGAAGACGGCACAGGACACCAACGCCTCCGCCGAGCAGCGGAACCAGGCGACCGCGCAGCTGAACCAGTGGGAGGACGAGCTGCCCCAGTGCCTGAAGGCCAGTCCGGTCACCGAGTGCGTGAGCGCCGGAGCCGGTAGCTGACGCGGGTCCCCGAGGCCCCTGGCCACGAAGCAACCGCGAGGCGGTCCTTCCCGGGCGACGTCCGGGAAGGACCGCCTCCTCATGCCCCGCCCCGACTCCTCCCGCCCCCGATTCCTCCCGGACCCTTGAACTCGTGGCTACTGGACGGTAATTGTTGCTGACACCGCGTCCAGGACGGGGCCCGGGGCGGGCGCGCGGACGGAACCGGGACAGCACCGGGGACAGGGAGCAGCAACATGGCCGTACGGGTGTCCTTCCCTGTCGAGTCCCGGCAGGGCTCCGGCACGGTGTCGGTGGAGTACGAGCGGATGGGCGACGGTGAACCGCTGCTGCTGCTCCACGGCATAGGCCACCACTGGCAGGCCTGGCAGCCGGTGCTGGAGATCCTGGCGGCCGAGCGCGAGGTGATCGCCGTCGACCTGCCCGGCTTCGGCGCATCCCCCGCCCTCCCCGACGGCTTCGCCTACGACCTGCCCACGGTCGTGCCCGTCCTCGGTGCGCTGTGCGAGGCCCTGGACCTCGACCGCCCGCACGTGGCGGGCAACTCGCTGGGCGGGCTGCTGGCCCTGGAGCTCGGGCACCAGAAGCTCGTCCGGTCGGTGACCGCCCTCTCCCCCGCCGGTTTCTGGACGGAGGGCGAGCGCCGCTACGCCTTCGGGGCGCTGCTGGCCATGCGCCGCGGTGCCCGCTCCATGCCGCTGCCGATGATCAGGCGGCTGTCCCGGTCGTCCGCCGGGCGCGCCGCGCTGACCAGCACCATCTACGCACGACCCGGCCGCCGTTCACCGGAGGCGGTGGTCGCCGAGACGCTCGCCCTGCGCGGCGCGACCGGCTTCGGACGGACCCTGGCCGCGGGACGCGGGGTCCGGTTCGCGCGCGACGTGACCGGCCTGCCCGTCACCGTCGCCTGGGGCACCCGCGACCGGCTCCTGCTGCCCCGGCAGGGGGTGCGCGCCAAGCGGGCCGTCCCCGCCGCCCGGCTGGTGCGCCTGCCGGGATGCGGTCACGTGCCGATGAACGACGACCCGGCCCTGGTGGCGCGCGTCCTGCTCGACGGAAGCCGCTGAGGCGGGCGACCCCCCGGTCGTCCCCACGGGCGACGACCCCGCGGGCGACGACTTCACGGGCGACGACGCAGAGGGCCGGGACCCGGCCGGCGGGTGCGCGGGTGCGCACCGGTCCAGGACGCCCGAGCCCAGCGCGACGCCCGCCCCGACCAGCGCGCTGCCCACGCCCTGGGCGAGCCCGTAGGAGCCGGTGGCGACGAGCGGCGCGGTCAGCGCGGCGGACACCGGGATGAGCCCGGAGAACAGGGTGGCGCGCTCGGCGCCGATCCGCTGGACGCCCGCGTACCAGCAGACGAACCCGACGACCGTGACGACGGCCGCCTGCCAGAGCAGCGCGCCCGCCTCCTGCCCGGTCGGTACGCGCAGCGCGCCCGCGCCGTCCAGCACCATGCCCGCGAGGGCCGACTCCAGTGCGGCGACGGCGCACACGGTGGCCGTGAGCAGCTTCGGGCCGAGCGGCTTGAGCACGGGCACGGCCAGCACCGCGAACCCGACCTCGCCCAGCAGCGCCGCCGCCGACCACGCGATGCCCGCCGGGTCCGTGCGCCCCCACCCCTGCACGGTGAACGCCCCGGCGGCGACGAGAAGCGCCCCGTACAGCACCGGGCGGGTGGGCCGGCGTCCGCCCAGCGCGGGCACCAGCACGGCCACCACCACGGGGGCGCAGCCGACGAACACGCCCGGGACGGCCGGCTCCGCGGTGCGTTCGGCGGCCAGTACCGCCAGGTTGAACCCGACCATGCCCACCGCCGCCAGCAGCGCGATCCGCGCCCACTGGCGGGCCGTCAGCCGCCGTACGGCGGCGGTGGCGCCCCGCCCGGCGAACGGCAGCAGCAGCAGGAAGGCCAGGCCGTAGCGGAGGGCCTGCCCGCCCGCGTGGGGGTAGTCGCCGAGGACGCTGTTGGCGGTGAAGGAGGCGCCGACGAGGACGCACGCGAAGGCCGCGAGCAGTGTGCCGCGCGTTCGGTTCGGAGTCATGGCCACGACGCTAGGAGGGGTGGTGGTCCGGTTGCAGGACCACTTGCCGTCCTGTTTCGGGGACCACTTGTAGGCTCGTGACCGGCACGGGGAGGGAAGGCATGGGCGGGGAACCGGGCGGCGGGCTCTGGGAGTTGCTGCTGCCGGCGGTGGGCGCGCCGCCCCGGCGCCGCGGCCGGGCGCTCCAGGCGGCCCTGCGTGACGCGGTCCGGTCGGAGCGGCTCGCGGCCGGGACGCGGCTGCCGTCGAGCCGCGAGCTGGCGGCCGCCCTGGGGGTGTCGCGGGGCCTGGTGACGGAGGCGTACGAACAGCTGACGGCCGAGGGGTATCTGCGCAGCGGCCGGGGTTCGGGCACCTGGGTGGGGGACGCCGTACGGGGGCGGGCCGCGCCCGAGGTGCGGGACCTGGCCCCGGGGCGGGCAGGGGCCCTGGTCGACTTCCGCCCCGGGACGCCGGACCTGTCGCTGTTCCCCCGCGCCGCGTGGGCGGCCGCCCACCGGACCGTCCTGTCCCGGCTGCCGCACCGGGCGCTGGGGTATCCCGACCCGCGCGGGCTGCCGGAGCTGCGGTCGGCCCTGGCCGCACTGCTGACGCGGCGGCGCGGGGTGGTGGCCGACCCGGAGCGGGTGGTGGTGTGCTCGGGCGTGGCCCAGGCGATGACGCTCCTGGGGTTCGCCCTCGGGGCGCACGGTCTGCGGAGCCTGGGGGTCGAGGACCCGGGCAGTCCGGAGCCCACCGCGCTGTTCGCGTCGGCGGGACTGCGGACCGTACCGCTGCCGCTCGACGCGGAAGGGCTCGCGCCCGGTCCCCTCGCCGCGTCCGGCCTGAGGGCCGTGGTCACCACGCCCGCCCACCAGTTCCCGTCGGGGATCGCCTACTCGGCGCGGCGCCGCGCGGAGCTGCTCGACTGGGCCCGTGCGGTGGACGGCTGGCTGGTCGAGGACGACTACGACGGCGACTTCCGCTACGACCGCGCCCCGGTGGGCGCCCTCCAGGGCCTCGACCCCGAGCGCGTCGTGTACACGGGTTCCGTGAGCAAGTCCCTCGCGCCCGGGCTGCGGCTCGGCTGGATGCTCGTACCGCGGTCGCTCGCCGGCGAGGTCGTCGAACGCAAGCGCACGATGGACCTGGGCAACCCGGCGCTCGACCAGGCCGTGCTGGCCCACTTCGTGACCAGTGGGGGCTACGACCGCCACCTGCGCCGCTGCGGGCGCGCCTACCGGGAGCGGCGGGACGCGCTCATCTGCGCCCTCGCGGAGCACCTTCCCGGTACGGAGGTCAGCGGCATCGCGGCCGGGCTGCACATCATCGCGCGCGTGCCGGGGCGTCACGGGCGGGGCTCGTCGTTCCTGGAGCGGGCCGCGGCCGCGGGGGTGGCGCTGAGGCCGCTGACCGACTACGGGTCGGCGCGGCCGGACGACGGGGACGTACGGCTCGTGCTGGGGTACGCCCACCTGTCGCCGTCCGAGATCGCGCGGGGCGTACGGCTCATGGCGAGCATCGCCGCAAATCCTTGAAAACGGGACTTAATGGAGCAGATCCCTACTTAACCGTTCGGTCATAAGGCGTTCGTGATCGCGCAACACCGCTGCGTCACAGTGGCCCCATGACTGATGGGACTTCCCGGAAGAGCCGCCGCCACCACTGGCGGCGGGACCTCGTCGAACTGGCCGCCCTGTTCACGGCCGTGGCCGTCGCGGACGCGGTGGCGAACACCGTCGCGCACGGCCCGGACGGCCCGTACCTGCTCGCCGTGTCGGCGGTGGCCCTGGTCGCGACGGCGGCGTTCCACATCTGGTGGGCGCGCCGCCACAGCCATGCGCCACCGGCCGCCTCCGATACCGGTGGCGGCCCCGCGACGGCCGCCGCCGGACCGGAGGCGTCCGCCACCGACGGCCGGGAGGGCGGGGCCGGCTCCGGGACGGTGTTGTGGCGGATGCGGACCACCGTGCGCGACGAGCCCGGCAGCCTGGCCGCGCTGTGCACGGCGCTGGCGCGTCTGCGGGTCGACATCCTCACCCTCCAGACGCATCCGCTGGCCGACGGCACCGTCGACGAGTTCCTGCTGCGGGCGCCCGCCGCGCTCCCCGCCGCCGCGCTGGCCCGGGAGGTGGCCGCGGCGGGCGGCACCGGCACCTGGACCGAGCGCGCCGACGCCCACGACCTCGTGGACGTCCCGGCGCGGGTGCTGGGCCTGGCCACCCGTACCGCGCTGGACGCGGCCGAACTGCCGCTCGCGCTGCGCCGGCTGCTCGGGCGGTGCACCATCCACTCGTTGCCCGCGGTCTCCCCCACCGGCCGTCCCACCGGCGCGACGGCCCCGGTCGAGGGCGCCCTGGAGGAGGGCGAGACGGTGATCCGGCTGCGCGCCCCGGGTGGCGGCGCCCTCACCATCGAGCGGCCGTACCTGCCGTTCACGCCCACCGAGTTCGCCCGCGCCCGGGCCCTGGTGGAGCTGGACGCCCGCCTCGGGCCGCGCGTCCCGCGCAGCCAGGACGTACTGACCCTCCCGGAGGGCAACGACATCACGGTCCGCCGCGCCGACCAGAGTGACGTGGCGGCCGCCCGGGCCATGCACGACCGCTGCTCGGACCGGACCCTGGGCCTGCGCTACCACGGCCCGGTCGCCGACGCCGGCCGCTACCTCGACCACCTGCTGAGTCCCCGCTTCGGCCGCACCCTCGCCGTCGAGACCGCGTCCGGGCGGCTGGTCGCGCTCGGCCACCTGCTGTGGGACGGCGACGAGACCGAGGTGGCCCTGCTCGTCGAGGACGACTGGCAGCGCCGCGGCATCGGCTCCGAACTGCTCGGCCGTCTGGTGTCCCTCGCGCGGGAAGCGTCCTGCGAGAGCGTGTACGCGGTCACGCAGTCGTCCAACACGGGCATGGTCGCGGCCATGCGCGCGCTGAACCTGCCGCTGGACTACCAGATCGAGGAGGGCACCCTGGTGATCACCGCGCGGCTGGACGGCCTTCCCGCGCCCCGCCCGCCGCAGCGGTCCGGCCCTCCCGAGCAGTCGGCGCGGGCCCGGCGCTGAGCGCCTCGGTCAGGTCCCGCCACAGGTCCTCGACGTCCTCCAGGCCGACCGACATGCGCAGCAGCCGGTCGCTGATGCCCGCCGAGCGGCGGTCGCCCTCCTCCACGATGCGGTGGCTGATGGAGGCCGGGTGCTGGATCAGGGTGTCGACGCTGCCGAGGCTGACCGCCGGCGTGATCAGCCGTACGCCGGCGATCACGTCGTGCGGGTTGCCGAACACCTCGAAGGCGACCATCGCGCCGCCGATCTCCGGGTAGTGCACCCGCGCGATACGGGGGTCGGCCGCCAGCCGGCACGCCAGCTCGGCGGCGGAGGTGGAGGCGGCGCGCATCCGCACCGGCAGCGTGGACAGTCCGCGCAGCAGCAGGTAGCTCGCCAGCGGGTGCAGGACGCCACCGGTGGCGAACCGCACTTGGCGCAGCTTGCCGGCGAACTCCTCGTCGCAGGCCACCACGCCGGCCAGCACGTCCCCGTGCCCGCCGAGGTACTTGGTGGCGCTGTGCAGCACGATCCGCGCCCCGTGCTCCACGGGACGCTGGAGCACCGGGGTGGCGAAGGTGGAGTCGACCAGCAGCGGCACCGAGCCGCAGGCGTGGGCGACGGCCCGGATGTCGACCTCGGCGAGCGTGGGGTTGGCGGGGGTCTCCACCATGACCAGGCCGGTGTCGGGGCGGATGGCGTCCGCGATGCCGGCGACGTCCGTCCAGGTCACCTCCGTGCCGAGCAGCCCTGCGGTGAGCAGGTGGTCGCTGCACCCGTACAGCGGGCGGACCGCCACCACGTGCCGCAGGCCCATGCTCGCCCGGACCAGCAGGACGGCGGTCAGGGCCGCCATGCCGCTGGCGAACGCGACGGCGCTCTGGGTGCCCTCCAGCCGGGCGAGCGCGTCCTCGAAGCGGGCGGTGGTGGGGTTGTCGAGCCGGGAGTAGACGGGCGGGCCGTCCGGGCGGGCGCCGGTGGTGGCGAACGCGTCGATCCGCTCCGCCTCGGCCCTCGCGTCGTGCGACGGGTACGTGGTCGACAGGTCGATCGGCACGGCGTGCAGGCCCAGGGCGGCGAGGTCGTCCCGCCCGGCGTGCACGGCTTCGGTGGCCAGCGCCCGCGGGGCCCTCGGGGTGGGAAGGGCGGGCGAGGCGTCGTAAGGCAGGGCATCCATGGACGGCACTGTGAACAGATACCGGAGGGTAGCGGGAAAACGACGTGTTACGTTCGGCGAATGAACGGTTCTGTCGTCCTCGACACGGTCGATCTCCACATTCTTCGCCTCTTGCAGAACGACGCCCGGACCACCTACCGCGACCTGGCCGCCGAGGTCGGGGTCGCGCCCTCCACCTGTCTGGACCGGGTGGCGCGGCTGCGGCGCACCGGGGTCATCCTGGGCAACCGGCTGCGACTCGATCCGGCCAAAATCGGCCGCGGCCTGGAGGCGCTGCTGCTGGTGCAGGTGCGCCCCCACCGCCGGGAGCTGATCGGCCCGTTCGTCGACCGGATCCGCGCGCTGCCCGAGTCACGGGCGCTGTTCCATCTCACCGGCCCCGACGACTACCTGGTGCACGTGGCCGTGTCGGACCCCTCCGACCTGCAACGACTCGTGCTGGACGAGTTCACCTCGCAGCGGGAGGTGGCCCGCGTCGAGACCCGGCTGATCTTCCAGCAGTGGGAGTGCGGGCCGATGCTGCCGCCCGGCGCACCCGCTCATTTGTCAGCCGACCGGGACGGATGAGGGTGACGCCGGGGACCGGGGCATATCAGGATGGCCTCATGCCAGACACCACCAGCAGCGCGCTCCCCCGCATGGTCGCCGACGCCTATGTCGACGCGCTCATCGAACTCGACCCGATCACCGGCACCTACCTGGGCGTCCGGAAGAGTGCCGGGCTCCTTCCGGACTTCTCGCCCGCCGGTCAGGACGAGATGGCCCGGCTGGCCCGGCAGACGCTGGCCCGGCTCGACGAGGCCGAGCGCCTCCCCGGGGCCGCCGGCGACGCCGAGCGGCGCTGCGGACGGCTCCTGCGGGAGCGCCTGACCGCCGAACTCGCCGTGCACGACGCGGGCGAGGGGCTGCGGACGGTCAGCAACATGCGCTCGCCCGCGCACAGCGTCCGCATCGTGTTCACGGTGATGCCCACCGAGACCGGGGACGACTGGGCGGCGGTCGCCGAGCGACTGCGCGCCGTGCCGGCCGCGCTCGCCGGCTACCGCGAGTCCCTGGCCCTGGGCCTGGAACGCGGCCTGCCGGGCGGGCCCCGGGCCACGGCGACGTTCATCGACCAGCTCACCGAGTGGACGGGCGACGACACCGGCGGACGTGGCTGGTTCGAGGCCTTCGTGGCACCCGCGCCGGCGAACCTCCGCGCCGAGCTGGACGCGGCCGCGGGCGGTGCCACCCGGGCGCTGGCGGCGCTGCGCGACTGGATGCGCGACGTGTACGCCCCGGCGGTGAAGGACGCCCCCGACACGGTGGGCCGCGAGCGGTACGCCCGCTGGTCGCGCTACTTCAACGGCAGCGACTGCGACCTGGACGAGGCCTACGCGTACGGCTGGGGCGAGTACCACCGGCTGCTCGCCGAGATGAAGGCCGAGGCGGACAAGATCCTGCCGGGCGCGGGCCCGTGGCAGGCGCTCGCGCACCTCGACGAGCACGGCACCCACATCGAGGGGGTCGAGGAGGTACGGGTCTGGCTCCAGCGCCTGATGGACGAGGCGATCGAGACGCTGGACGGCACGCACTTCGAACTGGCCGAGCGGGTACGGCGGGTGGAGTCGCGGATCGCCCCGCCGGGCGGAGCCGCTGCGCCGTACTACACCGGCCCGTCCGAGGACTTCTCGCGCCCCGGCCGCACCTGGCTGCCGGTCGACGGCGAGACGCGGTTCCCGGTCTACGACCTGGTGTCGACCTGGTACCACGAGGGGGTGCCCGGCCACCACCTCCAGATCGCGCAGTGGGCGCACGTCGCCGACCGGCTGTCCCGCTACCAGGCGACCGTCGGTGTGGTCAGCGCCAACGCGGAGGGCTGGGCGCTGTACGCGGAGCGGCTCATGGACGAGCTGGGCTTCCTGCCCGACCCGGAGCGGCGCCTGGGCTACCTGGACTGCCAGATGATGCGGGCCTGCCGGGTGATCGTGGACATCGGCATGCACCTGGGTCTGGAGATCCCGGCGGACTCGCCGTTCCACCCGGGCGAGCGGTGGACGCCGGAGCTGGCGCAGGAGTTCTTCGGGCAGCACACCAGCCGCCCCCGGGCGTTCGTCGAGAGCGAGCTGACCCGCTACCTCTCGATGCCCGGCCAGGCGATCGGCTACAAGCTGGGCGAGCGGGCCTGGCTGCTGGGCCGGGAGAAGGCCCGCCGTGCGCACGGCGACGCGTTCGACGCGAAGAAGTGGCACATGGCGGCCCTGTCCCAGGGCCCGCTCGGCCTGGACGACCTGGTGGACGAACTGGCGCGGCTCTGAGGGGCCGGCCCCTCAGGATCGGCCCGAGGCGTCAGCAGCCGCAGTCGTCCGTGCCGAGCGGGGCGGTGAGGGGGTCGGCGTCCCGCTTCCGGGCGCCCTCCCACGTCTCGTAGCCGAAGCCCTCGCGGGCCCAGTACTCGAAGCCGCCGAGCATCTCCTTGACCTGGTAGCCGAGTTCCGCGAGGGCGAGGGCGGCGCGCGTGGCGCCGTTGCAGCCGGGGCCCCAGCAGTACGTGACGACCGGTACCGACGGGTCGAGCAGCCGCGGCGCCTCCTCCGGGATGAGCGCCGTCGGCAGGTGAACGGCGCCGGGGATGTGGCCCTGGTCCCAGGACTCGGTGGAGCGGGAGTCGAGGACGACGAACCCGGGGTCGCCGCCGGCGGCGAGCGCGGCGGCGACGTCGGAGACGTCCGCGTGGAACGCGAGGCTCGCCGAGAAGTACGCGGCGGCCGCGGCCGGCGGGGCGGGCGGGACGCGGAGGACGGCGTTGGCGGCCGGGGCGGTGGTGACCGGCGCGGCCGGCGGGACCGGAGTCGTCGGGGTCGTCTGAGTCATCGGCGTGATCGTCATGTCCGGAAATCTACGGCTGGTCGATCATCGCGGTGAAGTGACGATCCCCGGAGACCGGCTTGTCCAGCCGTGGAATCCCCTGCTATTCCTCGTCCATGACGGGATATTCACCGGACGCCACCGACTGGCGCATACTCGCCGCCCTCCAGGACGACGGACGGGCCACCTTCGCCGAACTGGCCCGTACCGTCTCCATGTCCGCGAGCGCCGTCACCGAGCGGGTCCGCAGGCTGGAGGAGGCCGGTGTGATCACCGGCTACACCGCGGTCGTCGACCAGGAGCGGCTCGGGCTGCCGGTCCTGGCGTTCGTACGGCTGCGCTACCCCAACGGCAACTACAAGCCGTTCCACGACCTGCTGGACACGACGCCGGAGGTGCTGGAGGCGCACCACGTGACGGGCGACGACTGCTTCGTGCTGAAGGTCGCCGCCCGCTCGATGCGGCACCTGGAGGAGATCTCCGGGAAGGTCGGCGCGCTGGGTTCGGTGACGACGAGCGTCGTGTACTCGTCGCCGCTCCCGCGCCGCCCGGTCAGCCGCTGACCGCTCCCCCGCCGCGCAGCCGCACGGCGGAGCCGTTCCGCTCCTTGACGACCTCCAGCTGGGTGGGGATGCGGCGGCGCAGGTCGCCGACGTGGCTGACGATGCCCACGCTGCGGTCGCGTTCGCGCAGCGAGTCCAGGACGTCCAGCACCTCGTCGAGGGTCTGGTCGTCGAGGCTGCCGAAGCCCTCGTCGATGAAGAGGGTGTCGAGCCGTACGCCGCCGGTCTCGTCGGTGACGACGTCGGCGAGGCCCAGCGCCAGCGCCAGCGACGCGAAGAACGTCTCCCCGCCGGAGAGCGTCGCCGTGTCGCGTTCGCGGCCCGTCCAGGCGTCGACGACGTGCAGGCCGAGGCCCGATCGTTTGCCGCCGGCCCGGGCGTCGGAGTGGACGAGCGTGTAGCGGCCGGCCGACATGCGGGCCAGGCGGGCCGTGGCCGCGGCGGCCACCTGCTCCAGCCGGGCCGCGAGGACGTACGACTCCAGCCGCATCTTGCGCTCGTTGTCCGCCGACGTGCCGGCGGTGAGCCCCGCCAGCCGCGCCACCCGCTCGTACTCCTCGCGCAGCGGCCCCAGGCGCCGCACCTCGGTGGCGGCCTGCCGGGACAGCCGGTCCAGTTCGGCGCACCGCTCGCGGTGGGCGGCCAGGGCGGAGTCCGCGTCACGGGCGGCGCGGTCGGCGGCGGCGTGGGCGGTGCGGGCGCGGTCCGGGTCGGCGGGCGGGCGCTGGGCGGCGGCGCGGGTCTCCGGTTCGGCGAGCCGGTCGGCGACGGCCGCCGCCTCGGCCTGCCAGGCGTCGAGGCGCCGCTGGAGGTCGCGGTGGGCCGCGTCGTCGAGGAGCGCGGCGGCCGCGGCGGCCGGGGTGTCGAAGCCGGCGCGGTAGGCGGCGTGGGCGAGCCGGTCGTCGGCCTCCTTGAGGCGGCGGGCCGTGTCCTCGACGGCGCGTACGGCGTCGGCGGCCTCGACGAGGCGGGCGATGCGGTGCTCCAGGGACGCGGCGTGCTCGGCGACGGCGCCGCCCGGCACCCTGGCCAGCTCGGCGTCCACCGCGGCCTGCTCCCGGTCGAGCGCCTCGCGCTGCGACGTCCGGGCGGCGGCCCGGCGTTCGGCCTGCTGCCGCACCTCCAGCCTGCGGTGGTGTTCCGCCTCGGCGCGGTCGAGCGCCTCCCGCGCGGCGTGGGCACCGCCCGCCAGCGCGCGCGCCTCGGTGTGGGCGCCGTCCAGCCGGGCGACCTCGTCGGCCAGCGCGTCGGCGGCGGGCTGTTCGGTGTCGTCGGCGCTCCCCGTACCGGCCACTTCGTCGCGTGCGGCGGTGAGCGCCTCCCGTACGACGGCGAGGTCGCGTTCGGCGGCCGAGCGGGCCTCGTCGGCGCGGGCGTGGGCCTCGTAGGCCGCGTCCTCCGTCGCGCGGTCGACGTGATGGGCGTCGGCGCGGGCGGGGTCCGGGTGGTCGGCGGAGCCGCAGACCGCGCAGGGCTCCCCGTCCGCGAGCCCGGCCGCGAGTTCGGCGGCGATGCCCCGCAGGCGGCGTTCGCGCAGGTCGAGCCAGGTCTCGTGGGCGGTGTTGGCGTGCTCGCGGGCGTCGGTCAGCCGGGCGGTGGCGGCCTCGGCATCGCGTGCCAGCGTGTCGCGGCGGCGGGCGGCGGCCAGCCGGCGGCGGGCGGGTTCGAGGCGTCCCGCGAGGTGTTCGGCGCGGGTCGCGGCCTCCTGCGCCGCCTCCACCCGGTCCTGGAGGGCGCGGCGGGTGGCCTCCCAGCCGGCCAGCCACTCGTCCGTGTCCTGGAGCGTCGCCTCGTCGGCGCGTTCCTGGCGGTCCAGTTGGTCGCGCTCGTGGGCGAGTTCAGCGCTCCGCCGCTCGGCCCGGCGGGCGGCGTCGAGCCCGCCGAGTTCCTCCCGGAGGCGGCCCGCCAGCGCGGTCAGCCGCTCGGCGCCCGCCTCGGCGAGGTCCGGCGCCAGACCGGCCACGGCCCGCTCGTGCGCCGCGCGTGCCGCGTCATGCTCCCGCTCGGTGTCGTCGCGCAGGGCCAGCGGCGCGGCCACCCGCTCGGCCTTGCGGCCCCGCTCCAGCAGGGCCTGCCATCCGTCGCGCTCGGCCCGGCGGGCGTCCAGTGCGGCGTCGCGGCGCCGGGCGTCCTCGTACCGCTGCTGGAGGGTGGCCAGTTCCCGCTGTTCGTCGAGGGCGCGGCGCGCGGCGGCCCGCCGGCTCTCGGCGGCGGCGAGCGCGGACTCGGCGACGTCCCGTGCCTCCCGGGCGCCGGAGCGGGCGACGGCGGCCCAGGTGAGGACGGCTCCGGCGAGGCCGGGGTCGCCCGGCTTCTCCGCCGGGGCGGGCAGGCCGCCGGCTGCCGGGCCGGCCGCCTGCGCCATGCGGTGGGCGAGGGCGAGGAGCCGTTCGTCGCCCTGTTTGACCTGCTGTTCGGCGGTGCGGCGCTGGTCGGCGAGGTGCTCCTCGACGGCGGCGAAGCGGCGGGTGTCGAAGAGCCGGCCGAGGAGCTTGCCGCGCGCCTCCGCGTCGGCCCGCAGGAACCGGGCGAAGTCGCCCTGCGGCAGGAGCACCACCTGGCAGAACTGGTCCCGGTTCATGCCGAGGAGCTGGGTGACCTCCTCGCCGATCTCCTGGTGGGAGCGGCTGAGGCCCTTCCAGGTGCCGTCGGCCGGGTCGTACTCGCGCAGCCAGGACTGGGCCTTCTCCGTGGTGAGACCGCCGCCCCGCTTCTTGGGGCGGGGCTGGGCGGGTCGCCGGGTGATCTCCAGCCGCCGGCCGGCCACCGTCAGGTCGAGCACCACCTCGGTGTGGGTGCCGGGCGGGGCGTGGTCGCTGCGCAGGGAGGTGCCGGGGCTCTGCCGGGCGCCGGGGACGGCGCCGTACAGGGCGTAGCAGACGGCGTCGAGGACCGAGGTCTTGCCGGCGCCGGTCGGTCCGTGGAGGAGGAAGAGACCGGCCCGGGCGAGGGTGTCGAAGTCGACGGTCTGGGTGGTGCCGAAGGGGCCGAAGCCGGTGATGTCGAGCCGGTGGAGCCTCACCCGGCCACCTCGCGCCGTGCCATGTCCACCCGGACGTCGTCGAAGGCGTGCCGCAGCGCCGCGCGTTCCCGGTCGTCGGGGCCCGCGCCGCCGCGTACGTGGGCGACGAAGTCCTCGGCGATCTGCTGGTCGTCGCGGTCGCGCAGGCGCTGCGCGTAGGAGGCGAGGGGCTCGTCGTCGGGGCGCTCGGGGGCGAAGAGGAGGCTGAGGGTGTGGGGGAAGCGTTCGGTGAGGCGGGCCATGGGTTCGGCGGGGCGGACCGGGTCGGTGAGGGTGGCCTCGACCCAGGAGTCCTCGTGGCGGGTGAGGGCGGGGTCGGCGAGCAGCTCGTCGAGCCGGCCGCTCAGGCGGGCGAGGGGGCGGGGCACCGGGCAGTCGAGCCGCTCGGCGCGGACGGAGCCGTCGGCGTCCAGGTCGACGAGCCACATCGTCTTGCGGTGCCCGGCTTCGGAGAAGGAGTACGCGAGGGGCGAGCCGGAGTAGCGCACCCGCCCGGTGACGGCCTGGCTGCCGTGCAGGTGCCCGAGGGCGACGTAGTCGGCGCCGTCGAACACGCCGGCCGGGACGGCGGCCACCCCGCCGACGGTGATGTCGCGTTCGCTGTCGCTGGGTTCGCCGCCGGCGACGAAGGCGTGGGCGAGGACGACGGACCGGGTGCCGGGCGCGCGGCGGGCGAGGTCGGCGCGGACGCGGTCCATGGCGGCCGTCAGGACGGCCTCGTGCCCGGTCTTCTCGACGCCGAACTCGTCGCGGACGAGGGCCGGTTCGAGGTAGGGCAGGCCGTAGAACGCCACGTCGCCGTGGGCGTCGGCGAGCACGACCGGGGTGCCGGCGCCCGCGGGGTCGGTGCGCAGGTGGATGCCGGCGCGTTCGATGAGCCCGGCGCCGACGCCGAGCCGGCGCGCCGAGTCGTGGTTGCCGGAGATCATCACGGTGGGTACGCCGGCCCCGGCGAGCCGGTGCAGCGCGGTGTCGAACAGCTCCACGGCCGCCAGCGGGGGCACCGCGCGGTCGTAGATGTCGCCGGCCACGAGCACCACGTCCACGTCGTGCTCGCGGACGGCCGCCACGAGGTGGTCGAGGAACGCGGCCTGGGCTTCGAGCAGGCTCACCCGGTGGAACGACCGCCCCAGGTGCCAGTCCGATGTGTGCAGCATCCTCACGACGCCGCTCCGACCCGCGATGGCCGCATGTGTCCCGCTCCTCCGCCCCCGGCGGCCCGTACGGCCACCGCTCTGCACCCGTACACGCTAACGGTGCCGGGCCCCCGGTCGGTCACGGACCTCTTTTCCGGAACGCCCGCACCCTCGCCCCCGGGCCCGGCCCCGGTCTACGCCTCGCCGTACGCCTCGCCGCCCAGCTCCAGCCGGGCGGTCCCGGCCGTCGCGTCGGCGAGCCAGGCGCGGAAGGCGTCCACGTCCGTGCCGGGCAGTCCGACCTCGATGGTGACGGCCTCGGCGTACCGCACCTCGCGCACGGCCCGGCCGGTGGCCCGCAGGTCGTTCTCCAGCTTCCCGGCGCGCTGGTGGTCGACGGTGACGGTGGCGAGCCGGAACCGGCGGCGGGTGACGGTGCCGAGCGCGTCGAGCGCCTCGCCCACGACTCCGCCGTAGGCCCGGATGAGGCCGCCCGCGCCGAGCTTCACGCCGCCGTAGTAGCGGGTGACGACGGCCACGGCGTACCGGATGTCGCGGCGGGTGAGCATCTGGAGCATCGGCACTCCGGCCGTGCCGCCGGGTTCCCCGTCGTCACTGGCCTTCTGCACGGCGGCGTCGGCGCCGATGACGTAGGCGAAGCAGTTGTGGGAGGCGGTCGGGTGCTCCTTGCGTACGCGTGCGACGAAGTCCTGCGCCTCCTGTTCGGTCGCGGCGGGCGCGAGGGCGCAGAGGAAGCGCGATCGGTTGATCTCTGTCTCGTGCACGCCCTCGCGGGCGACGGTCCGGTACTGCTCCTGCATCCCGCCACCCTATGCGCACGGGTGGACGGGAATCTCCGGCGGCGGGTGGCGGTTGGCGCTGGGGAGACGAGGACGACCTTGACCAGTGGAGGCGGCACGTGACCGGCGAGCAGGAGCAGGACACCATCGCGAAGATCCTCACCGAGTCCGGCGACACCTGGGCGGTGGTGGGGCTGTCCGGCAACCGGGCCCGCGCCGCGTACGGGGTGGCCGCCGTCCTGCAGCGTTTCGGCAAGCGCGTGGTGCCCGTGCATCCCAAGGCCGAGACGGTCCACGGGGAGCAGGGCTACGCCTCGCTGGCGGAGATCCCGTTCCCCGTGGACGTGGTGGACGTGTTCGTCAACAGCCACCTGGCGGGTGCCGTCGCGGACGAGGCGGTGGCGAAGGGCGCCAAGGCGGTGTGGTTCCAGCTCGGGGTGGTCGACGAGGCGGCGTACGAGAGGACCACGGCGGCCGGTCTCGACATGGTGATGGACCGCTGCCCCGCGATCGAGATCCCGCTGCTCGACCGGGACTGACCCCGCCGGGCGGGTCTCCCGGCGGGGTGCCGTCTCAGCGGACGGGCGGGATGGAGACGGCCATGGTCATCCCGACCGTCTCCTCGCCGTCGTTGCGGTAGGCGTGCGGGACGTTGGACTCGAAGACGGCGGAGGTCCCGGCCGGCACGCGGTGCTCCACCCCGTCGACGACGAGGGTCAGTTCACCGGCGGTGACGTGGAGCAGCTCGGTGGTGCCGTCCGGGTGCGGGTCGGAGGCGCTGACGTCGCCGGGCATCAGGGTCCAGGTCCACAGTTCCAGGGGGCCCCGGGCCTCGGTGCCGGCGAGGAGGGTGGTGCTGCTGCCCTTGTCGGTGGACCACATCCGTACCGCCTGCTCGGGCGGTACGAGGCGGACGTGCGCGCCCTGCTCGTAGTCGAGGAGCGTGGTGATGGACACGCCCAGCGCGTCGGCGAGCTTCACCGTGGTGCCGACGCTGGGGTTCGTACGGGCCTGTTCGATCTGGATGATCATGCCCCGGCTGACGCCCGCCCGCGCGGCGAGCGCGTCGAGGGTGAAGCCGCGCTCGCCGCGCCAGCGCTTGAGGTTGCGGGCGAGCGACTGCGTGAGCTGGTCGAGGTCCGACACATTCCGTCCAATATTTTGGATGACATAGTTCAATGGACTGCACTACGGTGTGATGCACCCCCGTGTTCACCGCACTGTACTGCGAGGATCTCATGACGGCACTGTTCGCCCTGGCCACCAGCCTCCTGTGGGGGCTGGCCGACTTCGGCGGCGGACTGCTGACCCGGCGCATGCCCGCGCTGACGGTGGTCGTCACCTCGCAGATCATCGCGGTCGCCGTCCTGGGCGCCGTCGTCCTCGCCACCGGCGCCTGGACGGAGGCGGGACCGGGGCTCTGGTACGCGGTGGCCGCCGGGGCCGTCGGACCGGCCGCCATGCTCGCCTTCTACAAGGCCCTCGCCCTCGGCCCGATGGGCGTGGTCTCACCGCTCGGTTCGCTCGGCGTCGTCGTCCCGGTGTCCGTGGGGCTGCTGGTCGGCGACCGGCCGGGGCTGCTCCAGTTCGCGGGCATCGGCGTCGCGATCGCGGGCGTGGTCCTGGCGGGCGGGCCGGAGCTGCGCGGGGCGCCCGTCCAGCGCCAGGCGGTGCTGCTGACGCTGGTCGCGGCGTTCGGCTTCGGCTCCGTGATGGCCCTGATCGCCGAGGCGTCCACCACGCTCACCGGGCTGTTCCTCGCGCTGTTCGTGCAGCGCGTCACCAACGTCGCGGTGGGCGGGGCCGCCCTGTGGGCCTCGGTGCGGCGCGGCGCGCCCGCCCTGCCGGAGGAGGGCGGGATCCGGGTCGTGTGGGCCGCGCTGCCCGCGCTCGCGTTCGTCGGCCTGGCGGACGTCGCCGCCAACGGTACGTACGCGCTCGCCGCGCGGAGCGGCCCGGTCACCGTGGCCGCCGTGCTCGCCAGCCTCTACCCGGTGGTGACGGCGCTCGCCGCGCGGGGCGTGCTCAAGGAGCGGCTGCGGACCGTGCAGGCCGCGGGAGCGGGGCTGGCGCTGGTCGGGACGGTGCTGCTGGCGGCGGGGTGACGGAGCGCCGGGCCCCCGCCGGGTCAGGCCTTGTCGAGGTCGGCGTCGAGATCGGCGTCGAGGTCGAGCTCGGCCAGCGCTGCCAGTTGCTGCGACGTGACGCCCTCCGGCACGGGTACGGGAGCGGGCGTGCGCAACGGCGGCTGCCACCCGTTCGCGGCGTCCCAGCGCCGTACGACCCGGGCCGGCGCGCCCGCCACCACCGCGTGGTCGGGCACCTCGCCCCGCACCACGGCGCCCGCGGCCACCACCACGTTGCGTCCGAGCCGTGCGCCGGGAAGGATCACCGCTCCGGTGCCGAGCCAGCAGCCCGGGCCTACCGTCACGGGCGCGGAGCGCGGCCACTGCCGGCCGACCGGCTCGTGGGGGTCGTCGTAACTGTGGTTCGTGGACGTGATGTAGACGTACGGCCCGCAGAAGGTGTCCGCGCCGACCGTCACCGGCGCGTCCGCGACGACATGGCTGCCGCGCCCGAGCACGACGCCGTTGCCCAGGGTCAGGACCGGGTCGGGCCCCAGGTCGAGCCCCGGCATCATCCCGGCGGTCAGCGTGACCTGTTCGGCGATGATGCAGTGGTCGCCCAGCTCGATCCACCGCTCCCCGAAGACGGTGCCCTGCGGGAACGCCAGCCGTGTGCCGGGGCCCAGCCGCCGGAAGCGCAGCCTCCCGGGGTGCTCCGCGGTGACGGCTCCCGTCTCCTGCACCCATCGCCAGCCGCCGTGCACGGCCCGGCTGAGGACCCGGCGCCGCCAGGCGGCCAGGGAGGAGAACGTGTTTCTGTTCTTCGGCACCCGGACACGGTAGTCGGCCCGCTCGGGCCCCGGCCGCGCCACGCGCTGTGATGTTCGCCCCACCGTCACGGCCGTCAGGGCCGTCCCTTACCGTTCCCCTGGCGCGACCTTTCGCAACACGAGGAGCAGGCGATGACTGAGCGGGCGTTGATCACCGGGGTCGGCGGCAAGGAACCGGACGTGCACCCGGACGCGTTCGCCGCGCCGACCTCTGTCGTGGTCGGCGAGGTGACCATGGCCGCCGGGGCGAGCGTCTGGTACCACGCCGTGCTGCGCGCCGACTGCGGCCCGATCGTCCTGGGCGCCGACAGCAACATCCAGGACAACTGCACGGTCCACGTCGACCCGGGCTTCCCCGTCACGGTCGGCGAGCGCGTCTCGGTCGGCCACAACGCGGTCCTGCACGGGTGCACGGTCGAGGACGACGTCCTGGTCGGCATGGGCGCGACGGTCCTCAACGGCGCCCACATCGGCGCCGGTTCGCTGATCGCCGCCCAGGCGCTCGTTCCGCAGGGCATGCGCGTCCCGCCCGGCTCGCTGGTGGCGGGCGTCCCGGCGAAGGTGAAGCGCGAGCTGACTGCCGAGGAGCGCGAGGGCATCAAACTGAACGCCACGATGTACGTGGAGCTGGCCCGCGCGCACGGCGAGGCGCACACGTCCTGACGGCTGGTGGGCCCGGCGCCGCCAACCTCTGCGGGGGCGAACCTGCACGGCCCCTTCGCGCCGTCGTCAGTCCGCGGTGGCGCCGACGGGTTCGGGGGCGGCGACCTCGGTGGCCGCGCGGGCCTCGGCCGCCGCCGCCGCCTTCTTGGCGCGGTTCTTGAGCACCAGCATCGACGTCAGGCCGATCAGCACGGCGAGCACCAGGCCCAGCCACGAGAAGCGCTTCAGCCACGCCTCGGCGACCACGCCGACCGAGTAGATGACCGCGGTGGTGCCGCCCGCCCAGAGGATGCCGCCGAAGACGTTGGCGATGAGGAACTTCCAGTACGGCATGCGCAGGACGCCGGCCAGCGGCCCGGCGAAGATCCGCAGCAGGGCCACGAAGCGCCCGAAGAAGACGGCCCACATGCCCCACTTCTGGAACGACCGCTCGGCCAGGGCGATGTTGGCCTCGCTGAAGTGCTTGGGGAACTTGCCGCCCAGCCAGGTCAGCAGGGGCCGCCCGCCCCTGCGCCCGATGGCGTAGCCGATCGAGTCGCCGATGATCGCGCCGGCGGTGGCGCACGCGCCGAGCACCCACGGGTCGATGTCACCGTGCTGGGAGGCCAGCAGCGCCGAGCTGACGAGAACGATCTCGCCCGGCAGCGGGATGCCGAGGCTCTCGAGCCCGATCACCACCCCCACCAGGATGTAGATGCTGACCGCGGGAACGGTCTCGAGCCACTCCTGGACGTGCAAAGCCGGTTCCTCCGTCGTCGTTTCCGTGCTGCCCGGCGTGCGGCGCGGGTCGGGCGCGCACGCCGGGCAGCCTACCTGCTCAGACCGGGAGGACCCGCGCCCGAGCGGTGAGCGTCAGGTCACGCGAGGAGGTGCCCAGCCGGACGGTGCGGGTGCCGGTGCCGAGCACCCAGGCGTGGCCCCGCGGGTCCCACGAGGACAGCGTCCGGGCGGCGATCGGCACGGTGACGTGCCGGACCTGGCCGGCCCGCAGCTCGATGCGCCGGTAGCCGGCGAGGATCCGGGCCGGCTGGTCGAGCGCGAGGTCCGGGGAGGGACCGGCGTACAGCTGCGCGACGGTGACGCCGGTGCGCCGGCCGGTGTTGCGGACGGTGAAGCGGGCGGTGAGGCCGCCGCCGCGGGCGGGGGTCACGACGAGCCCGGCGTACGCGAACGTGGTGTACGACAGGCCGTGGCCGAAGGGGAACAGCGGCTCGACGCCCTCCGCGTCGTACCAGCGATGTCCGGTGCGGATGCCTTCGGAGTACTCCTGGACGCCGCCGCTGCCGGGGTAGCGGCGGGGGTCGCCGGCCGTGGGGTGGCGGGCGTCGGAGACCGGGAAGGTCTGGGTGAGCCGGCCGCCGGGGTCGGTGTCGCCGAAGAGCACGGCGGCGGTCGCGGCGGCGCCCTCCTGGCCCGGGTAGTACATCTGGAGCACGGCTCCGGTGCGCTCCAGCCACGGCATGGTGACGGCGGAGGAGGTGTTGAGGACGACGGTGGTCCGGGGGTTGGCGGCGGTCACGGCGTCGATGAGCGCCTCCTGCCGGCCGGGCAGCGCCAGCGTGGTGCGGTCGCGGCCCTCGGCGGCGTCCTCGTACGCGAACAGGACGACGCTGTGCGCGGCGCGGGCCGCGCGTACGGCCTCGGCGACGTCGGCCGCCCGGGTGGCGGTGGTGATGCGGCGCAGCCGGAACAGCTGTCCCTGGGCGCCGCCGGTGGCGGTGACGCGCAGGGTGTGGCGTCCGGCGGTGAGGCGGAGGGTGCGGCGGCGGACCTTCAGGCCGTCGGGGGCGGTGGAGACCAGGCCGAAGCCGGCGAAGAGCTCGGCCTCGCGGTCCTGGGCGGCGAACAGTTCGGTGCCGTCGACGAGGACCGTGGGGCGCGTGCCGCCGTAGTGGACGACGAAGGTCCATTCGTCGGGGTGGTCGAGGGTGAGCGTCCCCTCGTAGGTGTAGGTCTTCCCGGGGCGTACGCGCTGCCCGTCGAGGGGCGCGCCGTGGACCGTGAGGGGCTTGCCGTACAGGTCCTCGCCCAGGGCGTGGGTGACCGTGGCGCCCTCGCCGGCGCGGGCGGTGATGGCGTCGAGCGGGCTGTCGGCGCGGTCGGGGACGACATGGGCGCTGCCGCCGCCGCTGGCGAACGGCACCGTACCGGTGGGGCCGATGACGACGACGGAGCGGGCGGCGGGCCCGGTGAGCGGCAGCGTGGCGCGCTCGTTGCGCAGCAGGGTCGCCCCGGCGACGGCGACGCGGTACGCGAGGCGGGCCCCGGCGTCGCGGTCGCGGGTGGCGGGGCGGGCCGGGGCGGTGCCGTCGAGGAGGCCGAAGCGGCCCATGATGGTGAGGATCCGGCGTACGGAACGGTCGACGGCGTCCTCGGTCACGGTGCCGTCCGCCAGGGCGCGCCGCAGGGGTTCGCCGTACCAGCGGCCTGCGGGCATCTCCATGTCGAGGCCGGCGGTGAGGGACGGGACGGTGCTGTGGGTGGCGTCCCAGTCGCTCATCACGAAGCCGTCGAAGCCCCACCGCTCGCGCAGCACGCCGGTGAGCAGGTCGCGGTTCTCGCAGGCGTGGGCGCCGTCGACCTTGTTGTACGCGCCCATCACCGCTCCGGTCCCGGCGGCGACGGCGGCTTCGAAGCCGCGCAGTTCCGTTTCGTGCAGGGCCTGTTCGCCGATGCGCACGTCGACGGTGGTGCGGTCCTTCTCCTGGTTGTTGAGGGCGAAGTGCTTGACGGTGGCGATGAGGCCTTCGGCCTGGATGCCGCGGATCTCCTCGGCGACGAGGTCGGAGGTGAGCAGCGGGTCCTCGCTGAACGTCTCGAAGTTCCGGCCGGCGTAGGGGGTGCGGATGAGGTTGACCATCGGCGACAGCAGGACGTCCTGGCCGAGGGCCCGGCCTTCGTGGCCGATGACGCGGCCGTACTCGTGGGCGAGGGCGGGGTCGAAGGCGCTCGCCAGCATCACGGGGGCGGGGAGGGCGGTGGCACGGGCCCGGACGCGCACGCCGGCGGGCCCGTCGGCGAGGCGGAGGGGCGGGATGCCGAGACGCGGTACGCCGGGGATCCAGCCGGCCTGGCCGAGGCTGTGGGGGTCCTTGGCGCCGTGCAGGAGGCCGAGCTTCTCGTCGGGGGTGAGCCGGGCGAGCAGCTCGTCGACGCGGCGGGCGGCGGCGGGTGGTGCGGCGGAGTGGGCGGGGGCGGGGGCCGTGGCGGCGGTCGCGGTCGTGGGGGTGTCGGTCGCCGCGGCGGCCGTGGCGGCGGCGGCTCCGGTGAGCAGGCGGAGGGTCGTCCTGCGGGAGACATGTGATGACATATGCGCACTATGCGCAGGCGGGTGGGGGGATCGCGGTGACGCGAGGGGGGACACGACCGCCCCCGCACCCGGACAGGGGTGCGGGGGCGGTCTTCGCGCGCGCGTCCGACCACGCGTGCGCGGGACGCGGGGATCCGCGCGTCAGGGGTCAGGAGTTGGGGCGCAGGGTCCAGGTGATGGTCATCTCGCCGGTCACGGCGCCGTCCTCGCGGGTGATCTCCACGTGGACGGGGAACTCGGGGCGCTCCCCGGCGTCGAGTTCGGCGACGACCTCGGCCTTGGTGCGGCCGAGCGTGGCGGTGGCGGTGACGGGGCCCATGGCGAGCTTCCTGTAGCCGATCTCGGCACGGACGGCGAGCGGCACGGCCCGGCCCATCTGGTCGCCGAACGCGCCGATGACGATCGCGCCGCTGGCGGACTCGCCCAGGGTGAACATGGCGCCGGCGTGCGGACCGCCGACGTGGTTGTGGAAGGCGCCCTGGTCCGGGAGGCGCAGCACCGCGCGCTCGGCAGTCGCCTCGACGACGTCCAGGTTCAGGGTCTTGGCCATGGGGACGGTGGCCAGCAGCATGTCGCCGATGCTCGGCATGGTCTTGGACATACCGGCGAAGTTACCAGGCAGTAGCAAGCGCGGGAAGCCTCCGCGGGAACCAGGTCCAGGGGGCGGGCGTGGCACTCGTCACCACGCACCTCTATGGTTACTCGCCATGTGGCCAGGACAGCAGCCGCCCGGGGGCGAGCAGAACCCGCAGGACCAGAACCCGTACCAGCAGCCGGGGTACCAGCAGCCGAATCCGTACCAGCAGCCGGCCACCCCGCCGCCGCCGAGCGCACCGCCGCAGCAGCCGGGCCACGCGCCGCAGCCGGGCCAGCAGCCCACGTACCAGCAGCCCAACCCGTACCAGCAGCCGACCGTGCAGCAGCAGTACGCGATGCCCGGCCCGCCCGTACCGCCGCAGGGCGGCGACGACAAGAGGAAGACGACGATCGTCGCGATCGTCGCGGCGACCGCGGTCGTCGTCGCGGCCGGCGTCACCGGTTTCCTGGTGCTCGGCAAGGACGACGAGAAGAAGACGGTCGGCGCCGACCCCAAGCCCTCGCAGAGCGCGTCGAAGTCGTCCGAGGCCCCGCCGCCGGCGCCGACGGACAACCCGCGTGACGGTGGGACCGCCGCCAAGCCCACCGTCCCGGGCTGGAAGGTCGTCTACAACCCCAAGCGCAGCGCCCAGTTCGACGTCCCGGCCGACTGGGAGGTCCTCGGCTCGGGCACCAGCGTCGGGTTCGAGGACCAGGTGAAGAAGGACGGCAGCGCGGTCGCCGTGATGTCCGCCCCGGCCGAGTACAAGAGCACCTGGTGCACCGACGACGCCAACAAGGACGGGCGCAAGGAGGAGACCGGCCTCGCCATGGTCGGCACCAAGGGCGCCCAGGGCGCCAAGGACACCGCCCAGGCCGCGTACGACACGGCCGGCCAGTGGGCGTGGGCCGGTTACGCCCAGACCGAGCCCAAGGGCACGGTCAAGGTCACCAAGGCCAAGCCGTTCACCACGACGTCCGGTCTGACCGGCCACGTCGCCACGGCCACGGCCCTCAACACCAAGAAGGAGGGCAAGTGCGACACGGACGGCAAGTCCACCGTCTTCTCTTTCAAGAACGACAAGGGTGACTTCGTCAGCTGGGTCCTCTACGCCAACGCCGGCGTCCCGGACGAGGTGCCGGACGCGACCATCCAGAAGATCCTGGCGACGGTGAGGCTGCCCGAGGGCGCGTCCGCGTCCTGACCGCCTCCGCGTAATCGGTTTGGCACCGGGGCGCGGTGCCGGGGAGAGTACTCCGGTGAGTACTCCCGCCGCCGCGCCCCGCAAGGGCCTCCGTCCGCGACGCCCCGGGTGGGCCGGACGCAACTACACGCTCCTGACCGCCGCCACGGTCGTCACCAACCTGGGCACCCACGGCGCCCTGATCGCGGCGGCGTTTGCCGTCCTGGAGGCGGGCGGGGACGGCGGGGACGTGGGCCTGGTCGCCGCGGCCCGTACGCTGCCGCTCGTCCTCTTCCTGCTCGTCGGCGGCGCGATAGCCGACCGGATACCCCGCCACCGGGTCATGGTCGCGGCGAACGCCCTCAACTGCGTCTCGCAGGCGGTGTTCGCCGTCCTCGTCCTGGCGGGCGACCCGCAGCTGTGGCAGATGATGCTGCTGACCGCCCTGTGCGGCACCGGCCAGGCCTTCTTCAGCCCCGCCGCCGAGGGCATGCTGATGTCCAGCGTCAGCGGCGAACAGGCCGGGCGGGCCTTCGCGTTCTTCCGGATGGCCGTGAACGGCGCCAGCATCGGCGGCGCCGCGCTCGGCGGCGCGATGATCGCGGCGTTCGGCCCCGGCTGGGTCCTCGCCGTCGACGCGGCGGCCTTCGCCGTGGCGGGCGCGCTGCGGGCCTTCCTCGACGTCGGTCACATCGCGAAGCGGGCCCCCGGGGGCGGGCTGCTGTCCGACCTGCGCGAGGGGTGGGACGAGTTCCGGGGGCGGCCCTGGCTCTGGTCGATCGTGGCGCAGTTCTCGGTGGTCGTGGCGGTCGTCGGGGCGGCCGAGTCGGTGTACGGGCCGCTGGTCGCCGAGGAGGAGCTCGGCGGTGCCCGGCCCTGGGGGCTCGCCCTGGCGGCGTTCGGGGCGGGAACGGTGGGCGGCGCGCTGCTGGCGATGCGCTGGAAGCCCCGCCGGATGCTCCTGGTGGGCACCCTGTGCGTCTTCCCGCTGGCGCTGCCGTCGGCCGCGCTGGCCGTACCGCTCCCGGTGGGCGGCCTGATCGCGGCGATGTTCGTCTGCGGTGTCGCGCTGGAGATCTTCGGCGTCGCGTGGATGACGGCGCTGCACCAGGAGATCCCGGAGGAGAAGCTGTCGCGGGTCTCGGCGTACGACTGGTTCGGCTCGACCGCGATGCTGCCGCTGTCGACGGCGCTGGCCGGACCGGCGGAGAGCCTCTTCGGCCGCTCCCAGGCGCTGTGGGGGTGCGCGGCGCTGGTGGTGCTGGTGACGGCACTGGTGCTGCTGGTGCCGGACGTACGGAACCTGACGCGGCGTACGAAGGAGGTCGCCGCCCAGCCCGCCGCCCCCGCGTCAGCCGACCCCGCGTCAGCCGATGCCGAAGGCGCCGCCGGGCGGCTCGGGTGATGCGACGGCGTCCTCGTCCCGCACCGGCCGGGCGTCGGCCGTGAACCGGGCCAGTGACGCGCCGTGCTCCACGCGCGCGGGAAAGGCGTCGGCGGCCGTCCGCCGGGCCAGGCTCGCGGTGTCGAGTTCCCGCTGCGAGGCGACGAGCACGGCGTTGCCGAAGCGCCGCCCGCGCAGCACCGCGGGCTCGGCAATCAGCGCCAGGTGCGCGAACGCGGCGGCGAAGGTCGCCAGCTGGGAGCGGAGGAACGCGAACGGGGCGCCGTCCGCCAGGTTCGCCGCGTAGACCCCGTCCCTGCGCAGCACCCGTTCCGCGGCCCGCGCGTACCCGAGGGACGTCAGATGGGCGGGCACCCGCGAACCGCCGAAGACGTCCGCGAGCAGCACGTCCGCCGACCGGGCGGGCGCCGCCTCCAGCCACGCCCGTGCGTCGGCGCCGTGCACGGTGATGCCGCTCCCGGGCGCCAGCGGCAGGTGCTCCGCCACGAGCGCGATGAGCCCGCGGTCGGCCTCGACGACCTCCTGACGGGAGCCGGGCCGGGTCACGGCCAGCCGCCGGGGCAGCGCCAGCGCCCCACCGCCCAGGTGCACCACGTCCAGCGGCCCGCCCCCGGGCGCCGCGCAGTCCACGGCGTGCGCGAGCCGGCGGGCGTACTCGAACTCCAGGTGCGCCGGATCGTCCAGGTCGACGTACGACTGGGGCGCCCCGTCGACCGTCAGCAGCCACGCCCGCTCACGATCCACGTCCGGCATGAGTTTCGCGGTGCCGTGGTCGACGTCACGGAGTACGGGGCGGGGCTCGGTCACCGCTTCATTGTGCCCATACGGCGGCGACGGCCCGCGCGTGGGCAGCGGCCTGGGCCCGCCCGGCGCGGGCGGCGGGCACGCGGCGCGCCGGGTCGAGCGGGTTCCGCCCGAAGGCCCGCCGGGCGGCGGCGTCGGGGGTGATCACGGCGACCCGTGCGCCCGCGTCGCGCAGCCGGGCGGCCTGGGCGCGGGGTGAGTGGATCACCTTGTTGCCGGAGGCGCTGGGCGCGACGACCACGACCCGTTCGTACCCGGCGGCCAGGTGGGCGTTGGCGGTGGAGTGCAGGCCGCCGTCGATCCAGGTGCGCCCCTGGGCGGTCGCGGCCGGCCAGACGCCGGGGATGGCGCAGCTCGCGGTGACGGCGTCGACGAGGGGTACGCCGCTGTCCTTGTCGAAGGTGTGCAGTTCGCCGGTCGCGGCGTCGACGGCCGTGACCCGCAGCGGCCGGCCGGGCCACTCGTGGTGCAGCAGCCGAGCGGCGATCATCTCGCGCCGGGCGGCCTCGCCGACCGGTGTCCGGGCGGCGAGCGCGAGGCGGCCGAGCCTTCGCCCGTACGCCTCGGGGGTGCGCGAGGCCAGGACGGCGGCCGTGTACCGCAGGAGGGTCGCGGGGCCGAGGCGGCCCGCGGGGCGCCCCGGCGGCGGGTCGGCCAGCTGCCGTTCGTACAGCCCGGCGAGGCTCTCCCCGCCGGAGAGCAGATCCGCGCCGACGGCGGAGCCGGCCGAGCTGCCGATGACGACGGAGGCCGTCGACAGGTCGACACCCGCCTCGGCGAGGCCGTGCAGGACACCCACCTCCCAGCCGGTGCCCGTGAGTCCGCCCGCGCCAAGAACCAATGCTGTCGTTCCCGTTTCTGGCATGGACGCCAGTCTGCCGGTCGGTCAACGGCCCGCCACCACCAGGGTGTTGTTCCCGGTGGTGGCGGCCCGTGGCGCTCAGAGCACCTCGGTGACCGTTCCCGCGCCGACCGTGCGGCCGCCCTCGCGGATCGCGAAGCCGAGGCCCGGCTCCAGCGGGACGTCACGGCCCAGGCCGACGGTCATGGTGACCGTGTCGCCGGGGCGGGCGACGGCCGTCTCGCCGAGGCCGACGTCACCGACCACGTCCGCGGTGCGGATGTAGAACTGCGGGCGGTATCCGGTCGTGACCGGCGTGGTCCGGCCGCCCTCACGCCCGGACAGCACGTACACCCGTGCCGTGAAGCGCCGGCTCGGGCGGACGCTGCCGGGCGCCGCCACGACGTGGCCGCGGCGGACCGCGTCGCGCGGGACCCCGCGCAGCAGCATCGCCACGTTGTCGCCGGCCTGGGCGGACTCCATCGGCTTGCCGAAGGTCTCCAGGCCGGTGACGACCGTCTCCGTGTCCGCGCCCAGCACCTCGACGCGGTCCCCGACCCGGACCGTGCCGCGCTCGACGGCGCCGGTGACGACCGTGCCGCGACCGGTGATGGTGAGCACGTTCTCCACGGACAGGAGGAACGGCGCGTCCACGTACCGCTCCGGCATCGGCACATAGGTGTCGACGGCGTCGAGCAGCGCCTCGACGGCGCCGGTCCAGCGCGGGTCGCCCTCCAGGGCCCGGAGCCCGGAGACGCGGACCACGGGGACGGAGTCACCGCCGTACCCGTGCGCGGTGAGCAGCTCCCGCACCTCCAGCTCCACGAGGTCGGTGAGCTCGTCGTCACCCGCGTCGGCCTTGTTGAGGGCGACGACGATGTGGTCGACGCCGACCTGACGGGCCAGCAGCACGTGCTCGGCGGTCTGCGGCATGATCCCGTCGAGCGCGGAGACGACGAGGATCGCCCCGTCGAGCTGGGCCGCGCCGGTGACCATGTTCTTGACGTAGTCGGCGTGGCCGGGCATGTCGACGTGCGCGTAGTGCCGGGTGTCCGTCTCGTACTCGACGTGCGCGATGTTGATGGTGATGCCGCGCTGCGCCTCCTCGGGCGCCCGGTCGATCCGGTCGAACGGCACGAACGTGCCGGTCCCGCGCTCGCTGAGGACCTTGGTGATGGCCGCGGTCAGGGTGGTCTTGCCGTGGTCGACGTGACCCATGGTGCCGATGTTGAGGTGCGGCTTGGTGCGCACGTATGCCGTCTTGGGCATGGCTGCTGACGTTCCTTCCCGGAACTCGAAGCGTTGAAGAGGACCCCCGCGCCCTGCCGACCCTCCCCCTGCGGGGTCCGCCGGACGATCCGGGAAGGGTCAGCTTCGGGCGCCGTCGAGAACGGCGGGGAAGGCGAATGCGGCAGCCTTCGGCGCGTCCGCGACTGCGGACGGCGCTGCGAGGAAGGCGTACCGGAACATGTGCCGATCATGGCTGGTCCGCGGGGTGCGCGTCGACCGAATTACGGTGCCCACGGGAGCCGAGCGGCCCCTGGTGCCGGTGGGGCGGGCGGGACGCATCAACCAGGTACGAGACGGACGTTACGGCGATCACCGGCCCAAGTCGGTTAGTCTCCCCGGATGCTCGACCCCGTCACCAGGCCCCAGGCCGGTCTCGCCGTCCGCTGCTCCCGTGCTCTTCTGTCGCCCTGGTCGCGACTGTCGCTCCTGCTCGTCGTCCTTGCCTCCGCGGCGGTGACGGTCGTGCTGTACGAGCCACAGCGGCTGCTGTCGGCGGGCTGGCCCCCACAGGTCGGCGGCGCGGGCGCGGTGGTGCTGTTCGCGATGGCGTACGGGCTGTGCACCGCGGCCTTCGTCCCGAGGCCGATCCTGAACCTGGCGGCGGGCGCGCTGTTCGGCTCGCAGGCCGGGCTCGTCGCGGCGGTCGGCGGGACGGTGCTGGGCGCCGGCATCGCGTTCACGCTCGGGCGGCTGCTGGGCCAGGAGGCCCTGCGGCCCCTGGTCCGGGGCCGGTGGCTGGAGGCCGCGGACGGGCAGCTGAGCCGGCACGGCTTCCGTTCGATGCTGGCGATCCGCCTCTTCCCGGGCGTGCCCTTCGCCGCCGCCAACTACTGCGCGGCGGTGTCACGCATGGGATACGCGCCGTTCCTGCTGGCGACGGGCATCGGCTCGATCCCCAACACGGCGGCCTATGTGGTGGCGGGCAGCGAGGCGGCGTCCCCGACCTCGCCCGCGTTCCTGTTCGCGATGGGATTCATCCTGCTGAGCGGCCTGGGCGCGGCGGTGGTCGCCTGGTGCAAGCGCCACCGCCTGCGCAGCCGGTAGGACGCCCGGGCGGCCGCCTCCATTCATCTTGGGGCTGTACGCTGCGCACCGACCGGCCGTCGAACGATCACGGCCGCCCCCAATTGACCCCACGAGCACATTCGGGACGGCTTCAGCCCCATGAATTGGTTCGAATCACTCATCCTCGGGCTCGTCCAGGGGCTGACGGAGTTCCTCCCCATTTCATCCAGCGCGCACCTGCGCCTCACCGCGGCCTTCGCGGGCTGGCACGACCCGGGCGCGGCCTTCACGGCGATCACCCAGATCGGTACGGAGACGGCCGTACTCATCTACTTCCGCAAGGACATCGCGCGGATCGTGTCCGCCTGGTTCCGGTCGCTGACGAACAAGGAGATGCGCGGCGATCACGACGCCCAGATGGGCTGGCTGGTGATCGTCGGCTCGATCCCGATCGGTGTGCTGGGTGTCACCCTCAAGGACCACATCGAGGGCCCGTTCCGTGATCTGCGCCTGATCGCGACGACCCTGATCGTCATGGGCATCGTCCTGGGCATCGCCGACCGGCTGGCCGCCCGCGTCGAGGAGGGCGGCCGCCACCGCGCGGCGCCCGAGCGCAAGACCCTCAAGGACCTGGGCGTCAAGGACGGTCTGATCTTCGGCATGTGCCAGGCGATGGCGCTGATTCCCGGTGTGTCCCGGTCCGGCGCGACGATCAGCGGCGGCCTGCTGATGAGCTACACCCGCGAGGCGGCGGCCCGCTACTCCTTCCTGCTCGCCATCCCGGCCGTGCTGGCGTCCGGACTCTTCGAGCTCAAGGACGCGAGCGAGGGCGGGCACGTGTCCTGGGGCCCGACGATCTTCGCCACGATCATCGCGTTCGCCGTGGGATACGCGGTGATCGCGTGGTTCATGAAGTTCATTACCACCAAGAGCTTCATGCCTTTCGTGATCTACCGCATCGTCCTCGGCCTGGTGCTGTTCGCCCTGGTCGGGATGGGTGTCCTCAGCCCGCACGCGGGTGAGTCCGGCGGCTGACGCCCCCCGGCCGGGCGGCACCCGGCCCGGCGGGAGCTTCGTCACAAAGCGCCGCGAGAAGTAGCCGTACGGCCGGGGGGTCCCCCTACATTGGGTGCCATGACCAGATCCCCCGACGAGCTGCCCACCCCGGACGCCGAAGCCCTGAACGCGGCCATCCGCGAGTTGTGGGTGCGCTCCGGCGGGCAGCTGTCGGAGGACGAGCAGCGGATCTACAGCGCCCTGGTCCTCCAGTACGCCCGGACCTCGCAGCAGGGGGACGTGGAGAGGGCCGCGTAACCTCCGGCGGCCGGTACGCATGGGCGGGGGCCGCCGGCAGGGGGGGTGGCCGGCGGCCCGATGCCCGGGTCCTCCGTCCCGGACACCTGCGGAGAGCCTCCCGCGCGAGGCGGACGGACGCGAGGGCGCACGGGGCACCTGTGCACGCACTGCGTTCACACCCCGTGTGAACGGACGCACCGGCTCGCGATCGGGCGCCGCACGGCGCACCCTGGTCCCATGGCTTGGCAGGCACCCGTCGTCGTCCACCGCCCCTCCCCCGGCGGCGGGCGGCGCGTCACCGTACGCGGGCAGATCGTGGGCCTCGCCCACAACGACGCGGACCTCGTCGAGTTCCTGCGGCGCGCGGGGCTGGACGAGGCGGACATCTCCCTGGACGACCCGCACCTGGTGGAGTGGCGCGGCGGCCGTGCCCACCACTGGGAGGCGGCGTGACGGCCGGGTGACCGGCGCCGGGCGGTGACCGGCGCCGGGCGGTGACCGGCGCCGGGCGGTGGGGCGTGCGGGGCTCTTGGCCTGCGGGTCGCGCTGCCCGACACTGATGCGATGACGCAGCGCGTGGATCTCGCGACCGTGATGGACCGGCTGGCCATCGACGAAGTGATCACCCGGTACGCGGTGGCGGTGGACGACGCGGACTGGTCCGCCTACCGGGCGTTGTTCACGGCCGACGGGCGGGCCGACTACCAGGGCGCGGGCGGGGTCGCCGGCCCGGCCGGCGAGGTCGTGGACTGGCTCGCGGAGACGATGCGCCTGTTCCCCGTGCGCCAGCACCTGATCGTCAACCGGCGGGTGACCATCGAGGACCTGGGCGGCTATCCGGGCGACCGCGCCGAGGCGCTGGCCGACTACGTGAATCCGATGCGGATGGCGGCGGGGGACGACTTCGTCTCGGGCGGGCGGTACGCCTTCGCGCTGGCCCGCACCGACGGCGGGTGGCGGCTGCGGACGGTGGTGGTGCACGAGAAGTGGCGACGCGCGACCGGCGGCGTACTGTCGGCGGAATGATCTGCTCCCGCACACTGGAGATGTCGGCAGGGCGTCCGGGTCTGCCACCGGACGTCGCGAGGCGTCGCCGTACGTCTTAGCGGGGCGTCGCCGGGTATCCGGAAGCGTCGGGAGGCGGCCCACTGTGCGAGGAGGCGCGATGCGGATCCCGGTCGGGCGGTGGCGGCCGCGCACGGCGCACGTGGCGGCGTCGCCGTGGTGGCGGGGCGCGGCGGCCGTGGTGGCCGGCGCTCTGCCCGCCCTGGCGTTCCCGGCGCCGTCGCTGTGGTGGTGGGCGTACCTGGCACTGGTGCCCTGGATGCTGCTGATCCGCACGGCACCCACGTGGCGTCGCGCGGCGCTCGACGGCTGGCTGGGCGGGCTCGGGTTCATGCTGGCCGTACACCACTGGCTGATGCCGAGCCTCCATGTCTTCATCCTGCTGCTGGCCGCCCTGCTCGGGCTGCTGTGGGCGCCGTGGGGTCCGTTGGTGCGGCTGATGCTGTCCGGGGTGCCGTCACGCGCGCGTGCCGCGGCCGCCCTCGCCGTCGTGCCGTCGGGCTGGCTCATGGTGGAGCTGGTCCGTTCCTGGGAGGGGCTGGGCGGCCCGTGGGGTCTGCTCGGGGCCAGTCAGTGGCAGGTGCCGCCCGCGCTGAGGGTGGCGTCGCTGGGCGGGGTGTGGCTCGTCAGCCTGCTAGTGGTGGCGGTGAACACGGCGGTGACCCTGCTGGTGTCGGTTCGCGCCCTGCGCCCGACCGCCGTCGCCGGTCTGCTGGTGTGTGCGGTCGCCATGGGTGCGGCGGCGTGGTGGGTGCCGGCCCCACAGCCGGCCGGGCAGGTGCGGATCGCCGTCGTGCAGCCGGGGGTGCTGAACGGGGTGGGCGGGGCGGAGCGGCGGTTCGCGCGGGCCGAGGAGCTGACGCGGGAGCTGGCGGGCCGGCAGGACGTGGACCTGGTGGTGTGGGGCGAGAGCAGCGTCGGCGCCGACCTGACGGCGCGGCCCGCGTACACGGCCCGGCTCGCGGCGCTGTCCCGGCAGGTGGGCGCCGAGGTCCTGGTGAACGTGGACGCGCGCCGGTCCGACCGGCCGGGCATCTACAAGAGCAGCGTGCTGGTCGGTCCCGAGGGCACCACCGGTGACCGCTACGACAAGATGCGGCTGGTGCCGTTCGGCGAGTACGTCCCGTTCCGGTCGGTGCTGGGCTGGGCCACGTCGGTCGGCAGGGCGGCGGCCGAGGACCGCAGGCGCGGCGAGCAGCCGGTGGTGATGACGGTCGGGGAGCGCGGGCTGCGGCTGGGCCCGCTGGTCTGCTTCGAGACGGCGTTCCCCGACATGAGCCGGCACCTGGTGCGGGAGGGGGCGCAGGTGCTGGTGGCGCAGTCGGCGACGTCGACGTTCCAGGACAGCTGGGCGCCTGGGCAGCACGCGTCGCTGGCGGCGCTGCGGGCGGCGGAGACGGGACGGCCGATGGTGCACGCGACGCTGACGGGCGTCAGCGCGGTGTACGGGCCGGAGGGTGAGCGCGTCGGCGCGCCGCTCGGCACCGACCGCAGCGCCGCCGCCGTGTACGACGTACCGCTGGCGGCCGGGACGACGCCGTACGTCCGGCTCGGCGACTGGGCGGTGTACGCGGCCGTGCTCGTCCTGGCGTCGCTCGGCGCCGTCGGGGCTGCCCGGTCGGTCAGGCGGCGGACTGCTCCAGGCACTCCCGCACCACGCGCTCGCACAGCTCGTGGGTCGCCAGTGCGTCCCGGGCGCTGAGCGTCTTCCCGGCGCGTACGGCGTCGAGGAAGGCGTGCACCGTCTGCTCGATGCCGCGCTGGCGGGCGACCGGCACCCAGTCGCCGCGCCGCCGCACGCTCGGCTGGCCCTTGTGGTCGACGACGTCGGCGAGGTTGAGGACCTGGCGCTTGGTCTCCTGCCCGGACACTTCGAGGATCTCCTCGGTGGAGCCGTTCATCCGGTTCATCATGCCGATGGCGGTGAAGCCGTCGCCGGACAGCTGGAGCACCACGTGGTGCAGCAGGCCGTCGCGCATCCGCGCCCGTACGTCGGTGTGCTCGACGGGCCCGGGCAGGAGGAAGCGCAGGGTGTCGACGACGTGGATGAAGTCGTCCAGGACCAGGGTGCGCGGGTCCTCGGGCAGGCCGATGCGGTTCTTCTGCATGAGGATCAGGTCGCGCGGGTGGTCCCGGCACTGCGCGTAGCCGGGCGCGAGACGGCGGTTGAACCCCACGGCGAGGCTCACTCCGTCGCGTTCGGCGCGCTCGACCAGGCGGCGGGACTCGTCGAGTTCGTACGCCAGGGGCTTGTCGACGTACGTGGGCACGCCCGCGTCCAGCAGCCGGGTGACGATCTCGGCGTGGACGGAGGTCGGGGCGTGCACGAACGCGGCGTCGAGGCCCGCGGCGAGCAGCGAGTCCAGGTCGGCGTGGCGCCGTCCGGCGGGCAGGTGGTAGGTGTCGGCGACCCGCGCGAGCGTCGCCGGGGTGCGGGTCTGGAGGTGGAGTTCGGCTCCGGGGACGGTGGCGAGCACCGGCAGGTACGCCTTCTGCGCGATGTCACCGAGTCCGATGCAACCGATCTTCACAACACTCTCCCTGTCGCCGTACGCGACCGTGCCCGGGCCCCTGCCCGGGCCCGTGCTCGGGCCCGTGCTCGTGGCTGTTCCCGTGCTGCCGTCAGGCGTCGTCGCGCTGGTGTGCCCGGTCAGAATACGTGTGCTGGGGCGGCCGCCAGTCCGCGATCCCGTCGAAGGTGCGCAGCGCGAGGCCGGGGCCGAAGCGGGAGAGCGTCATCACCGTCTCGCGGAGGGCGACGGCCGGGGCGCTGGTGAGGGTCAGCAGCCGTGCGACACGGGCGGACTTGCGGACGATGCCGGTGGTACGCGGCACGCGCACCGCGGAGTACGCGGCGAGGCCCGCGCCGACGTCACCGTGGGGCGACAGGTGGTGGGCGAGCACGATGCCGTCCTCGATGGCCTGGTTGCCGCCCTGTCCGAGGGTGGGTGCCATGGGGTGGGCGGCGTCGCCGAGCAGGGCGGTGCGCCCCCGGTGGAAGGCGGGCAGCGGGGTCGTGAGGTGGTGGACGTCGTGCCGGAGCACCTGGTCGGGGGCGACGGCGGCGAGGATCGCGGGGATCGGGTCGTGCCAGGTCCCGAAGCGGCGCGTCAGCTCGGCGCGTTCGTCGTCGGGGGCGTGCGCGCCGGCGGGGGCTCCGGCCGCGGCGTAGGCGTAGACACGGCCGTCCTTGAGCGGCTGCGTGCCCCACAGGGCGCCGCGTCCCCAGGTCTCGTGGGGGGCGAACGGCCGGTCGGGGGCGGGGATGACGACGCGCCAGGTGGTGAAGCCCGCGTACGCCGGCCGGGGGTGGGCGGGGAACAGGGTTGGGCGGAGGGCGGAGTTGATGCCGTCGGCGCCGACGACGAGGTCGGCCTCGATGTCGCCGTCCGGGGTGGTGACCACGGCACGGCGGCCGGTGGCGGGGCATCCCGGGTCGGTGAGGGTGGCGCGGGTCGCGGTACGGACGGCCCCGTCCGGGAGGCGGGAGGCGAGGGCGTCGATCAGCGTGGCCCGGTGCACCGGGACGAGCGGGTCGCCGAACCGGGCGACGGCGGCCTGTGCGTCGGTACGGGAGAGCCAGCGTCCGCCCGGGGTGCGCATGCCGCCGTCGCCCTGCCAGGTCGCGAGGGCGCGGATCTCGTCGCCGAGGCCGATGACGTCCAGGGCCCGCAGCGCGTTGGGCGCGAGGCCGATGCCGGCGCCCACGGGCTGGAGCGAGGCGGCGCGCTCCAGGACGGTGACGCGCCAGCCGCGCCGGTGCAGGGCGACGGCGGCAGTGAGGCCGCCGATTCCGCTGCCCACGACGACGGCCAGGGGCATGGCGGTGCGGTTGTCCATGATTCCTCCACGCAGGCGGAACTACATCTGTAGTGACGCGTTCACCGTACTACGGGTGTAGTGCGAGCGGTAGGTTGGGGCCATGACCGCACGCGCCGACCTCATCGCCGACGCCGCCCTGACCCTGCTCGTCGAGCGGGGCATGCGCGGGCTCACCCACCGCGCGGTGGACGAGACCGCAGGGCTCCCCCAGGGCTCGACGTCCAACTACGCCCGGACCCGTCAGGCCCTCCTCGAGGCGGCGGTCCGGCGGCTCGCGGACAGGGAGGCGCGGGTGATGTCCCTGGAGGAGATGCCCGTCCCCGACACCGGCCTCGACGGGCTCCTGGAGGGCCTCTCCCTGGCGCTTCACCGCTACCTCACCGACCACCGCGACCTCCTCGTCGCCCGGTACGAGCTGGGCCTGGAGGCCACCCGCCGCCCGGAGCTGCGCGCGTTCTACGACGAGACCGGGCGCCGGTTCCGGGAGCCGCTGACGGCGCTCATGCGCGCGGCCGGGTCCTCCGAGCCCGAGCGCCACACCCTGTCCCTGGTGGCCTGGTGCGAGGGGCTGATGTTCTCCTGCGCGGTCGGGGCGTTCCACTCGTCCGTACCGAGCCGGGAGGAACTGCGCACCGGGTTCCGCGAGTTGCTCGGGGGGATGCTCGGCGGTCCGGGCGGCACCACGGCCTGATCATCGGCCGGTCACACCCATCACCCGTGCGGACCAATAACCGCGGGTAGCCGTCCCCAAAGGGCCGGTCACCGACCAGAGTTACCGGGTGCAACGAACGAGAATCACCGCGAAGGTCCTGGCGACCGTGGCCGTGGCGGCCGTCTCCGGCTGTATGTCGGTCGATCCGGGCGCCGCTCCCGCTCCGGGCCCCCCGCCGGCGACCGGCCCGGCCGGCCAGGGCGTCGCGCCGCAGATCGTCCAGGGCCCCGCGCGCGAGGCCCTGGAGGCCGCGCTGGCGCCACCGCCGGCGTCCGCGCCCCGGCAGCCGCCCCCGGCCGCGCCGGACCGCGCCCCGGCGCCGCCCGCCACCCCGCCCACCGCACCCCGCGACGACCGCCCGGGCGAGCTCCCGTCACCCGAGCACCCGCGCGACCGGCTCCCCCGGATGGACCCGCCGTCCCTGCCCTCCGTCCCGGACAACGTCCCCGACGTCTGCACCCTCGGCCGCAGCTTCGGCGACTGGGACCCCGACAGCCGCCAGGCCAAGCTCTGCCAGGAGGCACTCGGCCACTGACGCCGGGCCGCTACCCCCTCCCGGGGCGAGCACTGAGCCACGACTGGGCGCCGTGGCCACCGCCGGAACGCGGGCGGGGGCGTGCGCCGCGGGCCTGCGGCCACCGCGGGGAGCTGCGCTGAGGAGTGTGGCCACCGCCGGGAGCTGCGCCGGGGGACCTGCGGATACGCCGGACCTGCGCCGGGGGCCTGCGGCGACGGCGGGCAGACCGCCGTCTCCGGCGACGGCGGCTCGACGCGCTCGCCGACCGTCCGCGCCCGCGCGGTGCACAAGCGGGGCGGCCATGCCACCCTGCGCGTCGGGGCGTTCGGCCACAGCCGGGACCTGCACCCGGCGCCGGGAGCCGCGCGCCGGTCCTGCGGCCACCGCGGCCAGACCGCCGTCTCCGGCGACGGCGGCTCGACGTGCTCGCCAACCGTCCGCGCGAACGACAAGCGGGGCGGCCACACCACGCCCTGGATCCGGGGCGTTCGGCCCCGCCGGCCCAGGTCAGCGGCAACGCTGTCGGTCGTGCCGGTCCCGCCGGGCTACCCCCAGCCGCGTGCGCACCGCCAGGCCCCCTGCGGCCGGCAAGGCCGTCGGCCCGCCCGTCAGCCGGGAGCGGGCCCGACGCGCCGTCCAGGGCGCCGCCGGGCCCACGCGGGGCCCACCGCTGGGCCCCACCGAGGGCTGCGGTTCCCGCAACACCCGTCAACCGGGCGCAACCTGGCCGGGGCCACCGGCACGTACACCCGGAGCGCCCCGCCAGGCGCGCCCCCGCCGCGCGGCACCGCCCCGGCGCGGGCCCTGCGGCGTCACCCGTTTGCCCGGGCAGACGCCCCGCAGGCGCGCACCGCGCGGTCACTCCGCGGCGAGGCGCTCCGTCAGGCGGGCGATGGCGGCGCGGACGCCGTTGCCGTAGCCGTCGTCGGTCAGGGTGCCCGACGTGGCGCGGGCGCGGTCGAGGTGGGTGCGCGCCGCGTCGGGGCGCCGCAGCTTGACGTAGTCGGCGGCGAGGTTGACGTGGAGGGCGGGGTACAGGGCGCGCAGCGCCATCCCGTGGCCGTCCACCTCCTCCGCGGCGGTCAGCGCCCGGAGGTCCCAGGCCAGCTCGTCGTAGGGGTCGTCCTGGGCGTCGGCCATGCAGTGCGCGAGCGTGCAGCGCTGGAGCGGGTCGCCGTCCGCTCCGAGCTGCTCCCACAGCTCGCCGAAGCGGTTGCGCGCCTCTTCCCGGTCTCCACCGTGGAGGAGCATCATCGTCTGCCCGATCCTGGTCAGGACGGCGTCCTCCGGCGCGTCCGACGCGTCCTGCTGCTGCTCCCGCACTGCGGCCTCCACTCGTCCGTCGGCGACCCGGCCCGGGCCGGCCGGGCCCCGGGGCCGGCCAGGGCCCGGGGGCCGGTCCTCCGACGCTAGCCGCAGTGGACGGCTTTCCCGCTCAGGCTCGGTCCGGGGCGGCGCCGCGCCCCGGAGCGCGGGCCGGCGGGCGACGGTCAGCCGAGGTTCGGGACGCGCCAGTCGATGGGGGCGTGCCCCTGGTCGGCGACGGCCTTGTCGATCTGGGTGAACGGACGGGAGCCGAAGAACTTCTTCGCGGAGAGCGGCGAGGGGTGCGCGCCCTTGACCACCACGTGGCGCGTCTCGTCGATCAGCGGCAGCTTCTTCTGTGCGTAGTTGCCCCACAGCACGAAGACGACCGGGTCGGGCCGGGCGTCGACGGCGCGGATCACAGCGTCGGTGAACTTCTCCCAGCCCTTGCCCTTGTGGGAGTTCGGCTCACCGGCCCGGACGGTCAGCACCGCGTTGAGGAGCAGGACACCCTGCTGGGCCCACGGCATCAGGTAGCCGTTGTCCGGCACCGGGTGCCCCAGCTCCTCCTGCATCTCCTTGTAGATGTTGCGCAGCGACGGCGGCGTCTTCACACCGGGCCGCACGGAGAAGCACAGGCCGTGTCCCTGCCCCTCCCCGTGGTACGGGTCCTGGCCGAGGACGAGGACCTTGACCTTGTCGTACGGGGTGGCGTCGAGCGCGGCGAACACCTCTTCGCGCGGGGGGTAGACCGGCCCCTTGGCCCGCTCCTCCTCGACGAACTCGGTGAGCTGCTGGAAGTACGGCTTCTGCAGCTCGTCGCCGAGGACGCCGCGCCAGGACTCGGGCAGCATGTCGGTGTCGGTCACGTGAACAACCTCCGGTGGGGTGATCGCCTTGTCTGCTCACAGAACTTACCGGTGACCACTGACAACCGGCCCCACCGGCCGGTTTCCACCCGCTGGCCACACCGACCAGGCTGGAGCCCGAACCGACCGGGCCCCAACGCCCGCCCCGCCGCTACCAGCTGGTCTTGCGCTGCAGCTCCCACATCTGCATGACCGTCTGCGGGTCCAGCGCACGCTCGCCGCCGGCGATCTCCTCGCTCGCGGCGATGTAGAGCTTGCCCTGCCACAGGGGCAGCAGCCGGACGTCGTCCACGAGGATCTCCTGCGCCTTCTCGAACTCCTCCGTGACCGCTCCCCGGTCGCTGACCTTGCGGGACTTGGGCAGCAACTGGTCGGTGATCTCCGGCCGGACGTACGGCGTGGACAGCACGTTCTCCTTGCCGACGAACGGGGCGATGAAGTTGTCCGGGTCCGGGAAGTCCGGGAACCAGCCTCGCCCGAAGGCCGGGTACTCGCCCTTCTGGTAGCCCGCCTGGAACTCGTTCCACGGCTTGCCCTGGAGCGTGACGCGGAACAGTTTCGACGCTTCGAGCTGCCGCTTGAGCTCCGCGAACTCGGCCGCGGTGCCGGAGCCGTAGCGGTCCGTGGTGTACCAGAGGGTCAGTGCCACCGGCCCGTCGACACCGGCCTCGTCCAGCAGCTTCTCGGCCTTGTCGACGTCCGGGTCGCCGTACCGGTCGTAGAAGGCGGTCGTGTGCCCGGCGATGCCCTTGGGGACCATCGAGTACAGGGGCTCGGCGGTGCCCTGGTAGACCTTGGCGACCAGCGCGTCCCGGTCGACGACCTGGGCGATCGCCTGGCGGACGGCGAGCTTGCTCACGCCCGGCGCCTGGGCGTTGAACACCAGGTAGCGGATGTCGGCGCCGGTCGACTCGACCAGCTGGAGCCCCTCGTTCTCGGGCTTCTTCTCCTGGAGCTGGACGACCTCCTCCGCGGTCAGACCGCGGTAGGTGGCGTCGATCTCCTTCTTCCGCAGGGCGCCCACCATCGCCTCGGACTCCTTGAAGTACCGGATGGTGACGGCGTCGTTCTTGCGGTTGGCGAAGCCCTTGTACGTCTGGTTCCTGGTGAGCTCGGCCTCGGCGCCCTCCTGATAGGAGTTCAGGACGTACGGGCCGGAGCCGGTGAGCTTGCCGTCCTCGCGCAGCGCGTCCGCCGGGTACTTCTCGGGCGGGACGATGGACATGGCGGGTGTGGCGAGGATGTACGGGAAGGTGGCGTCGGGTTCCTTCAGGTGGAACGTCACCGTGCGGTCGCCACTGGTCACGATCTTGTCGAGCGACCCGAGGAGCGGCCCGGGGCCACCCTTGGCGTTGATGGTGCGGATCCGGTCGATCGAGTGCTTCACGGCCCGGGCGTCGAGCTTGCCGCCGTCGGAAAAGGCGAGCCCTTCCTTGAGCCGGCATTCGAAGACTTTGCTCACCGTGTCGGTGAATTTGCACTCGGCCGCGTCGGGCTGAGGAGTCGCGCTTCCGGTGGGAAAGCTCAGGAGGGTCTGGAAGACATTCCGGTACAGCTCCCAGGAGCCGTCCCAGGCGGCGGCGGGATCGAGCGTGCTCGGTGCGCTCGTCGTACCGACCACGATCTTGTTCTCCCCATCGGCGTCATCCCCCGAGAAGAGGCCGCATCCCGCCAGCAGGGATATGGACGCAAGGGCTGCAGCCGCCTGCAGACTGGTCCGGTTGAACACGTGCGCACGCTCCTCGTTCAGCCATGGGTCGGCCGACCATACCGCAGTGCCCCGCCAGGTCAATGTGGTGGACTGGCGGGGCACTCGAGGCATTAGCGGTCAACCGGAAGAAACGGGATCAGCCGACTCCGGCATTGAGGAAAATTCCGCCGTCGACCACCAGGGTCTGGCCGGTGATCCAGTCCGACTGGCCGGAGGTGAGGAATGCGGCGGCCCCGCCGATGTCCTCGGGCACGCCGAGCCTGCCGAGCGGATAGGCGGCCGCGGCCTCCTCTTCCCGGCCCTCGTACAGGGCCTGGGCGAATTTCGTCTTCACGACCGCCGGGGCGATCGCGTTGACCCGCACCCGGGGGGCGAATTCGTGGGCCAGCTGGAGGGTCAGATTGACCATGGCGGCCTTGCTCATGCCGTACGCGCCGATGAAGGGCGAGGGGGCGATTCCGGCCACCGACGCGATGTTCACGATCGCACCGCCGTTGTCCTTCTGCCACGCGTGCCAGGTCCGCTGCGCGAACCCGAGCGCCGAGATCACGTTGGTCTCGTAGACCTTCCGCGCGACGTTCAGGTCCATGTCGGCCATCGGGCCGAAGACCGGGTTCGTCCCGGCGTTGTTGATCAGGTAGTCGACGCGGCCGAAGGCCTCCATGGCCCGGTCCACGGCGAGCGCCTGGTGCGCCTCGTCATGGGCCTTGCCGGCGACGCCGATCACGCGGTCGGCGCCGAGCCTGTCGACCGCCTCCTTGAGCGCCTCCTCGCCGCGGCCGGTGATGCAGACGCGGTCGCCGCGGGCGACGAGCGCCTCCGCCACGCCGTAGCCGATTCCCCGGCTGGCGCCCGTGACGAGGGCGACCTTGCCGGACGGCGGGGGCAGTTCCGTTACGGTCATGACCGTCACCCTTCGCTTAGTTGAGGGGGCCGCCGGCCACGTACATGACCTGGCCGGAGACGAAGCCGGCGTCGTCGCCGGCGAAGAACGCGATCGCGTTGGCGACGTCCTCGGGACGGCCCACGCGCTGGACGGGGATCTGGGTGGCGGCCGCGGCCTGGAATTCCTCGAAGCCCATGCCCACGCGCGCGGCGGTCTGCGCGGTCATCTCGGTGACGATGAAGCCGGGCGCCACGGCGTTGGCCGTGATGCCGAACTTGCCCAGCTCCTTGGCGAGGGTCTTGGTGAGGCCCTGGAGACCGGCCTTGACGGCGGAGTAGTTGGCCTGGCCGCGGTTTCCGAGCGCCGAGGACGAGGAGAGGCTGACGATCCGGCCGAAGCCCGCGTCGACCATGTGCTTCTGGCAGGCCTTGGCCATCAGGAACGCGCCCTTGAGGTGCACGTTCATGACCATGTCCCAGTCGGACTCGCTCATCTTGAAGAGCAGGTTGTCGCGGAGTACGCCCGCGTTGTTGACGAGGATCGTCGGCGCGCCGAGTTCGGTGGCGACGCGGGCGACGGCCGCCTCCACCTGGGCGCTGTCGGAGACGTCGCAGCCGACGGCGATGGCCTTGCCGCCCGCCGCGGTGATCTTCTCGACGGTGTCCTTGCAGGCGGCTTCGTCGAGGTCGAGTACGGCGACGGCGCGGCCCTCGGCCGCGAGCCGGACCGCGGTGGCGGCGCCAATGCCCCGCGCGGCCCCGGTCACGACGGCGACGCGCTGCTCGGTGGTGGACATGCTGGTTCTCCTCGCCCTTGGATCCCGGATAAGCGGTTCGGCCGGCACGACCATGCCGGTGAGCGACCGCTTAGTACCTTCAGCAGACGAGACGCTAGAGACCCTGGCACCCGGTGTCAACGGCCCACCGGGTGCGCCCGGTCACTCGGCGTACAGGCGCTGCGGGCCCGGCGCCCGTACGCGCGGGGCTCAGCGCACCAGCAGGTCGAGCAGCCGCTCCGTCTCGCCCCGGGGATCGGTGGTGAGTCCGGTGTGCACGGGGCCGGGCTGGACGACCGTGGAGCGCGGCGCGATCAGCCACCGGAAGCGCCGGCCGGCGTCGTCACCGCCCGCCTGCCCCGCGTGCTCGCCGCCCTCGCAGACGCCCTCCACGGCGCGCAGCGCGGCCCTGACGCCGGCCACGTCGGCCCCGGGGTCCAGCGCCCGCAGCTTCGCCTCGTCGAGGTGCGTACGGGCACACACGAAGCCCTGGGCGCGGCAGTAGACCACCACGCCCGCGTTGAAGCACTCGCCGCGCTCGACGCGCGGCACGACGCGCAGCAGCGCGTACTCGAAGACGTCCCGGTCGGTCACTCGCTGCCGTCCTTCGCGTCGTGCTTGGTGGCGTGCGGCCAGGGCGCCAGGTGGTCGGTGAGCCACCCGGGGGCCCGGGAGGGCGCCTGCTCGGTGCGTTCCCCGAGGGTGATCCGCTCGTGGACGGTCGCGGCGCGCGGCAGCAGCGCGTCCACGTAGGCGCGGCGCAGCGCGTCGGCCGAGTCGAAGCCGGGCTCGTCGACCAGCCACTCGTCGGGCACGTCGGCGGCCACCTCGGTCAGCAGGTCCTCGGTGACCAGCGGCGCGAGGTCCGCCGCCGCGGCGCGGACGTCGGGCCGGAAGGAGGCGAGGACGTGGTCGGAGGCGTCGTAGGGTTTGGCCGTGGAGGCCTGGACGCCGGGCCAGTTGTGGTGCCAGATCATGGTGGCACCGTGGTCGATCAGCCACGGTTCGCCGTGCCAGACCAGCATGTTGGGGTTGCGCCAGGAGCGGTCGACGTTGTTGATCACCGCGTCGAACCAGACGACGCGGCCCGCCTCCTCGGAGTCCATCGCGTACGCGAGCGGGTCGAACCCGATCGAGCCGGGAAGGTAGTCCATGCCGAGGTTCAGCCCGCCGCTCGCCTTCAGCAGCTCCTGCACCTCCTGGTCGGGCTCGCCGAGCCCGATGACCGGATCCAGCTGGATGGTGACGAGCTCGGGCACCCGCAGGCCGAGCCGACGGGCCAGCTGCCCGCAGATCACCTCGGCGACGAGCGTCTTGCGGCCCTGCCCGGCGCCGGTGAACTTCATGACGTACGTACCAAGATCGTCGGCCTCGACGATCCCGGGGAGTGAGCCGCCCTCACGCAAGGGCGTGACATAGCGGGTCGCTACGACCTCTTCCAACACTTTCCCAGGCCACCCATCTCTTCAGCCTTGCCATCCACGGACGACTTCTGCGGGGCGTAGCGGCGGGAATCGCCGGTCGACGACGCTGAGGGGAACTTGGGGAGTTCGGCCGGCGGGCCGGACTCCCCGCTCCCCCCGTAGACCGTCGATGACGCCGCGCCCCTTGCCGCCGGCCTCCGGCATGAAGTGAGCATAGTAACCGCGGGTGATCGCCGACGGTTCGAGCCACCGGGACGGTGCCCCATGGGCGCGATCGCCGCCGGGAGGTCGCCCATCTCCCACGCGGCCACCAATACGCCACATTTCGTCGAGCAGCTCGATCCCCGCTCCTGGGTGTCGTACCAGCTCATACGCCCTTCACCGTACCGATGGTGGTCGCTTTCTGGCCATATCGCCTCAACCAGATCAAGGCCTACCATCACGGTGGAGACGGTCCCCCCACGCTGCCGTCGCCGGCTGCGACCGCCGGGCCCCGAGAGCTCACGCCGAGTCGCGTTGGAACGAGGGGGGAAGTCCTGTGGTCGAGTTTCGGAAGTGGTTGATCGCCGGCGGCATCGCGGTCCTCGTCGTCACGGGTTGCTCTGCTCCGGGTTCGTACCCGGACGGGCAGACCCAGGGCGCCGGGGCCGGGGCGGACCGGGAGGACGTGTCGGTGGACGAGGGCGGGACGGACGACCAGGACGGGACGGGCGACCAGGACGGGACGGACGAGGAAGGGCCGTCGGACGAGGAAGAGCCGTCGGACGAGGACGAGGACGAGCCCGGGGACAGCACCCCGTTCGAGCCGCCGGCCGATACCGGTGGCGACACGGGCGGACCTGGCCCCGATGAAGACTGGGCCGCCGAGACCGCGGACGCCGTGGCGGTCGTGGACGCCTTCTGGAGCTCGCACTGGGATGACCACTTCACCGGGACGTACCAGTCACCGCACGTCTTCGGAGCGTACGTGGCCGGCTCCCCCGAAGCGCCCCGCTGCGGTGACGAGGCCGCCGCCCCGGGCAACGCCTTCTACTGCCCCCCGGGCGACTTCATCGCCTGGGACGTCACGCTGATGCGCGACGGACACGCGCAAGGGGACTCGTGGGTCTACCTCGTGGTCGCCCATGAGTGGGCCCACGCCGTACAGCGCCGGGTCTCCGGGCTCCGGGCGGTCGCGGCCGAGTTGCAGGCGGACTGCCTGGCGGGAGCCACCCTCTTCGGGTCCGACGACCTGGTGTTCGAGGAGGGGGACGGGGAGGAGCTGGCGCAGGCGCTGACCGCACTCGCCGACGAGACGCCCTGGACCCGCTCAGAGGACCACGGCGATGCGGCTCAGCGCACCACGGCGTTCAGCAACGGCGGCAGTGGTGGCGTCGACGCCTGCCTGCCGCGCTGACACCCCGACACGACGATCCGAGGAGCTCATGGCCGACAGTCCGGAGGGTGGAGCGGCAAGGCGGCCGGGTGCGTGGAGGCGCGCGTGGTCCGAACACCCGGCGGTCATCATCGCCGCGCTCATCACGGCGATCGGCGCCCTCGCCGCCGCCGTGGTGCAGGGCGTCAACTGGATGGAGAGGAAACAGGACGACGACTCCCGCGCCCAGCCGTCCGTCCACAGCTCCCCGCCCGCACCCACTCCACCACCGCAGCAGACCTCGTCCACACCCTCCCCGCCACCGGCCCGGGCTCCGTCCGACGCGGACCGCGCCGGGCCGGCGCCACGGTGGCGAGGCCCCGTCACCCTTCCCCTGAGCCTCAATGTCCCCTCGGACGTCGGTGCCGAACTGGACGGCAAAGGGCCGGGCAGGCTGGCGGGAGTGGACGACGACCTGCGGGGCGACTACAGCACGACTCCGGCCGTCCTGGTGATGAGCGGGCGTGCCGCGGAGACGGGCAGGGACCTGGACGCCCTCGACGCCCCGACCTGCGAGGCCTCGCTGCCCCCGCTGCCCGGCGCCCCGCCCGCCATCAGTGCCTACCGGGAGGGCACGTACTGCTTCGCCACGTCGTCGGGCGGGGTCGGAGCGTTCTCGATCACCTCACCCCCCGCCCTCTCCGACATCCCCGATGCCCTGACCGTGCAGGTGGTCCTCTGGGAGTGACGAGCGGTCACCACCGCGCCCCCAGGACGTCACACCGATCGGCCCCGTCAAGCGGCCGGGGTCTGGGGGTCGCGGGCCGGTTTGGCGGGGGTGTTGTTCGGTCCGCCGACGGAGTCCAGGACGGTCTGCGCCTGGTTGTCGACGAGCTTGGTGAACAACTGCTGCGCGTAACCGAAGATGACGGCCCAGGCGACGATCTGGGCCGATGAGTCGAGGGCCTGGAGGCCGGGGACGAACTCGCCGCGCATCAGCAGCAGCCCGAGCACGGCGGTCAGGGCGCCGGTGGGGAGCTTGAGCAGGGCCAGGGCCACGGGGACGTTGTAGGGGGTGGAGGTGCCCCTGATGCGTCGCAAGGAGGTGGCGGCCGCCACGGCGGCGGCCACGATCCCGGTGAACATGACGACGGGGTAGTCCCACCGCGAGGCGACCATCGCGTACAGGTCGTCCACGTCGCCGTCGGGCGCCGTGCTCAGGGCGGACGTGTCGCTGGCCGTGGGACAGACGACGCCGATCTTCTCGGGGTGGAAGCACAGGGGCACCGTCTCCGGTGCCATCGCGCCGAAGATACCCAGCAGGACGACGATGACGGACAGCGCGACGGCCATCCCGTAGACGACGCAGGTGAAGTTCCGGACCCGGAGGTGCTCCCGGAGGTGGGTCTGCCGGGCGGCGGCGACCGCGTCGACGACGACCTGCCGCTGTGTCCCCTCCAGGGCGGTGCCGCTCCGGACGGCCAGGGCGATCTCCTCGACCTGGATCCTCCGTTCGTCGTTGACGGGCAGGTGCTCCCGGACGAAGGCCACCAGGCCCGGCATCATCGCGGTGACCTCGTCCAGCGAGGAGAGCCTCAGCATGAGGGTGTGCGCCATGTCGAAGCGCGTCTGCGCGACGGCGAGATGCGCGGCGGGGAGGCGCCGGCGGTGGTCGTGGCGGAGCGTGGTCCGGGCTTCCTCCAGTTCCTTGAAGGCCTGGTCGGCCAGCGCTCGCGTCTCCGCCGGGGTGTCCTCCGCGGCCGTCTTCGTCCGGAGCAGCGCCTCGAGTTCGCTGATGCGGGAGGTGAGGTCCTCGCGAAGCTCCCAGAGGCCCTTCTCGTGAGCGTCGGGCCTCTGGCGCTCCCGGAGCGTCCAGTTCGCGAACATGGTGAGGGGTCTCAGGAATGGGTCTCGCCCGTGGTGGCTGTCAGCTCCAGTCGATGTCCGACCGGCGCTCCAGTGGTGCCCGGTCCTCCGCGGACTCCGGGACCACCAGCGTGTCCGCGTTCTTCATGGCGGTGGGGAAGCGCAGGCCGGTGCGCTTCTGGACCTCCGACAGCTTGACCTGGAAGACCCGGAACTCGTCGAGCTCGAGGGCCTCGCTCACGTCCAGGTTCTGTGTGAGCAGGAACGCCTTGCACTTGAGCGCGCCGTCCTCGCAGTAGACGATCACCTTCCAGAACTCCCGGGGGAGCATGACTCCGCGGAAGACGCGGTCGTCCTCGTGGAAGACCGGTCCGCCGAAGACGCTCACCTTCAGTTCGTCGACGCGGACGTCCTCGAAGACCGCGTCCTCGAGGCTCCCCCAGAGACCGTTGCGCGAGCTCTGGTTGAAGTCGTCCATCTGCGGGGTGATGTTGGTGTAGTGGAACGAGTCCCTGTTGGCCCTCGCGGCCTCGGTCAGTGTTCCCCACACCACGTCGGCGCGGCGGGCGATGTGCCCTCGGTCGAGCCGGTTGTTCCGGCCCTTGTACAGCTCGTTGCTGACCTGGACGGCGTCGGGAAGGCGCGGGTCCTTGACGAATTCGATGCCGTTCCGGTCGAGCTTCTTGAGCAGGGCTCCGTCGATGTTCCAGGCCACCCAGCGGGCGAATCTCCGCGAGGCGCTCATGGCCAGCGAGAAGTGCGTGTACGGGACGACCTCGGAGCCGTCGAGCCGGACGGCGTCCTCCTTGATCGAGGCGTTCAGCCGCGGTGTGCCGACCGGTACGGCGAGGAAGCCGGGGTCGTAGCCGGTCACGGCCTCCAGCGACTCCGGGTCGGGCCGGGTGAGGGTGATCTTCAGCTCGTCGAACACCGCCTGCGGCAGGCACGCCAGAGCGCGCTCCTCCGGGTCCTCGTCCGACTCACCGCCGAAGTGCAGGCCGGCGAGTACGTCCGTGGGCCTGCCGGAGCGTGTGGTGAACATCCATACCGAGCCGGAGTCGCCGGGGAGGCTGATCTCGTTGCTGTCGGCCGGGTGCTTCGGGTCGGGGCCGATCTCGAAGCACTCGATCTCCCGCACGCCGACGGGGGCACCGTAGTTGATGCTGACCTTGGCGAACGGACGCGTCACCATGCCGTGTGTCACGCCGGTGGTGCGGCCGCTCTTGACGACCTTGTCGTCGATCTGCGGCTCGCCCAGGTGCGCCGGTGTGATGTCGAGGCCGAGGATGTCCGTGGCGAACTCGCGGTCGGTGATGGTGGACACGGCGCAGTCCCCGAGGCGCCCCAGGTGGGCGCGTTTGAGTGCGCCGAGCCGGTTCAGCGCGAGGCGGCTGTCGTCCGCCTTGCCGGGCTGTACGACGGTGTCGCCGAGTTCGCCCTGGCGGCCGTTCAGCACGTGCCAGTTGCTCAGCAGCGAGGGGGTTCCGTCGTTCCGGTCGAAGACGACGCACCCGAAGGTCCCGGCCGAGACCTTGACGTTGCCGACGCTCACGCCGGGACGGACCGGGACGACGCGCTTCTGCCGCTCCGGTGTCTCGCCCTCGGCGACCACGAGGAAGTGCGGCTTGTACGAGCGCTGGATGACGTCGGTCGGTATTTCGACGCCGTCGCCGATGTCGATGACCTCGGGTATGTGTGTGGTCCGAAGGCCTTCCATGGCCTCCGGCCGGACTTTCCGGTCGACCGTGAACTGGAGGACCAGTTCCTTGCTCCGCTGCCCGTTCCTCTCCTTGTACCCGATGCCGATGGAGGAGACGTTCGGGTCGCTGAGGTATCCCGATCCCTGGGTGCGGATGTATTGCTTGAGGTCGCTGATCAGTCTTTCCTGTCCGCCGGCCCCGGACGCGGGGCTCGATTTCGCGGACGCGCGGTTGTTGGCAGCCATGGCGGGCTCCTCACGCGCCGACGAGTTGCCCGATCTCGGCGGCGACTTCTGGGTGGGTGAGATATTCGTCGATGTCGTGCGCCCGGTCGCGGGAGTTGGCGACGGCCAGGTCGGTCAGTTCGCCCTTCCAGGTGTCGCCGAGGGGGCAGCCGATGGCCACGGCGTCGGTCGGGCACCAGGCGTTGACCCAGCGGAACTCGCCCTCGGGGCGCTCGGGGCCGCCGAGGAGCAGCCGGCGCTGGACGGTGTCCAGGCCGAGGGGGCTGCCGGCGGTGACGAGGAGGGCGACGCGGACCTCCGGCCCGAGCCTGGTCATGAGGTCCATGCCGACGACGGTGCCGAGACTGTGGGTGACCAGGACGAGGTCACCGGACGTGGGCATCGTCGCGAGCACGGCGTCCAGGACGGCGTTGCGGGCGTCCGGGTCGTCGAGGTAGGCGGCGACGTCACGCAGGACGGTGGCGATGAACCACTCGTCGAGGTCGGTCTTGGCGGCGATCCAGCTCAGTTGCCGCTGGAGCTTGCCCACCAGCGAGGCGCCGAACCGCTCGTCGGCCGCATCGCCGTTGGGGGGCATGTGGGCGTTCGCCGCCGCCTCGGCGATGAGCTGCTCGTACGTGCCCCGGGCCGGGCCGTCGGGCGCACAGGCCTCGGCCACCGGGCTCGCCGTCATCCCGGCGAACGGGCGGGGTACGGACTCGTCGCGCCGGAGGGCGCCCACCAGGGTGTCGCCGTAGAACGGGAACCAGGCGTCCGCCGGGTCGACGGGGGCCATGCCGGCGCGGGTGAGCCCGTGGTTGAGTCCGGCACACCAGTCCCGGCGGAGCTTCTCGGTGTCCTTGTCCTGCTGGCTCCTGCCGTGCAGGAGGACGAGGTGCCGGTTCGCGCCGGTGGCGGTCGCGCGGGGGCGGAGCCCGACGCGTTCGGCGGAGGCCTCGCGTGCGGTACGGCGCGTGGCGGTGGCGGTGGCGGAGGTGCGGTCCGCGGGGGCGCCGTCCCTCAGGGTGCGGTCCGCGGGGGCGCCGTCCCTCAGGGTGCCGTCCGCGGGGGCGCCGTCCACGAGGGTGACGCCCGCAGAGGTGCCGTCCATCCGGCTGCCGTCCGCGAAGGTGACGCCCGCGAGGCTGCCGTCCGCGGCGGGCCGTCCGGCCGACTGCGGTGCCGCGCCCGTGTCCTGGAGGCCGGAGTCCGGGCCCATCCCGGCCAGCAGGGCGCGCCGCGCCGGGTCGAGCCGCAACCCGGCGAGGTGCCGGAGGATGACGCTGATGCGTACGCCCTCGTTCGCCACCCAGGCGACCGCGTCGTCCCCGTCGCCGGGCTCCCACACCTTGCCGTCCTTGCGCAGCGTACGGCCCTCGTCGTCCTTGTCGGGGACCCCGCTGTGGTGCAGGGCCACGACCTCCCACTGGTCGTTGTAGACCGGTGAGCCGCTGTTTCCCGGCTCGGTGTCGGTCAGGTAGTGCAGGAAGTCGTCCAGGCGTACCTGGAGCGCGTTGTCGCGTACGGCGATCTCCTTGAGCCGGCCCATGGGGTGGCCGATGACGTTGACCGGTTCGCCGATGACCAGTTTCCCGAGCTGGGCGCTGAGTCTGTTCCACCCGAACACGTCGCCCGGAGGCCGGCCGTCACCGTCGGGCCGCACCAGCACCAGGGCGAAGTCGAGCCGCTCGTCCGCGACGAAGAACGCGTCGGGGTCGAACTCGAGCCGGATGGACGCGCCGGGGGTGTTGTCGATGGTGACCTGGGCGTCGAACTCCAGCAGGCACTCCCGCGCCGACGCCGCGTCGGGCAGGACGTGATGGTTGGTCATCAGCAGGCGGGGCGAGACGAGGAAGCCGGTCCCGATCGGCAGCTCCCGGCCGTTGTCCCGGGTGAGGATCCTGGCGACGGTGCGCGCGGCGCGGGCACCGCGCGGCAGGAAGCTCCATGCCTGCAGTTCCTTCGACAGGCCGAGGATGCGTTCGTACGCGGCGGGGGCGGAGAGCCGTTCCTCACGAATGCTGTCCACCGCGGCCGCGGCGGGTACCGCCTGGTTGTCGAGCAACCGTGCGGCGCGCACGGCGATCGCCTCCGCGGAGTCAGGAAACCGTACCCCCGCGTCCATCCGCCGCTCGACGTCATGGCGTTCGGTACTCGTCCGGCGATACCGCTCCGCCGCGGCCTCGGCCTGGTGCAGCCGTTCCGCGCGTGCCGTGGTCGTCACTGTCATGACCGACTCTCCCGTCCTGCTCGGGGCGTGCCTGCGACCCAGCAGGCGACGAGCGGACGGTGCGGCCGACGGTGGGGAGGCCGGACCGGTGTACCGGGACGGGCGTCAGGGGGCGGGACGGTGTCCCGTCACCGGGAACGGGCGTCAAGGGGGCCCTGCACCCCACGAGAGGCGCTGTACGTGCGTCGCCAACTGTCCGCACTGTGAGCCCAGACGGCCGGGAGCATCCAGTTCCGGGCTTTGCCTTGCCCTCTCCTCATGGTGCCTGTGCGAAAACCTTCCGTGCCTTCAACTGCTCGACAGTGGTGCCGAACTGCCGGGCCTGTGCGTACAGCGCGTCTCCCGTCTTCACTGTGCAGCACATACCTTCCAATTCCATTGTTTAATGCTAGGCGCATTTCCCGTGGACTGCATGCGGGAGGGCTCGGTTTTCCCGGAGTTTCCAAGGCCTGGCGCTTGGTTGACGATTCATCCGAAACCGTCGGTTGACGGGACGACTATTGCATGGGTGACGCTTTCCGGAGTCCCTCGTTTTCACGGGTCTGTCATGCTCAGCCCCATGACCGTTGCCGAGACCGCCCCCGGGGCCGTGCACGCGCCCGCCTTTCCCCGTCAGTTCGCCCGTACGCGCCGCTTCGCGCTCGGCGTCCCGGGCGGGTTCGCCGTCTCCCCGGACGGCGCTCGGGTGCTGTTCGTACGGACCGGCGCGGGCAGCGACAGCGTCGGACGGCTCTGGCTGTACGAGGACGGCCGGGAGCGGCTGCTGGCGGATCCCGCCACCCTGGGCGGTGGCCCGGAGGGTGAGGGCCCGGATGGTGTTGCCCTGGAGGGTGCTGAGCCGGAGGCGGAGCGGGTGCGGCGGGAGCGGGCCCGGGCGGTGTCGACCGGGGTGGTGGACTTCGCCGTCGACCGGCACGCACGCGTGGCGGTGTTCGCCCTGTTGGGTGCGGTGTGGGCGGTACGCACGGACGGCGGTGCCCCGTGGCGGGTCCCCACGGCGGGGCCGGCCGTCGATCCGCGGCCGTCGCCGGACGGTTCGCTGATCGCGTACGTGACCGGGGGCGCCCTCCGGGTGGCGCCCGTCGCCGGCGGCGCCAAGGACGTGGGCGGGGCCAAGGACACGTGCGGGGCCGAGGACATCCGCGCGGCCGGGGAAGTCGGCGGAGCCGAGGACGTACTGCTGGCCGCGCCGGAGGGACCGGACGTCACCTACGGGTTGTCGGACCACGTCTCCGCCGAGTCGGTCGGGCGGCCGCGCGGGTACTGGTGGTCTCCGGACGGGGACGCGCTCCTGGTGGCGAGGACGGACCACGCGCGCGTGAACCGGTGGTACCTGGCCGACCCGGCGGATCCGGCGAAGCCGCCGCGCGCCATCCGCTACCCGGCGGCCGGCACGGCCAACGCCGACGTGTCGCTGCACGTCCTGCGCCTGGACGGGACGCGCACACCCGTCCGCACACCGGCCCGCGCCGAGGACGAGGCCCATCCGCCCGGCGTGTGGACGGACCCGCGCTACGAGTACGTCACCGTCGCCGGGTGGGACGGGCACGGGCCCTTCGCCGAGCTCCAGACGCGTGACCAGCGCACCACCGTCCTGCTCGCCGTCGATCCGGTCACCGGCGGAACGCGCCCGCTGCTGCACCGCCACGACCCCGACTGGGTGGAGCTCACCCCGGGAACGCCGACCCGTACCGCGGCCGGCGCGGTGGTCACGACGCTCGTACGGGACGACGTGCGCGGGCTGTGCGTCGGTGGCGTACCGAGCCCGCCGGGGCTCGAGGTACGCGCGGTCCTCGGCACGGTCGGCGAGCGGGTGTACTTCACCGCCTGCGAGGACCCGGCCGAGACCCATGTGTGGGTGTACGACCCGGCGGCAGGAGGGTTCGACCGCGTCAGCCGGGAGCCGGGCGTCCACACGGCGGTGGTCGGCGGCGGCACCGTCGTCCTGGACGGCCGGACGCCCGGCGGCAGGAGCGTGACCGTCCTGCGGGAGGGGGAACCCGCCGGGCGCATCGCCGTGCTCGCCGAGACGCCCCTGGTGACGCCCCGGCCCGTCCACCTGGCGCTGGGCGCCCGTCGGCTGCGCAGCCACCTGTACCTGCCGTCGTGGCACGAGCCGGGCGCGGGCCGGCTGCCCGTGCTGCTCAGCCCGTACGCGGGGTACGGGATACAGCTGGCCGTGCGGGCGAGCGGCTGGTACGGCGCGGTGGCCCAGTGGTTCGCCGAGCAGGGCTTCGCGGTGCTGATCACCGACGGGCGCGGTACGCCGGGTCGTGGTCGCGCGTGGGAGACGGCCATCCGCGGCGACCGGCTGACCGCGCCGCTGGCGGACCAGGTGGACGCGCTGCACGCGGCGGCCGAGCGGTACCCGGACCTGGATCTGGAGCGGGTGGGCATCCGGGGCTGGTCGTACGGCGGTTACCTCGCCATCGGCGCCGTACTGCACCGGCCCGACGTCTTCCACGCGGCCGTCGCGGGTGCCGCGCCGACCGACCGCCGGCTCTACGACACGCACTGGGAGGAACGCTTCCTCGGCCACCCGGAGGTCCAGCCGGACAACTACGAGCGGTCCTCCCATGTGCCGTACGCACACCTGTTGTCACGGCCGCTGCTGCTGATGCACGGCTTCGCGGACGACAACGTGGTGCCGGCCCACACCGTGCGGTTCTCCGCCGCCCTGCTGGCTGCGGGACGGCCGCACAGCGTCCTGCCCCTGCCGGGCGCGACCCACGCCGTGACCCGGGAGGAGGTGGCGAGCAGCCAGTTGTCGGCCGAGGTGGGGTTCTTCCGGAGGTCCTTGCACGGGTGAACACCCCGCACCGTCCTCCCGTAATCCCCCATGACGCAGATGTCGGGACGACCACCTCGGAAGGGAAACCGGAATGAGCGGATCGCAGGGGACCAGCAGGGCGGTGGCGCGCCGCACCGTCGTCGCGGCGGCGAGCGGGGCCGGCCTGGCGGCCGTGCTCACGGCCTGTGGCGGGTCGGAGGGCGAGGCGGGGTCCGTGGGCGAGGCGCCGGCGGGCGGCGGCACCGGTACCGGAACGGCCACCGGCGGCGGAAGTGAAACCGGTGGCGGGACCGGGGGCGGCGCCGGAGGGGGTCAGGTGCTGGCGAAGACGGCGGACATTCCCGAGGGCGGGGGCAAGGTCGTCGGCGAGATCGTGGTGACCCAGCCCAAGGCGGGCGAGTTCAAGGCCTTCTCGTCGAAGTGCACCCATGCGGGCTGCGCGGTGAAGGAGGTGGCCGACGGGGTCATCAACTGCCCATGTCACGGCAGCAAGTTCGACGCCACCGACGGCAGCGTCAAGGCGGGTCCGGCCACCAAGCCGCTGGCGGCCGCGTCGATCACGGTCGAGGGCGACTCGATCCGGATGGCGTGACGCCTGGGCCGGCGGGGCGGGACCGGCGGCGTTCCCAGCAGGCCAGCACGTCGTCGGTGGTCGTGATCGTGGCGACCAGCGCGAGCGTGTGGCGGACCATCGCGGGGGTGTACTCGGAGGGGACTCCCGCGATGGCGTCCGCCGGAACCACCGCCGTATAGCCGAGGTTCACCGCGTCGAAGACGGCGTTCGGTATCGCGACGTTGGCGGAGACGCCGGTGACGACCAGGGTGCGGCACCCCAGGTTGCGCAACAACGCGTCGACGTCCGTACCGGCGAGGGGCGACAGGCCGTGCAGCCTCGTCACGACGAGGTCCTCGCCGGTCACCTCGATGGGCTCGGCGATCCGGACGGCGGAGCTGCCCCTGAGCTGCTGTACGGGGAGCCGTGCGGCCGCCCGGAACAGCCGGGCGTTGTGGTTCGCACCGCGCCCGTCGGGGCGCCGCTCCGCCACCGCGTGCAGCACCTGTACGGAAGCCTCGTGGGCGGCGGCGACCAACCGGGCCACCCGGCGCAGGGCGCCCGACGACCGTGCCTCGGCGGCGAGTTCGGGCAGTGCGCCGTCCGGGCCCACGACACCGCGCTGGCACTCGACGGTGAGCAGCACCGTACTGGCGGGGACGAGCTGGTCACGGAGCCTGGTGTCACCCGGCGACGTCGGCATGCGGCGTGAGGGTAGCCCCCATTGCGCGAGGAAGGAAGTGACCGCATGCTTGCGTCAGTCCGGACAACCTGACAGCCCATCAGGAAGCGAGGCGGTCATGACCGCGACCCAGCGCCGGGGCCGGCGCATCATGATGACGCGGCCCGAACTCGACGCGTACCTCACCGAGCAGCGCACCTGCCGGGTGGCGACGGTCTCCCCCGACGGCAGGCCGCACGTCGGTGCCCTGTGGTTCGTCTGGGACGGCACCTCCTTGTGGTTGTACTCGCTGACGCGCAGCCGGCGCTGGGCGGACCTGCGCCGCGACGCCCGGATCGCCGTGGTGGTCGACGACGGGGAGGGCTACGGCGAGCTGCGGGGCGTGGAGCTGTCCGGCACGGCGGTACGCGTCGGCGAGGCCCCGCGCACCGGTGAGCCGTGCGCCGAACTGGACGCCGTGGAGCGGCTGTTCGCGCGCAAGAACTTCGGTCTCGACGCCATGCCCCACGACGGCCGCCACGCCTGGCTGCGCCTGACCCCGGACGCCATCGCCTCCTGGGACTTCCGCAAGCTGAACCCGGGCGCCTGACGCCACCCACGTCCGCCGGGGCCCGTCCCCGGCCGGGCCCGGCACGAACTCCCACAGCAACCCGACGCCCTTTCCCCCAGCCCTGTCAGCTCCCGATCGACTCCCCCACCTCCCGGAGCGCCTCGACGGCCGCTCTGATCGAGGGCCGCCGGTCCGCGTCGGTCCGCCACACCGCGTAGATGTGTCGCCGCATCTGCTGCCGCACCGGTACCAGCGCCACACCCTCCGGCACGGACCCCCGGCCGAGCCGGGGCGTGACGCACACGCCGAGTCCCGCCCGGATCAGCGCCAGCTGGGTGTGGTGCTCACCCGCCAGGTGCGCGATGCGCGGTTCGACGCCCTTCGAGCGCAGCGTGAACATCAGCCAGTCGTAGCAGAACTCACCCTCCGGCCAGGACACCCAGTCCTCGTCCGCGAGCTCCTCCAGGTCCAGCTCCGCCCGCCCGGCGAGCGGGTGGCCGGGCGGCAGCGCCACGTCGGCGGCGTCGTCCAGCAGCTCGGCCCTGGCCAGCCCGGCGGGGACGGGGAGCCGCTTGTTGCTCCAGTCGAGCACCACCGCCAGGTCCATGTCCCCGCGCAACACCTGGCGCACTCCGTGCTCGGGCTCCAGCTCGCTGGTGCGGACGACCAGGTCGGGGTGGTCCCTCCGCAGGGCGGTGATCGCCGCCGGGAACAGCCCGCGCGCGGCGGTCGGGAACCCCGCCAGCCGTACCTCGCCCACGACCTGGCCGCGCTGGGCCTCGATGTCCGCCTGCGCCAGCTCCACCTGCGACAGGATCCGCGCCGCGTGATCGGCCAGCAGCAGTCCGGCGTCCGTCAGCCGCACCCCGCGCCCGTTCTTCGCGACGAGCTGCTGCCCGACCTCCCGCTCCAGCTTGGAGAGCTGCTGCGAGACGGCCGAGGTCGTCACGTGCAGCCCGTCCGCCGCGCCGCTGACCGAGCCGTGGCGGGCCAGGGCGTCCAGGGTGCGCAGTCTCTCCAGGTTCAACATGTAAGCAATGCTAAGCGAAGCGTCTGACAAAATCTCGCTTGTTCTACGAGGTTCCACGCGTCATCGTGGTCGTCATGAGCACCGCCACCGCACCCTCTCCCCGCTCGCGGCACACCCCGCCGCCCGGCACCTCCGCCCCCTCGGTCCCCGACCCGGCGCGAAAGCCGACGCCCCGCCGCGCCGTCGACTGGCGCGTCCGTTTCGCGCTGCTGTCCCTCGTGTGGGGCTTCAGCTTTCTGCTGATCAAGGTGGGTACCGAGGCCTACGCGCCCTTCCAGGTGACCTTCGGGCGCCTGCTGTTCGGTACGGCGGTGCTCGCCGTGGCCATGGTGGTCAAGCGCCAGGGCCTCCCGCGCGGCGCCCGCACGTGGGGTCACCTGACGGTGGCGGCGTTCTTCCTCAACGCGCTGCCGTTCTCGCTCTTCGCGTACGCCGAGCTGACGATCCCGTCGACGCTGGCCGGCATCTGCAACGCGACCTCCCCGCTGTGGGGCATGGCCCTGTCCATGGTCGCCCTGTCTGAGGACCGCCCGACGCGCCGCCGGGTCGCGGGCCTCGGTATCGGGTTCATCGGCGTCCTGACGGTGCTCGGCGCGTGGCAGGGGTTCTCGGGTCTGGACGCCACGGGTACCGCGATGGCGTTGCTGGCGTCGCTCAGCTACCCCATCGGCTGGATCTACGTCCGCCGCACGCTCGCGGGCCGCAGCGAGTCCCACCTCTCCCTGACCGGGGCGCAGCTCTTCCTCGCCACCCTCCAACTGGCGGTCGTCACCCCGCTGTTCACCACCTGGCCGTCGGCGTTCCCGGTCGTCCCCCTGTTGGCCGTGATCGCGCTCGGCGCGCTGGGCACCGGCCTCGCGGTACTGATCCAGTACGGGATAGTCGCCGAGGTCGGCCCGACGACCGGGCAGATGGTCACCTACTTCATCCCGGTCATCGCGACCGCCGCCGGCGTCACCCTGCTGGACGAGGCGCTGACCTGGAACACCCCCGTCGGTGCGCTGATCGTGCTGGCCGGAGCCGCCCTCACCCAGAGCCGCCCCAAGGCCGAAGCGCCCCGGAACGGCGATGGAGCCCGAGCCGCGACCCCGAGCAGCCCCACCACCCCGGCCGTATCCCCGACCACCGCCCCGACCGCCCCTCAGCCGTAGCTGCGCGCCTCCACCGGGGCGACCGCCGACGCCACCGAACCGGCGAGCGACTCCAGTTCCGCCACCGGCAGACCCGAGACGGTGATCCGTACGCCCGGTCCGGCAGCCAGCCGGAAGCGGGCGCCCGGCGCCACCACCCAGCCCGCGTGCAGCAGCCGGGCCACCGTCCCGGTCTCGTCGGCCACGGGCACCCACACGTTCATGCCGCTGCGCCCGTGCGCCTCGACGCCCCGGCGCGCCAGCGCGGCCACGAGCGCGTCGCGGCGCTCCGCGTAGGCGGCGGCGACCGCCCGCGCGTCCACCGCGCCGGTCTCCCAGAGGTGGACGACGGCACGCTGCAACAGGTGGCTCACCCAGCCGGGGCCGAGGTCCTGCCGGCCGAGCACCCGGTCGACCGTGACCGTGTCGCCGGTCATGGCGGCGACCCGCAGGTCGGGGCCGTACGCCTTGGCGACCGAGCGCACCAGCACCCAGTGGTCCGTCACCCCCGCGAGCGGGTGCAGGGGCACGTCGACGAACCCGTGCCCGTGGTCGTCCTCGACCAGCAGTACGTCGCGATGCCCGGCCAGGACCCGCCGCAGCTCCGCCGCCCGGGCGGCACCCACCGCCGCGCCGGTGGGGTTCTGCGCCCGGCAGGTCACGATCAGGGCCCGCGCCCCGGCGTCGCGGAGCGCCCGCTCCACCTCGCCCGGCAGGGGGCCGTCGTCGTCGAGGGCGACCGGCACGGCCTTCAGTCCGAGCGCCGGTACGAGGTCGAGGAGTGCGCCCCAGCCGGGGTCCTCGACCGCCACGGCGTCGCCGGGCCGCAGGTGGGCGGCGAGCACGCGCTCGATGGCGTCGAGCGAACCGGAGGTGACGGCGATCGGCCCGTCCGGCACCCCGTCGGCGTCCAGCGCGGCCCGGGCGAGCCGTGCGAAGTCCTCGTCGACCGGCGCCTCACCGTACAGCCGGGGCCGCTCCGCCTCGCGCCGCGCCGCGACCGCCAGGGCGTCGCCGAGCGGGGGCAGCAGCGCCGGGTCGGGGTTGCCCTTTCCCACGTCCCGGACGCCCGGCGGCGCGTCGATCCGCAGCGACCCGCGCGCGGTGGTGGCGGGGCGGGGCCGCACCCGGCTGCCCCGGCGCCCGGCCGTCTCGATCACCCCGCGCTCGCGCAGGGTGCGGTAGGCGGCGGCGACCGTATTGGGGTTGACGCCCAACTGAGCGGCCAACTCCCGCATGGGTGGCAGAAGTTGTCCCGGCGCCAGCTCGCCCGAGCCGACTCCGCGCTCCACGCTCGCGGCGATCTCCGATGCACGACGACCGACGATCCGATACTCTCCTAGCACAAACACAATTATGCACTAGTGCAATGGAGAAGGCAATGTCCCAGACCTCCCCGCAGGCCCCCGCCGGCGCATACCGGTCCACCGACCGCACCGTCCCGACCCGCTCCCGGGAGCGCGCGTCGTACGACCGCGAGCTGGTGCACGCGATACTCGACGAGGCCTACGTCTGCCACCTCGGCTTCGTCCGCGACGGTGCGCCGGTCGTCCTGCCCACCTTGTACGGCCGCGTCGGCGAGCGCCTCTACGTCCACGGCTCCACCGGCTCGCGGCCGCTGCGGGCGGCGGGCCAGGCCGACCCGGGGCTCCCCGTCTGCCTGACGGTCACCCATGTCGACGGCCTGGTCCTGGCCCGCTCCGCCTTCCACCACTCGATCAACTACCGCTCGGTCGTCGTGCACGGCATCGCCCACCAGGTGACCGACCCCGAGGAGAAGCGCACCGCGCTCGACGCCCTCGTCGACCACGTCGTACCGGGCCGCTCCGGCGACTCGCGCCCGGCCAACGCCAAGGAGCTGGCCGCGACCGCCGTGCTCCGCCTGGACCTCGACGAGGTGTCCGCGAAGGTCCGCAGCGGTGGCCCCAACGACGAGCCGGAGGACCTGGGACTTCCCCACTGGACGGGCGTCCTTCCCCTGCGGACCGGCTACGGCGAGCCCCTTCCGGCGGACGACCTGGACCCGTCGGTCGCGGTTCCCGACTACCTCACCGTGCTCTGACGGCACGTCGGCGCGGCGCGGAGGCGCCGGGCTCGCCCGGCCCGCTCGGTGCCCCGGTGCCACTCGCCCCGGCACCCCGTGCGCCAGCGCTCGGCGCATCGGCACCCCGCACCCCGGCACTCCGCACCCCTGCACCTCGCGCCCCGGCGTCCCGCGCCTCGGCCAGCGCCAGCCCGGCGACGGCGCCGATCAGGAGCAGCGTCCCGCCCACCGTGGCACCGGTCAGCCGCTCGCCGAGTACCGTGACGGCGATGACGGCCGCGCTCACCGGCTCCAGCAGCATGATCACGGAGACGGTCGCGGCCCGGACCACGGCCGCGCCCGCGAAGTAGAGCGCGTACGCGAGGGCGGTCGGTACGGCCGCCACGTACACCAGCAGCACCAGCACCTTCGCGGGTTCGGCGGTGTGCGGGAGCAGCCCCTCGGCCGCCGCCATCGGCAGCAGGCCGACCGCGCCGACCGCGAAGGCCCAGGTACTGGTGGTCATCGCGTCGGCGCCGCCGCCGGCCCGCCCGAGCCACCGGGTGAGCAGCGTGACCGCGGCGTATCCGGTGGCGGACAGCACCGCGAGGGCGACTCCGGCGGGCCGCACGGTCGCGCCCCCGCCGCCCAGCACCAGTACGGCGAGCCCGGCGAGCGCGCCGCCGACCGCGAGGATCCCGCCGCGCCCGAGGCGCTCCCCCAGAGCCAGCCGCGCACCGAGCGCGATGAGTACGGGCCCGGCGCCCAGGGTGACGACCGTGGCGACCGCGAGGCCGGTCGCCTCGACGGCGGCGAAGTAGGCGCTCTGGAAGACCGTCAGCCCGATCCCCGTGGCGAGGACGCGCAGCAGCCGGTTCCGACGCGGCTCGGCCGCCCGGGGCGTACGGGAGACGAGGGGCGAACGGCGACGGCGTACCGCCAGCGCCCCCAGCAGCAGCACCAGGCCACCGGCGCAGCGCCAGAAGGACAGGGCCAGCGGACCGAGGTCACTGACCAGGAACACCAGCGAGGCGGCTGCCCCGGCGGTACCCCAGGCGACCCCGGCGACGATCAGGAAGAAGAGGCTGCGCCCGACGGGCGCGGCGGAAACGTTCGACACGTGAGTTCTCCGACGACAGACGAATGAGATGGCCGCTCGACTGCGCACGCGGGCAGCGACGAACCACCCGGGGCCGAAAGGGACTGCCCGGGCCGGTCTGCGTCAGGAACTGGGGTGCCGCCCGCGTTACGCGGCGGGCGGCGGAAGTACGGTCGAATGCATGATCGCGACCTTATGTGGTGGCGCGTCCGGCGGACAACTGGTCTTCGGGCAGCGCGTGGTCGGATCCGGCCACCGGCCCCGACGGGGGCTTCGGCGTGGACGACTGGGCGATGAAGGCGCCGATCAGGACCACCGCGCCGCCCAGGATCTGCGGCCCGGAGAGGTGCTCCCGCAGCAGCACCCACGCCAGTACGGTCGCGATGACCGCCTCCAGGCAGGCCACGACGCCCGCCACCTGCGGCGAGAGCCGGCGCACGGAGATGACACCGGTGACGTACGCGACGACCGTGGCGATCAGGACGATCCAGCCGAGCAGCAGCCACGCCGGGACGGCGGTGCCGCCCATGGCGGCGGTGCCGCCGAGGACGTCGAAGTCCATGCCCCACGGGCGGGCGACCACGGTGAGGACGAGCGAGCCGAAGAGCAGTCCGTACGCGATGACGCCGAGCGGGTCGGCGGGACGGGCCTCGTCACTGCCCTGGTCGGAGAGGACGAAGTAGCCGACCTGGCAGCATGCGGCGCCCAGCGCGAGCAGCAGCCCCAGCAGGTCGAAGCTCAGCCCGGACCAGACCTCCACGACGCAGGCGAGCCCGCCGACGGCGAGGACGACCCCCAGCGCGGCGGCGCGCGTCACCGGCCTGCGCTGCACGAAGCGCACCCACCCGAGCACCAGCGCGGGGGCGAGGTACTCGATGAGGAGCGCGACACCGACGGGGATGCGCGAGATCGACGCGAAGTAGCAGGCCTGGACGCCCGCGACGGCGAGCAGGCCGAAACCGGCGAGCAGCGCGGGCTTGCGGCGCAGCAGCTCACGGTGGCGCCAGGCCACGGGCAGCATGACCAGCGCGGCGCCGGTCACCCGCAGCCAGACCACGTGCAGCGGGTCGAGGCCCGCCTCGATCAGCGGCTTGGCCGCGACACCTGAACCACCGAATGCGAAGGCCGAGGCCATGGCGAGTCCCAGGCCGGCGCTTCTCCCCTGAGACGCGTGCATCGGCACATCATGGCAGTGGCGCGTCAGGAGCGTAAAGCCGGTGACACCTGTTGAGACGGTCGGCGGTCGCGGCCGCCGGTACGGCCGCGTCGACGCCCGCCCGGGTGAGGACCTCGACGGCCCGGCAGGCGGGGTCGGCGCAGAGGGCGGCGAGCGGGTCGAGGCGGTCGCGCGCCGGTCGCCCCGGCGTCCGGCCCGCCGCAGGGCGTCGTCCATCGCCGCGGCGGGCGGCGGGCGACCAGCCGGATACGTCCGCCTCGGGCAGGGTCGGCACGGCGCCGGAGTCCTCGACGGACTCCTGCCGGCGCAGCCCGTAGCCGATGCTGCGCCGCACCAGGTAACCGCGTACGCGCACGTCCGGTCACCGCCTAAAGCGGCCCGGACCTCCGGGTCGGACTCGAGGAGCGAGTGCAGCAGGTGGGCCGTGTCGATCCGCCGGTCGCCGCCCCGCAGTGCCCTGCGCCGCGCGCCCGCGACGAGGGAGACCAGCTCGTCGGCGAGCCCGCCCCCGGCATCGGTGGGGGCTTTCGCTGTCGGCGGGGCTTTCGGCGAGCTGTGGGGGGCTCGCGGGGTAGGGCTTCGCACCTCCCCACCCCATCAGCCGTGCTGCCCCGGGCATCCCCGTAGGGAATCATCCGCGTGTCTCACGGAGGTTGGGGAGGAGCCGCCGTCGCCTCCTCCCCGCGGAGGACACCGAGGACCGCCGAAGACCATCGCTGACGGGTCATCAGCCTTGTGTCTTCACGGCCGCGCCGCTACGGTCCGCGCCACCAGCACGGCGCCGGCACGAGCCGACACCGGCCGGCACGACTACGGCTCGGCACCGGCACCGTCACCGGCACCGAGCCCGCCGAGAAGGGGTGGTCCCATGGCCGAGGTCAGCGCGGAGGCACGCATCGAGGCACCGGCCGGCAGGGTCTGGGCGCAGCTGACGGACTTCGCGTCGTACGGCAGCTGGAACGCCACCCACACCGGCTTCCCCGCCGGCGGCCCCGAACCGCTCGAGGTCGGCGCGGCCTTCCAGGAGAACATGAAGCTCATGGGCTTCCCCGCCGAAGTCACCTGGACCGTGGCGGAACTGGAGCGGGAACGGCTGCTGACCACCCGGGGCAAGGGCCCCATGGGCGTGATGCTGGGCATGCGCTACACGCTCACCCCCGAGGGCCGGGCCACGACCGTCCGCATCGACGGCGAGTTCACCGGCGCCGCCGTCTCCCTGATGGCGGCCCGGCTGAAGGACTCGGCGGCCACCGCACTGGACGAGTCGCTGCGCCGGCTGGCCGGCCTGGTCAGCTGACGCGCCGGTGCCCCGCGGCGGCGTGCCGCGGGGCACCGGCGAGGTCCTCCTCCGGCCGCGAGCGGCTCAGTGCTCGTCGGCCAGGATCAGGTACAGCTTCTTGCGGGCATCGTTGATCACGGTCAGCGCCTTCTGCCGCTGGTCGGCGTCACCGGTCTTCCAGACCTGCCCGAACGCCTCGAGCAGCCCGAACCCGGCCTGCCGGATCTCGTGCATGGCCTCCCAGTCGACGCCGCGGCCCGCGTCCTCCCACGGGGCGTCCGGCCCGGACTCGGCCTCGGTACGCCCGGCGTCGGTGAGCGTGAACAGCTTCTTGCCGCCCTCGCTCCGGCTGGTGATCAGGTCCTCGTCCTCCAGCAGCTGGAGGGTCGGGTAGACCGAGCCGGGACTGGGCCGCCAGGCCCCGCCGCTGCGCTCCGCGATCTCCTGGATCATCTCGTAGCCGTGCATCGGGCGGTCCTTCAGCAGCGCGAGGATCGAGGCGCGCACATCGCCGCGCCGCGCCCGGCCCCGCCCGCCTCCGCGCCCACGCCCGCCGCCGAAGGAACCTCCGCCGAACGGCCCGCCACCGAACCCCGGCCCGAACGGGCCGAAGGCGCCGCGCCGCCCCTCGAAGTCTCCACGGTGCTCACCACCCCAGCCCCGATGGCCGGACCCAGGACCACAGTTTCCCTGCGTACGCATCTCGCACGCTCCTTCCATCGTTGATCTGTCGCGATGCGTCAACGATATATCGGAACAGCTCGCCGAGCAATCGGTCGAGCGACTTCAGAGCCGCGCACCGCGGATTGGCCTTGGCCCGGGGGCCGGCCGGGGCCTTACGGTCACGTGCATGCGGATTCGAATCGTCGACGCCTTCACCGACCGCCCCTTCTCCGGCAACCCGGCGGGGGTCGTGCTGCTGGACGCCTTCCCGGACGACGAGTGGCTCCAGAAGGTCGCCGCGGAGGTCAACCTCTCGGAGACGGCCTTCGCCCACCCCCTCCCCCCGGGCGGCGAGGCCGACTGGGCGCTGCGCTGGCTCACGCCGGTCACCGAGGTGGACATGTGCGGCCACGCCACGCTCGCCACCGCGCACGTCCTGCACACCACCGGGTACGCGACCGGCACCGTCCGCTTCACCGCGCGGTGCGGCGTCCTCTCCGCCACGCCGGCCGACGACGGCTCCCTCACGCTGGACTTCCCGACCTCCACGCTGACGCCCGCCCCCGTACCGGACGGGCTCGCCGAGGCGCTCGGCGCCGACGTGGTCACCGTCCACGACACGGCCGCGCACGTCGGTGACCTGCTGGTCGAGCTGCCCGACGAGCGGTCCGTACGGTCCCTCGCACCGGACTTCGGCGCACTGGTGCCCCTGTCGCACCGGGGTGTCATCGCCACGGCCGCCGCCGACGACCCGGAGCGGGGGTACGACTTCGTCTCGCGGTGCTTCTTCCCCGCCGTCGGCATCGACGAGGACCCCGTGACGGGCAGCGCGCACACCGCCCTCGCGCCCTACTGGTCGGCCCGCCTCGGCCGCGACACGCTGACCGGCCTCCAGGGCGGCGCCCGCACCGGGCTGGTGCGCACGACGCTGCGCGGAGAGCGGACGCTGCTGACGGGTCACGCGGTGACGGTCATCGAGGGCGACCTGCTGGCCTGACGACCGGCACCGGAAGCGCACCGGCCACGAACGAGGGGGCGTATGGCTAGAGGGGCGTACGGAGATGTCCGTACGCCCCTCTACCCGTACCCCTCCCGGCTACGACAGCCGCATCGTCACGCCGTCGGCAGCCACCCCACCCGGTCCGCCAGCAACGCGTATCCGACGAAGGCGACGATGTCGAGCAGCGCGTGCGCCACGACGAGCGGCCCGACCCGCCCCCACCGCCGGTAGAGGAGCACGAAGACCACGCCCATCACCATGTTGCCGATGAAGCCGCCGATGCCCTGGTACAGGTGGTACGAACCGCGCAGCACCGAACTGGCCGTCAGCGCTGCCATGGGGCTCCACCCCAGCTGGTCCAGCCTCCGCAGCAGGTAACCGACGACGATGACCTCCTCCAGCACGGAGTTCTGCACCGCCGACAGGATGAGCACCGGGAACTTCCACCACACGTCGGGCAGCGCCTCCGGCACCACCGTCAGGTTCGCGCCCGCGGCCCGCGCGGCCAGGTAGAACGCCAGCCCGGCGCTCCCGATGCCGGCCGCGACCAGCGTCCCGCGCCCCAGGTCCTGCCACGGCCGGCTCCGGTCGAAGCCGATCGCCCGCAGCCCCGCGCCCTCCCTGAGCAGCAGGTGCGCCACGAGGACGACGGGCACCAGTGCCGTCGCGATCCCGAAGAGCTGCCAGGCCAGGTCCAGCCAGGGCCGCCCCGGCGAGTACGAGCCGTTGAGCGTCGCCGCCTGGTCCTTCAGCCCGCCCGGTTTCGTCAGCGAGCCGATGAAGCTGATCAGCGCGGAGACCCCGCTGGCGCCCAGGGAGAGCGCCAGGACGATCAGCGTCTCGGACCGCAGGGTCCTGGGCCCCACGCTCTCAGCGGGGAGAGTTCCTGCCACGTACGCGCACACCTGCCTCGGTCGACCGCCCTGGTGACGTCACAGCTTGCCCGACGATCGCGGCACCAGCCCAGCCGGGGCGTCCGGTCACCCCTCCCACAGCCCGGCCGCACGCGTCCGGTCAGCTCTCCAGCTGTGCGTCCGGCCGCCCGGGGAAACCGGTCGGCCAGGTGTGCACCGGGTTCCCCTGGCGCATCAGCCGGCAGTACTGGCGGGTGGTGGCGGCCAGCGCCGCCTCGCGCCCCAGCCCGGCCTCCAGGGCCCGGTGGAACGTCTCCACCTGCCAGGACGCGCCGTTGACCTTGCGCCGGCACCGCTGCTCGATGATCCCGAGGTACCGCTCGCGGTCGGAGCGCTCCACGCCCCACGCGTCGAGCCCGGCGGCGGCGAGCGGCAGCAGCTCGTCCCGTACGAGCTTCACCGCCGGCACGGTGGTGACCCCGCCGCCACGGCCCGGCCGCGGCCAGCGCAGCTCCGCGTCGATGCCGTACCGGCAGGCGGCGTCGAAGTTGGCGGCCGCGTCCTCGAACGGCAGCCGCCTCCAGACGGGCCGGGCGTCCTCGGCGAGGGCCCGCACCAGGCCGTAGTAGAAGGCGGCGTTGGCGAGGACGTCGTCGACGGTCGGCCCGGCGGGCAGCACCCGGTTCTCCACGCGCAGGTGCGGAACGCCGTCCACGACCCCGTACACCGGCCGGTTCCAGCGGTAGACCGTGCCGTTGTGCAGGACGAGTTCCCGGAGAGCCGGTACGCCGCCCTCGTCGAGGACCCGCAGCGGTTCCTCGTCCTCGCAGATCGGCAGCAGTGCGGGGAAGTAGCGCACGTTCTCCTCGAAGAGCTCGTACGCGGAGGTCACCCACCGCTCCCCGAACCAGGTGCGGGGCCGTACGCCCTGCGCCTGGAGCTCGGGCGGGCGGGTGTCCGTGGCCTGGGTGAACAGCGGAGGGCGGGACTCCCGCCACAGCTCCCGGCCGAAGAGGAACGGCGCGTTGGCGCCCACCGCGATCTGTACGGCGGCGATGGCCTGGGCGGCATTCCACACGTCGGCGAAGCGCTCGGGCGTCACCTGGAGGTGCAGCTGCACGGAGGTGCACGCCGATTCGGGCACGATGGAACTCGCCGTGCAGCTCAGCCGCTCGACCCCCTCGATGTCGAGGGTGAAGTCCTCGCCCCGGGCGGCCACGATCTCGTCGTTGAGCAGCCGGTAGCGGTCGACGTCCGAGAGGTTCTGGGACACCAGGTCGTCCTGCGACAGGGTCGGCAGAATTCCGATCATCACAATGCCGGCGTCGACCTCCTGCGCCTTGCGGTGCGCATACGCCAGCCCCGTGCGCAGCTCTTCGGCGAGCTGGTCGAAGACCCGGCCGCCGAGCCGGTGCGGCGCGATGTTCACTTCCAGGTTGAACATTCCGAGTTCCGTCTGGAAATCGTGACTCGCGATGCGCTCCAGCACCTCGGCATTCATCATGCGCGGCATGCCGTCCGCACCGGCGAGATTCAGTTCGATCTCCAGGCCCACGAGATTCCGTGGCCGGTCGAACCTCTTGTCGGCAAGGAGTCGCTCCAGTCCCGTCAGGCACTCCTGGAGTTTCCTGCGGTACCTCTGCCGATCGGACAGGTCGAAGCTCCCTGCCGCGATCTTCTCCCCCATCGAAGGGTCCCTCCTCGAGTGGGCGGCGCGCGGCATCGTCCGCTCGCGTCACGGACGATGATGCCCAGCCGGACTGATCTGTAACGCCCACATGGACAGCGTGTGGACGGTAGGCTGGATAAGATGTTTGTCCGGCACATTCCGGAGGCATGGGGCGGCGGGCAGTTACCGGCGCCACGACCCGATCGGAAGGGGTGCCGACGGCGGCCCCGAGGGGTCGGAACAGCAGCGGCATTCGGCCTACCGCCCGCCGGGCAACGCCGCAGGCGGCGACCCCCGGCCCCGCGGGAAATCCACAGAAACTCCGCAAAATAAAGACCTGTTTCAGCCTTGTCGGTAATATCGCCGACGGCTAGCGGAAACATTGTGTGAACACCTGTCGTATAAACTCCGCGAACGAGGCAGAGAGTCGAGCCCGGGCACGGCCACCGGCCCCTTCCGGCACCCTCTGACCCCGAGCTGACACCGCCGTCCGCACCTCCCCCGCATCACCCTGTCTCTTGACTGAGAGGCGACCCACCATGCCGCTCCACGTCTCCCCTGCCCCCACGCCTGCCCTGCGCAGCGTTCTCGCGGCGCTCGGCTCCCCCGCCGTCCGCGAGGCACACACGCCCGCTCTCCGGTCCGTCCAGGGACCGCTGAGCCCCGAACTCCCGCTGCCCGTCCACGTCCTGGACGTGCGCGACCCGATCGTTCCGTCCGCCGGAGCACCGCGTACCCGACTGGCCGGCTGGCGGTTCCTGATCCGCGGCGGCGACCGCCCGGTCGCCGCCGCGGACACCATCCTCACGCCCGACGGCTGGGCGTTCTCGCACTTCTTCGAGGGTCCCTACCTCGCCTCCACGGAGCGTGCCCTGCGCCAGGCCGAGGCCATGGCGTCCGGCCACCAGCCGCGCCTGCTCTCCGTACCCGATCTGTACATGCTGACCCTCTGGCTGCACGGCGACCCCGAGGCCGATCCGGCCGAGGGCTCCCCCGCCCCCGCCGACCTGCTGATCCCGCTGGCCCCGGCCCCGCCCGGGATCGCCGCGCACCTGCCGTGCCGGGTCGCCGATCTGCTGCCGGTGCTGACGCTGCGTCTGGTGCCGCCGCCGCTGCTGGAGTCAACGGCGTGATGACTTCCCCGGTCCGTTCGGACTAGCCCGGTGCGGCCATGACGAACCACCCGAAGGGACAGTGTGGTTGGGCTGAACCATCCGGGCGGGTGACACGTCATTAAGCAGTAGGAAGCGCTGCCGCGAAATCCCTGCGGATTGACGCCGGTGGGGCAACACTGGGAACGGACCGACCGACAAACGGGGGGCGGCCATGAACACCGCATCGAGCCGCAGGACACACACCACACCGCAGCGAAAGAACCGACCCATGTGCCAGCACCAGCCAGCCTGTCCGACCGCCGACTCCGCCGACAGGGAGGCGGCCCACCTGGTGGCTCACCACCCGGAACAGGGCTGGAGCCTGCTGTGCAACGGCGTCCTGCTCTTCGAGGACACCGGTGAACTGCTGCCGGACGGCCAGATCATCGCGCCGCACCGGCCGCTGAGCGCCTCGAAGGTCGTCACGGCCGCCTGAGGCACCACCGCACGCACGTGCACCACGCACCAAGCACCGCGCACACCGCACGGCGAAGGGCCGGTACGGGATTCCGATCCCGTACCGGCCCTTCGCCGTGTCCGTCAGGCGCCCCGCTCATCAGGCGCCCTGTCCGTCAGGCGTCGTACTCGTCCAGCGGCGGGCAGGAGCACACCAGGTTCCGGTCGCCGAACGCGCCGTCGATCCGGCGCACCGGCGGCCAGTACTTGTCGGAGGCGACGACCCCGGCCGGGAACACCGCATCCTCCCGGCTGTACGCGTGCGTCCACTCGCCGCCCAGCGCGGCCGCCGTGTGCGGGGCGTTGCGCAGCGGGTTGTCGTCCGCGGGCCACTCGCCCGACGCGACCTTCTCGATCTCACCGCGGATCGCGATCATCGTGTCGCAGAACCGGTCGAGCTCGGTCAGGTCCTCGCTCTCGGTCGGCTCGATCATCAGGGTGCCGGCCACCGGGAACGACATGGTCGGGGCGTGGAAGCCGTAGTCGATCAGACGCTTGGCGATGTCGTCGACGCTGACGCCGGTCGCCTTGGAGATCGGGCGCAGGTCCACGATGCACTCGTGGGCGACGAGCCCGGCCGGGCCGGTGTAGAGCACCGGGTAGTGCGGCTCCAGGCGCTTGGCGATGTAGTTGGCCGCGAGGACGGCGACCTGCGTGGCGCGCTTGAGGCCCTCGCCGCCCATGAGCCGGACGTACGCCCAGGAGATCGGCAGGATGCCGGCCGAGCCCCACGGGGCGGCCGAGATCGGGCCGACCCCGGTGTCCGGGCCCGCGCTCGGCTGGAGCGGGTGGTTGGGCAGGTAGGGGGCGAGGTGCTCGCGCACGCCGACCGGGCCGACGCCGGGGCCACCGCCGCCGTGCGGGATGCAGAACGTCTTGTGCAGGTTCAGGTGCGAGACGTCGCCGCCGAACTCGCCGGGCTTCGCCAGGCCGACCAGCGCGTTGAGGTTGGCGCCGTCGACGTACACCTGGCCGCCGGCCTCGTGGACCTGGGCGCAGATGTCCGCGACGTGCTCCTCGAACACGCCGTGCGTGGACGGGTAGGTGATCATCAGGACGGACAGCTGGTCGCGGTACTGCTCGATCTTGGCGCGCAGGTCCTCGACGTCGATCTCGCCGTCGTCGGCGGTCTTGACGACCACGACCTTCATCCCGGCCATCACGGCGCTGGCGGCGTTGGTGCCGTGCGCGGAGGACGGGATCAGGCAGATGGTGCGCTGCGTGTCGCCGTTGGCGCGGTGGTACGCGCGGACGGCGAGCAGGCCGGCCAGCTCGCCCTGCGAACCCGCGTTGGGCTGGATGGAGACCTTGTCGTAGCCGGTGACCTCGGCGAGGCGCTCCTCCAGCTCACGGATCAGGGTCAGATAGCCCTGGGCCTGGTCGACCGGCGCGAAGGGGTGGATCTGGCCGAACTCGGGCCAGGTCACCGGCTCCATCTCGGTGGTCGCGTTCAGCTTCATGGTGCAGGAGCCGAGCGGGATCATGCCGCGGTCGAGCGCGTAGTCCCGGTCGGCGAGCCTGCGCAGGTAGCGCAGCATCGCCGTCTCGGAGCGGTGGGCGTGGAAGACGGGGTGGGTGAGGTACGCGTCGGAGCGCAGGCTCGCCTCGGGCAGCACCTCGCCCGCGGCGGCGTCCAGCGCCTCGATGTCGCCCCGCACGCCGAACGCGTCCCACACGGCCACGATCTGGGCGCGGGCGGTGGTCTCGTCGCAGGCGGCGGAGACGTGGTCGGCGTCGACGAGACGGAGGTTGACCCCGTTCTCGCGGGCGGCGGCGACGGCCTCGGCGGCCCGGCCGGGTACGCGGACGGTGACGGTGTCGAAGAAGGTGTCGTGGACGACGTCCACGCCGCCCGCGCGGAGCCCGTCGGCGAGCACGACGGCGTAGCGGTGGACGCGCTGGGCGATCTGCTGGAGTCCGTCGGGGCCGTGGTAGACGGCGTACATGCCGGCCATGACGGCGAGCAGCACCTGTGCGGTGCAGATGTTGCTGGTGGCCTTCTCCCGGCGGATGTGCTGCTCACGCGTCTGGAGCGCCAGGCGGTACGCCTTGTTGCCGTCGGCGTCGACGGAGACGCCGACGAGCCGGCCCGGAAGGCTGCGGGCGAACGTGTCGCGGACGGCCATGTAGCCGGCGTGCGGACCGCCGAAGCCCATGGGGACGCCGAAGCGCTGGGTGGTGCCGACCGCGATGTCGGCGCCCAGCTCGCCCGGCGAGGTGAGGAGGGTCAGCGCCAGCAGGTCGGCGGAGACGGTCACGATGGCGCCCAGCTCGTGGGCCTGGTCGATGACCGGCTTGATGTCGCGTACGGCACCGGAGGCACCGGGGTACTGGAGCAGCACACCGAAGACGCCGCGCTCGGCGATCTCGGCGGGGATGCCGTCGCTCAGGTCGGCGACGACGACCTCGACACCGGTCGGCTCGGCGCGGGTCTCGATGACGGCGATGGTCTGGGGCAGGGCGTCGGCGTCGATCAGGAAGACGCCCTTCTTGACCTTGCCGACGCGGCGGGCCAGCGACATGGCCTCGGCGGCGGCGGTGCCCTCGTCCAGCAGCGAGGCGCCGGAGGTCGGCAGCCCGGTGAGGTCGGCGACCATGGTCTGGAAGTTGAGCAGCGCCTCCAGGCGGCCCTGCGAGATCTCCGGCTGGTACGGCGTGTACGCGGTGTACCAGGCGGGGTTCTCCATGACGTTGCGCAGGATGACCGGCGGCGTGAACGTGCCGTGGTAGCCGAGGCCGATCATCGGGGCCAGCACCTGGTTGCGGTCGGCGAGGGAGCGCAGTTCGGCGAGGACCTCGGCCTCGGTGCGCGCGCCGGGCAGCCCGAGGGCCTCGGCGCTCTTGATCACATCCGGCACCGCGGCAGCCGTGAGCTCGTCGAGCGAACCGTAGCCGACCTGCGCCAGCATCTTGGCGCGGGCCTCCTCGTCGGGCCCGATGTGCCGCTGCTCGAACGGGATGCCCTGTTCGAGTACGGAGAGCGGAATGCGGTTGGCGGTCATGGCGGGGGCCTCCTGGTCGATACGACCTGCGAGGGGCACCACGGCGCGGGTGCCCGGACGGCCTCCCCCTCTGTCATCTCAACCTGAGAGCTTCACCGGACCTCCCCGAGGGGCGGGCCGGCTTTCACCGTCGGTGAGAGCGGATGCCGTCCGACGCCCGCCCTGCTTTCCAGAGTGACCTCGTCCGTGCGGTACCGGGTGCCTGAGAGATTCCGGGGAGGATTTGCTCCTTCGGCGCCTCCGAAAGGTTTCTCCGGAGGACTCTCCCGCACGGGGTCAGCGGCCATTTGCCAGCCTACCAGCGAGGTCCCCGCCCCATCCCTCGAGTGGCCGACGTCACCGATGTGCACTTTCGTAGTGTTGACAGAGCGGTTGCGACCAGTTGGAGGGACCGTGCAGACCGACATCGATCCGCGCAGCCTGATCGGCCGCAAAGCCTTCGACCGCAACGGCCACAAGATCGGCACCATCGACGAGGTGTACCTGGACGACGCGACCGGCGTCCCGGAGTGGGCCGCGGTGCGCACGGGCCTCTTCAGCCGCGACGCCTTCGTCCCGCTGGAGCCCAGCGACCTCGCGGACGACGGCCTCCACGTCCCGTACGAACGGGCCCTGATCAAGGACGCCCCCGACTTCGGGGTCGGCCGCCACCTGTCCCCCGAGCAGGAGCTCCAGCTCTACCACCACTACGGGCTCGCGCTCCCCCCGCCTCCCTCCTCGGACCGTGACTTCGGCAGGCTCGCCGGCCAGGAGGACTGACCCGGCACGAGGGGCAGCGGGTCGGACGGCTCCAGGTCCGGATCACCGGCCCTGAACGTCCGCACCCGCCCGGGCTGCGACGACCCGGGCTCCTCGAACCGGACGGTGACCCGCCCCAGGCCGCTGCCCTGCACCCACCCCGGCCCGTACTCCGCGTGCCGCACGTCCTGGCCGGCCATCCACGTCCGCGCTTCCCCGTCACCCGCGACGGCACTCGGCTCCTGCGCGCCGCCGGTTCCTACCGCGGCACCGGCCACGCGGCCCCCCTCAGCCGCGTCCACCGCGTCCCCCGCAACCGCCTCCGGCCCCACCGGCGCGCCCGCCCCACCCGGACCCGCCCCTGCCGGGTCGGCCCCGGCGGCCACTCCTGCCGGCGCACCCCGCTCCGCCTCGGCCTGCTCCGCCTCCGCCCGCTCCGCGGCGGCCTGGGCGAACAGGTCCTCCTGCGTGAAGTCCGCGAGCCCCGTGACGCCCACACCCAGCAGGCGGACGCCACCGGTGGTGTCCACCGACTCCAGCAGCCGTGCCGCCGCCTCCCGCACCACCACCGGGTCGTCCGTCGGACCGCGCAGGGTCTCGGACCGGGTCAGCGTCGAGAAGTCGTACCTCCGCACCTTGAGCACCACCGTCCGCCCCGAGCGCCCCGCTGCGCGCAAGCGCCGCACGCACCGCTCGGCCAGCCGCTCCACCTCCGTGCGCACCCGCACCCGGTCGTGCAGGTCGACGTCGAAGGTGTCCTCCACCGACACGGACTTGGCGTCCCGCTCGGCCACCACCGGCCGGTCGTCGTACCCGAGCGCCATCCGGTACAGCGACTCCCCGTGCGCCTTGCCCAGCAGCCGTACCAGCTCGTCCTCGCCCGCCGCCGCCAGGTCCGCCACCGTCGTCATGCCGGCCCGCCGCAGATGCTCTCCGGTGGCGGGCCCCACACCCGGCAGGATGCGCACCGACTTGGGGTCCAGCAGGTCCCGCTCCGTGCCCGGCTCGATCAGCACCAGGCCGTCGGGCTTGGCCTCCTCGGACGCGATCTTCGCGATCATCTTCGACCCGGCCAGGCCCACCGACCCCGTCAGTCCCGTGACCGCCCTGATGTCCCTGCGCAGCCGCTCACCGGCCTCCCGCGCGGTCGCCGCGTCATGCGCCGAGCCCCCCGCCTCGAGGTCCACGAACGCCTCGTCGAGGCTCAACGGCTCGACGAGCGGCGACAGCCCCCGCAGCAGCTCCATGACCTGGTCGCTGACCGCCCGGTAGAGGGAGAAACGCGGCACCAGGTACGCGGCGTTGGGCGCCAGCCGGCGCGCCTGCGCCATCGGCATCGCCGAGTGCACCCCGAACCGCCTGGCCTCGTACGACGCGGTGGCCACGACCCCGCGCGGCCCGAGGCCGCCCACGACCACCGGTTTCCCGCGCAGGCTCGGCTTCGCCGCCTGCTCGGCGGCGGCGAAGAAGGCATCCATGTCCAGATGCAGGATCGTCGGCGCGGTTCTCACACCGTCGATGCTGCCGTACACCACTGACAATCGCCCCGCACACACGTACGGACCGACTCAGACAGCCCGGTCACGCCTCCTGCGCGCCAGCTCGTCCGACGGGTTGTGCCCCACCAGCGTCTCACCCGTGTCGATGCGCTCCCCGTGCAGCTGCGAGAGCGCCGCCTCGACGTCCCGCCACACCACGCCCACGGCGATCCCGAAGACCCCCTGGCCGCCCTGCAACAGGTCGACGACCTCGTCGGGCGACGAGCACTCGTAGACCGTCGCCCCGTCACTCATGAGCGTCATCCGCTCCAGGTCCCGGAAGCCCCGCGCGCGCAGGTGCTGGACGGCCGTGCGGATGTTCTGCAGCGCGACACCGGTGTCCAGGAACCGTTTGACGATCTTGAGGACCACCACGTCCCGAAAGCTGTACAGCCGCTGCGTGCCGGACCCGTAGGCGGGCCGGACACTCGGCTCGACCAGCCCGGTCCGCGCCCAGTAGTCCAGCTGGCGGTACGTGATGCCCGCCGCCGCACAGGCGGTGGGCCCCCGGTAGCCGATCGTCTCCGTCGCGGGGTCCGCCGGATCGGCCGGCCGGCCCGGCACCGCGTCGGCGTCAGCACCGACCGCGCCGACCGCCCCCGCCGGGAGTCGCTCGGCCGCACTCCCGTGAAGCGGATACGGCCCGCTCTTCCCCAGACTTCGTCCGGGGAGGCCCCCAGTCGCACCGTCGCCGCTGCTCATCACGCCGACCCTCCGTCCTTGACCTGCCATCTCGACGGTAGGCAGTCGCCAGGGGTGCGTCAACGATCGCCACACTCGGCACGCCGAGTGATAATCACCCTGAGAGTGGTTTCCCGTATCCCGAAACGGGGAAAGGGTGCCCGAATGGGCTCAAAGCCGACTCCAAGGTTGGTGCAGGCCGCTTGCCCGCCCTCCCTACTGGCTGCTGGTGCCGAAGTCCTCGGGCGAGATCTGGTCGAGGAACTCGCGGAACTTCTCCACCTCGTCCTCCTGCTCGTCCGGGATGGCGATTCCGGCGTCGTCGAGCACGCCGTCGCTCCCGTAGATGGGAGTACCGGTGCGCAGGGCCAGCGCTATGGCGTCGGAGGGCCGCGCGCTCACCTCGACCCCGCTCGCGAAGACCAGCTCCGCGTAGAAGACACCTTCCCGCAGGTCCGTGATCCGGACCTCGGTCAGCTCCTGGCCCACGGCTTCGAGCACGTCCTTGAAGAGGTCGTGCGTGAGCGGCCGGGCAGGGGCCATGCCCTGCTGCGCGAAGGCGATCGCCGTCGCTTCCCCCGGACCGATCCAGATCGGGAGGTACCGGTCGCCTCCCACTTCACGCAGGAGCACGATCGGCTGGTTGGACGGCATTTCCACCCGGACACCGACAACATCGAGCTCGTTCACATTGCAACCCTAGGACGTGCCGGACCGGTTTGGATAGTCGGGCTCTGTCAAGATCAGTGCAAGCGGACGCCGAGGGCGGTCTGCACGAGGGCCGCGTGCAGCCGTACGGACAGCGCCGCGAGCTCCTTGGCGGTGGCCTCGGCATGGGCTCTGGTCTGCGGATTACGATGCCTGCGCAGGGGTGCGACCACCTGTTCGACCAGGCCCGCCTCACGCTCGGCGGCGGCTTTCACCGCCCGCAGGTGGCGCGGTTCCAGCCCGTACCTCCCGAGATCGGCGACGAGCTTCGCGACGGTCACCGCCTCGGCGTCGTAACCGCCGTCCACGCCCTGGACGACGAGGCCGTACGACTCCCACTCGGCGAGTTCCTCCTCCCCGGCGCCCGAGGCCGCCAGGAGCTCCGCCCGGCCGACGCGGGCGGCCGTCGGGCGGTCCTGCCCGTCGGCCTGCCACGGCTCGCCGTCCAGGGGCTCGCGCTGCGGCCCGGGAGCGGCGGGCAGCTCCACCTGTTCGCCCCGCTCCACGGCGTCCAGGTGCTCCCTGATCACCTTCAGGGGCAGGTAGTGGTCCCGCTGCATCCGCAGGATGCGTCCGAGCCGTTCCACGTCCCGCGCACTGAACTTCCGGTATCCGGAAGCCGTCCGCTGTGGCTCGACGAGCCCCTCGGCCTCCAGGAACCTGATCTTCGAGATGGTGACTTCGGGAAACTCTTCCCGCAGCTGGTTGAGCACCGTGCCGATGCTCACCAGCTGATCGGCCGCGCCGGCGGTGCCGTTGCCGGCACCGCCCGTCGTGGTTCGCAGCATGGGCCTCCCCTGCCGGGTCACACGCCTCGCTGGCTCGCGTAGAAGACCAGCCGGTACTTGCCGATCTGCACCTCGTCACCGTTCGCCAGCGGAACCGAGTCGATCCGCTCACGGTTGACGTAGGTGCCGTTGAGGCTGCCGACGTCCGAGACGGTGAAGCTGCCGTCGGGCGACCTGCGGAACTCCACGTGGCGCCGTGACACGGTCACGTCGTCCAGGAAGATGTCGCTCTGCGGGTGCCGTCCGGCCGTGGTCAGGTCACCGTCCAGCAGGAAGCGGCTGCCCGAGTTCGGGCCCCGCCGCACCACCAGGAGCGCCGAACCGAGCGGCAGCGCCTCCACGGCGGCCTGCGCCTCCGGCGACAGCGACGGCAGCTGCGTCTGACCGGTGACCTCGGAGTCGTACGCCTCCAGGCCGGAGATCGAGATCGTCGACGTCGTCTCGGACGCGCGCTCCGCCGGGACCCCGCCTCGCAGCGGTGCCCCGCAGTTGGAGCAGAACCGGCTCGACTCGGCGTTGCGGTGCCCGCACCTCGTACACACCGGCATGGAGTCCTCCTGCCGCGGCTGCCCCGCGTGGGCGCTCGTCGCGTACGGGTCGGGCGCAAACCCTCCACCCGTACTCGAGGTTGATGGTTCCCCGAAACCTATGCGGCCGGAACCGGCAGGGTCAACAGACGCGCCCTGGCCCCCCGGAATGTCACCACCCGGACCCGCAACCTCGTCGCGGAAGAGCGGGCGCTCGCCACCCTGCTCCTCGCTCTGGCCATGGCGCGGAGCGCGGTGACGGGCGTTTCCGCCCTCCTCGCGTGCGCTCCTGCCGAACAACTTCGCAAACAACTTCACGGGCGATTCCCCTTGAACGAAACAGACCCGCCCGTGGGGCAGGACGAACCCTGAATGAACACACCTGCCGACCCGGACATCATGACAACGTCCGTATCCTCCGGACAGTTTCCATCACGCGCCACGTATGTGATGCGCCGACCCCCCGCAACCTCGCGCCCTGGCACCGGTCTTCCGGTTCCCGCCGGTCCACCGCGTGCCCCGGACGCCGTTCCCCGACCCGGCCCGCCTCCGATGACGGACCTTCGCCCCCTGACCCCCATGTACCCCCGATTCACTGCGATGACGACCGAGCGTAGTCAGGCCGCTCCGGCGGTCGCAAGGCGTCAACGACGATCTTCTGCGACCGGGTGACCGCGGCCGTGGCCTGCTCCTTCTCCAGCGTCTGCACGACGCCTCCCGGGATGTTCAGCGCCGGCTCGAGGTCCTGCGGCTTCCCGATGACCTTGAAACGGTACGGCGCCTTGATTTTCTTGCCGTCCACCTCGATGTCACCGGCGTCACCGGAGAAGTACGAGTCGGCGACGACCCGCACGCCGTTGACCTGGATGGCTTCCGCCCCCGCCGCCCGCAGCTCCTGGATCGCGTCCAGCAGCATGTCCGACTCCACCGCTCCGGCGCCGTCGTCGATGGTCAGCGTGATCCCGGGCCCCTGGGCCGCCACCGTACCGGCCAGGATCCCGAGCTGCCGCTCCTTTTCGAGCGTCTGCTTACGGGCCTCCTCGGCCTGGTCGGAGCTGTTCTCCAGCTCCGTGCGCTGGTCCTCGAGGAGCGCCTTCTCGTCCTCCAGGCGCTGCGTGCGGTCGTCGAGCTCGTCGAGGATGCGCACCAGGTCCTCCTGGCGCGCACCGCGCAGGGCACCGGTGTCGCTGGTGGAGCGGACCTGGATGGCCAGGCCCAGCCCCAGTCCGAACAGCAGCACGGCCACGATGAGTTGTGCCCTCGTCACGCGCGGCGGCCACAGGCCCGCCATCAGCCGCTGCCGTCCGGTCGGCTGCCCCCGCCCGCTCTCCGTCCCCGGGTCCGCTTCCGGGCTCGGGGCCGGGCGCGGCATCGGGGCCGGCTCGGGGTCGCTGTGGGGGTTCGGCTTCGGGTTCGGGTTCGGTGTCTCTTCGTTGCTCATCGGCCTCACGCCCGGAACACGTGCCGCCGGATGGCGGCGGCGTTGGAGAAGATCCGGATGCCCAGCACCACGACCACGCCGGTCGACAGCTGCGCGCCGACGCCCAGCTTGTCCCCGAGGAACACGATCAGGGCGGCGACGACGACGTTCGACAGGAACGAGACGACGAAGACCTTGTCGACGAAGATCCCGTCGAGCATGGCCCGCAGACCGCCGAAGACCGCGTCCAGGGCGGCCACGACGGCGATCGGCAGGTAGGGCTCGACCACCGCCGGTACCTCGGGCCGGATGAACAGTCCGACCACGACTCCCACGACGAGGCCCAGTACGGCGATCAAGATGTGCCCTTCCCTGTGTCGGCCGTGCCCTGCCCGTCACCCGCTCCGGCTCCGGCATGGCCCGGCTGTGCTGTACGTACGATCAGGCTCGGCGCCGCCGGCAGACGCACCTCGCCCTGGTCCGAAATGCTGGTGCGGATACCGAAGTTCTCCTGGAGCACGTGCAGGTACTGCCCGTCCGCGCTGTCCTGGAACGTCGTACTCAGCTTCTTTCCGTCCCCCACCGCCAGCACCGTGTAGGGCGGCACCAGCGGTTTGTTGTCGACCAGTATGGCGTCGCCCGCCGCGCGGATCGCCGACAGGGCGGTCAGGCGCTGACCATTGATGGCGATGGCTTCCGCGCCCGCCTGCCAGAGCCCGTTGACGACGCGCTGCATGTCACGGTCGCGGACACGGCCCGTATCGGCGAAACCGTCGCTCTCCCGCGGCCCGCCGCCGCCCGCGTCGGTGTCCTTGGCGTCGTCGACGACCAGCCTGACGCCCGGGCCACGGACCGGCGTCGCCCCCGACAGGAGCGCGACGAGCTGTCCCTGGTCCCCGCCGTGCTGCTCCAGTGCCTTGCGCTGCCGCTCCCCCACCTCGGTGCGCAGCGCCTCGATCTCCTTCTCCAGGCGGTCCGCCCCCGAGGTCTCCGACTGGATGCGGTCGATGAGCTCCTCGCGCTCCTTGGCAACCACCGGAGCCGATATCTGCGCCTGCGCGGCGCCGAGCGTGACCACGAACGCGGCCAGTACGAGTCCGGCCGCCAGTCCCAGTTTGGCGCGGAGCGTACGGGGCAGACCGCCGCCCTCCGCGTCCCTGCGGGCCGACGCCTCCGCGTAGCCGTCGTCGAGCGCGTGGTCCATCACATTGGTCAGCAGCGACATGGACGCATCGGGACGCGGTGGCGGGGAGCCGGTGCTCCGAATGGGGGGCTGCTGCGACATGCCGCACATCGTCGCACGTCGCAGCGGCTACCGCCGAATGGCCCCACCGGTGAGCCGGGAGGCGCCCTGGAACCGCGCCTCCCGGCTCACCGCTCAGCCGGCCGTGCCTGACCTCAGCGGCCCGCGCTGTCCACCACGGCCGCCCACTCGTCCAGCAGGGCCTGCGCGGACGCGTCGTCCGGGCCCTCGGCCCACAGGTGCGTCACCGCCTCCGCGGGGTCGGGCAGCACCATCACCCAGCGGCCGTCGGCCTCGACGACCCGGACGCCGTCGGTCGTGTCCACGTGCCGGTCCCCGGCCGCCTCCACGACCCGCCGCATGACCAGACCCTTCACGGCCCACGGCGTCGCCAGGTCCCGCTTCAGCACGTGCGCCCGCGGGATGCGCGCATCGATCTGGCTGAGCGTGAGCTGCGTACGCGCCACGAGCCCGATCAGCCGCACGAACGCCGCCGTACCGTCGAAGACGCTGCTGAACTCGGGGACGATGAAGCCACCGCGGCCGTCGCCACCGAAGATCGTCGACTCCTCACGGCCGACCCTGGTCAGGTCGTCCGGAGAGGTCGTCGTCCAGTCCACCTGTGTGCCGTGGTACGCCGCGACCTGCTCGGCGATCCGCGTGGTCGTCACCGGCAGGGCCACCCGACCGCTGCGCCGCTCGGCGGCCACCAGGTCGAGCAGCACGAGCAGCGCCCGGTCGTCCTCGATGATCCTGCCGCGCTCGTCGACGAGCGACAGCCGCTCGCCGACCGTGTCGAACCGCACGCCGAACGCGGCACGGGCCGACGCCACTATCTCCCCGAGCCGCACCAGACCCGCCCGGCGGGACTCGGCCGACTCGGTGGGCCGCGACTCGTCCAGACCCGGGTTGATCGTCAGCGAGTCCACCCCGAGGCGTCCCAACAGGCTGGGCAGGACGAGCCCGGCGCTGCCGTTGGACGCGTCGACGACGACCTTGAGGCCCGCGTCGGCGACACCGGTCGTGTCGACACTCCGCAGCAGGGACCCGGTGTACGAGTCGAAGACGCTGGACGGGAAGCTCAGGTCGCCGATCTCGCCCGGGAACGCCCGCCGGTACTCCTGGCGTGCGAACACCCGGTCCAGCTTCCGCTGCCCCGCCTGGGAGAGGTCGGCGCCCCGCTCGTCGAAGAACATGATGTCGACCGAGTCGGGAACACCGGGCGTCGTCCGGATCATGATGCCGCCGGCGCTTCCACGGGCCGTCTGCTGTCGCGCCACGGGCAGCGGCACGTTCTCCAGGTCGCGTACGTCGATGGCGCTGGCCTGCAGCGCGGAGATCACCGCCCGCTTCAGCGCGCGAGCACCTCGGGAGTGGTCACGTGCCGTGGTGACCGTGGCCCCCTTCTTCAGTGTCGTCGCGTACGCGCCGGCGAGTCGCACCGCGAGTTCCGGTGTGATCTCGACGTTCAGAATTCCGGAAACACCGCGGGCGCCGAAGAGGTGCGCCTGCCCGCGGGACTCCCAGATCACCGACGTATTGACGAAGGCGCCCGCCTCGATCGTCTTGAACGGGTAGACCCGCACATTGCCCTGGACGATCGCTTCCTCACCGACGAGGCACTCGTCGCCGATGACGGCGCCTTCCTCGATCCGGGCGGCCCGCATGACGTCGGTGTTCTTGCCGATGACGCAGCCACGGAGGTTGCTGTGCTGCCCGATGTAGACGTTGTCGTGAACAACCGCCTTGTGCAGGAAAGCGCCGCTCTTCACCACCACGTTCGATCCGACGACCGTGTGCTCGCGGATCTCGACGCCCGCCTCGACCTTGGCATAGTCACCGATGTACAGCGGCCCGCGCAGGACGGCGTCGGGGTGCACCTCCGCGCCCTCGGCGACCCAGACGCCCGGGGAGATCTCGAATCCGTCGAGTTCGACGTCGACCTTTCCCTCGAGGACGTCGGCCTGCGCCTTGACGTAGCTCTCGTGTGTGCCGACGTCCTCCCAGTAGCCCTCGGCGACATAGCCGTAGATCGGCTTGCCTTCCTTCATCAGCTGCGGGAAGACGTCTCCGGACCAGTCGACGGGAACGTCCGCCGCGACGTAGTCGAAGACCTCGGGCTCCATGACGTAAATACCCGTGTTGACCGTGTCGGAGAACACCTGGCCCCAGGTGGGCTTCTCCAGGAAGCGCTCCACCTTGCCTTCCTCGTCCACGATCGTGATGCCGAATTCCAGCGGGTTCGGAACCCGGGTGAGGCAGACCGTCACCATCGCGCCCTTTTCCTTGTGGAACGCGATGAGGTCCGTCAGATCGAAATCCGTGAGCGCATCACCGGAGATGACGAGGAAGGCGTCGTCCTTGAGTGCTTCCTCGGCGTTCTTGACGCTTCCCGCGGTACCGAGGGGCTTCTCCTCGTTGGCATAGGTCAGTTCCATGCCGAGTTCTTCGCCGTCGCCGAAGTAGTTCTTGACGAGCGACGCGAGGAACTGGACGGTCACGACGGTCTCATTGAGCCCGTGCCGTTTGAGCAGCCGGAGCACGTGCTCCATGATCGGCCGGTTGGCCACCGGCAGGAGCGGCTTGGGCATGCTCGAGGTCATGGGGCGAAGTCGAGTACCTTCGCCACCGGCCATAACGACGGCCTTCATGTCGGAAGCGTCCTCCTTGCAGAGACGACGGTCAAGCCGACTTCACCCGTCCGGGACAGTGGTCCACTGACAACAAAGAGGTACTGGCAACGCTGCTAGGTACCAGACAGACAGGCTCAATCGGCCGCGGTATCCGCCTTGACAAGTCGGCGGACCTGGACCACATACAGGATCCCTGCCCACCAATACAGAGTTGTACCCCATCCGGCGAACGCCCACCCGAAAACTTCAGCGAGTGACGAAAGCCAGCCGGTGCCGTCACTGAGCAGCAGGAGGGGGAAGGCGTACATCAGGTTGAAGGTCGCGGCCTTGCCGAGGAAGTTCACCTGTGGCGGCGGATACCCGTGCCGCCGGAGGATTCCCACCATCACCAGCAGCATCAGCTCCCGGGCCAATAGGGCCAGGGTGAGCCAGAGGGGCAGGATCTCACGCCATGTCAGACCGAGAAGTGTGGAAAGGATGTACAGCCGGTCGGCCGCCGGGTCGAGGAGCCGGCCCAGGCTGCTGATCTGGTTCCAGCGGCGGGCGAGCTTACCGTCGAGGTAGTCGCTGACTCCGCTGAGCATCAGGACGAGCAGCGCCCACTCGTCGCTCTTCGGACCGCCGAACTCGGGGAGAAGGATCAGCCACAGGAACAGTGGCACACCAGCAAGGCGAGCCATGCTGAGGATGTTGGGGATGGTGAGGACCCGGTCCGTCTGAACGCGAGTCTCCTGAACCTCCACCCGGGGGCCTCCTGTGGAAACGTGCCAACGATGCCCCCCGACTTTACCGTCAGCCGAGAGGGGCGACGCACAGGGGGTGGTGCCGGCTTCCGGAAACGCAAAAAAGCCTCAGTCCCCGGACACGAGGTCCGGGGACTGAGGCTAATGATTGTTCGGCGGCGTCCTACTCTCCCACAGGGTCCCCCCTGCAGTACCATCGGCGCTGAAAGGCTTAGCTTCCGGGTTCGGAATGTAACCGGGCGTTTCCCTAACGCTATGACCACCGAAACACTATGAAGATATCCGAACTACAACCAGCCACCCCAAACAAGGGGGTGTGGGAGTTCGTTACTTCAGAACTAACACAGTGGACGCGAGCAACTGAGGACAAGCCCTCGGCCTATTAGTACCGGTCAACTCCACCCATTACTGGGCTTCCATATCCGGCCTATCAACCCAGTCGTCTACTGGGAGCCTTACCCTCTCAAGGAGGTGGGAATACTCATCTCGAAGCAGGCTTCCCGCTTAGATGCTTTCAGCGGTTATCCCTCCCGAACGTAGCCAACCAGCCATGCCCTTGGCAGAACAACTGGCACACCAGAGGTTCGTCCGTCCCGGTCCTCTCGTACTAGGGACAGCCCTTCTCAATATTCCTACGCGCACAGCGGATAGGGACCGAACTGTCTCACGACGTTCTAAACCCAGCTCGCGTACCGCTTTAATGGGCGAACAGCCCAACCCTTGGGACCGACTCCAGCCCCAGGATGCGACGAGCCGACATCGAGGTGCCAAACCATCCCGTCGATATGGACTCTTGGGGAAGATCAGCCTGTTATCCCCGGGGTACCTTTTATCCGTTGAGCGACGGCGCTTCCACAAGCCACCGCCGGATCACTAGTCCCGACTTTCGTCCCTGCTCGACCCGTCGGTCTCACAGTCAAGCTCCCTTGTGCACTTACACTCAACACCTGATTGCCAACCAGGCTGAGGGAACCTTTGGGCGCCTCCGTTACCCTTTAGGAGGCAACCGCCCCAGTTAAACTACCCATCAGACACTGTCCCTGATCCGGATCACGGACCCAGGTTAGACATCCAGCACGACCAGAGTGGTATTTCAACGACGACTCCACCTGAACTGGCGTCCAAGCTTCACAGTCTCCCACCTATCCTACACAAGCCGAACCGAACACCAATATCAAACTGTAGTAAAGGTCCCGGGGTCTTTCCGTCCTGCTGCGCGAAACGAGCATCTTTACTCGTAGTGCAATTTCACCGGGCCTATGGTTGAGACAGTCGAGAAGTCGTTACGCCATTCGTGCAGGTCGGAACTTACCCGACAAGGAATTTCGCTACCTTAGGATGGTTATAGTTACCACCGCCGTTTACTGGCGCTTAAGTTCTCAGCTTCGCCCCACCGAAATGGAGCTAACCGGTCCCCTTAACGTTCCAGCACCGGGCAGGCGTCAGTCCGTATACATCGCCTTACGGCTTCGCACGGACCTGTGTTTTTAGTAAACAGTCGCTTCTCGCTGGTCTCTGCGGCCACCCCCAGCTCGAGCAGCAAGTGCTCTCACCAGTGATGGCCCCCCTTCTCCCGAAGTTACGGGGGCATTTTGCCGAGTTCCTTAACCATAGTTCACCCGAACGCCTCGGTATTCTCTACCTGACCACCTGAGTCGGTTTAGGGTACGGGCCGCCATGAAACTCGCTAGAGGCTTTTCTCGACAGCATAGGATCATCCACTTCACCACAATCGGCTCGGCATCAGGTCTCAGCCTTAACGTGTGACGGATTTGCCTATCACACGGCCTACACCCTTACCCCGGGACAACCACCGCCCGGGCTGGACTACCTTCCTGCGTCACCCCATCGCTTACCTACTACAGGTCTGGTCCGTCGGCTCCACCACTTTCCTTTCCCCGAAGGGTCCGGAACGGCTTCACGGACTTAGCATCGCCTGGTTCGATATTGGGCGTTTCAAAGCGGGTACCGGAATATCAACCGGTTGTCCATCGACTACGCCTGTCGGCCTCGCCTTAGGTCCCGACTTACCCTGGGCAGATCAGCTTGACCCAGGAACCCTTAGTCAATCGGCGCACACGTTTCTCACGTGTGTATCGCTACTCATGCCTGCATTCTCACTCGTGAACCGTCCACAACTCGCTTCCGCGGCTGCTTCACCCGGCACACGACGCTCCCCTACCCATCACAGCGGGCGTTGGCCCGTATGCTGCAATGACACGACTTCGGCGGTACGCTTGAGCCCCGCTACATTGTCGGCGCGGAATCACTTGACCAGTGAGCTATTACGCACTCTTTCAAGGGTGGCTGCTTCTAAGCCAACCTCCTGGTTGTCTCTGCGACTCCACATCCTTTCCCACTTAGCGTACGCTTAGGGGCCTTAGTCGATGCTCTGGGCTGTTTCCCTCTCGACCATGGAGCTTATCCCCCACAGTCTCACTGCCGCGCTCTCACTTACCGGCATTCGGAGTTTGGCTAAGGTCAGTAACCCGGTAGGGCCCATCGCCTATCCAGTGCTCTACCTCCGGCAAGAAACACACGACGCTGCACCTAAATGCATTTCGGGGAGAACCAGCTATCACGGAGTTTGATTGGCCTTTCACCCCTAACCACAGGTCATCCCCCAGGTTTTCAACCCTGGTGGGTTCGGTCCTCCACGAAGTCTTACCTCCGCTTCAACCTGCCCATGGCTAGATCACTCCGCTTCGGGTCTTGAGCGCGCTACTAAATCGCCCTGTTCGGACTCGCTTTCGCTACGGCTTCCCCACACGGGTTAACCTCGCAACACACCGCAAACTCGCAGGCTCATTCTTCAAAAGGCACGCAGTCACGACACAGAGACAAGTCTCTGTGCGACGCTCCCACGGCTTGTAGGCACACGGTTTCAGGTACTATTTCACTCCGCTCCCGCGGTACTTTTCACCATTCCCTCACGGTACTATCCGCTATCGGTCACCAGGGAATATTTAGGCTTAGCGGGTGGTCCCGCCAGATTCACACGGGATTTCTCGGGCCCCGTGCTACTTGGGTGTCTCTCAAACGAGCCGCATGAGTTTCAGCTACGGGGGTCTTACCCTCTACGCCGGACCTTTCGCATGTCCTTCGCCTACTCATACGGTTTCTGACTCGTCTCACAGCCGGCAGACTGTGAAAGAGAGATCCCACAACCCCGCATGCGCAACCCCTGCCGGGTATCACACGCATACGGTTTGGCCTCATCCGGTTTCGCTCGCCACTACTCCCGGAATCACGGTTGTTTTCTCTTCCTGAGGGTACTGAGATGTTTCACTTCCCCTCGTTCCCTCCACACTGCCTATGTGTTCAGCAGTGGGTGACAGCCCATGACGACTGCCGGGTTTCCCCATTCGGAAACCCCCGGATCAAAGCCTGGTTGACGGCTCCCCGGGGACTATCGTGGCCTCCCACGTCCTTCATCGGTTCCTGGTGCCAAGGCATCCACCGTGCGCCCTTAAAAACTTGGCCACAGATGCTCGCGTCCACTGTGCAGTTCTCAAGCAACGACCAGCCACCCATCACCCTGCCGTACAAGACGAACAGGTTCACTGGGGCCGGCATCGCAGAAGGGCGAGCAACGCTCGCACCCTCAGACACCCAACAGCGTGCCCGACACTCTCGTTCCTTCTCCGTGTTCCACGCCGAAGCAGTACTGACAGGAAGATTCCGAGTGTGCCGAATAATCAACGTTCCACCCATGAGCAACCAGCATCGGACGTTCGCCGATGTTCTGGCCTCTGACCAGCCGTGGCTGGTGAGAAGTGCTCCTTAGAAAGGAGGTGATCCAGCCGCACCTTCCGGTACGGCTACCTTGTTACGACTTCGTCCCAATCGCCAGTCCCACCTTCGACAGCTCCCTCCCACAAGGGGTTGGGCCACCGGCTTCGGGTGTTACCGACTTTCGTGACGTGACGGGCGGTGTGTACAAGGCCCGGGAACGTATTCACCGCAGCAATGCTGATCTGCGATTACTAGCAACTCCGACTTCATGGGGTCGAGTTGCAGACCCCAATCCGAACTGAGACCGGCTTTTTGAGATTCGCTCTGCCTCGCGGCTTCGCAGCTCTTTGTACCGGCCATTGTAGCACGTGTGCAGCCCAAGACATAAGGGGCATGATGACTTGACGTCGTCCCCACCTTCCTCCGAGTTGACCCCGGCAGTCTCCTGTGAGTCCCCATCACCCCGAAGGGCATGCTGGCAACACAGAACAAGGGTTGCGCTCGTTGCGGGACTTAACCCAACATCTCACGACACGAGCTGACGACAGCCATGCACCACCTGTATACCGACCACAAGGGGGCGACCATCTCTGGCCGTTTCCGGTATATGTCAAGCCTTGGTAAGGTTCTTCGCGTTGCGTCGAATTAAGCCACATGCTCCGCTGCTTGTGCGGGCCCCCGTCAATTCCTTTGAGTTTTAGCCTTGCGGCCGTACTCCCCAGGCGGGGAACTTAATGCGTTAGCTGCGGCACCGACGACGTGGAATGTCGCCAACACCTAGTTCCCAACGTTTACGGCGTGGACTACCAGGGTATCTAATCCTGTTCGCTCCCCACGCTTTCGCTCCTCAGCGTCAGTAATGGCCCAGAGATCCGCCTTCGCCACCGGTGTTCCTCCTGATATCTGCGCATTTCACCGCTACACCAGGAATTCCGATCTCCCCTACCACACTCTAGCCTGCCCGTATCGAATGCAGACCCGGGGTTAAGCCCCGGGCTTTCACATCCGACGTGACAAGCCGCCTACGAGCTCTTTACGCCCAATAATTCCGGACAACGCTTGCGCCCTACGTATTACCGCGGCTGCTGGCACGTAGTTAGCCGGCGCTTCTTCTGCAGGTACCGTCACTTTCGCTTCTTCCCTGCTGAAAGAGGTTTACAACCCGAAGGCCGTCATCCCTCACGCGGCGTCGCTGCATCAGGCTTTCGCCCATTGTGCAATATTCCCCACTGCTGCCTCCCGTAGGAGTCTGGGCCGTGTCTCAGTCCCAGTGTGGCCGGTCGCCCTCTCAGGCCGGCTACCCGTCGTCGCCTTGGTAGGCCATTACCCCACCAACAAGCTGATAGGCCGCGGGCTCATCCTTCACCGCCGGAGCTTTCCACCACTGAGGATGCCTTCAGTGGTCGTATCCGGTATTAGACCCCGTTTCCAGGGCTTGTCCCAGAGTGAAGGGCAGATTGCCCACGTGTTACTCACCCGTTCGCCACTAATCCCCCACCGAAGTGGGTTCATCGTTCGACTTGCATGTGTTAAGCACGCCGCCAGCGTTCGTCCTGAGCCAGGATCAAACTCTCCGTGAATGTTTACCCGTGATCGGGTTGACACTCGCGTTGAGCGGAACCAGAGGGGAGGAATAGTCCCCTCGGTTCACAGCGTCCTCGCTGTGTTTTCTTCAAAGGAACCTCGACCATCCGTTGGATGGACGGGGTATCAACTAATCTGGCGTTGATTTTTGGCACGCTGTTGAGTTCTCAAGGAACGGACGCTTCCTTTGTACTCACCCTTGCGGGTTTTCCTCCGGGCGCTTCCCTTCGGTATTTCGTGTTTCCAGCTTAGCAGATCCGTTTTCCGTTTCCGCCACCCGCTGGAGCGGGCTGTTGCCTTCTCGGTTCTTTCGCTTTCGCGCTTTCCCGTTCTGGCGGTGCCGACTCTATCAGCCTTTTTCCGTCTCCCTGACCGCCACCCTCCGGACACCCCAATGGACACAGAGGTGCGTCAGAGGTGTAGACCAGAGGTGTAGACCAGTTAGGATCCGGCTTGAGAGTCGCTGCCGGCCTTCGACGCACAGTCGCGTCCGGGGGCCGAGCAGGGGTACGACCCTACCGCCCGTTGGCAGTTGAGGCAAATCGTTGCCGGTGGTCCCTAGGTCCGCCAACCCGGACGTCTCGGGCAGAACCCGGACTTCTCATGACATACGCTCTGATCAACGCGCCGTCCTGGACAGGCAGTGACGGCGTGCAACAGCATCTCCACCCCCCTGGGAGGCCCCCCATGACCACTGTGACGTCGCCGCTCGAGGGCCGCGCCATCGGACTCGCCGCCGTACCCGACCCCGTCTTCTCCGGGGCGATGGTCGGTCCCGGTACGGCCATCGACCCCGTGCGCGAGGCTTCGTCGGCCGTGGCTCCCGTGGACGGCATCGTGGTGTCCCTGCACCCGCACGCGTTCGTGGTCGTCGACGGCGAGGGCCACGGGGTGCTCACGCACCTGGGCATCGACACCGTCCAGCTCAATGGCGAGGGCTTCGAGCTGCTCGTGAACAAGGGGGACACCGTTTCGCGCGGGCAGGCCGTCGTGCGCTGGAACCCGGCGGCCGTCGAGGCGGCCGGCAAGTCGCCGATCTGCCCGATCGTGGCCCTGGAGGCCACCGCCGACTCTCTCGGCGCGGTCGTCGAGGACGGCGACGTGAAGGCCGGTGACTCCCTCTTCTCCTGGCAGTGACGTCACCGCCGTCGTGACCGACGGCAGCAGGTCGGGACATTCAACGGGGCGGCTCCGGCCGCCGCTCAATCGGAGACAGGTGTAATGGAGACAACGCTTCGGGGCGTCGGGGTGAGCCACGGTGTGGCGATCGGCGAGGTCCGCCACATGGGTACGGCCGTCCTCGAACCCCCGGCCAAGCAGATCCCCGCCGAGGAGGCGGAGCGCGAGCAGGGGCGTGCCCGCCAGGCGGTCGAGGCGGTGGCCGCCGACCTGATCGCGCGCGGCAATCTCGCCGGCGGCGAGGCCCAGCACGTGCTCGAGGCGCAGGCCATGATGGCGCAGGACCCCGAGCTGATGGCCGACGTCGAGCGCCGTATCGCCGTGGGGAGCACCGCCGAGCGTGCCGTCTACGACGCGTTCGCCGCGTACCGCGCTCTGCTGGCCGGTGCCGGGGAGTACCTGGCGGGCCGGGTCGCGGACCTGGACGACGTGCGGAACCGGATCGTGGCGCGGCTGCTGGGTGTGCCGATGCCGGGTGTTCCGGACAGTGACGAGCCGTATGTGCTGATCGCGCGGGACCTGGCTCCGGCGGACACGGCGCTGCTGGACCCGGCGCTGGTGCTCGGTTTCGTCACCGAGGAGGGCGGGCCGACGAGTCACAGCGCGATCCTGGCGCGGGCGCTGGGCGTGCCGGCCGTGGTGGCGTTGCCGGGTGCCGGTGAGCTGGCCGAGGGCACGGTGATCGCGGTGGACGGCAGTACCGGCGAGATCTTCGTGGAGCCGAGCGGCGAGAAGCGGGCCGAGATGGAGCAGGCGGCGGCCGCGCGCAAGGCGGCGCTGTCGGCGGCGACGGGTCCGGGTGCGACGTCGGACGGGCACAAGGTGCCGTTGCTGGCGAACGTGGGCGGGCCGGCCGATGTGCCGGCGGCGGTGGAGGCCGGGGCGGAGGGTGTCGGGCTGTTCCGTACCGAGTTCCTGTTCCTGGACGACAGCGAGCGGGCTCCGTCGGAGGCCAAGCAGGTCGAGGCGTACCGCAAGGTGCTGGAGGCGTTCCCCGAGGGGCGGGTGGTCGTGCGGGTGCTGGACGCCGGTGCGGACAAGCCGCTCGACTTCCTGACTCCGGGCGACGAGCCGAACCCGGCGCTGGGGGTGCGGGGTCTGCGGACGCTGCTGGATCATCCGGAGGTGCTGCGGACGCAGCTGGCGGCGTTGTCGAAGGCGGCCGAGGGGCTGCCGGTGTACCTCGAGGTCATGGCGCCGATGGTGGCCGACCGCAAGGATGCGAAGGCGTTCGCGGACGCGTGCCGGGAGGCGGGGCTCCGGGCGAAGTTCGGCGCGATGGTGGAGATTCCGTCCGCCGCGCTGCGGGCGCGTTCGATCCTTCAGGAGGTCGAGTTCCTCTCGCTGGGGACGAACGACCTGGCGCAGTACACGTTCGCCGCCGACCGTCAGGTGGGGGCGGTGTCGCGTTTGCAGGATCCGTGGCAGCCGGCGCTGCTGGATCTGGTGGCGCTCGCGGCGGAGGCGGCCTCGGCCGAGGGCAAGAGCTGCGGTGTGTGCGGTGAGGCTGCCGCGGACCCGCTGCTGGCGTGTGTGCTGACGGGTCTGGGCGTCACCTCCTTGTCGATGGGTGCCGCGTCCATTCCGTATGTGCGGGCGACGCTGGCGAAGCACACGCTGGCGCAGTGCGAGCGGGCTGCGGCCGCCGCGCGGGCGACGGACTCGGCCGAGGAGGCCCGGCTGGCCGCGCAGGCGGTGCTGTCCGGGGAGTAGTCCCCCGGGCGGGTGTGGTGAGGGGCTTTCCCGCCGGTGGCGGGGAAGCCCCTTTTCCGTGGTGGGTGCGCGGTCAGTGGTGGGTGGGCCAGGGGTCGTCGGGGGTGATGTCGAATCCGGCGCGGTGGTCGACGCCGGGTTCGGGTGGGAGGGGTTCGCCGGTGTCGGCGTCGGTGCAGTAGGCGTTGAACACTTCGGCCGCGGTGAGCGGGACGAGCCGACCGCGGTCGAGGCGCCAGCCGTGGACGCGGTCGGGTGCGGCGGGTGTGATGGTGCGCAGGACGAGGCCGCCTCGGCTTTCGAGGGCGATGCCGGCGGCGAGGACGGTGACGAACTCGGCGCCTTCGGTGGAGTCGAGCCGGGCGGGGCCGGTGGGTGGGCGTTCGGCGTGGAGGGTGGCGAGGAGCTGCTCGTCGGTGGGGACGCTGACGACGAGGTGGTGGGTGCCGGGGCCGGCTTCTTCGAGAAGTCGGGTCAGGGTGTGCGAGGCCTGGTCGAAGGCGGCGCGGCCGATGTCCTGGCCGCAGTCGGCGCACTCGCCCAGGTCGGTGAGGAGCATGGTGGCGTACTCCCACGTCGCTTGCCTGACCGCGCGGTGGATGAGGAGGGGGACGAGCCGGTCGATGGGCTGTCCCGTGTAGGGGACGCTGGGGCCGGTGGCGGCGAGCTCGGCGGTGAAGCGGCTGCGGCTGGCCGGGGTGTCCGGGTCGAGTCCGGTCTCGGTGCAGTAGTCGGCGTAGTCCTCGGGGTCGAAGAGGGCGACGGTGGTGTGTCCGCCCTGGGTGGCGAGGGTTTCGAGGAGTTTCTCGATCTGGCGGAGGTAGGTGTCGTGGTCGTCGAAGGTGAAGCTGCGGTAGCGGTGGCGCATGGCCGTGAAGTCCTGTTCGTCGGCGATGACGGCGACGGTGCTGGGTACTTCGCGGCGCAAGGCGCGTCGCATGGCTGTGGTCTGCCTGGTGTGTGCCATGAATCCCCCTGGTCCATCAATGCTCACTCACAGTAATCGGAGCCACTGACAGTGAGGGATGGGGAGCCGGGGGGGCCATGGGTGCGGCGGGCGGGTCAGAGGTTCTCTGAAGGGGTGGCGTGCGGCGAACTCCGGGGCGGTGATGAGCTTGCGGGTGCAGGGCGAGCGAGGCGTCGTTGAACGCGTTGATGCCCGCCTCGCACTTGTGGTGGCGGCGCTCGCCGAACATGAAGCGCAGCAGCAGCACGACAGCGTCCGCGGCGTCCTCGGGCTCGATCCCGCGGAGTCGTACCCGCTCACCGGTCCAGAAGGGTGCTCATCGCCCTCCCTGGGCGCGCTTGCGGGCGAGGCCCTCGTAGAAGCGGAGCAGGTCGAGGTCGTCGACCGAGCCGGGGTTGACGGCCTTGGCGAGGTCCGTGCCCTGGAGGAGGCGCTTGACCGGGACCTCGATGCGCTTGCCGGTGAGGGTGTGCGGGACGCCGGGGACCTCGATGATCTCGTCCGGGACGTGGCGCGGGGACAGCTCCGTACGGATGGTCTGCTTGATCCTGCCGACGAGGTCCTCGTCCAGGGTGGCGCCTTCGGCGAGGTGGACGAAGAGGGGCATCCAGTAGCCGCCCTCCGGTTCCTCCAGGCCGATGACGAGCGATTCGCGGATTTCGGGGAGCCGTTCCACGGCCTCGTAGATGTCGGCGCTCCCCATGCGGACGCCCTGGCGGTTGAGGGTGGAGTCGGAGCGGCCGTGGATGACGACCGAGCCGCGGTCGGTGATGGTGATCCAGTCGCCGTGGCGCCAGACGCCGGGGAACATCTCGAAGTAGCTGTCGTGGTAGCGGCTGCCGTCGGGGTCGTTCCAGAAGCGGACGGGCATGGAGGGCATGGGGTTGGTGACCACCAGCTCCCCCACCTCCCCGGTGACGGGCTTGCCCTGCGGGTCCCAGGCCTGGAGGTCGGTGCCGAGGCAGGCGGCCTGGAGCTCGCCGATGTGCACCGGGAGCGTCGGCACCGCGCCGGCGAAGCAGCTGCACACGTCGGTGCCGCCGCTGACGGAGGCGATCCACAGGTCGTCCCGCACCTCGTCGTGGAGCCAGCGGAAACCGTCCGGCGGGAGCGGCGAACCGGTGGTGGCGACGCAGGCGATCCGCGACAGGTCGTGGTCGCGCGAGGGGTGGACGCCGGCCTTGCGGCAGGCCATGACGTAGGCGGCGGACGTGCCGTACAGGGTGGCTCCGGTGATCTCGGCGACGCGCCACTGGGCGCCGGTGTCCGGATAGCCGGGGCTTCCGTCGTACACGACCACCGTGGTGCCGGTGAGCAGGCCGGAGACGAGGAAGTTCCACATCATCCAGCCGGTGGAGGTGTACCAGAAGAACCGGTCCTCGGGGCCCAGGTCGCAGTGGAGGCCGAGCTGCTTGAAGTGTTCCAGGAGGATGCCGCCCTGGGACTGGACGATCGCCTTGGGCAGGCCTGTCGTCCCGGAGGAGTACAGGACCCACAGGGGGTGGTCGAAGGGGACCTGCTCGAAGACGGGCTCCCTGTCCCCGGTGGTGAGCGCGGACCAGGCGAGCGCGCCCTCGGGGGTGTCCGTGCCGAGCAGCGGGATGTGCACCACCGCGCGGAGAGTGGGCAGCTCGCGGCGCAGCTCGGCGACGGTGTCGCGGCGGTCGTGCTCCTTGCCGCCGTAGCGGTAGCCGTCGACGGTGAACAGGACGACCGGCTCGACCTGCTGGAAGCGGTCGAGGACGCTGCGGGCGCCGAAGTCGGGGGCGCAGGAGGTCCACACGGCTCCGACGGCGGCGGTGGCGAGGAAGGCGGCGACGGCCTGCGGGATGTTCGGCAGGTAGCCGCTGACCCGGTCGCCGGGGCGTACGCCGAGGGCGCGCAGCTCTGCGGCGAGCGCGCCCACCTGGCGGCGCAGCTCGGCCCAGCTGACCGGCGTCACCTCCTGCGTCTCGTCCACGTGGAGCAGGGCGGGCGCGTCGGGCCGGTCGGCGGCGGCGCGCAGCGCGTGCTCGGCGTAGTTGAGGGTGGCGCCGGGGAACCACTGCGCGCCGGGCATGGAGCGGTCGCCGAGGACGCTCTCGTACGGCGTGGAGAAGCGGATGTCGAACCACTCGGCGACCGCCTGCCAGAAGGTCTCCAGGTGGTCGACGGACCAGCGGTGCAGTGCGGCGTAGCCGCCTTCGGCGGGCGCGCCGTGCCGCTCGGCCGCCCAGGTCTGGAAGCGGGTGACCGCGGCCGCGTCGATGCGGTCCTGGCCGGGCTGCCAGAGCGGCTCGGAGGGGGCGTGCTCTGTGGTCATGGATCTGCTCCCTGGCTGTACGTCCCTGTACGCGGGTCCGCGTGGGTCGCGCGCACGTGCGGGGGTGTGCGCGTGACGCGGCTCAGCAGGACGATGCCATGTGATCGTTGTTCGCACCAGGGCTCGCCACCTATGGTCGGCGGGATGAACATGTGCTCCCACCATGGGTGAACGGCGGTTGAACGCGCCCTGCGGGGTGTGGGACGGCTGGCAGGGTGGGCGCATGGACGGTCGTGATCTGGTGCGCTCGGTGAGGATCCTCAAGCCGGTGGGCGGGCTGCGGGCGGTGCGGTCGGCGTGGCGGCGGCGCCGGATCGACGCCGAGGCGCTGCGGCCGCGGGGCGCCGAGCGGGCGCGGGTGCCGGGGCCCGTCGAGGGTGTCGAGCCGTTGCCGGGCGGTGGGCTCGTCCGGTTCGCCCGGTCCGCGGTACGGGTGTACGTCACCACCGGCGGCGCCGTGTTCTGGGGCTGGGACGGGGCGGAGCCGCTGCCCTCGTACGCCCTGGCGGGCCGTCCCCCGGAGCCCGACCCCCGGGCGGAGCTGGAGCCGGACAAGGGCGGCGGCTGGCGGGTGGTGTCGGAGCGGGTGACCGTGGCCGTGTCGCGGAACGGCGCCGTGGAGGTCCGTACGCCGGGCGGCGTCGTCCTGCGGCGGGACGTGCCGCCCCGGTGGTGGGAGCCGGCCGCCGGGGGCCCGGCGCGGTGGGTGCAGCGGTCGGAGGTGCCGGCCGACGCGCGGTTCTTCGGGCTGGGCGGGCGGGCCGGCGGGCCGCGGCTGCGCAGCGGGACGTACCGGCTGTGGAACACCGACCCGCGCGGCAGCTTCGGGCCCGGTGACGATCCGCTCTACATCACCATGCCGGTGCAGCTGGTCGTGTCCGACGCGGGTACGCACCTGGCGTTCCACGACAACTCCTGGGACGGGGAGGTGACGCTGCGGGAGGGCGAGGAGGGCGCGGGCTCGGGACACGACCGGCCGGGTGCGAGCGAGGTGCGGATGAGCGGGGGGCCGCTGCGCTGCTGGGTGGTCGTCGGCACCCCCGCGCGCGTGCTCCACGGCTGGACGGTCCTCACCGGCGCGCCGGCGCTCCCCCCGTCGTGGGCGCTCGGGCCGCAGCACGCCCGCTGGGGGTTCGGCAGCGCGGAGGAGGTGCGCCGGGTGGTGGCCGGCTACCGGGAGCGGAACCTGCCGCTGTCGGCGCTGCACCTGGACATCGACCACTACGACCGGCACCAGGTGTTCACGGTGGACGAGGAGCGGTTCCCCGACCTGCGGGGGCTCGCGCGGACGCTGCGGGAGGACGGGGTGCGGCTGGTGTCGATCGTCGACCCGGCGGTGAAGGCGGAGAGCGGGAACGCCGTCCATGACAGCGGCTCCCGCGTGGGCGCCTCGGGGGCGTTCGTCCGGGACTCCCGGGGCGCTGTGGTGCGCGGGGTGGTGTGGCCGGGTGAGTGCGTGTACCCGGACTTCACGGACCCGGCGGTGCGCGAGTGGTGGGGCGGGCTCTACGAGGAGCGGCTGGCGCAGGGGTTTTCCGGGGTGTGGCACGACATGAACGAGCCGGTCTCCTTCACGCCCTTCGGGGACATGACGCTGCCGCGGTCGGCACGGCACGTCCTGGAGGGCCGGGGAGGCGACCACCGGGAGGCCCACAACGTGTACGGGCTGGCGATGGCCAGGGCCGGGTACGAGGGCCTGCGGCGGCTGCGCCCGGACGAGCGGCCCTTCCTGTTCTCCCGCTCCGGCTGGGCCGGGATGCAGCGGTACGGCGGGACCTGGTCCGGAGACGTGTCGACCGGGTGGCCGGGGCTGCGCGCGTCCCTGTCGCTGGTGCTGGGCCTGGGGTTGTGCGGCGTGCCGTACTCGGGTCCGGACGTGGGCGGTTTCGACGGCAGCCCGTCACCGGAGCTGTTCCTGCGGTGGTTCCAGCTGGGTGCCTGGCTGCCGCTGTTCCGTACGCACGCGGCGATCGACGCGGGACGGCGCGAACCGTGGGAGTTCGGGCCGCGGGTCCTCGAACACGCCCGGGCCGCGCTGGCCGAACGGGAACGGCTGCGCCCCTACTTCGTCACGCTGGCGCACCTGGCCCGCCGCACGGGCGCGCCCTATGCGCGGCCCGTCTGGTGGGGCTCCCCCGAGGACCGGGCGCTGCGGGACTGCGAGGACGCCTTCCTGCTGGGTGACGGGCTGCTGGTCGCCCCCGTACTGGCGCGCGGCACGGACCGGCGCGCGGTCCGGCTGCCGCGCGGGCGCTGGTACGACAGGGCGACCGGCCGGGCGTACGAGGGCCCCGGCCAGGTGCTGGTGGACGCGCCCCTGTCGCGGATCCCGGTGTTCGTACGGGCCGGCGCGGTGCTCCCGGTGCGGGGCGGGGACGGGACGGCCGGGCTGGAGGTGTGGGCCCCGGCGGCGGGGCGCACCGGTGGGGGGCTCGTGGTGCGGGACGCGGGCGACGGGTGGGCGGAGGCGGAGATCGAGCGGTACACGTCCCGGCTGGTGGACGGGGAGGTCGTGGTGGAGCGCGTCATGGCCGAGGGTGCGGCGGTGCGGGTGGAGGGGGTGGAGGTGCGGGGGCTGGGGTGAGGGTGGGGTGAGGGGCTGGGTCGGGGCGCGGGGGGATGGAGAGGCGTGGCCGTCAGTGGTAGTGGCCCGCGAACCAGTTGGCGACCGCCGCCGTGTGGAGCGGGAAGGCCAGTTCCTGCGGGGCGTGCAGCAGGTGGTGTCCGGCCGTCTCGTCGGTGGCGGCGGAGGGCGGGAGGGCGGCGGCCGGGCGCTCGGGCAGGAGGCCGAAGACGAGCAGGTGGCCGGCGGGTGAGCTCATCGCGTCGGCCAGGGTGACGTCGCGGGCGGCGGCCTCGATGCCGGTCTCCTCCTTCAGTTCGCGCACCACCGCGTCCCGCCAGTCCTCGCCGTGGTCGATGAACCCTCCCGGCAGGGCCACCCCGCCGCGATGGGGTTCGATGGTGCGGGTGATGACGACGAGTCCGGTGCCGTGTGCGTCGGTCGCGGGCAGCAGGGCCACGGCGACGGGCAGCGGGTTGCGGTAGGCGACGGCGCCGCAGCCGGGACAGGCACGGGGCCAGCCCGCGCCGGCCGGGTAGGGGGCGCCGCAACTCGTGCAGTGGGAGTCCTTCACGGAGACGGACTGTACCGACACGGACGGGATTTGATAGACGGTGCGCATGACTGGATTCGTTTCCGCCGCATCCGCTGTCCGTGCCCTGGTGACCGTCGCCGCCACCGCGCTCGTCCTCGGGTCGACGGCGACGACGTCGACGGCCACGACGGCAGCGCCCATGACGTCGGCGGCCGCCGCGTCGACCGCCGCAGCGCCCGTCGTGCGGGCCACGCCCGAGCCCAAGGCCCCGCGCGCGTTCGTGGCCCTGCGTTCCGTCGATCCGACGATCATGCAGGAGATCCGCTACACAACCCGGCACAACTTCGTCGGCGAGCCGGTGGACGGCTACCGGCACCCCCTGTGCATCCTCACGCGGCCGGCCGCGCAGGCCCTCCACCGGGCGCAGGTGAGGCTGCTGCGGCAGGGGTACTCGCTCAAGGTGTACGACTGCTACCGGCCGCAGCGCGCGGTGGACCACTTCGTCCGCTGGGCGAAGGACCTCCAGGACGAGCGGATGAAGGCGGAGTTCTACCCGCTCGTGGCCAAGTCGCGGCTCTTCGCGGACGGGTACATCGCCGAGAAATCCGGGCACAGCAGGGGTTCCACGGTCGACGTGACGCTCGTGAAGCTGCCCGCGGCGCCGACCCGCCCGTACGTGCCCGGCGAGAAGCTGGTCCCGTGCTACGCCCCCCAGGCGGAGCGCTTCCCGGACAACTCCGTCGACATGGGGACGGGCTTCGACTGCTTCGACACGCTCTCCCACACGGACGACCCCCGGATCCAGGGAGCGCAGCGGGCCCACCGCCAGTTGCTGAAGGACACGCTCGCGGCGGTGGGGTTCGTCAACCTGCCCGAGGAGTGGTGGCACTTCACCCACAAGCCGGAGCTCTTCCCGGAGACGTACTTCGACTTCCCCGTAGCCAGGAGGTCGGTGGCGGGTCACTGACGGCCTCTCGCGGGGGTGGGGCCACCCGTGTCACACTCCTGACGTACCGTCACTTTCGTTGCCGGGGAGGGGTCTTGACTCGTGCACGCACACCTGCGGTGGCGGGGTGGTTCACCGACGCTCCCGGTGGGTTCCGGTTGCTGGGCACGCGCTGCTCGGCCTGTTCGGCGGTCTTCTTCCCGCCCGAGGGCGCCTTCTGCCGCAACCCGGACTGCGCGGGCGGCGGCGAGCTGCTGGAGGTGCCGCTGTCCGGGCGCGGGCGCGTCTGGTCGTACACCGACGGCCGCTACCGGCCGCCCGCGCCGTACGTCTCGGACCCCTCCGTGCCGTGGGAGCCGTACACCCTCGTCGCCGTCGAGCTGGCGGCGGAGGCCATGGTGGTGCTGGGGCAGGCGGCTCCCGGTGTGGGCGTCGCGGACCTGGCCGTCGGCATGGAGGTGGAGCTGGTCCCCGGGGTGCTCCACGAGGACGCGGACACGACGTGGACCACCTGGCACTGGCGTCCGGTGACCTCATGAGCGGCGATGTCGCGGTGCTGGGCGCGGGCATGCACCCGTGGGGGAAGTGGGGCCGTTCCTTCGTCGAGTACGGGACGGCCGCGGCGCGGGCCGCGCTCGCCGACGCGGGGGTCGGCTGGCGGGACGTGGACGCGGTGGTCGGCGCCGACACCGTGCGCGGCGGCTATCCGGGGTACGTGGCGGGCGCGACGTTCGCGCGGGCGCTCGGCTGGCAGGGCGCGAGGGTGAGCAGCGTGTACGCGGCGTGCGCCTCCGGCGCCCAGGCCATCGCCACCGCGCGGGCGCAGATCCTGGCCGGACTGGCGGACGTGGTGCTGGTGGTGGGTGCGGACGCGGCGCCCAAGGGGTTCTTCGCGCCCGCCGGCGGGGACCGGCCGGACGACCCCGACTGGCTGCGGTTCCGGCTGCTCGGGGCGACCAATCCGGCGTACTTCGCGCTCTACGCCCGGCGCCGCATGGCCGTGTACGGGGACACGCCCGAGGACTTCGCGCTGGTCAAGGTGAAGAACGCGGCGGCGGGCGCCCTCAATCCGCACGCCCGCTACCGCACCCCCGTGACACCGGACGAGGTGGCCGCCTCCCCCGTGGTGGCCGACCCGCTGCGGCTGCTCGACATCTGCGCGACCTCCGACGGGGGCGCCGCGCTGGTGCTGTCGTCCATGGCGTACGCGCGCGTGCACGGGGTCGGGGAGCCGGTCCGCGTCCGCGCGGTGTCGACCGTCACGCCCACGTATCCGCGTGCCGTGCTCGACCTGCCCGACATCGCCACGGACTCGGCGGCCGGCGCCGCGCCCGCGCCGCCCTTCCGGGAGGCGATCGCGACCGCCGCGTACGAGGAGGCGGGCATCGGGCCCGGGGACCTGTCCCTGGCGGAGGTGTACGACCTGTCGACGGCTCTGGAACTGGAGTGGTACGAGGACCTCGGCCTGTGCGGCCGGGGCGAGGCGGCGAAGCTGCTGCGGGAGGGCGCCACGGCGCTCGGCGGCCGGGTGCCGGTGAACGCGAGCGGCGGCCTCGCCTCCTTCGGGGAGGCGGTACCGGCCCAGGCGATCGCCCAGGTCTGCGAGCTGACGTGGCAGTTGCGCGGCACGGCGGGGCCACGGCAGGTGCCGGGCGCGCGGGCCGGGATCACCGCGAACCAGGGGCTCTTCGGGCACGGTTCCGCGGTCGTCGCCGTTCGCTGAACGCCACCGGGCGCGATCCGGAGGGGGCGAGCCCGGCGTGACGTCAGGTGGTGACGGGCTCGCGGGTGCGGGCGGCGAGCGTCAGGGCGTGCTCGGCCACCGCGACCAGCACGTCCCTGACCGACTCCCGCGACCGCGCGTCGCACATCAGCAGCGGCACCTCCGGGTCCAGGTCGAGCGCCGCCCGCACCGTCTCACCGGGGAACCGTGCCGTGCCCTCGAAGCGGTTGACGGCCACCGCGAAGGGGATGGCGCGCCGCTCGAAGTAGTCGATCGCGGCGAAACTGTCCTCCAGGCGGCGGGTGTCGCAGAGGACCACGGCGCCCAGGGCGCCCTGCGCGAGCTCGTCCCACAGGAACCAGAAGCGGTCCTGCCCCGGCGTACCGAACAGGTACAGGACCAGGTCCTCGCGCAGCGTGATGCGTCCGAAGTCCATGGCGACCGTGGTCGTGGTCTTCGCCTCGACGCCTTCCAGGTCGTCGACGGGCCGGCCCGCCTCGGTGAGGGACTCCTCGGTGCGCAGCGGGCGGATCTCGCTGACGGCGCCCACCATGGTGGTCTTGCCCACCCCGAACCCGCCCGCCACCAGGATCTTCAGCGTCACCGGCTCGACCGGTCGCTTCCTGCGGCCGGTGCTAGAGCGCCCGAAGGCCATTGATCACCTCACGGAGGATGCTGACGTCCGGCAGCTCGGCCGGCGGTACGGGACGGGTGACGTGGACGAGTTCGTCGTCGACGAGGTCACCGACCAGGACGCGGACCACCCCGACGGGGAGGTCCAGCCCGGAGGCGAGCTCGGCGATCGACCGTGGGAGGTCGCTGCACCGTTCGACGATCTCCACGTGTTCCGGGGAGAGCGTCTGGTCGCGGCCGGGGTCGTCGGCCGCGGGTTCGGGGACGACGACCGCGATGAGGTCGAGGCGGTGACGGGTGGCGCTGCTGGTACGGCCGCGTGTCATCGCGTACGGGCGGACCACCGGGCCCGCGTCGTCGTCGAACCAGTGGTGCGGCTCCTGGTGGTCCCGGCGCCTGTGCCGGCTCTGCCGCCCGCTTGCGTCACTCATCTCATCCCCCTCACCCTCCGGCGTGCAGTCCGGTCCGAGGTGCCGTGGCGAGATGGGCGCCGACGCGCTTGACCATCAGCGTCATCTCGTACGCCACGAGGCCGACGTCCGAGTCGGCGTCGGCGAGCACGGCGAGGCAGCTGCCGTCGCCGGCGGCCGTCACGAAGAGGAACGCCTCCTCCAGCTCGACGACGGTCTGGCGGACCCGCCCCGCGTCGAAGTGGCGGCCCACGCCCTTGGCGAGGCTGTGGAAGCCGGAGGCGACGGCCGCCATGTGCTCGCTGTCCTCGCGGCTGAGGTCCTTGGAGGCCCCGGTGGCCAGGCCGTCGCTGGACAGCACCAGTGCCTTGCGGATGGATCCCACCCGGTCGACCAGTTCGTCCAGGAGCCAGTTCAGCTCGCCGGCCGAGCCGGTCGAATCGGGTGCTGCGGCGTTCGGTGCGGTCATGGACCGTCCCCCTCCGGTGTCGTTCCTGGTGCTGTCTCGCCGCGGTCGGCGGGTGAGGCGCTTTCGGCGTTCTGCCTGCGTCCCCGTTGCCAGCCGCGCTGCATCGCCGCCATTCGGCTGCGTACTTCTTCCGCCTCGCGCTCGGTGTCGCGTTCCGTGTCGCGTTCTGGACCGCGTCCTGGGGCATGTCCTGGATCCCGGTCGGCGTCCCGGTCCTCCGCGGCCGCCCTGCGGGCCGCTTCCCGCAGCTGCGGCGCGAGGCTCGCCTGGCGCACCCGTCGTGGAAGGCCCCGGAGCAGCAGGGTGGCGTCGTCGCCGCCGGGGGTCGCGGAGGACCCGGGTGTGCCGGACGGCGTGGGTGGTTCGTGCGGCTCGGGTGCTTCGCGGGACTCGTGCGTGTCGCGTGACTGGCGGGTCTCGCGGGTCACGGGTGTCTCCGGCGTGCCGGGGGCCGGGTGCGTACGGCCGCGTTCGTCCAGGCGCCGGCCGCGGTGCGCGACGAGCGTGGGGGGTTTGCGGCGGGGCAGCGGGACGGGGCCGTCCGAGGGGCGCCCGGGAAGCTGTTCGGCCGCCTGCTGGTGCTGCTCGTGGTCACCGAGGTCGCCGTGGAGGCCGGACACCGGGCGGAGTGGTGGCCGGGGGCGGAACAGCCCGCCGCGCTCGCCGTCCGTCTCGTCGGGATCACCGGCGGGGTCGCCCAGCCGGTCACCCGGCCGGTGGCCCAACCGGTCGCCGATACGGTCACCGATCCGGTCACCGATACGGTCGTCGAGCCGGTCGTCGAGGTCCGTGAGGCCGGGGAGCCGGTCGTCGAGGCCCAGCGCGCCGACCGGGGCCTCCAGTTCGACCGGTCCGTCGAGGACGGAGGGGCCGGTGGCGGCGGAGCGGCCGGCGGGCGCCGTGGTGAGCGCGGCGCGCCGGGGCGGCGCCTCCTTGCCTCCCTTGCGGTCCAGCCGGAATCCGGCGCCCTGGGTCTCGGGTGCGTCGGTGAGCAGGGCGGCCGGTATGAACACGACCGCGGTGGTCCCTCCGTACGGGGAGGGCTGGAGCGAGACCCGCACGTTCTGGCGCTGGGCGAGGCGGCTGACCACGAAGAGGCCGAGCCGGTCGGTGTCGGAGAGCTCGAACTCGGGGGTCTCGGCGAGCCGCAGGTTGGCGTCGAGCAGGGCCTCCGGGGTCATGCCGAGGCCGCGGTCGTCCATCTCCAGGGTGAAGCCGTTCGCGACCCGCTCGCCGTGGACGTGGACGGCGGTGTGGGGCGGGGAGAACACGGTGGCGTTCTCGAGGAGTTCGGCGATCAGGTGGGTGAGGTCGGCGACGGCGGGACCGCCGACGCCGATGCGCGGCAGCCGCCGCACCTCCACGCGCTCGTAGTCCTCGACCTCCGCGACCGCGGCCCGTACGACGTCCATCAGCTGGACGGGCTTGCGCCACTGCCGGGAGGGGGCCGAGCCGGAGAGGATGACCAGGCCCTCGGCGTGGCGGCGCATGCGGGTGGTGAGGTGGTCCAGGCGGAACAGGTCGGCCAGTTCCTCGGTGTCCTCGGTGCGCCGCTCCATGGTGTCGAGGAGGGTGAGCTGGCGGTGGAGCAGCACCTGGTTGCGGCGGGCGAGGTTGACGAAGACCTCGGACACGCCGCGGCGCATGTCGGCCTGCTTGACGGCCGCTTCGACGGCGGCCCGTTGGAGGGTGTTGAGTGCCTGGCCGACCTGGCCGACCTCGTCCTTCTCGTACTCCAGGTGCGGGACTTCGGTCTCGACGTCGACCTGCTCGCCGGCGGCGAGGCGGCGCATCACACTGGGCAGGCGCACGCCGGAGACCTCCTGGGCCTCCTTGCGCAGCCGGCGCAGGTCGCGCACGAGGCCTCGCCCGATGCGTACGGAGACGACGACCGACACGAGCAGCGCGAGGAAGCCGAGCACGCCCGCGACGCCGACCTTGAGCAGGACGCTGCGGGCGGCGGGCTCGACGCGGTCCCCGAAGCGGTGGCCCGCCTCGGTGTTCTCGCGGGCGAGTTCCTCGAGGACCGGGGTGGCCATGTCCTGCCACCGCGCGGCGTCGAGCGTGCGGGGCTCGTCACCGGGGCCGGCGGCGAGCAGTGCGTCCTCGGCGTCGCGCAGCGGTTCGGTGTCGGGGCCGCGCCAGTAGGCCTGGAAGACGTCGCGTTCGGAGCCGGGCATGAGCTCCAGGTTGACCTCGTAGAGCAGCTCGCGGTGGGCGGCGAGATCGGATATCGCGCGGATCTCCTGGGCGGTGATCCGCTCGCTGATGAGGGAGGAGACCACCAGGGCGTCCTCGCGCGAGAGCATCTCCCGGGCGCGGACGATGCCGACCAGGGCGCGGCCCTGCTTGTCCATTTCCACGTTTTCCAGCGCGTGGAGGTTGGTGAGGAAGCCGTAACAGGGGTCCACGACGCGGTTGTAGAAATCCAGTGCCTGTATGCGGCCGATGGCGCGGCTCTCGACGGAGCGGCGCAGCGAGGTGAGGTCGTCGAAGGCCGCGAGGAGGGAGTCGAGCCTGCGGGCGGCCTGGTCGCTCAGGGCGTCGACGACCTCGGGGTCCTTCGCGCTGGCGCGGATCCGCGCGATGGCCCGGTCGGTCGAGGTGCGGTCGCGGTGGAGCACGGGGAGGGCTTCGGCGGAGCGGGGATCGGCCAGGTAGATCAGCGTCTGGCGGCGCTCCTGCTGGATGACGTGGATCGTTTCCTCGAGAGGGTGTGCGACCTTCTCGACGATGTGCCCGACGTCCAGGAGTTGACCGGCCTCACGGCCGGTGATGAACGTCGCGAACCCCCACAGGCCGGTGAGGGAGACGAGCGGCACGAGGAGCAACGCCACGATCTTCCTGCGGATCGACTTCCCGCGAAAGCGCATGGCCTCCCCCACTCGCACCCGCCGCTGTCCGGCGCGGGTGTACACATCAACACATCAACAAACGGCGCGAGCCTACTACTGCACCACGGACAACTCGAAGGGACGTCCGGGCGATTTTCAGCCGCACCTCGCGCCGCAGATCATGAGTTGTCCTGGTATTCGGCGAGTTGACTTTTACCGCTGTGTCACAGGACACCTGGCGGGGCGTCACTTCGGCCGAGTGGATGGATGGCTGGAATTGCACCTATCGGGGGGAATCATCGCCGTGCGCCGTTCGTCCTCCTGTACGGGGAGGCCAGAACGGTCGGCGTAATCCGGCTGAAGGCGGGCAGCCACCCTTGAGACGGTCGGTCGTGGGGAGTGGCGGTTCGGATGGAGACGGCAGCGGGACGCGAACTGTGGGTGGACGAGCCGGTGGGGAGGCGGAGGATGCCCGATCCGGTCCGTACGGCGGCGGTCCGGGCCGTACTCATCACGGCGCTGACGCTCATACAGGCGATGGTGGCGTTCTTCTGCACGCTCACGGCGTCCTGGCTGGCGTTCCCGATGGTGCTCAGCAGTGTCGGCAGCACGGTGGTCGCCACCTGGTCCGTGCTGGACGTGTGGGTGACCCGGCAGGTGTGGAACCAGCGGCATGGCGTCGTGTCGACGCCGAGCAGTACGGCTCGCCGGCTGCGGCGGGAGCGGCGCCGTGCCCGCCGCGCCGCCCGTGCCGAGGCCCGCGCCGCCGCCCGCACAGGCGGGCGGCAACGCGCGGGCGACAACCGGCTGTCGCGGGCCTGAGTACCGGACGGTCGTGACCGTGGGCGGCGCCGGGCGGGTCAGTCGGCCAGGGCCGTCTCGGCGGTCGTGGCGCGCTTGAACATGCGGGTGGCGGTGATCTCGCCGTGCACCACCGTCTCGCCCTCGGTCGCGGGTTGCGGCAGGCCGGGGCGCAGGTGCTCCTCCACGCTGATGTACTTCAGGCCCGCCCGCAGGTCCGCGTCGTTGCGCAGTCGGATGACCAGCGGGAACTCGGCGAGCGCGGTCGTGTCGAACAGGCCCGTGGTGTAGAGCAGCTGGACGCCGAGCGCGTCGGACACCGCCCGCTGGAGTTCCAGCAGGTACGTGGCGTTGGCGCGGCCGATCGGGTTGTCGAGGAACAGCGTGCCGGCGTGCCGGTGCTTGTCGCGGCCCCGGTCGTTGCTGCGCAGGGCGGCCATCGTGCAGTACAGGGCGATCGCGGCGGTGAGCAGCTGGCCACCGGAGAACACGTCGCCCATCTGACCGACCGGGACCCGCTCGGCGCGCAGCACCGCGTCCGGCTTGAGGATCTCGACCGCCACGCCCTTGGGCTCGAGGGCGGCCTGGACGCCGCGCAGCAGCAGGGACATGCCGTCCCGGCGCATGTCGGAGTTCTTCTTGACGGCCGCGCGGGTGGCCTCGTCGATGACCTCGCCGAGCCGCTCGACGAGCGTCGCCTGGTCCGGTTCCTCGAACCGGATGCGCAGGAACTCCTGGCCCGACCATTCGCCGAGGCCCTCGGGCAGCCGCGACAGCCGCTGGGCCGAACGGAGCGTGGCCAGGGCGGATTCGACCAGGCCCCGCAGCCGGTCGACGATGGAGTCGCGGTTGCGCTCCAGCTGCGCCAGCTCGTCGGTGAGGACGCGCAGCCGGGGTGCGAAGGCGTCGGCCCACTGGGCGGCGTGCTCGGGCAGCGCCGATGCGGGCAGTTCGCGGATCTGCTGCCGGGCCGGGGTGCGGACCTGCTCGTAGCGGGTGGAGTTGGCGTGGCGTACGAGGACGTCACAGGCCTCGCGTACGGCGGCGTCGGCGGCCGAGAGGTCGGCCGCGCAGCCGCGCAGGGAGCGCCGCGCCTCGGCGGCGGACTGGCGGGCCTCCTCCAGGCTGCCGGGGTACGCCTCGGGGGTCTCCTGGTCCTCGTCGGTGTGCTCCCGGAGCAGGTCGCGCAGGAGGGCGGCCGTCTCGTCGAAGCCGCCCGCCGCGTCCTCGGCGGTGCGGTGGGCGTGCAGGAGGCGGGCGTGGGTGGCGCGGGCGGACTCCAGGGCGTCCGTGCGCAGGGCCAGCTCGGTGGTGGCGGTGCGCAGGAGGGTCTGGGCGTGTCCGGCGTCGGCCGGCACGAGCTCCTCGGGCAGGACGGTGTGGGACTCGCCGTCCGCGGGGGCCAGGCGCTCGGCCTCGCCGCGCAGGCGGCCGAGCTTCTCGCTGGCCTCGGAGGCGCGGGTCTCCAGCATCTGGACGAGGGACTCGGCGCGGGCGGCGGCGGCCTGGCGGGACGGCCCGTCGGCGCCGTCCGGGCTCTCCAGCAGCTGGGCGGCGCGGGTGCGGACCTTGTTGGTGAGGCGGTCGAGTTCGGCGAGGGCGGCGCTCTCGTCGCTCTCGGCGCGGGCCTGCTCGGCGCGCAGGTCGGCGCCGACGCCGACCTTCTCGTAGAGCTGGGAGGCCGCGCGGTACGCCTCGCGAAGCGCGGCGAGCGGGACGCGCGGGGCGTCGGGGTCCGCCTCCGGCAGGGTTTCCGGGGCGCCGGCGATCTCGGCCCGCTCGGCGCGCAGGGCGCGGGCGGTGCGGTGGGCGTCGTCGGCGGTGCGCTGGGCGGCGCGGCGGTCCTCGTCGGCGGCTCGGGCCCGTTCCAGGCAGGTCTGGGCGCGGGCCTCGTACTCGGCGGTCTCGTCGGCCAGTTCGCGGAGCCTGGCCTGCCAGCCGGCCCGCTCGCGCAGCCGGAACGCCAGCCCGGCGAGGGCGTCGGCGACCCGGCGGGCCCGCTGCGCGGCCTCCTGCCGTTCGTCGCGCACCCGGGCGGTGTCGGCCGCCGCCTCGTCGGCCTCGGCCCGTACGGTGCGGGCCTCGGCGAGCATGGCCTCGGCGGCTTCGGCGGCGTCGCGGGCGGAGGCGGCGGCCTCGGCGAGTTCGGTGAGCATGCCGGGCGGGCAGTCGGCGCGCCAGGAGCCGATGCGGGCGGCGAGCGACCGGTCGCGGGTGAGGCGGCCCGCCAGGGCGCGGATCTCCTCGTCGCGGGCGGTGGCGCGGGCGCGCAGCGCCTGGCGCTCCTCGTCGGCGGCGTGTTCGTCGTGCATGGCCGGGTTCGGCGGGACGAGGAAGACGCCGGGGTCGTCGCCCGCGGTGCTCGGTGCCGGTACGGGGGCGAGGAGCGCGGCGGCGGTGCCCACGGCCACCGCGGAGCGCGGCAGGAGGGCCGCGCCGGCGAGGACCTCGCGGGCCCTGGCGTACGAGACGGGGTCGGTGATGACGACGCCGTCGACCAGTTCGGGCCGGGCGGCGAGCACGGCGGCGTGGTCGGCGGGGTCGACCGCCTGGGCGAGGTAGCGCCAGCCGGGGAGCGCGGGGATGCCCTGTTCGCCGAGGTACTCGACGGTGGCGAGGACGTCGGGGCCGGGCGGCAGCAGTCCGCCGTCGCCGAGGGCGCCGAGGATGCGGGCGTCGTCCGCGGCGGCGGTGCGCAGCTCGAAGAGCTTCCGTTCGGCGGAGGAGATGCCCTGGTCGAGGAGGTCGCGCAGTTCGTCCGCGTACCGGTCGAACTCCTCGACCGTGAGGGGGCCCTGGGCGGCGCGCGGGGCTGTGCCCGCCTCCTGATCCTGGCCCGGGTCCTGGCCGTGATCCTGGTCCGGCTCGGCCGCTGCGGCCGGGCGGGTGTCCGCGTCCTGGCGGGGGCCGGGCACGGCGGGCCGGGCGGCGGCGGGGAGGCTGAGCAGCTCGGCGAGGCGTTCCTCGGCGGCGATGGCCTCCGCCGCCCGGTGCTCGGCCCGGTAGGCGTTCTCGGCGGCCTGGGCGGCGTCCGCGGCGCGGGCGGCGGCCAGTTCGGCGCGGCTCTCCGTGGCGGCGGCCTCACGGGCCCGCTCGGCGGCGGTGCGCGCGGCGTCGCGGGCGGTGTCCCAGGCGGCGACCGTGGTCTTCTCGGCGTCGCTGGCGGCGAGCGCGGCGCGGGCCGGGTCGGCGTCCGGGGCGGTGTCGTCGAGCCAGCCGGCCCGTACCGCTTCGGCGGTCTCCTGCTCCACCTCGGCGAGGCGCTGGCGGAGGTGCCCGGCCTCGCTGCGGGCGCGCTGGGCCTCGGTGGCGGCGGCGGTGGCGTCCCGGTGCGCGGTCTCGCCCGCCTCCTGGAGGGCGGCGGAGCGCTCCTCCTCCTCGTCGGCGAGCCGCTCGCCCTCCTCGGCCGCCGTGTGCAGCGCCCGTACGAGGTCGGCGGCGGCCTTGGCGCGGGCTGCGAGGGCGGGGGCGGCGTCCCGCTCGGCCTCACGGATGGCGGCGGCCACGCGCGCGGAGCGGTCGGCGGCGGCGCGGTGCCTGAGCACGGCTTCGGCGGCCTGCCAGGCGGCGTGCAGGGTGCGGGCGTCGGACAGTTCGCGGCGCTGGGCGGCGGCGCCCTTCTCCGCCGCGGTGAGGGCCAGGGAGGCGTGGCGGTAGGCCAGCTCGGCGGCGATGCGGGAGCTGTGGGCGCGCGCCTGCTCGGCGTCGGTGACGGCGTAGGCGGCGGTGGTGACCTGTTCGGCCAGTTCGGCGGTGCGGCCGCGTTCCCCGGTGGCGCGGGCGGCGAGGCGGCGGGCCAGCGAGCGGGTGCGGCGCTCGGCGCCGGCGTGGACGTCGCGGGCACGCGCGCGTGTGCCGGCCGCTTCGACGATGCGCCCGAGCAGGTCGACCGAGCCGGCGGTGAAGTCGCGCTCGGCGGTGAGCTCGGCGCGGCGGCCGAGCTTGTTGCCGAAGCCGCTGACGAGGTCGGCGAGACCGTCGGTGTCGCGGGTGTCGGTGACGGCGCGCAGCAGCAGGTCGGTGAAGTCGGAGTCCTTCTTGACGGCGAAGAGGCCGGCCGCCTCGCCCTCGTCGGCGTTCATCTCCCGCTGGTAGCGGAACAGTTCGGGGTCGAGGCCGAGGTCGCCGAGGTGTTCGTTCCAGCGGTCGTGGATCTCCTCCCAGTACACCTCCAGGTGCGGGTAGGCCTTGCCCGCCTCGGTGAGCGCGTCCCGGAAGCCCTTCATGGTGCGGCGGCGGCCCTGGGCGCCGGAGATGCCCTCGGCGGCCGGGCGTACGGAGGTGGCCTCGGCGACGGGGAGGGAGTCGAGGCTGAGGCCGGGGCCGGGACGGAAGGAGTACCAGGCCTCGGCGAACTTGCGCGGGTCGTTGGAGACCTGCCGGCCGCGCCATTCGCTGACCTTGCCGACGACGACGAGTTCACCGGTGAGCGTGTGCTGCCATTCGAGGGCGACGTGGCCGCAGTCGTCGGCGAGCAGGAACTTGCGCAGCACGCCGGAGCTGGCGCCGCCCAGGGTGTTGCGGTGGCCCGGCAGCATCACCGAGAAGATCAGCTTGAGGAGGACGGACTTGCCGCCGCCGTTCTCCAGGAAGAGCACGCCCGCGGGGGCGGGGCGGCGCGGCGGACCGACCGGCTCCTCCTCGAAGAACTCCGCCTGGGTGGGTGCGGGGTTGGGCACCGGTGCGCCCACTCCGCGCAGGTCCAGCACGGTGTCGGCGTAGCGCGCACCGGCCGGCCCGATGGAGTAGAGGCGGACCCGGGACAACTCGTACATGGCGGCGGACTCTCAGTCGTGTGCTGGGGTGATGCGCGTGTGTCAGGCGTGGAAGGGGAGGCCGGCGTCGGCGGCCAGTTCCAGGTCGTCGCCCTCGGGCGGCGGCAGGAGCGTGGCCGATCCGTCGCTGACCGGGACGACGCCCAGCTCCAGCAGTTCGGCCATGGCGGCGCTGCCCGCCATGTCGCGGACCTGGAGCTGGTAGCGGGCGGTGGTGCGGTAGGAGCCGCCGCCCTCGTCCCCGGTGCGCTGGAGGAACCCGGAGTCGGTGAGGAACGCGACGGCCTTGCCGATGATGCCGGTGGTGGAGCCGGCGAGGCGGCGGGCGTCCTTGGTGGCGCCGGTCGCGCTGCGCCGTGCGTAGATGCGCCAGGCGGCCTCCAGCCCGGGTGCGTCGGTCGCCGGGTCGGTGTTCTCGCCCTGCTCCTCAGCGCGCTCCTCCAGGCGGTGACAGGCCTGGCGTACGAAGGCGTCGACACCGTTGACGGTGATGCGGCCGATGTACGTGTCGTCGGCGAGGTCCTCGGGGCGCGGGAACGCCATGGCGGCGACGGCGAGGTGGGCGAGGCCGTGCAGGAAGCGGTCGCCGGAGTCGGTGGAGGCGCGGCGGGCGTAGTCGCCCATGCGGACGGCGAAGACGGAGTCCTCGGCGGCGGTGACGGCCATGCCGGCGCGCGGGGAGACCTCCAGGACGATGAGGCCCAGGCCGGTGGCGACGGCGTCGGCGAGGCGGGCGAAGGCGGGCTCCTCGCGGTAGCGGCGCAGCAGGTCGGCGTACTCGGCGTCGCGGGCGGGGAGCAGCTTGGGCTGGAGCCCGAAGGAGACCAGGCGGGCGGCGTCGGCCGCGTCGGCGGGCGTGACGGCGTGGGCGCCGGCGGGGGCGGGCGTGGCGGGCTGGGCCGCCTGGGCGGTGTCCGGCTCGCCCCACGCGTCGGCGTGCTCGGCGTGGTGGTCGCTCACGGCTGGGTCTCCTCGGTGCGGGCGGTTCCGGTGCGGGTGGACGGGGCGGGCGGCCCCGTCACGGCCGGCGGTGCGGGGGTGGCGGGCCGGGCCGGGGGCGGGCCGGCGGGGGCGGCGTGGCGGCCGTGGGCGTGGGTGCGCGGGGCGGTCATGTGGCGTCCGTGCGGTCGGCGGCCATGCCGGCGGCGTCCAGCAGGGCGGTGCCCACGATCAGGTCGGCGCCGCCGAACTCCGGGTCGTCCAGCTCGGTGCCGTCGTCGACGGCGAACAACAGGCGTTCCTCGCCCTGCCGGTAGGCGGTGCCGACCGGGGGGCTCGCCGCGTGCACGGCCAGCAGGGCCACCAGGTAGGGCAGTTCGGGGTCGCGGTCGCGGGCTTCGGCGAGCAGGCCGGAGAGGCGGCGGGGCGCGTCGTGCTCGAGGTCGAGCAGCTCCATCGCGCTCGCCAGTTGCGCCTCGCTGAACCGGCTGTCGTCCGGGGTGGCGATCAGGTCCGGTTCGGGCATCTCGGCGCCCAGGTGCTCCCGCTCCACCGGCGGGGTGAGCAGCAGGTCGACCAGGTCCCCCATGCGTACCGAACCGGGGGCGAGGAGGCCGGTGCCGTGGGTGAACCAGGCGTCGGTGACCTTGATGGCCTCCTCGACCGGCAGCGGCAGGACGGGGGCGACCAGCTGGCCGTACAGGTCGAGTCCCGTCCGGGCGGTGGGCCGGCCGAAGGCCTGCCGGTCCTGTTCCGCCCGGAACAGCGGCCCGGCCTCCAGGAGCCGGGACTGGAGCTGGGTGTGGCGGCGGATGCAGTCCTTGACGATGTCGACGAGCTCGGCCGCGCGCCGCTTGTGCTCGTGGTCCTCCGCCTCGTCGCGGGCCTTGCGGATGTTGGTCAGGATGGCGTTCTCGTGGCGGTACCGGTCGGCGACGTGGTCGAGCGCCTCGTCGATCATCTCGGGCACGGCGCTGAGCCAGTCGACGGCCCGGACGTTGCGCCGCGTGGCCTCCAGGGTCTTGCGGAGCGTCTCCGCGTACTGCACGGTGCGGTACCGCGCCTGTTCGGCGGCGAGCTGGGCGTCGGCGAGCCGGCCGCGGCTGATGAGGACCTCGAGCTTGACCTCGGCGGCGATCTGCGCGCTGGTGACGTCGGTGTCGAGGGCTCCCACGAGGACGTTGACCGCCTCGTCGGTGGTCCGGAGGTAGACGGTGCCGCCGTACCCGGGGACCTCTTCGATCAGCTTGAAGTCGTAGTCGCGGCGGACGTAGACGCCGTCGGTGCCGAACGTGCCGTACACGGCGCGGAATCCGCGGTCGACGCTGCCGACGTTGATCAGGTTCTCCAGGACCCAGCGCGCGACGCGCTCGTGCTCGGCGGCGGGCCGACGGGGGGCCTGGGCGGCGACTCTGGGGAGCAGGCGGGCGACGATCTGCTCGTGGTCGGCGCCGGTGTCGAAGTCCATGTTGAGCGTGACGAGGTCGATCGCGGCGAGGGCGACCTCCGCCATGGCGTACGTCGAGTACTCCCCCGCCAGGTTCGCCTTGCGCGCGTCCAGGTCGTGCAGGGGCGCGGTGCACGCGAGCGCGCGCAGCCGCCGCGCGAGCCCTTCGTCGGCGGCCGGGCCCTGCGCGGGCCGCGGCCCCGCGCTGAGCTGGGGCGGAACGAATTCCGTCGAGGCAGGCGAAGTCACGCTGCACAGATTAGGTCCTCGCACTGACAACGGTCGAAACGGCGCAGATGGGCGGTGGCGGGGCCGGTGTGCCGGCGGGTGCCGGCGACCGCGGCGCGGGCCGGGTGACCGCCGGGCGGGCCGGCCGTTGCCGGCCCGGGTCGACCGGTGTCAGCCGGTGTCAGCCGGTGTCAGCCGGTGGGCGTCGGCGGGTCACCGGCCATCAGATGGGTGTAAACCTGGACCAACTGGTCACGCGAGTCGTCCAGGTACTCCACGAGCAGCCGCTCGGCCTTCGTCCGCTCCCCCGCCCGCAGGGCGTCCAGAATCTTCCGGTTTCGAATGAGATAGGGCTCGTGGAGTGCCCGCGGGTCGTCCACCATGTGGAAGACGAGCCGCAGTTCGGCGAGGACGCCGCGCATCAGCTCGTCCATGCGGTCACTGCCCGCGAGGGCGACCAGCTCCCGGTGGAAGTGGATGTTGGCGGTGGAGACGCCCTTCCAGTCGCCGTCCCTCGCGTCGCGCTCCCCGCCGGTGACCGCGCGGACGAGGCCGCCGAGCTCGAAGGGGGGCTCGCCGAGGTCGTGGAGGACCGAGCGTTCGACGAGCCGTCGCGTGCGGTAGATGTCGGTGACGTCGTCGACGGCGAGGACGCGGACGAAGACCCCGCGGTTCAGCTCGTGGACGAGCAGCCGCTCGTGGGTGAGCAGCCGGAACGCCTCCCGCAGGGTGTTGCGGGACACCCCCAGCGCGCCGCCGATGCTGTCCTCGGAGAGCCGTGTGCCGGGCGGGAAGAAGCCTTCGGCGATCCGGGTCCGCAGGATGTCCGCGACCCGCTCCGCGGTGCTCGTACGCCCGAGCAGTGCGCGGTCGTCCGCCAGTCCGCCGCTCTCCGGGCCGGTCGTCCCCACAAGCACCCTCTTCTCGTCCGTCGCGTAAGCCCCCGGCTTCCGCCCCGCTCATCCTAGGAGGAACGGGGAAGCGAGAACGAGGGGACGAACCCCTTGTCGGATCGTTCAACGATCCCTACCTTGGGGGCACCGCACCAGTCCCACCCCCTCCCCTCCCCCTGTATCGCTCAGGTCCGCCTCCCCCTCTGCGAGGTGCAGATGAGTACGACCCAGACCCCTCGGCCCGCCCAGGGCGAACTGCCCGAGGACAGCGGCGCGTTCGCGTGGCTGCGTGCCCTCGGCCCGCGCGGCCGGCGCGCCTTCGGCGGCGCGTTCGGCGGCTACGCCCTGGACTCCTACGACTTCTTCACGCTGCCCCTGAGCATGGTGGCGATCTCCGCCTACTTCAGCCTGAGCAGCGGCCAGACCGGCCTGCTCACCACCGTCACGCTGGTGGTGTCCGCCATCGGCGGCGTCGCCGCGGGCATCCTCGCCGACCGGATCGGCCGGGTGAAGGCCCTGATGATCACGGTCATCACGTACGCGCTCTTCACCGTCCTGTGCGGCTTCGCGCCCAACTACGAGACCCTGCTGGTCTTCCGTGCCCTCCAGGGCGTCGGGTTCGGCGGCGAGTGGGCGGTCGGCGCGATCCTCGTGGCCGAGTACGCCGGCGCCAAGCACCGCGGCCGCACCCTCGGTGGCGTCCAGAGCGCCTGGGCCGCCGGCTGGGCGCTCGCGGTCATCGTCTACACGCTGGTGTTCCACTTCCTGGACCCGGACACCGCGTGGCGCGTGATGTTCTGGACGGGCGCGCTGCCGGCCCTGCTGGTGATCTGGGTGCGCAGGAACGTGGAGGACGCGCCGCAGGCGGCCGAGGTGCGCAGGGCGAGCAGCGAGCGCGGCTCCCTCACCGCCGTCTTCAAGCCCGGTCTGCTGCGGACGACGCTGTTCGCGACGCTGCTGTCCACCGGCGTCCAGGGCGGCTACTACACCCTGGCCACCTGGGTGCCCACCTATCTGAAGAACGACCGCGGGCTGACCGTCGTCGGTACGGGCGGGTACCTCACGTTCCTGATCTCCGGCGCCTTCATCGGGTACCTGACGGGCGGCTACCTCACCGACCGGCTGGGACGGAAGCGGAACATCGTCATCTTCGCGGTCCTCTCGGCCGTGTGCATCCTCGCGTACACCAACATCCCCGCCGGGGCGAACGCCCTGGTCCTGGTCCTCGGCTTCCCCCTCGGCTTCTGCATGTCGGCCATCTTCAGCGGCTTCGGCTCGTTCCTCGCCGAGCTCTACCCGACCGCCGTACGCGGCACGGGGCAGGGATTCACGTACAACACGGGCCGGGCGGTCGGCGCGTTCTTCCCCACCCTCGTCGGGTTCCTCGCCGACAGCTGGGGCGTGGGCGGGGCGCTGGTGTTCGGCGCGGTCGGCTACGGCATCGCCGTCCTGGCGCTGCTCGGGCTGCCCGAGACGCGCGGCCGGGAACTCGTCTAGCGCGTCCGCCGGCCCGCGCGGGGCAGCGGCAGGACACTCGTAGGAAAGAGACACCACCATGACCTGGGCCTCGATCGACCTCAACGCCGACCTGGGAGAGGGCTTCGGCCGCTGGCGGCTGACGGACGACGAACAGCTCCTGTCCGTCGTCACCAGCGCCAACGTCGCCTGTGGCTTCCACGCCGGGGACGCGGCCACCATGCGGCGCGTCTGCGCCCTGGCCGCCGAGCGCGGGGTACGGATCGGGGCCCAGGTCTCCTACCGCGACCTGGCCGGCTTCGGACGCCGCTCCATGGACGTCCCGTACGAGGAGCTGGCCGCCGAAGTGGCGTACCAGATCGGCGCCCTGGAGGTGTTCGCCAGGGCCGCCGGCGCGCGCGTGTCGTACGTGAAACCGCACGGCGCGCTGTACAACCGCGTGGTGCACGACGACGGGCAGGCGCAGGCGGTCGTCGACGGCGTGCTGCTGACCGGGGAGCGGCTCCCGTTGCTGGGGCTGCCGGGCTCCCGGCTGCACGAGGTCGCCGAGAAGGCCGGGCTGCCGGTCGTCACCGAGGCGTTCGCGGACCGCGCGTACACCGCCGCGGGCACCCTCGTGCCGCGCGGTGAGGAGGGCGCCGTCATCACCGACGCGGCGGCCGTCGTGGAACGGTCCGTCGCCATGGCCAGGTTCGGGACGGTCACCTCACGGTGCGGACGGCCGGTCGCCGTCCGCGCCCGGTCCCTGTGCCTGCACGGCGACACACCCGGCGCGGTGGGACTCGCCCGCCGGGTCCGGCACCAACTGGAGGCCTCCGGCGTCCGGGTGGGGGCGTTCGTATGAGGACCCTGCCGGTCGGTGACCGGGCCCTTCTCGTCGAGTTCGGCAGCGGCGAGGAGACCGAGGCGTTCCACGCCGAACTGCTGCGCCGCCGGGCGGCCGGCGCGCTGCCCGCCGTCACGGAGGTCGTCCCCGCGGCCCGGACGGTACTGCTGGACGGCGTGGAGGCGCCCGAGCGGCTCGCCGCGCTCGTCGCCGGCTGGGAGATCGAACCGCTCCACGCGCGCGTGGACCCGGTGGTCGAGATCCCGGTCCGGTACGACGGCCCTGACCTGCCGGACGTCGCCGCACTGTGGGGCGTTCCGCCGGCCGACGTGGCGACGGTCCACTCGGCGGCGGAGTTCCGGGTGGCGTTCTGCGGGTTCGCTCCCGGGTTCGGCTACCTGACCGGGCTCCCCGAGGCGTACGAGGTGCCCCGACGGGCCACACCGCGCACGGCCGTCCCCGCGGGCGCCGTGGCGATGGCCGGCCCGTACACGGGCGTCTACCCGCGTTCCTCGCCCGGCGGCTGGCAGCTGATCGGGACGACGGACGCCGTGCTGTGGGATCCGGCACGGGAGCCCGCGGCCCTGCTGTCGCCGGGTACGCGGGTGCGGTTCGTCCCGCGGGGCGTGGGGGCCCGATGACCGACCGGGCCCTCGCGGTCGTACGGGCCGGGGCGCTGACCACCGTGCAGGACGGGGGACGCCCCGGGTACGCGCACCTCGGCGTGCCCCGCTCGGGCGCCCTCGACCCGGGCGCGAGGGACCTCGCCAACCGCCTGGTCGGCAACCCGGCGGACGCGGCCGTGCTGGAGACCACCGTCGACGGGTGCGCGGTGCGGCCCCGCTGCGCCGTGACCGTCGCGGTGGGCGGCGCGCCATGCCCGGTCACGGTGGACGGCCGGCCCGCTTCCTGGGGCGCGGCGGTACGCGTCCCCGCGGGTGCCGTGCTGGCGGTGGGCGCGGCGGTGCGGGGGCTGCGCTCGTACGTGGCGTTCGCCGGGGGCGTCGCCGCCGAGCCGGTGCTGGGCAGCCGCTCCACGGACCTGCTCTCGGGGCTGGGTCCGGCGCCCCTGCGGGACGGCGCCGTCCTGCCGCTCGGCCCGGAACCGCCCGCTCCGCCGGGGCACGACGCCGTGCCCTGGCCGGGGCCGCCCGGCGAACTGGTACTGCACGTGCGGCCGGGCCCGCGCGACGACTGGTTCACCGCGCGGGCGCTCAGCGCCTTCGCCACGCGCGCGTACCGGGTGTCCCCGGCGAGCAACCGCATCGGGCTGCGCACCGAGGGGCCGCCCCTGGAGCGTGCCGTGGCGGGCGAACTGCCCAGCGAGGGCATGGTCCTGGGGGCGGTCCAGGTTCCGCCGGACGGGCGCCCGGTGGTGTTCCTCGCGGACCACCCGACGACCGGCGGCTATCCGGTGGTGGCCGTGGTCCGGGAGCGGGACCTGGCGGCGGCCGCGCAGGCCGTGCCGGGGACGCCGGTGCGGTTCATCCCGGTGCGGCAGGCGTCCCGTAGCCGCCGCCCCCGGGGGTGGTGACGACCAGGACGTCCCCCGGGCCGACGTCCACCACGTCGACGCCCGCCAGGCGCCGGACGGTGCTGTCCGCGCGCTCCACCGCGTTCTCCCCGAGCGCCCCCGGGGCGCCTCCGGCCATGCCGTACGGGGCGATCCTGCGGTGCCCGGTGAGAAGGGCCACCGTCATCGGCTCCAGGAACCGGATGCGCCGTACGACGCCCTCCCCGCCCCGCCAGCGCCCCGCGCCGCCGCTGCCGTCCCGTACCGCGAAGGCGTCCACGCGGACCGGGTGGCGCCACTCCAGGACTTCGGGATCGGTGAGCCGCGAGTTGGTCATGTGGGTCTGCACGGCGTCGGCGCCGGGGAAGCCGTCGCCCGCGCCGGAACCGCTCGCGACCGTCTCGTAGTACTGCACGCGGTCGTTGCCGAAGGTGACGTTGTTCATGGTGCCCGAGCCCTCCGCCTGGACGCCCAGAGCCGCGTAGAGGGCGCCGGTCACGGCCTGCGAGGTCTCGACGTTGCCCGCGACCGTCGCCGCCGGGTGGGCCGGGGCGAGCATGGAGCCGTCGGGCACGCGCACGTCCAGCGGCTCCAGGCAGCCGCTGTTGAGGGGGATGTCGTCGTCGACGAGCGTCCGGAACACGTACAGCACGGCCGCCATCACCACGGAGGTGGGCGCGTTGACGTTCCCCGGCTGCTGCGGTGATGTGCCGGTGAAGTCGAGGACGGCCCCGCGGCGCTCGCGGTCGACGCGGACGGCCACCTGGATGACGGGGCCGCCGTCCGTCTCGTACCGGCAGGAGCCGTCCCGGAGGGTGGCGACGATCCGGCGTACCGATTCCTCGGCGTTGTTCCGTACGTGCCGCATGTAGGCGTGGACGACGTCCAGACCGAATTGGTCCACCATGTGGTCCAGTTCCTCGATGCCCTTCTCATTGGCGGCGATCTGGGCGCGCAGGTCGGCGAGATTGGTGTCGGGGTCGCGGGACGGGTGGGGCGCCTCGGTGAGGAGCCGCCGCGTCTCCGCCTCACGCAGCCGGCCGTCCCGTACGAGCAGCCAGTTGTCGAAGAGGACGCCCTCCTCGTCGACGCTGCTGCTGAAGGCGGGCATCGAGCCGGGGGTGATACCGCCGATCTCCGCGTGGTGGCCGCGGGAGGCGACGAGGAAACGCAGGTCGCCGGACGGGCCGAAGACCGGTGTCACCACCGTCACGTCGGGCAGGTGCGTGCCCCCGTGGTACGGGTCGTTGATCGCGTACACGTCTCCGGGGCGCATGGCACCCTCGTTGCGCCGCAGCACCTCCTTGATGGACTCCCCCATGGAACCCAGGTGGACCGGGATGTGGGGTGCGTTGGCGATCAGGTTGCCGTCCGCGTCGAAGAGGGCGCAGGAGAAGTCGAGGCGTTCCTTGATGTTGACGGAGTGGGCGGTGTTCTCCAGGCGCACGCCCATCTGTTCGGCGATCGCCATGAACAGGTTGTTGAACACCTCCAGGAGGACGGGGTCGACGTCCGTGCCGACGGCGCTGCGGCCGGGCCGGGGACGGGCGCGGGTCAGCAGCAGGTGACCGGAGTCGGTGGCGACCGCCTGCCAGCCGTCGTCGACGACGGTGGTGGCGTCGGCCTCGGCGACGACGGCCGGCCCCGGCACCGTGTCGGCGGGGCGCAGGTCCTCCCGCCGGTACAGCGGGGTGTCCCTGCGCTCGCCGTCCACGAACATCGCGACGGTGGCGCGGGGGCGCGGCGGGCCCTTCCCGGGCGGTTGTCCGGCGCCTGGTGGGCCGGGTGCGCCCGCCCGGCCCGTCGCCTCGACCGAGACGGCCTCGACCACCAGCGGTTTGTCCATGGTGAAGCCGTACCGCGCCCGGTGTGCCGCGGTGAACTCCTCGGCCATGTCCCCGGCGGGGGCGAGCGTCACGGGCAGGGTCGCGTCCGTTCCGGCGTAGCGGACCAGCACGCGCGCGTGGGTGCTGATCGCGCTGTCGGGCAGCCCGTCGGCGCGCAGTTCGTCGCGGGTGCGCCGGGCCAGCCGGTCGCAGATCCCTTCCACGCGCGCGTGGACGTCGCCGTCCAGCTCCGCCTCCACGGACTGTTCGCGCATGGCGGTGGCGTCGGCGAGCCCGATGCCGTACGCGGAGAGCACCCCCGCCAGGGGCGGCACCAGGACGGTGTCGACCCCGAGGGCGTCGGCGACGGCGCACGCGTGCTGGCCGCCGGCGCCGCCGAAGCTGGTCAGGGCGTACCGCGTGACGTCGTGACCGCGCTGCACGGAGATCTTCTTGACGGCGTTCGCCATGTTGAGGACGGCGATCTCCAGGAACCCGGCGGCGACCTCCTCCGGGCTGCGGGTCGTCCCGGTGTGTCGCCGCACCTCCTCGGCGAGGGCCGTGAAGCGGTCGCGCACCACTTCCGCGTCGAGCGGCAGGTCGCCGCCGGGCCCGAAGACGGCGGGGAAGTGTGCGGGCTGTACGCGTCCGAGCATCACGTTGGCGTCGGTCACCGTCAGCGGGCCGCCGCGCCGGTAGCAGGCGGGACCCGGGTCGGCTCCGGCCGAGTCGGGGCCGACGCGGTAGCGCTGTCCGTCGAAGTGGAGGACCGAGCCGCCGCCCGCCGCGACGGTGTGGATGCTCATCATCGGCGCGCGCATGCGGACACCAGCCACCTGGGTGCCCAGCTCCCGTTCGAACGCGCCGGCGTAGTGCGACACGTCGGTGGACGTGCCGCCCATGTCGAAGCCGATCACCCGGCGGTGACCGGCCTGCTCGGAGGTGCGCGCCATGCCCACCACCCCGCCCGCCGGGCCGGATAGCACGGCGTCCTTGCCGCGGAAGTGGGCGGCCTCGCGCAGTCCGCCGTTGGACTGCATGAACATCAGCCGGACGCCGCGGAGTTCGCCGGCGACCTCGTCGACGTACCGCCGCAGGATCGGGGACAGGTACGCGTCGACGACGGTGGTGTCGCCGCGCGGCACCAGCTTGATCAGCGGGCTGACCTCGTGCGAGCAACTGACCTGCGTGAACCCGGCGTCACGGGCGGCCTCGGCGACGCGCACCTCGTGCCCGGGGTGCGCGTACCCGTGCATGAGGACCACCGCGGCGCTGCGGAAACCGTCACCATGGGCGGCCTTCAGGAGGCCGCCGACCGCTGCCAGGTCGAGCGGCCGGACGACGGTGCCACGGGCGTCGACCCGTTCGGGCACCTCGACGACCCGCTCGTACACCGCTTCGGGCAGCAGGATGCGGCGGTCGAAGATGCGCGGCCGGTTCTGGTAGGCGATCCGCAGCGCGTCGCGGAAGCCTTCGGTGATGAGCAGGACGGTGGGCTCCCCGCGCCGCTCCAGAAGGGCGTTGGTCGCGACGGTGGTGCCCATCTTGACGGAGGCGATCCGGTCAGCCGGTACGGGTTCGTCCGCCGCGAGCCCCAGGACGAGCCGGATGCCCGCGACGGCCGCGTCCCGGTAGCGGTCCGGGTCGTGGGAGAGCAGCTTGCGGGTGACCAGGCGCCCGTCGGGCCGCCGGGCCACGACGTCGGTGAACGTCCCACCGCGGTCGATCCAGAACTCCCAGCGTCCTGTCATGCCCCCATTGTGGCCGCGGAGGCCCGTACGGGCACCGGGACCGCCCTGGGCCCGGACACCACCGCGAGCGCGGCCGCCAGGGACTGTTCGGCGCTCAGGTCGAGCCGGGCGCCGGTCCCGCGGGCCCAGTGCCGGACCTCCGTCCCGGCCAGCCGGAGCAGTTGGGGCAGCAGGTCGTGGCACCGTCGCGCCACCCAGCCGGTTCCGGCGGTGGCCAGCCACAGCAGGGTGTCGGCACGGGACGGTGGCGGCTGCCCGGGCTCCCGGGCCGGCGCGGCACCGCCCGCGAGGCCGCGCTCCGCGAGCAGGGCGTGGAACCGGGCGGCGATCGTGCGGTGCCCGCGCTCTCCGGGGTGCAGCCGGTCCGCGCTCCACAGGGACCGGTCGGCCACCCAGGCGGCGTCCGCCATGTGCAGGTGGACGGCCCCGTAGCGGGCGGACAGGGCGTGCACGACGGCGTTGACCTGCCGCTGGCGGCGCGCCAGGGGCCGCGCGAGCGGCGGGGGCAGGCCCAGCACGGCACCGGGGTCGGGCAGGCAGGCCGTGAGGAGCAGGGCGCCCTGGGCGGCCAGCCGCGCGCAGACCCCGTCCAGGGCGAGGGCGAACCCGGTGATGTCGAAGCTGCTGCGCAGCGTGTCGTTCACGCCGACGACGACGGAGGCGACGTCCGGGCGGTACGCGAGGGCCAGGGGCAGCTGCGTCTCGGCGACGTCCCGGGCGCGCGCGCCGCACACCGCGAGGTTACGGAACTCCACGGCGCCCTCACCGCCCGGCGCCACCGCATCGGCACCCGGCCCGGCGCCGCTCGGCACCACCGCGTCCGCGTCCGGCGCCGCGGCGAGTGCGTCCGCGAGCAGTGCGGCCCAGCCGCGCCACCCGCCGGCCACGGGGTCGCCGACCCCGGCGGTGAGCGAGTCCCCGAGCGCGGCGAACCGCCGCACTCCGGTAGCCCGCTCCGCAGGTACGTCCGCCCCGCCGGCGGGCGCCACGCGCGCGTGGAGCTTCCGCCGGAGCGGGCCGCCGTCGAGGGGTGCCTCCACGGTCGCGCTCATGCCGGTACCTCCGCGCCGGACGGGCCCGGAGCACGGGCCGAACGGACCGGCGCGTCGTGGGCCGCGAGGAAGGCCGCCACGGAACGGTCCCAGCCGAAGAGTTCGGCACGCGCGCGGGCCTCGGCGCGGCGGTGGCCCTCGGGGCGGGCCAGCAGGCGGGCGACGGCGTCGGCGAACGCGGCCGGGGTGTCCTCGGCGGCCGCGCCCGCGTCGCCGACGACCTCGGGGAGGGCGGAGGTCGCGCTCGCGACGACCGGGGTGCCGCAGGCCAGCGCCTCCAGGGCGGACAGGCCGAACGTCTCCGCCGGGCCCGGCGCCAGGCACACGTCCGCCGTGGCCTGGAGCGCGGCCACCTCCTCGCGGTCCGGGACGTGTCCGAGGAACCGGACGTCCAGGCCCCGGGCGCGCCGCTCGAGGCCGCCGCGCAGCGGCCCGTCCCCGGCGACCACCAGGGCCGCGCGGACGCCCCGGGCCCGCAGTTCCGCGAGGGTGTCCAGGGCCAGGGCGGGGCGCTTCTCGACCGACAGCCGGGAGCAGAGCAGCAGCATCACGTCGGCGCCGGGCGCGTACCGGGCGCGCAGGGCGGGGCGCCGCCGCTGCGGCCGGTACCGGATCAGGTCGACCCCGAGCGGCGCCCGTACGACGTTGCGCGCACCGATCCGTACGAACTCGCGTTCCGCCCACTCGGTGGTGCAGACGATCCGGGTGTACGCCCAGGCGCTGAGGCGGTTCAGCCGGTCGGCGGTCAGCGCGGCGGGGCGGGCCGGGACGCCCCAGGTGCGCAGGACGCCGTGCGCCGTCTCGTGGGAGACCATCACGGCGGGCACCCGGGCGCGGCGGGCCCACTCGCCGGTCCAGCGCAGGGTGGTCCGGTCGGACACCTCCAGGCGGTCGGGGCCGATCTCCTCCAGCAGGCGTCTCAGCCGTCCGCGGTCGGCGAGGACCCGGTAGCCGCCGGTTCCGGGCAGGGCGGGCCCGGGCAGGGTGATGACCCGGCCCTGCAGGGTGAGGCGGTCGCTCTCCCGCTCTCCCGGCGTGACGAGGACGGGCTCGTGCCCGGCGGCCAGGTAGCCGCGGCCGAGTTCGTCGAGCGCGGTGCGCAGCCCGCCGGACGAGGGGGTGACGAAGTTCGCCAGCCGTACGATGCGCAGGCTCATGCCGCCACCGCCGTCCGCTGGCGCAGCACCTCGCCGTAGTGGTCGATGAGCTGGTCCCCGACGACGGCCCAGGTTCTCCCCTCGACCGTGGCCCGCGCGGTCCGCCCGTACGCGGCGCGCAGATCGGGGTCGCCGGCCAGGGCGGACACGGCGGTGCGCACCGCGTCCGGGTCGTGCGGGGCGACGAGGAGGCCCGTCCGGCCGTGGTCGACCAGGTCCAGAGGCCCGCCCGCGGCAGGGGCGACCACGGGGACGCCGCCGGCCATGGCCTCCTGGACCGTCTGGCAGAACGTCTCATGGGGACCGGTGTGGACGAAGACGTCCAGTGAGGCGAAGATCCGGGCCAGGTCCCCGCCCGTGCGCCGCCCCAGGAAGACCGCGCCGGGCAGGGCGGCCCGCAGCGCGCCCTCGCTCGGCCCGTCGCCGACGACCACCACCCGTACGCCCGGCAGGCCGCACACCCCGGCCAGCAGCTCCACCCGCTTCTCGGGCGCGAGGCGGCCCACGTACCCGACGAGCAGCTCGCCGCCCGGCGCCAGCTCCCGGCGGAGCGCCTCGTCCCGCAGGCCGGGCCGGAACCGCCGGGTGTCGACCCCGCGCGGCCAGAGCCGTACGCGGGCGACACCGTGCCGCTCCAGGTCCCGGACGGCGGCCGTGGAGGGGGCGAGGGTGCGGTCGGCCGCGCCGTGCACCGCGCGCAGCCGCCGCCAGGCCGCGCTCTCGCCCGCACCCACGTAGGTGCGGGCGTAGCCGGCGAGGTCGGTCTGGTAGACCGCGACGGCGGGCAGCCCCAGCCGCGCCGCCACGGTCATGCCGCGCACGCCGAGCACGAAGGGGCTCGCCAGGTGCACCAGGTCGGCCCGGTGGGCGGCGATCGCCGCGGCCACCCGCCTGCTGGGCAGCGCCACCCGGACCTGGGGGTAGCCGGGCAGCGGCAGGGAGGGGATCCGTACGACCGGGCAGGGGGCGTCCCCGTCGGGGGTGCCGGCCGGGACGGCGGGAGCGAGGACGAGCGGGTCATGGCCGCGCGCGGCGAGGTGCCGGGCGGTCTGCAGGGCGCAGTGCGCCACACCGTTGACGTCGGGAGGGAAGGACTCGGTGACGATGACGACACGCATACCCGTGTTGTCGTCGCCCCCGGGGTGGCTCCGCCGACTTGGATCTTTCCGTGCGGGGAACGTCCCGTGAGCGTTTGCCCGGGCCCCGGCACACGGCCCACCCGTCCGGCCCGCGCCCCCGGCCCGGTGTCCGGTCCCGGCCGGGCGCCGCGGACGGGGCCGCGGACGGCGAGCGGGCGGCGCACCCGGGCCGCGGGCCGCCTCCGGATCGAGGCCGGACCCGGGCCACGGGCACATCCAGGTCCGAACCGGTCAGCCCCGGGCCGGAACCACTCAGACCTTGGGCAGGTCCGGTCCGATCCTGCTCCGTACCGCGCTCTGCACCTCGTCCTCCTCCGCCGGGTCGGCGGCGAGGCGGCGCAGCCGCTCGGCCACGCGCACGTCACCGGTCTCGGCGTGCAGGGCGGCGATCTCCCTGGTCGTCTCCTCGCAGTCCCAGAGGCACTCGACGGCGAAGCCCGTCGCGAAGGAGGGGTCCGTGGCGGCGAGGGCGCGGGCCGTGCGCCCGCGGAGCTGGGAGGAGGCGGTCTCGCGGTAGATGTGGCGCAGTACAGGCGCGGCGCAGGCGACTTCGAGCCTGCCCGTGCCGTCGACGAGCGTGTAGAGCGAGGGCGCGTCGGGGCCGTCGGACCGGACCGCCTCGCGCAGCGCCCCGAGGACGAGGGTGGCGTCCCGGGCGTCGCCCCGGCAGGCGAGGACGCCTGCGGCGGAGGCGCCGAGCGGGTCGGGGCGGTGGACCCAGCCGCGGGCGCGGTCGACGGCCGCGTCGCCGCACATGCGCTCGAAGGCGGCGACGGCGGCTTCGGCGACGATGCGGGAGTCGCTGACCGCCGCGGCTTCGATGAGGTCGAGCACGGCGGGGTCGCGTGCTTCGGCGAGGTAGTGGAGCGCGGCGCAGCGGGCGCCGTCGGGGCCGCCGCGCGCGGCCTCGACGATCAGCGGCCGGTCGTCGGGACCGGCGACGGCGGTGAGACACCGGGCGGCGGGCACGTGGAGCGGGGAGCCGCGGTCCAGGCCCTCCTGGGCCCACTCGAAGACGGCCTGGACGCTCCAGCCGGGCCGCGGGCCGGTGGGGCGCAGCTGGCGCTGCCAGCGGTCGAAGGAGCCCTGCTCCCGCGCGGCGCGCACCCGGGCGCCGATCGTCTCGCGCCGGTCCTCGGCCCACAGGCGCCACGGGCGCGGCTCGAAGGCGTCACGGACGGCGGCGGCCAGTTCGGCGTCGCCCTCGGGGGTGGCGGGGAACCTGGCGAGGATCGGGGCGGCGAGACCGCGCAGCCCGGAGTCGTCGTCGCGCAGGGCGAGCTCGTCGAGGGCCCAGGCCCAGTTGGAGCCGGTCGCGGCGTACCTGCGCAGCAGGGCGAGGGCGTCCTCACGGCCGTACGCGGCGAGGTGGCCGAGGACGGCGAGCGCGAGCCCGGTCCGCGACTCCTCGGTGTCGAGGACGTCGTCGGCACCGAACAGGTGGGCCTCGATCTCCTCGAGCCCGCCGTGCAGATCCAGGTAGAGGCGCGCGTAGTAGAGGGAGCGGTTCTCGACCTGCCAGTCCTGGCGGGGGTCGCTGAGAACGCAGTGGTTGAGGGCCGCGAGGGCTTCCGCCCGTGGCGCGGCGAGCGCGTGCAGCGTGCCGTCGCCGCGACCCCTCTGCAGCAGGCCGAGCAAGGTACCGCTCGGCGCTATGACTGGATCGAACATGGGAAAATGCCTCACATCAAGCTGTCGACGCACCCGGAGGACACCGGGGATCCCGGGGTGACCGGGGAACGGTGATTGCCTAGGCCGCGCAGCAACATGTGGAGCCGCCCGTCGTCTTCCGCTTGGTGTTGACCATCTTCCTCTGCCTCTCGTCGGTGGCCCCGTGCGGGCCCGACGTCATGATGACCCAGCCGTTTCGCCACCGCGACCACATTTACGGCACCGCTCTCACCTGGCGTTCCGTGCCCGTTCACCGGGACGCGAACAGCTCCAGGAGGTGTGTCTTCCCAAACATCCTCGCGGTATCCACCGCCGACGGAGTTCCGGCTTCCGGATCGGCTCCGGCGGCGAGGAGGGCCCGGACCACGCCGTCCTCGCCCTTGAAGACGGCACCGGCGATCGGCGTCTGCCCGCGGTCGTTGACGCGGTTGGGGTCGGCGCCCCGTGCCAGGAGGGCGGTCACCGCGTCCTCGTTGCCGTGGTAGGCGGCGAGCATCACCAGGCAGTCACCCTTGTCGTTGGTGAGGTTCGCGGGCACGCCGGCGTCGACGTAGGCGGCGAGCGCCTCGGCGTCCCCCTGCCGTGCCAGGTCGAAGACCTTGGACGCCAGCTCGATCACCTCGGGGTCCGGGGTTTCACTCATCGGACGTACCGCCTCTCACCTCGTTGACGCGCCATGGCCACCATGGACGCGCGCGGCCGCAACAGCCGCCTTGACCTGCATGGACCCGGTCGTACCGGTACGCACGGCGGGAGCGCCGTACGAGTGAACCGACAGGGTACTGCCCGGCCCCGCACATGACCCGGCCCGGCCGAGGCAAGGGATGTGGCGCGGCACCGCGGCGCTTCGCGACACGGGCGGTCCATCCGCCAGTGAAGTGAAAAGAGCACTATTTCACCCGTTTGCACCTTTTATCACATAGATACTTGCTGTGAGGCTGGAAGTACTGAAGGTGACTGTCCCCTCACCCAGGAGATCCCCTCATGATCCTGTCCATCTCAGGCGTGGTACTGCTCGGCATCATCGTCTTCCTCTTCTTCAGGAAGGACGGGCTCAAGGCCTCCCACGCCCTCGTCTGCGCACTCTTCGGCTTCTACCTCGCGGGTACCGCGATCGCACCCAGCATCACGGCGGGCGGGGCGAGCCTCGCCAGCCTGCTGGGCGGGATCAAGTTCTGACGCCCCGCGGCCCCTTCCACGACTTCAGGATCAGGAGTACGACGTGGCCCGGCGCCCTCTTCCGCGCATCTCGAACCTCCCGAGCATCGCGAGCCTTCCGAGCACCGCCACTGCCCGGATCGCACGCGGCCGGCAGATCGCACGAACGGCCGCCGACGGCGCCACGGACGTCCTCCATCCGCTGATCACGATCACTCGTGGTCTGCGGAAGCTGGCGGGGGCCGGCCGCTCCAAGTGGGCCGCGACACCGAAGGAACGGCGCGGTCCCGCGCTGTTCGTCGTCGCGGCCTGCGTGCTCGCCGTCGCACTCGTCCCGTACGGGCCGCTGCTGGCCCTGGTCACGGTGATGGGCGCGGCGGCGTGGCACGGGCGTGAGCGCCCGGTCGTCAAGACCGGGCCCGACGAGGCGGAGACCGAGCGGCTCCGGGCGCTGTACGAGGCCCTGGTGCCGTACTTCTCCGCACCCGACGACCCGAGTCCGCTGTTCACCCACGGCGGCGACTGGACCAAGGCCCTCGGCGACTTCGCGTTCGACGGCGACGGGCGGCCGACCCGGCTGCGCATCACCTACCCCGCGTACTTCACGGACGGCGAGCCCGAGTGCCGCGCGAGGATCGAGCAACTGGTCCACGCCAAGTCGGGACGCGGCCGGGAGTACCTCTTCGACTGGGACGAAGAGGGAAACCAGCTCCTGGTGCGGGTACTTCCGGCGCTGTCCACCTCCGTGGCCGCCCAGCGCTTCGTCACGGCGCCCGGCGAGACGGTGCTGGGTTTCACCGACCCCGAGGCGGTGCAGCGCACCGTGCCGGTGCTGGACGGGGACGAGTCCCGGGACGCGCCCGCGGTGGTCTGGCGCACCGGGCCGCGTTCGACCGAGCCGCACCTGCTGGCCGTCGGTCAGCCCGGCAGCGGCACCACCACCCTGCTGCGGTCCATCGCGCTCCAGGCGCTCCAGCACGGCGACGTCCTCGTCGTGGACGGGAGCGGTACGGGCGAGTACGCCTGCCTCGCCGGCCGGACCGGCGTCCTGGCGGTCGAGTGCGGGCTGACGGGCGCGCTGTCGAGCCTGGAGTGGGCGGCGCACGAGACGGAACGCCGGCTGATCGCGGCGAACCGCGCACGGCAGGCGGGCCACCCCGCGCCCGAGGACACCAGGCGGCCGCTGTGGATCCTGCTGGACCGGCCCGGCGTGTTCGGCCACCTCGCGGCGGCGGACGGGCGGACGGACCCGCAGGCACTGCTCCAGGTGCCGCTGCGGCACGGCCGGGCGGCCCAGGTGACGGTGGTCGTGGCCGAGCAGTTCGACAGCCTCGACACGCTGAGCGAGGCGGTGTGGGCGCACACCCGCGCCCGGGTCGTCCTCGGGGCCGCCACACCGGAACAGGTGCGGTGCGTCCTGGACGCCGCCCCGCACACCACCCCCACCCCGCACGTCCCGCCCGGACGCGGGTACGCCCGGCTCGGCACGGGTCCGGTGTTCCGGCTCCAGGTCCCGGCGACGCCCGACCCGTACGACGACGCCACGACGGAGGCGCAGCGCCGGGCCGTCCTGGACCTCCTCCCCGAGCGGCCGCCCCCGCCGGTACCGCTCGACGCACCACCGGTCCCACCGACCCCGCCTGCCGCACCGGCCCCGTCCGACGCACCGGCCCCGCCTGCCGCACCGGCCCTGTCCGTCGCACCGACCCCGCCTGCCGCACCGGCCCCGTCCGTCGCACCCACCAGCGCACCCGCACCCACCGGCGCACCCGCGGACGCGGCCCTCGCGGCCCTCCCGGAAGCGCAGTCCGCCCCGGCCCAGGGCGCCCCGGAAGCCCGCCCCGCCCCTGCCTTCGTCGTCACCGCCTACGGCCCGCCGACCGGACCGGCACCCACGACCCCTGCGCCCGCAACCGCATCCGCGCCCGCACCAGCCCTGCCGACGACCTCAGCCTCAGCCTCGGCCTCCGCACCCTCACCCGACCACTGACGCACGGGCGGCGCAGGGCCCCTCAGGCCACGAAGGTCCTCGGCGACTCGCCCGAGCCGGAGCTCGCGCCCGCCCGCACCAGCCGGGTCGCCGCGGCGAGGCGTACCGCGGCCTCGTCGGCGACCGGCCCGGCCACGGTGAACGGCAGCCGGACGTACCCCTCGAAGGCGCCGTCCACGCCGAACCGCGGGCCCGAGGGCACCCGTACGCCGACCCGTTCGCCCACCTCGGCCAGCCGGGAGCCGGAGAGGCCGCCGGTGCGCACCCAGAGGGTGAGTCCGCCGCGCGGCACCTCGAACTCCCAGTCGGGCAGCTCCCGGCGCACCGCGGCGACCAGCGCGTCACGGTTCTCCCGCGCCTGCTCGCGGCGCAGGGCCACCGCCTCCTCCCAGCCCCCGGTCCGCATCAGCCAGTCGACGCCGAGCTGCTCCAGGACGGGCGTGCCGAGGTCGGCGTACGCACGGGCGGCGACGAGCGAGCGGATCACGTCGGGCGCCGCCCGCACCCACCCGATGCGCATGCCGGCCCAGAAGGCCTTGCTCGCCGAACCGACGGTGAGGACCGTGCTCCCGGCCGGGTCGAAGGCGCAGACGGGCCGGGGCATGTCGAGCCCCTCCTCCAGGTACAGCTCCGTCATGGTCTCGTCGACGACGAGCACCGTCCCCGCCGAGCGGGAGGCGTCGACCAGCGCCCGCCGCCGGTCCTCGTCGGCGAGGGCGCCGGTCGGGTTGTGGAAGTCGGCCACGACGTAGGCGAGCCGGGGGGCGGCGTCCCTGAGCACCTGGCGCCAGCGGGTGAGGTCCCACCCCTCCAGCCCCTCCGACATCGCGACGGGCACCAGGCGGGCGCCGGCCTCGCGCATCAGCTGGAGGATGTTGGCGTACGACGGCGACTCCACGGCGATGCGCTCGCCGCGTCCGGCGAACAGGTGGCAGATGGCGTCGATCGCGCCCATGGCACCCGTCGTAACCATGATCTGCTCGGGCATCGTCGGGATGCCCCGCCGTGTGTAGCGGTCGGCGAGCATCTGCCGCAGGGCGGGCAGGCCCGCCGGGTAGTCGCCGTGCGTGTGGGCGTAGGGCGGCAGCTCTTCGAGGGCGCCCTGGAAGCCCCGGGTCAGCCAGGGTTCGGGTGCCGGGAGGGAGGCGCAGCCCAGGTCGATCATGGAGCCGAGGGCTTCCGGGGGCAGTGGTTCGAGTCCGCGGGCGGGCAGCGGGTTCCCGGCGGGCACCGCGGTCCAGCTCCCCGCGCCCCGGCGGGACTCCAGGAACCCCTCGGCGCGCAGCGCCTCGTAGGCGGCGGCGACCGTGGTGCGGCTCACGGAGAGGGCGAGGGCCAGTTCGCGCTCGGCGGGGAGCCGGGCGGCGACCGGCACGCGGCCCTCCAGTACCAGCAGCCGGATGCCATCGGCCAGAGCGCGGTAGGCGGGCGGCTTGCGGGTGCCGGGCCCGGCCGGCCTGGGCTGTTGTGCGTTCAACTGCCGGGCGAGCTGCGCCGGGCCCACCGCTGAAGTCCACTCGGCCATGGAATTCAGTCCACCTTCCTCGAATTGGACCTGGTTGGGGTCCGAAGCCCTGCCACAGGGTGACATGAGTCAGTCCACCACCATCGCATCGGGGGCACAACACATGTCGACGACATCGAGCACACCGGACACGGAGGAGGCCACCCGGCCGGCCTCTCCCGGACCCGCCGCCGCCCGTCTCCCCCGCCACCTCCCCCGCAGGCTCTTCCAGCTCTACTTCGGCCTGACCCTGTACGGGGTGAGTTCGGCCATGCTCGTCCGCAGCGGCCTCGGCCTGGAGCCGTGGAACGTCCTGCACCAGGGCCTGGCCGAGCGGACCGGCCTGTCCATGGGCGTGGTCCTGACCGTGCTCGGCGCGCTGATCCTCCTCCTGTGGATCCCGCTGCGGCAGAAGCCCGGCCTGGGCACCGTCTCCAACGTGCTCGTCATCGGCGCCGCGATGGACGGGGCCCTCTGGCTCCTCCCCGACGCGCACGGCTGGCCCGCCCAGGTCCTGCTGATGGCCGGCGGTGTCGTCCTCAACGGTGTGGCCACCGGCCTCTACATCGCCGCGCGGTTCGGCCCCGGCCCGCGCGACGGCCTGATGACCGGCCTGCACCGGCGCACCGGCCGCTCCATCCGGCTGATCCGTACGACGATCGAGGTCACCGTCGTCGTCACCGGGTTCCTGCTCGGCGGCTCCCTGGGGGTGGGGACGGTGCTGTACGCCCTGGCGATCGGGCCGCTCGCCCAGTTCTTCCTGCGCGTGTTCGCCGTCCCGGGGCAGGACGGCGGAAGCACCGTGGTCGCCTCGCGGAAACCCGGACAGGTCATACTGCGGCGGTGACTCGCGTACGCCATCCCTATCTGGACCACCCCTCCTCCCCCATACCCTTCGCCCACCGCGGCGGGGCGGCGGACGGCCTGGAGAACACCGCGACCGCCTTCCGGCGCGCCGCGGCGGCCGGTTACCGGTACTTCGAGACGGACGTGCACACCACCGCCGACGGCCGGCTGGTCGCGTTCCACGACGCCACGCTGGACCGGGTGACGGACAGCCGGGGCCGGATCCAGGACCTGCCGTGGAGCGCGGTGCGCCACGCGCGCGTGGCGGGGACGGAGCCGCTGCCGCTCTTCGAGGAGCTGATGGAGGAGTTCCCGGACGCCCGGTGGAACGTGGACGTCAAGGCGGAGCCCGCCCTTCGGCCGCTGGTGGAGACCATCCGCAGGGCGAACGCGTGGGACCGGGTGTGCGTCGGCTCCTTCAACGAGGGCCGGGTGGTCCGGGCGCACCGGCTGGGGGGCGACCGGCTGGCCACCTCCTACGGCGTGCGGGGCGTACTGGCGCTGCGGCTGCGGTCGTACGGGATCCCGGCGGCGCTGCGCACGGGCGCCGTGGCGGCCCAGGTGCCGGAGGCCCAGAACGGGGTGCGGGTGGTGGACCGGCGGTTCGTGCGGGCCGCGCACGAGCGGGGCCTCCAGGTGCACGTGTGGACGGTGAACGACCCGGAGCGGATGGCCGCTCTCCTGGACCTCGGGGTGGATGGCATCATGACCGATCATCTGGAGACGTTGCGTACGGTGCTGACCGACCGGGGGGTCTGGGTCTAGACCGCGCCACCCGTCTTCCGCCGGGGACGAGCGAGGGGGCGGGGCATGAGCGACGCCGAGGACGCGAGGACGGACGACCGGGCCGCGGGCGGGGCCACGGCGGCCGAGCGCAGGCGAGAGCAACGGGGCTGGTACTTCTACGACTTCGCGTGCTCGGTGTACTCGACGAGCGTGCTGACGGTCTTCGTCGGCCCCTATCTGACGTCCGTCGCCAGGGCCGCGGCCGACGCGGACGGCTTCGTCCACCCCCTCGGAATCCCCGTCCGCGCGGGATCGGTCTTCCCCTACGCGGTGTCCGCCTCCCTCGTCCTGGCGGTGCTGGTGATGCCGCTGGCGGGGGCCGCGGCCGACCGGACGGGCCGGAAGAAGCCGCTGCTGGCGGTGTCCGCGTACGTGGGGGCGGCCGCGACGGCGGGCATGTTCTTCCTGGACGGCGACCGCTACCTCCTGGGCGCCCTCCTGCTGATCGTGGCGAACGCCGCGCTCGCGGTGTCGATGGTGCTGTACAACGCCTATCTGCCGCAGATAGCGACGCCCGAGGAGCGTGACGCCGTCTCCTCGCGCGGCTGGGCGTTCGGCTACACGTCGGGCGCGCTCGTCCTCGTGCTGGACCTGGTCCTGTACACGGGCCACGCGTCCTTCGGGCTGTCGGAGCAGGAGGCAGTGCGAATCTGCCTGGCCTCGGCGGGCCTGTGGTGGGGCGCCTTCACCCTCGTACCGCTGCGGCGGCTGCGCGACCGGCGGGTGCGGCCAGGCGGGGAGGGCGCCGCCGGCTCGGGCTGGCGGCAGTTGGTGGCGACGCTGCGCGACATGCGCCGGCACCCCCTGACGCTCTCCTTCCTCCTCGCCTACCTCGTCTACAACGACGGCGTGCAGACGGTGATCTCGCAGGCGTCCATCTACGGCTCGGAAGAACTGGGGCTGGAGCAGTCCACGCTGATCACGGCCGTGCTGCTGGTGCAGGTCCTGGCGGTCGCGGGCGCCCTGGGGATGGGGCGGCTGGCGCGGCTCTACGGCGCGCAGCGGACGATCCTCGCCTCGCTCGCGGTGTGGACGCTGATCCTGGTGGCCGGATACCTGCTGCCGGCCGGGGAGCCCGTGTGGTTCTACGCGCTGGCGGCGGCGATCGGACTGGTCCTGGGCGGCAGCCAGGCGCTGTCCCGCTCCCTGTTCTCGCACCTGGTCCCGCCCGGCAAGGAGGCCGAGTACTTCTCCGCGTACGAGATGAGCGACCGCGGGCTCAGCTGGCTGGGTCCTCTGGTGTTCGGTCTCGGCTACCAGCTGACCGGCAGCTACCGGGACGCCATCATCTCCCTGGTGATCTTCTTCGCGGCCGGATTCGTTCTGCTCGCGCGGGTACCCGTCCGGAAGGCGGTGGCCGCGGCGGGAAATCCCGTCCCGGACCGGATTTAGACGCGGAAGTGAAAGGCCGGTAGTGTACGCCTTTGGCCTGCCAGGCGGACCGTTACTGCGTGCTCTGCTAGTGAAGACGCTGGGTGACATCTGCTGCCAGATGTGACAAACCGGGCACTGGTGGGTACAAAAAGGGGCGGCACGACGGGCGACGCATGACCCGCAACGGGAATCTTTACCGCCGACCGGACGTTGACCGGATGACGACGACAGCGACACCTGTCCTGTGGGCGACAAGCCCGGGAGGCACGATTCATGAGTGAGCGAGCTCTTCGCGGCACGCGCCTCGTGGTGACCAGCTACGAGACCGACCGCGGCATCGATCTGGCCCCGCGCCAGGCGGTGGAGTACGCATGCGAGAAGGGGCATCGTTTCGAGATGCCGTTCTCGGTCGAGGCGGAGATTCCGCCGGAGTGGGAGTGCAAGGTCTGCGGAAGCCAGGCACTCCTCGTTGACGGGGACGGCCCCGAGGAGAAGAAGGGCAAGCCGGCGCGTACGCACTGGGACATGCTCATGGAGCGGCGCACCCGCGAGGAGCTCGAGGAGGTGCTGGCCGAGAGGCTGGCGGTCCTGCGCTCCGGCGCCATGAACATCGCCGTGCATCCGCGCGACAGCCGGAAGTCCGCGTAAGCGCACGACAAGCGCGCTGCACGACAGCGAGCAACGCCGCGGGGCGGCAGTACATCAGGTGTACTGCCGCCCCGCGGCGTTGTGCTGTGTCCCGGCCCCGGCGAAACGCCCCGATGAGCCCGCTCAGCGGGTGAGCGGCGGCCGGGGCCCCTCATCGTCGTACGCGGCGCGCCCGTGGGTGTCGTCGCGGATGACCTCACCCTGGACGACCTTGCCGTCGGGGCGGTGCATGCGCGCCTGCTGGGCCTGCTGGAAAGCGTCGCCCAGGGGGCCGTAACCGGGCATGGCCGCCCGCATCCGGCGCTCCAGGGTCCGCTCGGCGTACCGCCCGGCCATCGCGCGGACGGGCGGGACCAACAGCAGCAGACCCAGCGCGTCCGAGATCAGGCCCGGCAGCATCAGAAGCAGCCCGCCGAGCATCAGGAAACCGTTCCCGGCGCTCGCCCGGTCCGTGCCGCCGGCGGACGCGGACGGGGCGCCCGACTGCTGCTGCTGGAGCGTCTCGGTCAGCGTCCGGAACGCCCGCCGCCCCGCCCGCTTGATCACCGCGCCGCCGAGCACGGCGCCGCCGACGAGCAGGGCGAGCACGGTGAGCCCTCCGGCAGCGCCCGCCACCAGGGTGAGCAGCCAGACCTCCAGCACCAGCCAGGCGGCGACGCCGACGGGAACCAGGGAACGGGCGCGTGAGCGCGGTTTACGGTCAGTGGGGGGCGGTGAGCCGGTCGTCATGCCCCCAGTGTGCCTGGGAGCGCGCCAGCGCGGCGTAAAGGGGCGATCAGGAACGATCGGCGGGCCCGGCGGGCCCCGCCGCCCGCGGGCCGGAGGGCCGGCGGCCGAGGAGGCGTTCCGCCCGGGAGCCGACGCCCCAGGCGGTGACCCGCCACAGCGCCTCGACGACGATGTCCCGGCTCATCTTGGAGTCGCCGAGCTCGCGCTCCACGAAGGTGATCGGCACCTCGACGACGTGGTATCCGGCGGCGACCGCCCGGCGGGCGAGGTCGACCTGGAAGCAGTAGCCCTGGGACGCGACCTCGTCGAGGCCGAGCCCCTCCAGGGTCTCCTTGCGGAACGCGCGGAAGCCGCCGGTGACGTCCCGGATGGGGACGTCGAGGAGCAGGCGCGAGTAGGTGCTGCCGCCGCGGGACAGGAACTCGCGGGACTTGGGCCAGTTCACGACCCGGCCGCCCGGCACCCAGCGGGAGCCGAGGACGAGGTCGGCGCCCTTGAGGGCGGTGAGCAGCCGGGGCAGCTCCTCGGGCTGGTGGGAACCGTCGGCGTCCATCTCGACGAGGACGCCGTAGTCGTGCTCGATGCCCCAGCGGAAGCCCGCCAGATAGGCGGCCCCGAGCCCTTCCTTGCCCTTGCGGTGCAGGACGTGGACGTGGTCGTCCTCGGCCGCGAGTTCGTCGGCCAGCTTGCCGGTGCCGTCCGGGCTGTTGTCGTCGGCGACCAGGACGTCGACATCGGGCACGGCGGCGCGCACCCGGGACACGATCGGCTTGATGTTCTCGGCCTCGTTGTAGGTCGGGATGATCACCAAGGCTCTGCCGAGCGGGCCGTAGCGCCTCTGGCCACCGTCGTTCACTGCTGCCCCTTACGTCCGTACACGGATCACCACCATAGCGAGCCCCGGGCGGGGCAGGTCGCGGCGGCGGTACGGAAAGCGGCCGGAGCGGGGCGAGCGGCACAGCCGAGGGTGGGGGCCCGACGTCCTTCGGGCCGACCTGGGGCCCGCTGGCTGCGGGTCGACCGAGAGCCGTTGTCTACTGAACGTCCGGGCCCCACCCGGGTCGCACCTCCCCCGGCCTCCTACGGAGCAGGGGGGACCTCCAGCCGGGAAAAACCTTCCCTCGCCCCCGAGGCGCGGGCGCTGAACCTGGCTCCCAGTGGTGGTGCGCCGGTGCGGCACACCACCCCATGACCCAGCGGCGTTCGACGACTGCGTGAAAGGTCGACCGGTCGGACGTCCTGTGGTGGACCCGCCGAACCTACCCGCCGCCGACCGCTCGCTGTCAACAGCCGCGCGACCTGCGGCGATCAGGGATAAGAGCAGGTCAGAGGGGAAGATCCGCAGGTCGCGGGGGACCGGGCGCCGGGGTGGCGGACCCGCGGGACGCCCTTACGTCACTCGTTCGGTCGCACGAAGACCGTGCGACCGGAGACGACCGTGCGGAGGCAGACGGGCAGGTCGGCGCCGGGGGTGAGGTCGGGGAGGCCGGGCGTGCCCGACCGCGGGTCCGTGGACCAGCGCGCGACCCGGTCGTCGGGCGCCTGGACCACCAGCTCGTCCGCGCGCCAGACCGCGTAGTCGGCGGGCGCCCCGGGGACGAGGACCCCGGCGTCGTCCCGGCCGGTGGCCCGCCAGCCGCCCCTGGTGTGGGCCGTGAAGGCCGCCCGTACCGAGATGCGGTGCTCGGGCGTGCGGTGGAAGGCGGCGGCCCGCACGGTGCCCCAGGGGTCCAGCGGGGTGACGGGGCTGTCGGAGCCGAAGGCCAGGGGGACGCCGGCGCGCAGCAGCGCCGCGTACGGGTTGAGGGTGCGCGCCCGCTCGGCGCCGAGGCGCTGCGCGTACATGCCGTCCTCGCCGCCCCAGGCGGCGTCGAACGCGGGCTGTACGGAGGCGGTGAGCGCGAGCTCGGCGAAGGCGGCGACGGTCTCCGGGGTGAGCATCTCGGCGTGCTCGACGCGGTGGCGGGCGGCACGCACGCGTGCCAGGCCGACCGTCTCGGCCGCGGCCCGTACGCCCTCGACGACCGCGCTCACGGCCGCGTCGCCGATGGCGTGGAAGCCCGCCTGGAGGCCGGCCTCGGTGCAGGCGGTGACATGGGCGGCGACGGCGGCCGCGTCGAGGTGTGCGGTACCGGTGTGGGGGGCGTCGGCGTACGGCTCGTGCAGGCACGCGGTGTGGGAGCCGAGGGAGCCGTCGGCGAACAGGTCGCCGGCCGCGCCGATCGCCCCCAGTTCGCGGATGCGCCGCGCGTCCTTCTCGCCCGAGACGGCTTCGGCCCAGTAGCCGACGACCCGGGGTCCGGCCTCTTCGGCTGCCAGCGCCAGCAGGCCGGTGAAGTCGTCCTCGTCGGAGATCTCGGGGCCCGCGCACTCGTGGACGGTGCCGATGCCGAGGGACGCGGCGCGGGCCAGTGCGGCGCGCTGGGCCTCGGCCCGCTGGCGGGGCGTCACGGCGGCGTGGGCGGCGGCCCGTACGGCGTGGTGGGCCGCGGCGGTGAGCGGCTGGTCCGGGTGGTAGCCGGGCAGACCGGTGACCCCGGGGACGCGGTCGAGGAGGGCGGTGGTGACGACGGCGGAGTGCACGTCGACTCGGGGCAGGTACAGCGGGCGTCCGCCGGTCGCCTCGTCGAGTTCGGCCCGGGACGGGGGCCGGCTTTCGGGCCAGCGGGCGGCGTCCCAGCCGTGGCCGAGGAGGACCTGGTCGGCCGGGCGGGCGGCGCTGTGCGCCCGTACGCGCTCCAGTGCTTCGGCGAGCGTGCGGGCGCCCGACAGGTCGAGGCCGGTGAGGGCGAGTCCGGTGGCCGTGGTGTGGACGTGCGCGTCGGTGAAGGCGGGCGTCACCAGAGCGCCCTCGAGGTCGATCACCTCGTCCACGCCGGCGGCGAACGCGTCGGCCGCGCCCTCGGACCCCACCCAGGCGACGTGGCCGCGTTCGACGACCATGGCGGTGGCGAAGGGGTCGGCGGGGCTGTGGACGTCTCCACCGCGCAGGAGCACGGTGCGGTGTTCGCTCTCGGTCATGGTGACCAGCCTAGATACGCGGCTACACGCGCGGCGGCCGGGCCTCGTAGGGAGTGGACAGGACGACCGTCGTACGGGTGGAGACGCCGGACTGCGAGCGGATCCGGGTGAGCAGGTGCTCCAGTTCCAAGGGGGTGGCCACCCGCACCTTGAGGATGTAGTTCTCCTCACCGGCGACGCTGTGGCAGGCCTCGATCTCGCTGATGTCGGCGAGCCGGTCCGCGATGTCGTCCGGGGCGCTGGGGTCGAACGGTTTCACCGAGATGAACGCGGTGAGCGGCAGCCCGACCGCCTCGGGGTCGACGACGGCGGCGTAGCCGCGGATGACTCCGCGCTGCTCGAGGCGCCGGACGCGCTGATGCACCGCCGACGTGGACAGGCCCGTGGCCTTGCCCAGGTCGGTGTAGCTCATGCGCCCGTCCTTGACGAGCAACTCGACGATCTGACGATCCAGCTCCTCCATGCGGTCAACCTATTGCCCCGGGCACCCCGCGGCACAGTCGGAGGCACCTCGGAAGGGCACCTGCGAGCGGCATGTGACGAAGACCACAGCCCATGGGGGGCGTCCTTCGTGACCGGATGGTTATTCGCGCGGGCGGAAGGGAATTGGTTGCTGTGGTCGAGGCCGCAAGAGCCTGGTCGGCCCACCCGAGGGGGAGATTCTCCATGCAGGAGCCTGTTGATTCGGTCGGATCCCACGTGGACGACGAACTCGACGCATACGACACTTTCGAAATGGTCCGGGTGATCTGCCCGGACTGCTCGCAGCCCATCGCGCTCCTCGCGGACGAGGACGCGCTGCCGGAGCACGCCCTGTGCCCCACGCCGTGGAACCCGTTCGTGCTGACGGTGTGCAGCGGTACGGGGCGGGCGGCGGCGGAGGCCCGCCCGGCCGACGAGTCGCTGGAGCTCCAGGAGCAGGACACCGCCCTGCTGCTGACGCTCCCTCAGGGGCTCGACTGGCGCACCCAGCCGTTCTCGCACGTGGGCGGTCCCGGGTCGCGCCCCCTCAAGATGCCGCGCCCCTCGGGCCGCCGGATGCCTCCGATGCGCCGGGCGGCCTGAGCGGTCGTCACCGTCCCCGGCGGGCCCGCGTTGTGGCGTCCGCCGGGCAGGGCCCGGCGGCGGTGCGGGTGGGTGACGAACTGCCGCGCGAATGCGGAGACGGGTGACCGGGCGGGACCGCCCGGCGTTGGCCGGGCATGAGCTCGCTGTACTCGACGTACCCGACGAGCGGCTACGGCGTGAGCCGCATGGTCCGGGGCCGGGAAGAATCGGTTCCGCAGCCCGCCGACCCGCCCATCTACCGGGCGCTGGTCCGCCACTGGGCCGGCAGCGGCCGGACCGTGCCGGGCCGCCGTGACCAGGAGTGGACCAGGCTCACGGCGGCGCCGGTGTGGACGCTTCCCGGGGAGATCAGCGGGACTCGGGGCCCACGACGTGACGGGCGATGACCATCCGCTGGATCTGGTTGGTGCCCTCGACGATCTGGAGCACCTTCGCCTCGCGCATGAACCGCTCGACCGGGAAGTCGGCGGTGTAGCCGTAGCCGCCCAGGACCTGGACGGCGTCGGTGGTGACCCGCATCGCCGCGTCCGTGCAGAACAGTTTGGCCATGGCCGCCTCCCGGGAGAAGGGCAGGCCGGCGTCGCGCAGCCGGGCGGCGGTCAGGTACAGCGCACGCCCCGCCTCGATCTGGGTGGCCATGTCGGCCAGCATGAACCGCAGGCCCTGGAAGTCGGCGATGGGGTGCCCGAACTGCTTCCGCCCGGTGGCGTAGGTGACCGCCTCGTCGAGCGCCGCCTGGGCGACGCCGATGGCGCACGCGGCGATGCCGAGACGCCCTGAGTCCAGCGCGGAGAGGGCGATGGCGAAGCCCTGGCCCTCCTCGCCGATGCGGCGGGCGTCGGAGACGCGCACCCCGTCGAAGTGCAGCTGCGCCGTGGGCGAGCCCTTCATGCCCATCTTCTTCTCGGGCGCGGCGGCCGAGAGGCCCTCGGCGTCGCCCGGCACCAGGAAGGCCGTGATGCCCCGCGGGCCCTCGACGCCCGTACGGGCCAGGACCGTGCAGAAGTCGGCGACGCCACCGTGGGTGATCCAGGCCTTGGTGCCCGTGATGATCCAGTCGTCGCCGTCGCGGACCGCCTTGGTGCGCAGGGAGGCCGCGTCGGAGCCGGACGAGGGCTCCGAGAGGCAGTACGCGCCAAGGAGCCCGCCGCCCAGCATCGCCGGCAGGTGCTCGGCCTGCTGCTCCTTGGTGCCGTACCCGGCCAGGGCGTGGCACGAGAGGGAGTGGACGCTGACGCCGAGGCCCACGGTGAGGCGGGCGGCGGCGAGTTCCTCGAGGACCTGGAGGTAGACCTCGTACGGCTGGTCGCCGCCGCCGAAGGCGGAGTCGTACGGCAGTCCGAGCAGACCGGCTTCGGAGAGCAGGGTGAAGACCTCGCGCGGGAAGCGGCCGGCGTCCTCCTCCTCCGCCGCGCGCGGAGCGATCTCCCGCTGGACGATGTCACGCACCAGGGCGATGAGATCCCTGGCCTCCTCGGTGGGCAGCTGTCGTTCCACCGGCTGCGGGGCGCGGTCGGGCATGGGGGCGCTCTCCTCCCTGTCGGGCGCTACGGCGGCGCGCGCGAAGGGTTGGGCGACGCCGCCGGGTCTCACTTCGCCGATGCTGCCTTCCCGGATCACGGAATCGGCTGACCAGCGGCTGTGGCGGGTTGAGTATGCCCGATCAGGCGGCTCCCGTCACCGGTTGGCCGCTGATCATTGCGCCTCGGTCAGAGCAGGCCGACCTTGGTGACGAGCATGGCGATGACGACGACGAGCACCCAGCCCAGGGCGTGCTCCAGGAGCTGGGGGCCGTCGTCCTTCGGCCCGCCGGTGCGGGTGCGGGGTGCGGAGAGGGCGGCGGCGTTCGTGGTCATGGCATCTCGCTCAGTGGTCTGGTCGACGGACGTCCCCCGGTGACCAGACCACAGTGCCAGCCCGGCCGGTCACCGGGGTAGAGACGTTCGTCACGCCCCGCCCCGGCGGCGGGGCGTGATCAGCGGACGCCGACCGCCGCCAGGGCCCGGCGCTGGGCGGACGTGGGGTGGGCGGGCCAGTAGAGGTAACAGACGCCGCCTGTGCCCGAGACCACTTTCCCGGCGGCGTTGTGGCGCTTGGTGCGCAGCCAGATGTTCTCCCACTCCCGGCGCCGGTAGACCCGGCGCACGGCCGCGTTGTCCGGGGACGCCGGGTCGTTGGCGATCACGTCGCCGCCGTCGGTGAACCCGATCACCGTCATCAGGTGGCCCGCCGTGCCGTAACCGGCCCCCGTCAGCTCCGTGGCCAGGAACGACTGCGACGTGATGACCGGGATGCCCGCCCGGATGAGGGTCTCCAGCTCGGTCAGCGACCGCAGCCGGGTGACGACCGCGTTCATGCCGTCGTAGGTGGCGGCGTAGGCGGCGTTGAAGGGCCAGTTGCCGCAGCCGTCGTACTGGAAGTCGAAGGTGTGGCGGGCGGCGTGGCAGACCTGGGGGTCGGTGTAGTCCGGGTCGACCCAGGCCAGGTCCTCGGCGGTCGGCCGGCGGCCCCAGTACTCGAGGATCATCTGTGAGGAGGTGGGGCTGCACCACGCCTCACCGCCGTTGTCGTACTCGGGGTACCGCCCGATGTGGATGTTCTGCGAGTAGCGCGGCACGACCAGTTCGCGGGCGAGCCCCGGGCGCGAGGCGGGCACGGTGAAGCGGTCCGGGACGTCCGACGCCATGGCGCCCGCCCGCCACACGGTGGGCGTGAGGCGGGTGCCGGGCTCGCGCAGCAGCGTGAGGCGCAGCCGGTACGCCGCCAGGCGCAGCCCGGTCGCGGGGTCGTCGACGGCGAGGGTGTCGGTCCAGACGGCGCTGCGGCCGTCCTTCTGGTCGTCGACCGAGGTGCGCCGGATGTCGCCGTCGCCGGCCGCCCAGCGGCCCATGACGTACCAGGGCGTCCCGGTGCCGTCCGAGTACCGCCCCCGCAGCTCGACCGTGATCCAGGTGCCGGCCGGGGTGTCCGCGTTCCAGGAGGCGATGACCTCGGTCGCCGGGACGGTGGAGGTGTGCTCGGGCGAGGTCCAGGTCGCGTACTCCCAGGTGGCCCGCCTTCCCGTGTGCGGGTCGGTGTAGTCGGTGCGCCCGGCGGGGGTGCCGATCACCAGCCCGGGGCGGCGGGAGGCGACGGCGCGGGTACCGGCGCGGGTACCGGACCGCCAGTCGGTGTAGGAGGTCCAAAAGCGGTTGTCGATCAGGCGGGACGACGTCCTCGGGCGGCGCCCGGGTGCCGCGTCCACGGCGGAGGCCGGCGCGGAGGAGGCCGCGGCGGTGCCGACGGTGGCGAGCGCGGCCGCCAGCACGGTGCGGCGTGCGGCGGACGATGCTCCGGGCGGCGGGGAACTGGTCATGGCGAGACCCCCGGTCGGTCGGTGACGACGGGTACGTGAGGCAGGCGCGTACGACGGACGCGTACGGCGGGTGGGCCCACTATCCCGGTTCCGGTGGCGGCCCGGCCAGCGTCGCGGCACGCGTCGCGCCACCAATATTGGTCTGCACCTGTGGCTTTGTAGGGTGGCGGCATGGACGACCTCGACCGGCCCGCCGCCGCGCTGCGCGCGCTGCCGCCCTCCTGCGGCCCGGTGCGGCTGGTCGCGGTCGACGGCCACGCCGGGTCCGGCAAGTCCACGTTCGCGGGCCGGCTGGCAACGGCGCTCGGCGGGGCCCCGGTGCTCCACCTGGACGACCTGGCGACCCACGACGAGCTGTTCGCCTGGACCGAGCGGCTCCGCGCCCAGGCACTCGGACCGCTGAGCCGTGGCGAGGTCGCGCGCATTCACCCGTACGACTGGAATCTGCGGCGCTTCGGGCCGCCCGTGCCACTCCCTCCGGCCCCCGTCGTCCTGATCGAAGGGGTGGGCGCCGGCCGCCGCGCGCTGCGGCCCCACTTGGCGCGGCTGCTGTGGATGGAGCGGGCCGCGGAGGCGTCGTGGGAGCGGGGCCGCCACCGGGACGGACCGGCGCAGGCCGCGTTCTGGGACGGGTGGACGGTGGCGGAGACACGCCACTTCGCGGCGGACCCGTCCCGGCCCTTCGCCCACGCGCTGGTACGGGAGTGTCCAGAGGGGTACGAGTGGCTGCCGGGGCCTGCTGCGGCAGCGGGCCCGAACCAGTTCATCACGGACGGTGACCACCTTTTGCCCCGTTCCGAGCCTCCGTACTGAGCAGTCGGAAATCGGCCTGCAGAGTGCCTCAACTTCGCTTGACCGACGGGGCGTACAGGTCTTACGTTCTCAATGTGCGGCTTTTCGGAGTCGCCGCAGACGCGAAGCCCCCGGTTGTTCCCCCGTGATCGGGGGCTTCGTTCTGCCCCCGCATCCCCCGTACCGACGCCGCTGAAGCACCTCACGCTCACCGTCGGTCACCGTTCCCGGACCGTTTCCGGACCGCTCCCGCACCGCTCGCGGGGCGCTCGCGCAGCCCTTCGCACCCTTAAGCGCACACTCCCCGTACAGGTACGATGCCCCTCGGTGCGGTCAAATCCCGTTCATGAGAGGGCGATTGGGAACGCTTCCGGCGGGCGGCCGCCCGGCGGACAGGTACGGGGACACGGTTTGTGGGGGACCCGATGGACACCGGCACGCAGGGCACGCAGGCCCCGGCCGACCTCGCCTGGCTGCGCGGCGTGGACGCCTACACCATGGGTGCGTATCCGCAGGCGGAGGAGGAGTTCCGGGCGGCGGTACGGATCGATCCCGGCATGGCGGACGGGTGGCTCGGGCTGCACGCCCTGCGCGTCGACACGACGACCGCCCTGCTGCGGATGTACCGCAACCGCGACCGCTTCGGTGAGCAGCGGGCCCGCTACCGCCGGACGCTCAACTCCTGGTACTGGCTCGGCTGGTGGGTGCAGCCCGTGCTGGAGAGCCCGCGCGACCTGCTCCTGGCGCACGCCTCGCACTGGCTGGACGGCCGCCACGTGCCGGAGCTGGACCGGGCGCTGGCCGGGCTGCCGCCCGTGGACGCCGACCCCCAGGTGCGCTTCCTGCACGCCTGCCGGGCCTATCTGGTCAAGGACTGGGACCAGCTCGTACGCCACACCGAGCCGCTCGTGAACGACCCGCTGCTGGGCATCGAGGCCGGGCTCTTCGGCGGCATGGCCCGGGTCCGCCTGGAGATGTACGGGCAGGCCGAGCCCCTGCTGTCCGCCGCCCTGATGCGCTGCCGCAGCGAGCAGCCGCAGCGCAAGGAGCTGCGCTACTGGCTGGCCCGCGCCCGCGAGGGCACCGGCCGCAGCGCCGCCGCCCTGCCCCTGTACCGCGCCGTGCACCGGATCGACCCGGCGTTCATGGACACCGCCGCGCGGCTCGACGCGATCGCGGAGTACGACGGGTTCGACGGCACCGACGACCCGGCGGCCGACCTGGCGGCCGTGTCCCTGTCCGGCCTCGGCCAGGACGCCGCCGACCTCACCGACACGGCCACGGACGTCCCGCCCGGCGACGTGCTCCGCCTCGGCGGCGACCCGCAGCAGCCCCAGCCGCCCGGCCAGGCACCGGGCCAGCCGCCCGGACAGACGCCCGGCCCCTCCGGCGGACAGCCGCCCGCACAGCCCCCGACGCCCGCCCACGGCGTACGGGTGTCCGCACCCCTGCCCGGCCGCCCGCGCACCCCGGCGTTCCCCGCGAGCCCCACCGACCCGGCGCTGCTCGCCCAGGCGCTCGCCGAGCTGGAGCGCATGGTGGGCCTGGAGCCGGTGAAGCGGCAGGTGAAGGCGCTCTCGGCGCAGCTGGAGATGGCACGGCTGCGGGCCGAGCAGGGACTGCCGGTGCAGCCGCCGAAACGTCACTTTGTCTTCTCCGGTCCGTCCGGCACCGGGAAGACCACGGTCGCGAGGATCCTCGGCCGGGTCTTCTACGCCCTCGGCCTGCTCGGCGGCGACCACCTCGTGGAGGCGCAACGCTCCGACCTGGTGGGCGAGTTCCTCGGCCAGACCGCGGTCAAGGCGAACGAGCTGATCGACTCGGCGCTCGGCGGGGTGCTGTTCGTGGACGAGGCGTACTCCCTGTCCAACTCCGGGTACAGCAAGGGCGACGCGTACGGCGACGAGGCGCTCCAGGTGCTGCTCAAGCGGGCCGAGGACAACCGCGACCACCTCGTGGTCATCCTGGCCGGCTACCCCGAGGGCATGGACCGGCTGCTCGCCACCAACCCCGGGCTGTCGTCCCGCTTCACCACGCGGGTCGACTTCCCCTCGTACCGGCCGCTCGAGCTGACCGCGATCGGCGAGGTGCTGGCCGCGGCGAACGGCGACGTCTGGGACGAGGAGGCGCTCGACGAGCTGCGTTCCGTCAGCGGGCACGTCGTCGACCAGGGCTGGATCGACGAGCTGGGCAACGGCCGGTTCCTGCGCACGCTGTACGAGAAGTCGTGCGCCTACCGCGACCTGCGGCTGTCCGGCTACACCGCGGCGCCCACGCGGGAGGACCTCGCCACGCTCCGCCTGCCGGACCTGATGCAGGCGTACGGCGAGGTCCTGTCGGGCCGCGGTCCCGCGAACCGCGGCCCCCAGGACCCGCCGGGCTCCACGGGCCCGGCCGGGTACTGACCGGGCGGGTGGCCCACCGGCGGTCAGGCCGTGAGGACGCCCTGCGCCGGGTCCTGGCCCACCGCCGCACCGGAACCGGGGCCGTCGAGGTCCGCCCCGGGCGGGGGGCCGGTCGCCAGGGCCGGCGCTCGGGCGGGCTCCGCGGCGGCGACGGCCGGGGTGACGACCGGGGTGACGACCGGCACCAGCGGCGTGGCCGAGCGGTGGGCCGGGTCGCGGACCTCGCCCACCAGCATCTCCAGGACGTCCTCCAGCGCGACCAGCCCCAGGATCCGCCCCGCGGGGTCGGCGACCTGGGCCAGGTGCGTGGCGGCGCGGCGCATCACGGTGAGGGCGTCGTCGAGCGGCAGCTCGGCCCGCAGCGTCGCCATCGGGCGCCACACGTGCTGCGGCACGGCCCGGTCGGCGTCCTCCAGGTCGAGCACGTCCTTGACGTGCACGAACCCCATGAAGACGCCCCCGCCCTCCGCGCACACCGGGAAGCGGGAGTAGCCGGTGCGGACGGTCAGCTCCTCCACCTCGGCCGGGGTGACCGACGGGGTGACCGTCACCAGCGACGTACGCGGGATGAGGACCTCGGAGACGGGGCGGCTGCCCAGCTCCAGGGCGTCCTCCAGCCGCTCCTGCTCGGCCGGGTCGAGGAGCCCCGCCTGGCCGGCGTCCTCGACCAGCCGGCCCAGCTGGGTGCTGGTGAACACCGCCTCGACCTCGTCCTTCGGCTCGACCCGGAACGCCTTGAGGACCAGCCGGGAGCAGGCCCCGAGGGCCGCCGTCACGGGACGGCACAGCCGGGCGAAGCCGACCAGGGCGGGGCTGAGCCACAGCGCGGTCTTCTCCGGCGCCGCCATGGCGAGGTTCTTCGGCAGCATCTCGCCGATGACCAGGTGCAGGAAGACCACCACGGCGAGCGCGATGACGTACCCCAGCGGATGGATCAGGCCCTCGGGCATGCGCACCGCGTGGAACACCGGCTCCAGGAGGTGCGCCACGGTCGGTTCGGCGACCGCGCCGAGGGTCAGCGAGCAGACGGTGATGCCGAACTGGGCGGCGGCCATCATCTGCGGCAGGTTCTCCAGGCCGTACAGGACCTGCCGTGCCCGCTTGGAGCCGGGGCCGAGCGGTTCGACCTGGCTGCGGCGTACGGACACGAGGGCGAACTCGGCGCCCACGAAGAACCCGTTCGCGAGCACGAGCAGGCCCGCGAAGAGGAGTTGGAGGACGCTCATCGCGCGGCCTCCGCGAGTTCCGGCGCCGGTGCGGCGGCGGTGCGGACCAGCCGGACGCGCTCGGCGCGGTAGCGGTCCACCCGGCGCACGGAGAGGCGCCAGCCGGGCAGGTCGGCGCGGTCGCCGGGCGCGGGGATGCGGCCGAGCAGGTCGGCGACGAGCCCGGCGACGGTCTCGTACGGCCCGTCGGGGACGTCGAGGCCTATCCGTCTGAGGGTGTGGACGCGGCAGCTGCCGTCGGCCTCCCAGGCGGCGTGTCCGTCCTCGGCGGGCACGGCGGCCAGTTCGGGCCGGTCGTCGCCCTCGGCGTCGTGCTCGTCCCGGACCTCGCCGACGAGTTCCTCGACGATGTCCTCCAGGGTGACCACCCCGGCCGTGCCGCCGTACTCGTCGACGACGACGGCGATCGGCTGCTCGTTGCGCAGCCGGTCCAGGAGCGCCTGGGCGGGCAGGGTCTCGGGGACCAGCAGCGGCGGGACGGCGACCCGGGCCACGGGGGTGCGCAGCCGCTCGGCCGCGGGCACGGCCAGCGCGTCCTTCAGGTGGACCATGCCGACGATCTCGTCGATGCGCTCCCGGTAGACCGGGAAGCGCGACAGGCCGGTGGCCCGGGTGAGGTTGACGACGTCCGCCGCGGTGGCGTCGGTGCGCAGGGCGTTGACCTTCACCCGTGGCGTCATCACGTGCTGTGCGGTGAGCCCGCCCAGGGACAGGGTCCGTACGAAGAGGTCGGCCGTGTCCTGTTCGAGCGCGCCGGCCCGCGCCGAGTGCCGGGCGAGCGACACCAGCTCGCCGGGCGTGCGCGCGGACGCCAGCTCCTCGGTGGGCTCGACGCCGAGCAGCCGTACGAGCCGGTTGGCGGCGGCGTTGAGCAGGGTGATGACGGGCCGGAAGGCGGCCGAGAACAGGGTCTGCGGCCCGGCGACGAACCGGGCGACGTGCAGGGGCCGGGAGACGGCCCAGTTCTTGGGCACGAGTTCGCCGATCACCATCTGGACGGCGGACGCGCCGAGCATGCCGATCGCGACCGCGACCCCGGAGACGGCCCCTTCGGGCAGTCCGGTCGCGGTGAGCGGCCCGTCGAGGAGCTGCGCGAGCGCCGGTTCGGCGAGCATGCCGACGACCAGCGACGTGATGGTGATGCCGAGCTGGGTGCCGGACAGCTGGAACGACAGTTCCCGCAGGGCCTTGACGACGGTACGGGCCCGCCGGTCACCCTCGGCGGCGGCACGTTCGGCGTCCGCCCGTTCGACGGTGACGAGGCCGAACTCGGCCGCCACGAAGAAGCCGTTGGCGAGGATCAGCAGGAATGCCGCGGCGAGCAGCAGGAGGGGGATGGTCATGCCGCCGCCTCCTCGGAGGGGGCGGCGCAGGTACTACCGGACGATCCGTCCATTGCTGGAGGGAATCACTCCTCGGGTCGCAGGGGCCCCGCCGGCCCGTGGTGCGTGTGCTGCCGTGTGCGCGGGGCGGTGGTGCGTCCGGCACCACCGCCCACAAGAGTAATCACGCCCGCCGCCGGCGGGGCAGAGGGTCGGCGCCCATCCGGGCGACCCGGCCGGTGCCGGACCGCTCGCCGTCAGGCGGTGTCGGTACCGGTGCCGCGGGTCTCGGCGAGGGCGCGCAGGGCCCGCGCGTCCCTGATGGCCTGCTGCTTCCCGATGCCCGGCTGGATGCCGAGGGCGGGCATGCTCGTGCCGTCGCTGAGGTCGAGGAAGACCCAGGGGTCGCCCTCGCGCAGGTTCACCTGAAGGATCTCGGCCCAGGCCAGGCGGCGGGTGCGGGTGAGGTTGACGACGGTGACGCCCTCGTCGTCGGCGACGACCTTGGGGCGGCTGAGGAGCGCGAGGACACCGAAGAAGAGCGCCGCGGTGAAGACGAAGCTGACGCGCTCCCCCGGCCCGAGCGTGTCCAGCATCAGCGCGACGGCCGTGATGGTCACGAACATCAGCAGGCCCACGGTCAGCAGGACGGCCCGGGTGCGGGTCGGCCGGAAGGTGACCGGGAGGGCGGGGGCGTGGGGGTCGGACATGGGCGTACCGGTTCTTGCTCGGGCCTGGGGTGCAGGGGGTCGGGCCGGGGGCGCGCGGGTGCCTCAGAGGCGGCAGGCGTGGATCTCGGTGGTGAGGATCGCGCGGGCGCCCAGGGCGTACAGGTCATCCATGATGCGCTGTGCCTCCCGGGCGGGGACCATGGCGCGGACGGCGACCCAGCCCTCGTTGTGCAGCGGGGAGACCGTCGGGGACTCCAGGCCCGGGGTGAGGGCGACGGCCTGCTCCAGGTGCTCGGCGCGGCAGTCGTAGTCCATCATCACGTACGACCGGGCCACCAGGACGCCCTGGAGACGGCGCAGGAACTGCTGCACCTTGGGGTCGTCGGTGGGGGCGCCGGTGCGGCGGATGACGACGGCCTCGGACTTGAGGATCGGCTCGCCGACGACCTCCAGGCCCGCGTTGCGCAGGGAGGTGCCGGTCTCGACGACGTCGGCGATGATCTGGGCGACGCCGAGTTCGATGGCGGTCTCGACCGCGCCGTCGAGGTGGACGACGGAGGCGTCGATGCCCTGGTCGGCGAGGTGCTTGGCGACGATGCCCTCGTAGGAGGTGGCGATCGTCATGCCGCCGAAGCCGGCGGGGCCGCTCGCGGTGCCGGGCTTGGTGGCGTACCGGAAGGTGGAGCGGGCGAAGCCGAGCTGGAGGATCTCCTCGGCGTTGGCGCCGGAGTCCAGCAGCAGGTCGCGGCCGGTGATGCCGATGTCGAGCTTGCCGGAGCTGACGTAGATGGCGATGTCGCGGGGGCGGAGGTAGAAGAACTCGACCTCGTTCTCCGGGTCGACCATCACCAGCTCCTTGGACTCCTTGCGCTGCTGGTAGCCGGCCTCATGGAGCATCGCCGACGCAGGTCCGGACAGTGAACCCTTGTTGGGGACGGCGATGCGCAGCATGGGGTGGGCTTCCTAACTGTGAAAGGAGTCTTCGTGGGAGCGGGGGGTGCTCAGAGGTGGGCGTAGACGTCGTCGAGCGAGATCCCGCGGGCGACCATCATCACCTGGACGTGGTACAGCAGCTGCGAGATCTCCTCGGCGGCGGCTTCCTTGCCCTCGTACTCGGCGGCCATCCAGACCTCGGCGGCCTCCTCGACGACCTTCTTGCCGATGGCATGGACACCCTTGTCCACCAGTTCGGCGGTGCGGGAGGAGGCGGGGTCGCCGGTCTTGGCCTTGAGCTCCAGCTCGGCGAAGAGCGCTTCGAAGCTTTTACGGGGTGTGTTCGCCATGATGGTCCAAGAGTACGGGGTGGGGTGTTCCCACTCAGCGCCAGGGTTCGCTGACCGTGCGCAGTGTGGTGGCGGTGGCGACGGCGGCGGTGACCGCCTCGTGGCCCTTGTCCTCGTTCGACCCCTCCAGGCCGGCCCGGTCCAGGGCCTGCTCCTCGGTGTCGCAGGTCAGTACGCCGAATCCGACGGGGACGCCCGTGTCGACGGAGACCTGGACGAGGCCCTGGGTGACGCCCTGGCACACGTACTCGAAGTGGGGCGTGCCGCCCCGGACGACGACGCCGAGCGCGACGATCGCGTCGTAGCCGCGGCCGGCGAGGACCTTGGCGACGACCGGGAGCTCGAAGCTGCCGGGGACCCGCAGCAGGGTCGGCTCGTCGATGCCCAGCTCGTGCAGGGCGCGCAGGGCGCCGTCGACGAGACCGTCCATGATCTTCTCGTGCCACTGCGCCGCGATCACGGCGACCCGGAGGTCGCCGCAGTTCTTCACGCTCAGTTCGGGTGCGCCCTTGCCGCTCACGTGCGTATCTCCTCGGTGCTGTAGTTCGTTCGGTCTTACTGGTTGTTGCAGGGCGACGCGCCGGCGGCGGCGTCGAGCCAGGGCAGGTCGTGGCCCATCCGGTCGCGCTTGGTGCGCAGGTAGCGGAGGTTGTGCTCGCCCGCCTGGACGGGCATGGGCTCGCGGCCCTTGACCGTCAGGCCGTGGCGGACCAGGGCGTCGACCTTCTCGGGGTTGTTGGTCATCAGCCGCAGGCTGCGTACGCCGAGGTCGGCGAGCATCTGGGCGCCGGCGGCGTAGTCGCGGGCGTCGGCGGGCAGGCCCAGCTCCAGGTTGGCGTCGAGGGTGTCGTGGCCGCGCTCCTGGAGTTCGTAGGCGCGCAGCTTGGACAGCAGCCCGATGCCGCGCCCCTCGTGGCCGCGGAGGTAGACGACGACGCCGCGGCCGGCCTCGGCGACGCGGTCCATGGAGGCCTGGAGCTGGGGGCCGCAGTCGCAGCGCAGCGAGTGGAAGATGTCGCCGGTCAGGCATTCGGAGTGGACGCGGACGAGGACGTCCTCGCCGTCGCCGAGGTCGCCGTGGACGAGCGCGATGTGCTCGACGCCGTCGACGGTGGAGCGGTAGCCGTAGGCGGTGTACTCGCCGTGCGCGGTCGGCAGCCGGACCTCGGCCTCGCGGCGGACGGTCGGCTCGTTGCCGCGGCGGTAGGCGATCAGGTCCTCGATGGAGATGATCGTCAGGCCGTGCTTGCGGGCGAACGGGACCAGCTCGGGGAGGCGGAGCATGACCCCGTCCTCGCCGGCGATCTCCACGATGGCGCCGGCCGGGCGGAGTCCGGCGAGCCGGGCCAGGTCGACCGCGGCCTCGGTGTGGCCGTTGCGGACGAGGACGCCGCCGGGCTGGGCGCGCAGCGGGAAGACGTGGCCGGGCCGGACGAAGTCGCCGGGGGCGGCCACGCCGGAGGCGAGGAGCTGGAGGGTGGTGGCGCGGTCGGCGGCGGAGATGCCGGTGGTGACGCCGTGGGCGGGGGCGGCGTCGACCGAGACGGTGAAGGCCGTCTTCATCGACTCGGTGTTGTCGCCGACCATCTGCGGGAGCTGGAGGCGGTCGAGTTCGTCGCCCTCCATGGGGGCGCAGATCAGGCCGCGGCACTCGCTCATCATGAAGGCGACGATCTCGGGCGTCGCCTTCTCGGCGGCGACCACGAGGTCGCCCTCGTTCTCCCGGTCCTCGTCGTCGACGACCACGACGGGGCGGCCGGCGGCGATGTCGCGGATCGCCTGCTCGACGGGGTCGAGGGCGAGGTCCGTCGCGTCCCAAAGGGGGAGGGCGCTCATGCGGGTGCTCCTTCCAGGGCGGACTCGCTCGCGCGGGAGCGCAGCCACCAGTCGCGCAGGCCCCACAGGACGAGCGCACCGTAGATCACGTAGACGAAGCCGGAGAAGGCGTAGCCGTTGACGAAGTTGAGCGGCACGCCGACGAGGTCGACGAGCAGCCAGGCGAACCAGAACTCGACCATGCCGCGCGCCTGGGCGTACATGGCGACCAGCGTGCCGACGAAGATGTACGCGTCGGGCCACGGGTCCCAGGAGAGGGCCGGGTAGGCGGTGAACAGGCCGCCGACGGCGAGGGTGCCGAGGAGGGCGCCGCCCGCCATGAGGCCGCGTTCGCGCCAGGTGGCGAAGCGCACGGCGATCGTGCCGTCCTGGCTGCGCTGCCGGCCGCGGGTCCACTGCCACCAGCCCCAGCCGGCGACGGCCATGACGACGACCTGCTTGCCGGCGCTGCCGGTGAGGTGGCCGGCGAAGGCGGCGAAGAGGATGGCGCCGGAGAGGAACTGGGCGGGCCAGGTGAGGACGGAGCGGCGCCAGCCGAGGGCCAGGGCGACCAGGCCGATGGTGTTGCCGATCATGTCGGACCACAGGATGTGCTGGCCGAAGGCGGTGAACGCCTCGGTGTTGAGCCAGGTCACTTCGCCGCTCCTTCGGCCTTGTCGCCGATGAGCCGCTCGACGTACTTGGCGATGACGTCGACCTCGAGGTTGACCGGGTCGCCGGGCTCCTTGATGCCGAGCGTGGTCAGGGCGAGGGTGGTGGGGATGAGGCTGATGGTGAAGAAGTCGGCCGCCGCGTCGACGACGGTGAGGCTGACGCCGTCCACCGTGATGGAGCCCTTCTCGACGACGTACCGGCGCAGGGCGGCCGGGAGGGAGATCTTCACGATCTCCCAGTTCTCGGAGGGGGTGCGGGCGAGGATGGTGCCGGTGCCGTCGACGTGGCCCTGGACGATGTGGCCGCCGAGCCGGTCGCCGACCGCCATGGGGCGCTCCAGGTTGACCCGGGAGCCGGTGGTGAGGGCGCCGAGGCTGGAGCGGTTGAGGGTCTCGGCCATGACGTCGGCGGTGAACTCGCCGCCGGCGGTCTCGACCACGGTGAGGCAGACGCCGTTGACGGCGATCGAGTCGCCGTGCTTGGCGTCCTCGGTGACGAGGGGGCCGCGGAGGCGGAAGCGGGAGGAGTCACCGAGGTTCTCCACGGCGGTGACCTCGCCCAGTTCTTCGACGATTCCGGTGAACACGCTCAGCGCTCCTTGGGTGCGACGGTTGCGGTGATACGAAGGTCGGGGCCGAGGCGTACGGTCTCGGTGACGTCGAGCCGCAACGCTTCGGTGAGGGTGGTGATTCCGGCGGCGGCGAGGGCGGCGGGGCCCGCGCCGAGGAGCACGGGGGCGAGGTAGCCGACGATCCGGTCGACGGCTCCCGCGGCGACGAACGACCCGGCGAGGGCGGGGCCGCCCTCGAGGAGCACGGAGCGGACGCCCCGCTCGTGCAGGGCCGCCAGGAGGGCGGGGACGGACAGGCCGCGGTCGGCCCTGGGCAGCCGTACGACGTCGGGCAGGGCGGTCTCGGCGTCCTCGGCGACCGCGATCAGCGTGGGCGCGGCGTCGTCGAGGACGCGGGCGCCGGGCCTGACGGCGGTGGCCTCGGTGTCGACCACGACGCGAAGCGGCTGGACGGCGCCCTCGATGCCCCGGACGGCGAGGTGGGGGTCGTCCGCGCGGGCGGTGCCGGAGCCGACGACCACGGCGTCGGACTCGGCGCGCAGCCGGTGGACGTCGGCGCGGGACTCGGGCGAGCTGATCCAGCGGCTGGTGCCGTCCTGCGCGGCGACGCGGCCGTCCAGGGTGGCGGCGTACTTCCACACGACGTGGGGGCGCCCGAGGCGTACGGAGGTGAGCCAGGCGGCGTTGCCCCGCTCGGCCTCGTCGGCGAGCGGTCCGGCGACGACCTCGACGCCGGCCGCGCGCAGGGTGTCGGCGCCGCCGGTGGCCTGCGGGTTGGGGTCGCCGACCGCGTACACGACCCGGGTGACGCCCGCGTCAATGAGCGCCTGGGCGCAGGGGCCGGTGCGGCCGGTGTGATTGCAGGGTTCGAGGGTGACGTAGGCGGTGCCGCCGCGGGCGAGGACGCCGGCCTGGCGCAGGGCGTGGATCTCGGCGTGCGGGCCGCCGGCGCGCTGGTGCCATCCGGCGCCGACCTCGTGTCCCGAGGCGTCGTGGATGACGCAGCCGACGACCGGGTTGGGGCTGGTGGAGCCGAGGCCCCGGGCGGCGAGCGCGACGGCGCGGCGCATGGCTGCGGCGTCGGCGGGGTGCGCCGTGCCGGTCGGTTCCACTGCGGGGGCCACCGGGTCTCCTGCCTCTTCGGGCGGACTCCGGGGCCTGTCGGTGACGACAGAGAAGCGGGTAGGACACCACCGCACGAGGGGACGCGGGACCGACGACACGGGTCGCCGGACACCGGCGACCAGCGGGCGTACGGCCGGTCGCCCCGAACGAGGGGTCACCCGCCGCGCACTGCCTCCCATCCGGACTTTCACCGTCGGTCCAGGAATTTCACCTGGTCAACCGGCCACTGGATGCGGCCGGGTCGCGGACTGTAACCGCCGGTTCGGAATTACACCGACCCCGGAGTGCGCTGCTGCTGATACAGGGCCAGTGTGCCACGCCCCGCCGTCACCCGTGCGGGCGAAGGCTGTGGCCTGCCTCACAGGGTGGTCGGCACATCCCAAGTGGTCCAGACCTATTGACCACTTGGTCTAGTCCTTTTAATGTCTGCGTCACCTCCACGGAGACGGCCCGCAGCGTGTGCGCACACCGGGGCCGACACGACCCACTCCCCTGCCCGTTGTGTGTGCCCCCTCAGCCTTCCCGGGAGGAAACCCGCCGTGCTCTCCCCCACCCGCAGACGAGCCACCCTGCTCGCGTCCGGCGCGGCCGCCGCCGGACTGCTGCTCGGCTCGCTCTCCGGCGGCGTCTCGCACGCCGCCACCGACCACGGGGCCTGTCGCCCCGACGGCCTGTACGCCACGCCCGGCGTCGACGTCCCGTACTGCTCGGTCTACGACACCGAGGGCCGCGAGAAGATGGGCGCCGACCACCAGCGCCGCGTCATCGGCTACTTCACCGGCTGGCGCACCGGCAAGGACGGCACGCCCGCCTACCTCGCCAAGGACATCCCCTGGGACAAGATCACCCACATCAACTACGCCTTCGGGCACATCGACTCCGCCAACAAGCTGTCGGTCGGCACCGACGGCCCGGCCAACGCCGCCACCGGCATGACCTGGCCCGGCGTCGCGGGCGCGGAGATGGACCCGGCGCTGCCCTACAAGGGCCACTTCAACCTGCTGAACAAGTTCAAGAAGCAGCACCCCGACGTCAAGACGCTGATCTCGGTGGGCGGCTGGGCGGAGACCGGCGGCTACTTCGACGACAACGGCAAGCGCGTCGGCTCCGGCGGCTTCTACACGATGGCGACCCACGCCGACGGGTCGGTCAACCAGGCGGGCATCGACACCTTCGCCGACTCGGCGGTCGCGTTCGTCAAGAAGTACGGCTTCAACGGCGTCGACATCGACTACGAGTACCCGACCTCCATGAAGGACGCGGGCCACCCGGCCGACTTCGCCGTCTCCAACGCCCGCCGCGGCGGCCTCGTCAAGGGCTACGCGGCGCTGATGAAGACCCTGCGCGAGAAGCTCGACCGGGCCGGCGCGGCCGACGGCAAGCACTACATGCTCACCGTCGCGGCGCCCTCCTCCGGCTACCTGCTGCGCGGCATGGAGACCTTCCAGGTCCAGAAGTACCTGGACTACGTCAACATCATGTCCTACGACCTGCACGGCGCCTGGAACGAGTACGTCGGCCCCAACGCCTCGCTCTACGACGACGGCAAGGACGCGGAGCTGGCCGCGGCGAACGTCTACGGCAGCCAGCAGTACGGCGGCATCGGCTACCTCAACACCGACTGGGCGTACCACTACTTCCGCGGCTCCATGCCGGCCGGCCGCATCAACATCGGCCTGCCGTACTACACCCGCGGCCACAAGAACGTGCAGGGCGGCACGGACGGCCTGTGGGGCAGGGCGGCCGCGACCACCTGCCCGGCCGGGTCGGGTCTGACGAAGTGCGGTGACGGGGCGACCGGCATCGACAACCTGTGGCACGACAAGGACGACAACGGCAAGGAGTCCCCGGCGGGCTCCAATCCGATGTGGCACGCCAAGAACCTCGAGAAGGGCGTCCTCGGCGACTACCTGCCCTCCTACGGCTTCGGCCCCGGCACCAAGCTGACCGGCACCTACGCCCGCAAGTACGACTCCACCCTGGTCGCGCCCTGGCTGTGGAACGCGCAGACCCGGACGTTCCTGTCCACCGAGGACGAGCAGTCCGTGGCCGCCAAGGCCGACTACGTGGTCGACAAGGGCATCGGCGGCACCATGGTCTGGGAGCTGGCCGGCGACTACGCCTGGAACGCCGCCAAGGGCCAGTACGAGCCCGGCTCGACCCTCACCTCCCTGATGTACGACGCGTTCAAGTCGGCCACGCCGTACGGCGCGAAGGTGTCGAACAAGGCCCTGCCCACCAAGGCGGTCAACATCGGGGTGGAGTTCGGCGAGTTCAAGCTGGGCGACTCCAACTACCCGATCACCCCCAAGGTGAAGATCACCAACAACACGAAGACGGCGCTGCCGGGCGGCACGGAGTTCCAGTTCGACTACTCAACGGCCGCGCCGGGCAACGCCTCGGACCAGTCCGGCTTCGGCACCAAGGTCATCAGCAGCGACCACACGGGCGGCAACGTGGGCGGCCTGAAGGGCGACTTCCACCGCGTCTCGCTGAAGCTGCCGGCCTGGCAGACGCTGGCCCCCGGCGCCTCGGTCGACCTCTCCTTCAACTACTACCTGCCGGTGTCGACGCCGTGGAACTGGACGGTGAACATCGGCGGCACCACCTACGCGCTCGCCGGCGACCTCGCCCGGGGCGCGACGGTGGTGGAGCCGGGTACGGGCCCCGGCCCGTCGCCCGACCCGACGAACCCGACACCGACCCCCGGGGCGTGCACCGCGCCCGCGTGGAGCACGGCCACCGCGTACGGCTCCGGCTCCACGGTGTCCCACGCGTCCCGCACCTGGAAGGCGAAGTGGTGGACCAAGGGCGAGGAGCCCGGCACCACCGGCCCATGGGGTGTCTGGCAGGACCTCGGCGCCTGCTGACCGGGTGACGGGACGACGGGCCCCGGCGGCGGAGACACGGCCCTTGCCGCCGCCGGGGCCCGCTCGTACGCGCGCACGGCGTGCTTCCTTGCTGATGACGACACATCGACGAGGAGGCGTACATGAACACGACCCTGGTGACCGGCGGGACCGGCACGCTCGGCAGGCACGTCACGGAGCTGCTCCGGGCGGCCGGGCACGAGGTGCGGGTGCTGAGCCGGAGCACACAGCCGTACGCCGTCGACCTGCGCGAGGGCGGTGCGGGCCTCGACCGGGCGCTCGCCGGCGTGGGCACGGTCGTGCACTGCGCGTCCAGCCCGCGCGGCGGGGACGAACAGGCGGCACACAACCTGATCGGGGCCGCCCGGCGGGCCGGGGCGGGCCACCTGGTCTACATCTCGATCGTGGGCGTGGACCGCGTGCCGCTCGGCTACTACCGCACGAAACTGGCCGTGGAACGGCTGATCGAGGACTCCGGCCTGGGCTGGACGGTCCTGCGCACGACCCAGTTCCACGACCTGCTGCTCAGGCTCTTCCAGGGCGTGGGCAAGCTGCCGGTGATGCCGCTGCCGGCGGGCGTCAGCGACCAGCCCGTGGAGGTAACCGAGGTCGCCGCCCGCCTCGCCGCACTGGCGGCGGGCGCGCCTTCGGGCAGGGTCACGGACATGGGAGGACCCGAGGTACGGACGCTTCCGGACCTGGCCCGCGCCTACCTGCGGGCGGCGGGGCTCAGGCGCCCGGTGGTGGGCGTGCCGCTGGCGGGCGCGGCGTACCGCGGGTTCCGGGCGGGCGGGCACCTGACGCCCGGGCGGGCGGTGGGGCGGGGCACGTTCGAGGACTTCCTGGCGCGCCGCTTCACCGCGTGAGCGGCTGGCCCGCGCTCACCGGGACGGGCCGAAGAGCTCGTCCTGGGCGGCGTCGCGGACGGTGAGCAGCGCGCCCCGCAGCACGGCCGCGCCGCCCAGCGCACCGGCCCGCACCTCGGTGCGCAGCGGGGACAGGGCGGCCAGCCGGGTCTCGACGCGGGCCGCCAGACCGGGGCCGCCCGCGTGGCCCGCCTCGCCGCCCAGGACGACGCAGCCCGGGTCGAGCACGGCGCTGACGGCGGCCGCCCCGAGGGCCAGCCGGTCGGCGAGGGCGTCCAGGAAGTCGTCCGCCCCGGCGGCCAGGGCGGCCCGGACGGCCACCGCGCCGGCCGGTTCGCCGCCCTCGTCGCCGGGGGCGTGCTCCACCCCGTACTCCCCCGCCAGCGCCCGGATGGCCGACGAGCCGGCCAGGGCGTGGAAGCCGCCGGCGCAGCCGGTGGCCGACGGCAGCGAGCCGGTCCCCGGCACCGGCAGGAACCCGATCTCGCCGGCGCCGCCCGACGCCCCGCGCCGCAGCCGCCCGTCGAGCAGTACGGCCGCGCCGACGCCATGACCCAGCCACAGCAGGACGAAGGTGTCCCGGTCCCGCGCGGCGCCCTCCCGCAGCTCCGCCACCGCCGCGAGGTTGGTCTCGTTCTCCACGAGCACGCGCGCGTGCAGCCGTTCCTGAAGGGCCGGAACGAGCCGCCGGTGCCAGGCCGGCAGGCTGGCCGAGTCGCGCAGCTCGCCCGTGGCGGGGTCGATGAGACCGGGCGCGCCGATGCCGACGCTGTGCAGCCGCCGCACCCCGGCTCGCTCCACCGTCCGCTCCAGCACCGCCACCGCGCGCTCCAGGGCCGGCCCGTCGCTGTGCCCCTCCATGGGCAGGGAGGCCTCGGCCAGGGTGGCGCCCAGCAGGTCGGTGACGACGACGGAGACACTGGTGGTGCGTACGTCGAGGGCGGCGAGGTGCGCACGGTCGGCGACGATCCCGTACAACCGGGCGTTGGGTCCACGGCGTTCGGCGCCCGCTTCCCCGACCACCCGCACCAGCCCGGAGTCCTGGAGCCGCTCGACGAGGTCGGCGACGGTCGGCCGGGAGAGGCCCGTCAGGTCCTTGAGCTGACCGGCCGTCAACGGGCCCTGGTCCTGGAGGAGCCGCAGGGCGAGGCGGTCGTTGATGGCCCGTGCGGTGCTGGGTGATGCGGGCATGACGTGATCCTCTCAGAACGCGTCTTACTATCAGGCAGGGTTCCTGATAATTTACCGGCCACCAACCATGGGAGGGGACGTGACGTACGGCAAGGAACGGCTCCGGCGGGCCAGGTTCGCCATCGCCGCCGTCTTCTGCGTGCACGGCGCCGTGACCGGCAGTTTCGCCACCCGGATCCCCTGGATCCAGGACCACGCCGACGTCGGCGCCGGGCAGCTGGGCCTCGCGCTGGCCTTCCCGGCGCTGGGCGCGTCGGCGGCGATGCCGCTGGCCGGCGCGATCAGCCACCGCTTCGGCGCCCGGGCGGCGCTGCGCGGGCTGCTGGTGCTGTGGACCCTGTCGCTGGTCCTGCCCTCCTTCGCGCCCAACGTCTACACCCTCTGCGGAGCGCTCTTCGTGTACGGGGCGACCTCCGGCATGTCCGACGTGGCGATGAACGCGCTGGGCGTCGAGACCGAGAACCGGCTCGACAAGTCGATCATGTCCAGCCTGCACGGCATGTGGAGCGCCGGAGCCCTCATCGGGTCGGCCGCGGGCACGCTCGCCGCGCACCTGGGCACCGACGCCCGGCTGCACCACGTGGTCGCGGCGCTCGTGCTCACCGCGCTCGGGCTCCTCTTCTGCCAGGGCGTACTGGACCTGCGCAGCGCCCCCGACGAGGAGCCGCCGCCCCGGTTCACGCTGCCGCCCAGGTCGGCGCTGGTGATCGGCGCGGTCGGGTTCTGCGGGGTGTTCGCCGAGGGCGCGAGCCTGGACTGGTCGGCCGTCTACCTGCGCGACGAGCTCGGTACGTCGGCGGGCCTCGCGGCCGCGTCGACCACCGCGTTCGCCCTGACGATGGCGGTGGCCCGGCTGGTGGGCGACCGGGTCGTGGACCGGTTCGGCGCGGTACGGACGACCCGGGTCGGGGGCGTGGCGGCGACCGCGGGCGGCCTCCTGGTGGTCGTCGCGCCGCACCCGGCGGTGGCGATGGCGGGCTTCGCGCTCCTGGGTCTGGGCGTGGCCGTCGTCGTACCGCTGGCGTTCGCGGCGGCCGGACGCAGCGGGCCGAACCCGAGCCAGGCGATCGCGGGCGTCGCGACCATCACGTACACCTCGGGTCTCATCGCCCCGTCGGCGATCGGCGCGGTGGCCGACCTGACGTCGCTCACCGTCTCCTTCGGCCTGGTGACGCTGCTGGCCCTCGGCCTGGTGCTCGGCGCGGGCGTGCTGCGCACGGGCGAGCGCGCGGTAGCGGCGGAACGCACCCCGCGCTGACGCCCCCACCCCCGTCCCGCACGCGGCAACGCACCGGGGCGGGGCCGTGCAGGGTCGCCCCCGCAGCGGATCGGCGGCGAGATACGGCACCGTTTCGCGGCTGGGTGCCCCGCCGACCGCGAGGAGGCGAGCCCGGAGGGGCCACGCCCCACCCCCACCGGGGGTCACCGGCACGAGGCACCGCCCGCAGGCGAACCGGGACGAGGCACCGCCCCAGTCCCGTTGTGCCCACCCTCCCCCAAGCTCTCGGCTTCGCTCGAGCAGGGGGGACCCCCATCGCCCTGCGGGACGATTGCCCACAACGGGAGGGAGCTGTCCTGCGGGGCGCAGACAACGGGTGGGGAGCCCCAGCGGGACGACTGCCCACAACGGGGCGGGGAGGGAACCCCAGCGGGACAACCGCCCGGCGGGACGATTGCCCACAACGTGCCGCAGGTGACCGCCCGCGCCACCGCCTGCCGCCCGCGCGCGGGCCTCGTTCGGGCGCGCCGTTACGATGGCGGACGGTCTTTTTCGGCCGCCCCGCCGGGACCCGGACGGGCGGTCGCCCGAACCGGAGAAGTGGAGCCACCCCCCATGAACCTCGGCGTGCGCTGGACCCTGCACGGCGACGGACGGACACCCGCTCCCGGAGCCGTCGTCCGACCCGACGAGCGGCTCTCGTGGCCCCGGACGGTCGGGCTCGGCGCGCAGCACGTGGTGGCGATGTTCGGCGCGTCGTTCGTGGCGCCGGTCCTGATGGGGCTCGACCCCAACCTGGCGATCATGATGTCGGGTGTCGCGACGGTGATCTTCCTCCTGGCGACGCGCGGCAAGGTGCCCAGCTACCTGGGCTGTTCCCTGTCGTTCGTCGGCGTGGCCGCGACCATCCGGGCGTCCGGCGGTGACAGCGCCACCGTCACCGGGGCGGTCCTGGTGGTCGGCGTCGTGCTGTTCCTCGCGGGGCTCGCGGTACGGCGGTTCGGCGCGCGGATCATCCACGCGGCGATGCCGCCGATCGTGACGGGCGCGGTCGTGATGCTGATCGGGTTCAACCTGGCGCCGGTGACGGCGTCGACGTACTGGCCGCAGGACCAGTGGACCGCGCTGCTGGTGATGCTGTTCACCGGCCTGGCCGTCGTCTGCCTGCGCGGTTTCTGGTCACGGGTGGCGATCGCCCTGGGGCTGGTCTTCGGGTACGCGCTGTCGTGGGTGCTGGACCTGACGTTCGGCAAGATCCACTCGCCACTCGGCGGCCCCGAGGCGGTCGACCACTGGCGCCTGGACCTCTCCGGCGTGGCCAAGGCCGACTGGGTGGGGCTGCCGTCGTTCCACGCCCCGGCCTTCGAGTGGTCGGCGATCCTCGTGGCGCTGCCGGTCGTCATCGCTCTGGTCGCGGAGAACGCGGGGCACGTCAAGGCGGTCGGCGAGATGACGGGCGACCCGCTCGACGACAAGCTGGGCACCGCCATCGCCGCGGACGGCGCCGCCTCGGTCCTGTCGACGGCGGTGGGCGGCCCGCCGAACACCACGTACTCGGAGAACATCGGCGTCATGGCCGCCACCCGGGTCTATTCGACGGCCGCCTACTGGGCCGCCGCCGGCTTCGCGCTGCTGTTCGGCCTGTGCCCCAAGTTCGGCGCGGTCGTCGCCGCGATTCCGGGCGGGGTGCTGGGCGGGATCACCGTCATCCTGTACGGGATGATCGGTCTGCTGGGCGCGCAGATCTGGATCAACGCGGGGGTCGACCTGCGCAACCCGCTCAACCTCGTGCCGGCCGCCGCGGGCATCATCATCGGCGTCGGCGGCGTGAGCCTGAAGATCACCGACAACTTCGAGCTGGGCGGCATCGCGCTGGGCACGATCGTCGTCATCACGGGCTATCACGTCCTGCGCGCCTTCGCCCCCGCGCACCTCAAGGAGCAGGAGCCGCTGCTGGACTCCGGCACCAGCTCCTACGAGAGCGACAGCGGGGGCGGCGGCAAGGGCGAAGGCACGGGCGACGACGGTCAGCCGGTCGCCAGGTCGTAGGCGTAGCCGGCGGAGAACTCCCCCGCCGAGCCCGAGCAGCCGTCCGACTCGCCCGGCAGCTTGATCCACAGGTAGGCGTCGATCCGCGCGTCACCGGTCCGGGTGGTCGGCGTCCGGCCGAGCGCCCGGCCCGCCGGGTCGCACCACTCACCGGGCGCGGGGGCGCCGTTGCCGTTGCGGCTGGTGTCGATGACGGCGCCCAGGTGGGACGGGCCGCCGAGGGCGGCGAGCACGCGTCGGGCGTAGGAGGCCTCGTCGGCGGTGGCGTGGAAGTTGGAGACGTTGGTGAAGATGCCGTCGCTGCTGGTCGCGGCGTCCGCCTGGCGCAGGGCGCCGGCCATCTTCGACGCCGAGTGCCAGCCGGAGTGGCCCGCGTCGAAGTACACCTTGGCCTGCGGGTTGGCGGCCCGCAGTGCCTTGCCTGCCCGGGCGAGCGAGGCGTAGCGGGCGGCCCGCTCACCGGACGAGAGGCAGTCGGCGAGCGCGATCGAGTCGGGTTCGAGGACGACGATGACCGGCCCGCTGCCGAGCCCGTCCGCGAAGTTCCGTATCCACCCGTCGTACGCGGCGAGGTCGGGCGCCCCGCCCTGCGAGGCACCGCCGCAGTCGCGGTCGGGTATCGCGTACGGCACGAGGACGGGCACCCGGCCCGCGGCGGCGGCCCCGGAGGTGACGGCGCGGACCCTGCCAGTGATGGCGCCGGGGTCGTACTGGGCGAACCACACGGCGGCCGGCTGGTCGGCGATCCGGGATTCGATGACGGCCCGGCGCGAGTCGCCCGGGTTGGCCCGCACCCAGTCCAGTACCTGCGACTGCGGGTGCCGGTAGAGGTCGGCCGACACGGTCCGCGCCGCGGGCGCCGCGGGGGCCTTGCTCTTCTTCGCCGGCGGCTTGGGCTTCGGGCTCGGCCGGACGGACGGCTTCACGGCCGTGACGGAGGGCGAGGGCGAGGGCGTCGGCGAGGCGGCCCTGGGGCTCGGGCGGGCGGGCAGCGGCAGCTGGAGGGCGCTCGTGGTCACCTCGGGCGCGGGCAGGGCCGTGTGCTTCTCCTCGCCCCCGGTCGCGGCCAGCAGCCCGCTGACGGTGCCGACGGCGACGACCACCGACGCGGCGGCGACCATGGCGTGGCGGCGCGCCGTGCGCCGTCGCGCGGCCCGCCGGTCCCGCGCGGCACGCCGGTTCCCGGCGGCCGGAGCGGAGGCGGCCCGCGGCGCCCCGGGCAGATCAGGCGCCCCCGGTTGTTCCGCCGCCGGCGGCTGAGCGCCCCACAACCGCGCTTCCGCCCCTTCGGCTTCCGCCCCCTCGGCCTCCGGCCGTCCGAGCCCAGCCATCCTGTCCGTACGGCGCTGTCCGCGCACGCCTGACACCGTCTGATCCCCTCCCCCAGGTGCTCGCCCGGGCGGGATGGTTCCCCCGTTTCGGGGAAGCCCGGCGCGATGACACCACCGAGAGCCTACCTACTGGAACGCTGCCCCCATGGCGCAGATCGAACAGTTCTCGTCCGCCCCCTCCGCGGTCGGCCCGGTCGTGGCACGGATGCGCGCGCTGCGCGAGCTGTGGCCGGAGACGGACGGGGTGGCGGTCTTCAACCGGGTGTACCTCACGGTCACGGAGGAGATCGAGCGGCGCATCGAAGCGGGCGAGTTCGCCGACCGGCGGGCCGCCGTGACGCTGGACGTCCGGTTCGCGGAGCGGTACCTGGCGGCGGTCGACGCGGTCGCCGCGGGTGGGCGCCCGCCGGCGTGCTGGTGGCCGGTCTTCCAGTACCGGCGCCATCCGGGCGTACGCCCGCTGCAGTTCGCCCTGGCCGGTATCAACGCGCACGTCGGGCACGACCTGGCGCTGGCCGTGGTGGACACCTGTCGTACGCTCCGCTGCGAACCCGCCGACCTGGAGGGGGAGTTCGAGCGGGTGGGCGATGTCCTCACCCTGCTGGAGGAGCGCATCCGCGAAGAGCTGATGCCGGGGCCGGACCTGCTGGAGGTGGCCGACCCGCTGACGCATCTGCTGGGCTGCTGGAGCCTGGACCGGGCCCGTGAGGGGGCGTGGCTCGCGGCCCGGTCCCTGTGGCAGCTGGAACGCCTGGACGGTCTGGGCCGCCTGGACGGGCTGGGCCGCCTGGGCGGCACACTGACGAGCGGGCTGGGCGGGCTGCCGGAGCTGGCCGAGGAGTTCACCGAACGCCTCGACCGCTCCGTGGGGATGGCGGGGCGGCTGATGCTCACCCCGCTGGTCGCTCAGTCCTCCGGCAGTTCCACCGGCGCGATCTCGTCGTAGACGTCGCCCGGGCCGGGGTTGGTGGCGTCGGTCGCGCCGCCGAAGTGGTGCATGACGCCCCACACCGCGTTGAGCGCGGTCTGGACGGCGCCCTCGGCCCAGCCGGCGGTCCAGGAGATGTCGTCACCCGCGAGGAAGATGCCCCGCTTGTCCTCGGGCAGGCGGTCCTGCATGAAGTGGGTGAACAGGCGGCGCTGGTAGCGGTAGTGGCCGGGGAGGTTGGCCTTGAAGGCGCCCATGAAGTAGGGCTCGTTCTCCCAGGACACCGTCACCGGGTTGCCGATGATGTGCGAGCGGATGTCGACCTTCGGGTAGATCTCGCCGAGCGACTTGAGCATGACCTCCATGCGCTCGTTCGGCGAGAGGGGCAGCCACTTCAGGCTGTCGTCGCACCAGGTGTACGACAGGCAGATCACGGCCGGCTTGTCCGGGCCGTCGTCCAGCAGGTAGGTGCCGCGGGTCATGCGGTCGGTGAGCGTCATCGACATGACGTCCCGCCCTGTCTCCTCGTCCTTGTCCAGCCAGAACGGCCGGTCGACCGGGACGAACAGCTTGGAGCTCTCCATGTAGTGGGTGCGCTCCATCGCCGTCCAGTGGTCGATGGGGAAGAGCGAGTCGTCGCAGGCGATCTTGGAGAGCAGCAGCCAGGACTGGGCGGTGAAGATCGCCGCCTGGTACGTGCGGATGTCGCCGTTCGCGTCGGTGACGGTGATGCGGTTGCCGGCGGTGCGGTGCAGGCGCGTGACGGCGGGCTTGGGGTCGCCCTCGTGGAGCGACTTCAGCGACGTACCGAGCGGCCAGTGGACGATCTTCTGCGGCTCGCGCTCCCACAGGCGCAGCGGGAGCTGCTGCGAGCCGCCGACGATGCCGCGGTGGTGGTCGTCGGCCTCGGTGTAGACGACGCGGAGGATCTCCAGGATGGAGTTGGGGAAGTCGGTGTCCCAGCCGCCGGTGCCGAAGCCGACCTGGCCGAAGATCTCGCGGTGCCGGAAGGACTTGAACGCCTCGGAGTCGCAGAGGAAGCCGTAGAACGTCTGGTTGTCGAGCTTCTCGACCAGCTTGGCCCAGATCTCGCGGATGCGCGGGACGTCGCGCTCGCGCATGGCGCGGTTCATGTCGGAGAAGTCCGCGCCCTCCTCCAGGCACTCGTTCCACGCGCGCGCCACGTCGCGGTAGACCTGCGGGAGGTCGTCGATGGTCTCGGCGTAGTGCGACTCGCCCTTGAGGTCGACGACGGTCGAGGGGGTGGACTCGGCCAGCGGGTTGGGGAACGGCTGGGTCTTGAGGTCCACGAGGTCGATGTAGTGCTGGAGCGCGGTGGAGGAGGGCGGGAAGCGCATGGCGCCCATCTCGGCGGTCAGGCCCTCGGTGGCGGTGCCCTCGAAGCCCACGGTGCGCAGCCGGCCGCCGATCTGGTCGGCCTCGTAGACGACGGGCTTGAGGCCCATCTTCATCAGCTCGTAGGCGGCGACGATGCCGGACAGGCCGCCGCCGATGACGGCGACCTCGGTGCCGTGCTCGGTGGCGGGTATCTGGCCGAGCCCGGCCGGGTGGGCCAGGTAGTCGTCGTACGCGTACGGGAAGTCCGGACCGAACATGGTGATCGGCGGCTGCGCGTCGGTGTGCTGGACGGCGGTGGGCACCGTGGACGTCATGGGGTACGGACTCCTTGCGGGAAAGCTGGGGAGGGGCGGAAGGCTCAGACGAGGGAGGTGTAGAGGCCGGGGCGGCGGTCGCGCAGGTACGGGTTGACCTCGCGCGAGCCGGTCAGGAACTCCGGGTCGACGTCGCCGGCGACCAGTTCCTCGCCGCGTCCGGCACGGGCGCGGGCGGTGCCGTCGGGGCCGGCGAGCGCGGACAGGCCGACGAACTCGAAGTCGCCCTCGGGGCCGGTCCGGTTGGCGTACGCGACGTAGATCTGGTTCTCGAAGGCGCGCACCGGGACGACGGACTCGGCGACGACCTCGGCCGGGTGCATCAGGGCGGTGGGCACCAGCAGGAGCTGGGTGCCGGCCAGCGCGTGCGCCCGGACGTTCTCCGGGAACTCCACGTCGTAGCAGATCATCAGGCCGACGCGCAGGCCGCCGAGCTCCGTCTGGGCGACGGGCTGGTCGCCGGGGGTGAACGCGCCGCTCTCGAAGTCGCCGTAGAGGTGCGTCTTGCGGTAGTTCAGGAGCCGCGTGCCGTCGGGGCCGATGAGCTGGGCCGCGTTGTAGACCGTGGTGCCGTCGCGCTCGGGGTAGCCGTAGGCGACGGCGAGGTCGTGGCGCTCGGCGATGCCGGCGACGGCGTCGGCGGACTCCCCGTCGGCGGGCTCGGCCAGCCGGGCGACGCCCTCGTCGCCGATCGCGTACCCGGTCAGGAACATCTCGGGGGCGACCAGCAGGCCGGCGCCGGTGGCGGCGGCGCGGGCGGCGGCCTCGTCGAGGACCTTGAGGTTGGCGGCGACGTCACCGGGCTGTCCGGAGCTCTGGAGCAGGGCGGTGCGCAGCGGCGGCATCGGCAGACCTCGGTCGGGTGTGTGACGGGAGGGAAGGGCGTCAACGAAGACGTCAACGAAGACGTTCAAAACGGTACGGTCCGGTGTTCTTCCGGGACAAGGCGTGACCGTTGCGGACCGACGAGCGATCTGTTGCGTGGATGGGCCGGTCGGCGGAGATTCATTGCGGGCCGCTCGCCCGCAGGTCGGAGGGCGTGCCCGCCGCGCGGCGGAGGGGCGACCCGACCCGGGCGCGATGTGGCGGGCGGGGGCCGGGCGGAACAGTGAGGGACGTCCGATTCACCGGCCGGAAAGGGCTCCCACCATGAACCACCGTACGAAGGTCGTCGCCGTCGGGGCGGCCGTGCTGCTGACCCTCATGGGCACCGGTCCCGCCGTGGCCACCGCCACGGCGGACGACCCGGCCCGGCCGGCCGTCACCCGGGAGGCGGCCGCGCTGACGGGTACGGCGAAGCTGTACCGGCCGGCCGGCGACGACATCACCTTCACCTTCGACGCGCACCTGGCCGCGCGGGACAACATGAACCCGGAGGCGGCGACCGGCACGTTCAGCTTCCGGCACGTCTTCCCGGACGGTACGTCCGGCTGGGCGAAGGCCCGTGTGGACTGCCTGGTGACGGGCGGGAAGGTGGCGGTGGTGACCGGTGTCGTCACCGACAGCGACACCCCGTTCAAGGGCCGGCGCGTCGGGATCTCGGTGCACGACCTGGGCGGGCACGACCGGCTGGGCTACAGCTGGATCGGCTCCGAGCCCGAGGAGAGCAAGAAGCTGCCGAAGTGCATGAGCGCGGCGCCGTTCGAGAAGGTCAAGGGCGGCACGGGCGACTTCCGGGTTCTGCCGTGGCAGCCGGAGTACCCGAAGGGCTGACTAGGCCGGCGAGCCGGACGAGAAGCGCCGCAGCAGCGGCGAGAGCACCAGCACCGACTTGGTGCGCTCCACGAACGGCTCGCCCGCGATCCGCTCCAGCACGCGCTCGAAGTGGCGCATGTCGGAGGCGAAGACCTGGACGATCGCGTCCGCGTCACCGGTGACGGTGGACGCGGCCGCGACCTCCGGGTAGCGCTCGAGACCGCGCTGGATGGTCTCGGGCGAGGTGTTGCCGCGTGCGTAGATCTCGATGAAGCCCTCGGTCTCCCAGCCGAGCGCCGCCGGGTCGACCCTGACGGTGAACCCGGTGATGGCGCCGTCGGCCCGCAGCCGGTCCACGCGCCGCTTGACGGCGGGCGCGGACAGGCCGACGAGCGAGCCGATGTCGGCGTAGGAGCGGCGGGCGTCCTCGGCGAGGGCGTGGACGATGCGTTCGTCGAGATCGTTCAGTCGCACTACGGGTGGGTCACTTCTCTGCTGTGGCCAATCGGGAGCGGCGCATGCCGTACACGAAGTACACCACGAGACCGACGGCCATCCAGATTCCGAAGTACGCCCAGGTGATCATGTCGAGGCTGTACATGCTGTAACCGCAGAACAGGAACCCGAGGACGGGGAAGACCGGGCCGAAGGGGACCTTGAAGCTTCGGTCGAGGTCCGGCTTGGTGTAGCGGAGGACGACGACCGCGATGTTGACCAGCGCGAAGGCGAACAGCGTGCCGATGCTGGTGGCGTTGACCAGCTCGCCGAGCGGGACGGCGGCGGCGAGGATGCCGCAGAACAGCGAGACGATCACGGTGTTGACGCGCGGGGTGCCCGTCTTGGGGTTGACCTTGCCGAAGACCTTGGGCACCAGGCCGTCGCGGGACATCGCGAAGAGGATGCGGGTCTGGCCGTAGAGCACGGTGAGGACGACGCTGGCGATGGAGATCACCGCGCCGGCGGCGAGCAGGGTGCCCCAGAAGCTCTGGCCGGTGACGTCGTTCATGATCGCGGCGAGCGAGGCCTCGGAGCCCTCGAACTTCTTCCAGTCCCAGGCGCCCACGGCGACGGCCGCGACCAGCACGTACAGCGCGGTGACGATGACCAGCGACAGCATGATCGCGCGCGGCAGGTCCCGCTTGGGGTCCTTGGCCTCCTCACCGGCGGTGGAGGCGGCGTCGAAGCCGATGTACGAGAAGAACAGGATGGCCCCGGCCGCGCCGATGCTGCTGACGCCGAGCGGCATGAAGTCGGAGTAGTTGCCCGACGTGAAGCCCATGAAGCCGATGGTGCAGAAGAGCACGAGCGCGGCGATCTTGACGACCACCATGATCGTGTTGGCGCGGGCCGACTCCTTCGCCCCGCCGAGCAGGAAGATCATCGCCAGCATGACGACGATCAGCGCGGGCAGGTTGAAGATCCCGCCGTCACCGGGGGGTGCGGAGAGCGCCGTCGGCAGGGTCACGCCGATGGTGCCGTCGAGCAGCTCGTTGAGGTAGTCGCCCCAGCCGACCGCCACCGCGGCGACGGACACGCCGTACTCCAGCAGCAGGCACCAGCCGCAGATCCACGCGACGACTTCACCCATCGTTGCGTAAGCGTACGAATACGAAGAGCCCGCGACCGGGATGGTGCCCGCCAGCTCGGCGTACGACAGCGCCGAGAAGAGCGCGGTGAGTCCGGCGAAGACGAAGGCGACCGTGACGGCCGGCCCGGCAAGCGGAACGGCTTCGCCAAGGACGACGAAGATGCCGGTGCCGAGGGTGGCACCGATGCTGATCATGGTCAGCTGCCACATGGAGAGCGAGCGGCGGAGCGAACCGCCCTCACCCTGCCCACCCTCTGCGACCAGCAGGTCCACCGGCTTCCGGCGGGTGAGGGCGGAGAGGCCGGACGCCTTGCGCGTGGGCTTCTCGGTGGCGGGAGGGGCTGTGCCTTGGTCCAGCACTGCGTCAGGCTCCTTCATCGCTGCGGGACGGAACGGAGGGCGACCCGCGGCGGCACGCGGGCATGGAGAACAGCCCACGGGGGAGGGAGACCGCCGAGCAGGCGGTCACCGCCACTCCTGGTACGGGGCACGAGCCTAAGGGGCGGGGTTCGCGCTCGTAACGAGAGGTTGTTGCGCATCCACGAATGATCATTGCGCGGTTGGGGCACAGACGGGGAAACATTGCGCCCCGCCGCACGAATCGACACATTGGGGGTCCGGGGCAGGCATTTCACCGACCGGAGGAGACTGGTATGACCTGGCAGGACCCGGTGCCCTTTCTGCGCGGCACGGCGTGGCTGGACACCCGCGGCAGGGCACTGCGCGCCGACCCCGCGGACCTGGGCCGCCTGCCGTGGGAGACCGCCCAGCGGGCCGCGCTGCCCATCGGCGTACGGCTGGAGTTCACGGTGTCGCCGGGCACCCGTGCCGTGGAGATCCGCTACCGCGCGGCCGTGCCGGACAGCTCGCAGGAGCTGCGGGACGTGGCCCACTGCTTCGCGCTGTGGGAGGGCGACACCTGCCTGCGGGAGACGATCCCCGACCCGGCCGAGGAGACGAAAGTCACCATCCCGCTCCCCCCGGACGGGCGCACCGGACCCTTCACCGTCCACCCGCCGGAGAGCCAGGCGCCCGAGATCCTCGGCGTCCGTGCCGTGGACGGCACCCTCTCCCCCGCCGCGCCGCGCCCCCGCTGGCTGGTCCACGGCGACTCGATCACCGAGGGGTGGTGGTCCACCCGCCCCGCCCACGCCTGGCCCGCCGTCGCGGGGCGCGCCCTGGGCGTGGACGCGGTCAACCTCGGCTACGCGGGCTCGGCGCGCGGCGAGCTGTCGATCGCCCAGCAGCTGGCGCGCCTCCCCGCCGACCTGCTCACCCTCGCGTTCGGCACGAACTGCTGGTCCGGCGTCCCGCACTCCGCGCCGCTGCTGTACGAGACGACCCGGGCGTTCATCTCCCTCGTGCGCCAGGGGCACCCGGACACGCCCCTGCTGCTGCTCTCGCCGCTGCTGCGCCCCGAGGCGGAGTCCACGGCCAACGCCCTGGGCGCGACGCTCGCGGAGCTGCGCACCGCCATGGAGGAGGCCGTACGGGACCTGGCCGCGGACGGTGACGGGCGGCTGGACCTGCTGCCCGGCCGCGACCTGATCGGGCCCGGCCAGCTGGCGGACGGGCTGCACCCGGACGACGCGGGCCACGCGCGGGTCGCCGAGGCGGTCGCGGTGGCGTTGCGGCAGGCGGCGGCAGCCGCCGGTGGACGGGCGCTGACGGGGACGTGAGAGCCCGGAGGGGCAGGGCGGGGGAATGACCCGGCGGAGGCGGGGTAGGGGCGCCCTCGGTCGGTGACATCGCGATCCGGCACCCGACACCCGGGCAACGGGTCCCGTTCAGAAGGAGGTTCTGTCGTGCTGATGGCGCACCCCTCAATGCTGCGCACACTCGTCGCCAGGTATGAGGAGCTGACCGCTTCCGGTGCGGAGGCGGACGCGAAGGTCGTGCGTCAACGGGAGGACACCGCCTACACCCTGTGCGTGTCCACCGGTACGCGTGACGTGCGCGACGCCCTGCGCGTCGCCCGGCAGGCGATCTCGGCGGCCGGCGAGCCGGCGTCCGTGACGGCGAAGGTGAAGGCGGCCACGGCTCCGGCGGCGGCCCCCGCCACCAGCGCGGCTCCGGCCGCCACCCCCACCAAGGCATCGGCCACGGCCACGGTTTGAGCGGACGTGGAGGGCGGCGGCCGGCACTCTGCTCCGGTCGCCGCCTTCGGCGTCCGCACGGCGGACCCCGGCCGCTCCCCGCCCCAGCGGCCGGGACGGCCCGACCGCCGTCGAACATGAGGGACCGGCCGGGCGGCCGCACCGGCGGCGACTTCCGCGCCGGGTCGCGGAGGTCCGCCCGTCCTGTCCCCGAATGCGAGAGGTACTTGTGAACACCAGCGAATCGATCGTGCGGGACCGCCTCTGTGAGGCCCTGCGGGAGCGTGAGGAGGAGATCGCGGACCAGTGGGTCCGGCTCCAGCTGGAGCAGGCGGTCAGCACCGACATGAGTGAGCACGAGATCCGCGAGGAGGCCGATCTGCTGATCTCGGCCCTGGCCGCGGGTCTGGCCGGCGACGTACCGGTGGAACGCCTGGTGACGTCCCGCAACGAGCTGCGCCAGACGGTGATAGAGCTGTCGTTGCGCCGTGCGCGGGCGGGCGCCACGCCGACCGCCACGTCGATGGCCGTGCTCTCGCTCAAGGAGGCGCTGCTGTCCGCCGTCCAGCACACCGCACGGGACTCGGCCGAGCTGTACTCCGCGGCCATCCTGGTCAACCGGCTGCTGGACGCCGCCGGGGTGCTCTCCTTCGAGACGTACGTGGAGGGGCGCGAGGAGATCATCCAGCGCCAGAGCCGCCAGCTCCTGGAGGTCTCCACCCCCGTGGTGCGGCTGTGGCGGCACGTCCTCGCCGTCCCCCTGATCGGCACGCTGGACACCGCCCGGACGCAGGTGGTGATGGAGAGCCTGCTCCAGGCGATCCAGGACAACGAGGCGCAGGTCGCCATCATCGACATCACGGGTGTCCCGGCCGTCGACACGGCGGTCGCCCAGCACCTGATGCACACCGTCAACGCGGTGCGGCTGATGGGCGCCGACTGTGTGATCAGCGGTATCCGGCCGCCCATCGCCCAGACCATCGCGCAGCTCGGCATCGACCTGTCGACCATCCTGACCCGCGCGACCCTGGCGGACGCCCTCGCCGCCGCCATCAGGCTGACCGACCAGCCCGGCGTCGGCCAGGACGCCGGAACAGCCCGGCCGGTGACCGCGTGACGGCCTCCCGAGCCACTGGCGTACCGATCCTGCGGCTCGGCGACGTGCTCATCACCGGTCTGCTCAACGAGCTGGACGACCAGTCGGCGGTGGCCTTCACCGACGAGCTGACCGAGCGGATCGTCGGCGACGGCGCCCGTGGCGTCCTGATCGACATCTCCCGGCTGGAGATCATCGACTCCTTCGTGGCGCGCACGCTGATGGAACTGACCACCATGGCGCGGCTCCTCGGCGCCCGGGTGATCGTGGCCGGGATGCGGCCCGCGGTCGCCATCACCCTGGTCGAGCTGGGGCTCCAGCTGACCGGCGTGGAGACCGCCCTCAACGCCGAGCAGGGCCTGACCGCGCTCGGCTGGCACCGCATGGCCCAGCCCTCCGGGGGAGGCACGACGTGACACTCCGCGGTGAACGGGTGGTGACGCCCGGGTCCGAGGTGATCGCCCAGCGCTCCCCCACGGCCTCCGAGGGCCGGTCCTCCGGTTCCTCCGACGACCGGTCCTCCGGTCCACCGGGGGAACCCTGGGAACCCGGGGCGCCCGGCGGGGAACGCGGCGCCGGGTCCCGTTACAACGTCGCCTCCGAGGAGGACCTGCTGACGGTACGTCACGCCGTGCGGGCGGCCACCGTCGAGGCCGGATTCGGGCTCGTCGACCAGACGAGGATCGTCACCGCCGCCAGCGAGCTGGCCCGCAACGCGTACGTGCACGGGGGCGGCGGCTCCCTGGAGATCCAGCCGCTGACCCGGTCCGGACGCAAGGGTCTGCGCCTGACGGTCCGGGACGACGGCCCCGGCATCCCCGACGTGGAGGAGGCCCTCGGCGACGGGTTCACCACGGGCTCCGGGCTCGGCCACGGGCTGGGCGGAGCACGCCGCCTGATGCACGAGTTCGAGGTGCGCACCAGACCCGGCGAGGGCACCACCGTGATCGTCAGCCGCTGGAACGACCGCTGATGGACTCACCGGCCTCCCCCACCACCCACGTCCCGGTGGACCACTACAGCGCCGTCCAGCTCGCGGCGACCACCGCCCACCGGGCGGCGCTGGACCAGGGGCTCACGGGCGCGCTGCCCGACCAGGCGGCCGTGCTCGCCAGCGAACTGGCCGGCAACATCGCCAAGCACGCCCAGAACGGCTCGCTGTACATCCAGCCGCTGCCGCTGCGCACCGGCGTGGAGATCCTGGCCGTCGACCGCGGCCCGGGCATGGCCGACCTGGACCAGTGCCTGACCGACGGGTACACCACCAGCCGCACGCTCGGCTCCGGGCTCGGCGCCGTACGCCGGATCGCCGACGAGTTCACCGTGCGTACGGCGAGGGGCGCGGGCACCGTCGTCTCCGCCCGCCTGGGTGTACCGGGCGACGGCCCCGCCGATGGCGCGCCCTCCGTCGGCGCGGTGCGCCTGCCGGCCGACGGGGAGCGCTCCTGCGGGGACGCCTGGGGCCTCGCGGTCACCGGCGGCGTACGCACGGCCCTCGTCGTGGACGGGCTCGGGCACGGCCCGCCCGCCGCCGAGGCCGCCGAACTGGCCGTGCGCGTCTTCCACCGCGACCCCGGCCAGCCCCTGCCGCGGCTGCTGGGGGCGATGGACCGCGCGCTGCGACGCAGCCGGGGCGCGGCGGTGAGCATGCTGCGGCTGTCGGACGACGGCGTCGAACAGGCTTCGGTGGGGAACGTACGCACCCTGCTGCTGGGCCACGACGGCGTCCGGCTGCGCTTCGGCGGCCAGCCCGGTGTCGTCGGCTGGAACATGCCCGCCCCCCGGGTGCAGCGGGCCCCGGCGGAGCCGGACACCATCGCGCTGCTGCACAGTGACGGTGTCGACGCCCGCTGGACGCACACCCTCACCCCCTTCCTGACCGGGCTGCCGGCGCCGCTGCTGGCCGGAGCCCTGGTCCACCGACACCGGCGCAGCCGGGACGACGCCACCGTCCTCACCGTCGGCCCGGCGCGGAGAGAGTCATGAAACCGCAGATCACCACCCTCCACTCGCTCGCCGGGCTGCGCAGCGCGCTGCGCCGGGTCGCCCACCGGGCCGGCCTCCCCGTGGAACTGCGCTACCGGCTGGCGCTGTCGGCGACGCGGGTCGCCCGGGGTGAGCTCACGGCGGGCCGGCCCGTACTGCTGGAGACGGTGCCGCCCCAGGCGCCGCACCAGCCGGGCGGCGAGGCGGACGGCGTACCGGACGGGCGGGCGGACGAGCTTGCGGACGGGCCGGCCGAAGGACGGCTGATCGTCCGGCTGCACCTGCCGCACGCGCCGCGCCGGCCGTCGCTGGAGGGGCTTCCGCTGCCCGCGGAGCGGCTCCCCGGCACGACGGCCGTGTGGCGGGTCCCCACTCCCCTCCTGTCCGGCACGGACGCGTGCCGGGACGATCCTCCCGGCCTGGGCGAGCTGCTGGAGGAGGAGCTGAGCGTGGCGGTCGACCGGGCCGACGCCCTGGCCGAGGACCACCAGCGGCTCAAGCACGAGCTGGCCGAGACCAACAGCGGGGTGCTGGCGCTTTACGTACAGCTGGAGGAGCGCGACGAGCAGCTGCGCCAGGCGCACGGCCGGATACTGCGCCAGCTGGAGGACGCCCTGCGCCCGCCGCCGGTGCGGGTCCCGGGCCTGGAGATGGCCGTCCACTACGAGCCGGCCGAGAAGCACGCCCCCACGGGCGGGGACCTGTACGACTGGTTCGTCCTCCCGGACGGCACCGTGCACATCACGGTGGTGGACGCCCTCGGACACGGCCTGACCAGTACGCGCAGCGCGCTCAACGTCACCCACGCCGTGCGCACCCTCGCGCTGGAGGGGCACCCGCTGGAGTCGATCGTCCAGAGGACCGACGAGGTCCTCGCGACCTTCGACCACGAGCTGATGGCCACGGTGCAGCTCGCCCGCCTCGACCCGGGGAGCGGGGAGCTGGTGCTGGCGAACGGCAGCCATCCGCCGGCGCTCCTGGTCCGGAAGGGCGGGGAGTCGTCCCTGCTGGAGGTGCGCGGCCGGGGCATCGGCTTCCCGCTGCCCGGCAGCGAGCGGCTGCTGCGCGACCGCCTCGACCCCGGCGACCTGCTGGTCCTCTACACGGACGGGCTGACCGAGAGCCGCCGCGACCCGCGGGAGGGCGAGCAGCGGCTGGAGCGGGCGGCGCGCCGCCACCGGCACCGTCCGATAGAGGACATCCCGGCGGCGATCGCGGACGAGATGCACACGGTGATCCTGCACCCGGACGACACGGTCGCCCTGACCGTGCGGCGGGTGCCGGGCTGATCCTCGCCAGTCCGGTGGTTAACGCACGAGGTCGGGGTATGCGAGCGGTGAGGAACGAAGGAGCCGCTCGTGGTTGTCATGATTTCGCCGTACGCCGACTGCGCCTCGGCCCGTGACACGGCCGCCCGTTTCGTGGCCGAGCACTGCCCGTGGGCGGACCTGGACGCGGTGCAGCTGGTCGTCACCGAGCTGACGGCCAACGCGCTGCGCCACACCGAGGGCTGGTGGCGGCTGCGGCTGTGCGCCGAGCCGGGCGAGCTGGCGGTGGAGCTGGACGACTCCGAGCCGGCCGCGCCCGCGCCGCGCAAGCCGGACTTCTCCGGCGGCGGCGGCTTCGGCTGGCACATGGTGCAGAGCCTCGCGAGCCGGGTGGAGATCCTGCCGACCCGGGTGGGCAAGACGATCCGGGCCATCTGGTACCGCCAGGCCGAAGCCGCCTGACACCGCCGCGCACCGCAGCGCCCCGCTCCCGAACGGCCCCGCCCCGGCGGGGCCGTTCCGCGTGGGGCGGCCGGAAACCCGGCACCGGTCACCAGGTCACGAGCAGCACGATGCCCGGGGCGCATCGCCCCGGGCATCGTCGGGAAGCCGTCGACGGACCGGCCGCCGGCCGGTCCGTCACCGGTACGTCACTCGACGGCCAGTAGCCCTTCGCGGAGCCGCGCGGTGATCCTCGACAGCAGCCGGGACACGTGCATCTGGGAGACCCCGAGTTCGGCGCCGATCTCGGACTGGGTCATCTCGTCCACGTACCGCATCTTGAGGATGCGGCGGTCCCGTTCGTCGAACTGCTCGATGAGCGGCTTGAGTGCCTGGACGTTCTCGACGATCTCCAGCTCGCGGTCGGGTTCGCCCAGCCGGTCACCGAGGGTCTCGGAGGAGTTGTCCCCGCTGTCGTCCAGGGGCAGGTCGATCGACCCGGCGGTGTAGCCGTTGGCCGCGACGAGCCCTTCGAGGATCTCCTCCTCCTCCATCCCCAGGTGCTCGGCCAGTTCGGCCGGGGTCGGGGAGCGGTCGAACCGCTGGAAGAGTTCGTCGGTCGCCCGCGCGATGTCGATGCGCAGTTCCTGCAGCCGCCTCGGCACGTGCACCGACCAGCTGGTGTCGCGGAAGAACCGCTTGATCTCGCCGATCACACACGGCATGGCGAAGGTCGTGAACTCGACCTCGCGGCTCAGGTCGAAGCGGTCGATCGCCTTGATCAGTCCGATGGTGCCGACCTGGATGATGTCTTCCATCTGGTCGGACCGGTTCCGGAAGCGTGTCGCCGCGTACTTCACCAGGGAGAGGTTCAGTTCGATGAGGGTGTTGCGGACGTACTGGTACTCCGCCGTCCCTTCCTCGAGAACAGCCAGCCGGTCGAAGAACTGCTTCGACAGTTCCTTCGCGTCCTTCGGAGCCACCTCGCCGGGGTTCCGGATCTCCGGCAGATCAGTCGTCTGCGGGGTGGTACCGGTCGAGATCGTGGTCGCCATGGACACTGCACCCTCCCTCTCGTCTACGTACGTTCGCACAGCGCGTGTACCCGCCTCCAGCATGAGCACTCCTGCGAATTCGGCCGGACGCGAAAAAAGCGGAACGGGGCCGCCCTCGCGTTTGGCGAGCGGCGGCCCCGTACCGGAGTCCTGACGGCGGATCAGCTCCAGCTGGCGTGGAGCGGCTTGCCCTCGGCGTAGCCGGCGGCGCTCTGGACGCCCACGATGGCCTTCTCGGCGAACTCCTCCAGGGAGCCGGCACCGGCGTACGTGCACGAGGAACGCACACCCGCGATGATCGAGTCGATCAGGTCCTCGACGCCCGGGCGGGCGGGGTCGAGGAACATCCGCGAGTGCGAGATGCCCTCCTCGAAGATCGCCTTGCGGGCCCGGTCGTACGCGGACTCCTCGCTCGTGCGGTTGCGGACGGCACGCTTGGACGCCATGCCGAACGACTCCTTGTAGAGCCGGCCGTTGGCGTCCTGCTGGAGGTCGCCGGGCGACTCGTACGTCCCCGCGAACCAGGAGCCGATCATCACGTTGGAGGCACCGGCGGCGAGCGCCATGGCGACGTCGCGCGGGTGACGGACACCGCCGTCGGCCCAGACGTGCTTGCCGTACTTCTTCGCCTCGGCGGCGCACTCCAGGACGGCGGAGAACTGCGGGCGGCCCACGCCGGTCATCATGCGGGTGGTGCACATGGCGCCGGGGCCGACACCGACCTTGATGATGTCCGCGCCGGCCTCGATGAGGTCGCGGACGCCCTCGGCGGCGACGATGTTGCCGGCGACGATCGGGACCTGCGGGTCGAGACCGCGGACGGCCTTGACCGCGGCGATCATCGACTCCTGGTGGCCGTGCGCGGTGTCCACGACGAGCGTGTCGACGCCCGCGTCGAGGAGCTGCTTGGCCTTGCCGGCGACGTCGCCGTTGATGCCGACGGCGGCGGCGATGCGCAGCTTGCCGTTCGCGTCGAGGGCCGGCGAGTACAGGGTGGCGCGCAGGGCGCCCTTGCGGGTCAGGATGCCGGCGAGGCGGCCGTCCTTGTCCACGGCGGGGGCGTAGCGGCGGTTGTGGTGGTCGAGCGTGTTGAACGCCTCGCGCGGGTCGATGTCCGCGTCGAGCAGCAGCAGGTCGTCCTTGGACATGACCTCGGACAGCTGGGTGAAGCGGTCGACCCCGGACAGGTCCTCGTCGGTGACGACACCGATGGGGCGCTGGTCGGCGTCGACGACGACGCCGGCGTTGTGCGCGCGCTTGGGCAGCAGCGACAGCGCGTCGGCGACCGTCTGGTGCGGGTCCAGCACGATCGGGGTGTCGAGCACGTGGTGACGGCTCTTCACCCAGGAGGTGACGTCGGTGACGACGTCGATCGGGATGTCCTGCGGGATGACGACGAGGCCACCGCGGCGGGCGACGGTCTCGGCCATCCGGCGGCCCGCGATCGCCGTCATGTTGGCGACGACCAGCGGGATGGTCGTCCCGGTGCCGTCGGGGGAGGACAGGTCGACGCCCTGGCGGGAGCCCACGGCCGAGCGGCTAGGCACCATGAATACGTCGTCGTACGTGAGGTCGTACGGCGGCTTCAGGTCATTGAGGAAACGCACGTGCTGAACATCCCAGTCGTTCGGAGTTGGCCCCCGGGCATTTCAGCCGGGGGGAAAACGCACGTACTTCATTCTCCCACGGCCGCACACGCGTACGCCCCGGACGAAAGCCACAGGTCATCGAAGGATCACTTGTGGCTTCCTCCAACCCAGAGCGCCACCCGCCACCGCTACTCGTCCGGGTCGGTGCGGTCCAGTGCCGGGCGCGGGCCGGGGGTGAACTCGGTGAGGAGGTAGTCGGCCGCCATGGTGTCCGTGACCAGGCTGGTGACCAGGCCGGACCGCAGCACCGCCCCGATCGCCGCCGCCTTGCGGCGCCCGCCCGCGATGGCCACGACCTCGGGGATGCGGCGGAGCCGGTCGGCCTCCACGGTGATGCACCGCTCGCCGAGGTCACGGCCGACCCGGCGCCCGGCCGCGTCGAAGAGGTGGGCCGACATCTCGGCGGCGACGCCGAGCGAGGCGTAGTGCGCCCGCTCCTCGTCGGTCAGCATGTCGTGGACGGTCGAGATGCCCGGCTCCCAGGAGCCGATGGACACGGCCGCCACGGTCACCTTGTCGAAGTACTCGAAGGCGCGGGCGATGCCGGTCTGGTTGCGCAGGGCGGCCGCGGTCGCCGGGTCGGGCAGCAGCATGGGCGCGTAGATCGGGTGCGCCTCGCCGCCGGAGACCTGGGCGGCACGCCGTACCGCCTCCACCGAGCCCCGCTCGGCGGTGCCCGCGTCGTACACGCCGGTCAGCTGGACCACCGTGCAGGGCGGCAGCCGGTCGAGGGCGGCCGCCATGTGGATGGTGGAACGGCCCCACGCCAGGCCCAGGACGTCACCCTCGGCCACCAGCTCGCCGAGCAGGTCCGCGGCGACCTCGCCGAGGTTCTCCGGGTCGGGCGAGGCGTCCTCGCCCTCCGGCGGGGACTCGACGACCACGGCGTGACGCAGCCCGTACCGGGACCGCAGCGCGTCGGAGCGCTCGGCGTCCAGCTCGGCCGGTACGCGGATCTCGATCCGTACGAGGTCACGCTCCAGGGCGGTCTCCAGGACCCGGGCCACCTTGAAGCGGCTGACGCCGAACTCCTCGGCGATCTGGATCTTGGACTTGCCCTCGAGATAGAAGCGGCGGGCCATGGCCGCCGCCTGCACGAGCTCCGCGGGTCCCATCCGCAGGGCTGGCCGTCCCGCCGACATAGCAGACACCGCGCTCTCCTCACTGCTGTTCACACTTCGGATCGCCATCCTTGCAGATCCGGCGGTCCGGGTTCGGTCCTGTTGGGCTGCGTTCATCTGCCCGTGGTTCGCCCGTGGCTCAGTGGCCGCACGCCCACGCGGCCGTGGCGGTCGCGGCGGTGGCCTGCTCACGCAGGGCCCGCACCGCGGCGGCCGGGTCCTCCGCCCCGTACACGGCGGAACCGGCGACGAAGACGTCCGCGCCCGCCTCGGCGCAGCGCTCGATGGTGGAGGCCGAGACACCGCCGTCGACCTGGAGCCACAGCTGGAGGCCGTGCTTGGAGATCAGCTCCCGGGTGCGGCGGATCTTCGGCAGCATGATGTCGAGGAACGCCTGGCCGCCGAAGCCCGGCTCCACGGTCATGATCAGCAGCATGTCGAGTTCGGGGAGCAGGTCCTCGAACGGCTCGATGGGCGTGGCCGGCTTCAGCGCCATCGACGCCCTGGCCCCCTTGGCCCGGATCTCACGCGCCAGCCGCACGGGGGCGGCGGCCGCCTCCACGTGGAAGGTGACCGACCCGGCACCGGCCTCGACGTACTGCGGGGCCCAGCGGTCGGGGTCCTCGATCATGAGGTGGCAGTCCAGCGGGGTGTCCGTCGCCCGGCTGAGCGACTCCACGATGGGCACGCCCAGGGTCAGGTTGGGCACGAAGTGGTTGTCCATGACATCGACGTGGAGCCAGTCGGCGCCTTCGACGGCCTTCGCCTCGTCGGCGAGCCGGGCGAAGTCGGCGGACAGGATGCTGGGGTTGATCTGGGCCATGAGCCAAGCCTGCCATGCCGGATGGCGTTTCCTTCACCCGATGCCCGGGCTGCCCCGCCACCGCACGGCACACTTGCCGCAATCCCGGCGTATCAGCGGCCTACGTGGTCCGCCGCAGCAGCGCCAGGTACATCGCGTCGGTGCCGTGCAGATGCGGCCACAGCTGTACGTCGGGGCCGTCGCCGAGCGCGGGCACGCCGGGCATCAGGGGCCGGGCGTCGATCAGCTCGGCGCCGCCGTGCCGCTTGAGGACGTCGTCGACGACCACCCGGGTCTCCGCGAGGTGCGGCGAGCACGTCGCGTACCCGACGACCCCGCCGACCCGGACGGCCTGCAACGCCTCGGTCAGCAGGGCGCGTTGCAGCGGGCCGAAGCCCTCCAGGTCCTCCGGGCGGCGGCGCCAGCGGGCCTCGGGGCGGCGGCGCAGGGCGCCCAGGCCGGAGCACGGCACGTCCACCAGGACCCGGTCGAAGGAGCCGGGGCGCCACGGCGGGCGGGTGCCGTCGGCGGCGATCACCTGGTAGGGGCCGGGGTTGCCGGTCAGGGCGCGCTCCACCAGCCGGGCCCGGTGCGGCAGCTTCTCGGAGGCGAGGAGGGTGGCACCGCGCCCGGCGGCCAGGGCGCCCAGGAGGGCCGCCTTGCCGCCGGGGCCCGCGCAGCCGTCCAGCCAGCGCCGGTCGGGTCCGTCGACCGGGGCGTTCGCCAGGGCGATCGCGACGAGCTGGCTGCCCTCGTCCTGGACGCCGGCCCTGCCGTCGCGCACGGCGTCGATCGCGCCGGGCTCGCCGCCCTCGGCCAGCCGCACGGCGTAGGGGGACCAGCGGCCCGGCAGGCCCGCCTCCTCCCCCAGCACGTCCAGCAGCTCGTCCGGGGTGGACCGGCCGGGGCGGGCCACCAGCGTGACCTCGGGCCGCTCGTTGTCGGCCTCCAGCAGGTCCTCGATCCCGGCGCGCCCGCCGCCGAGGGCGTCCCACAGCGCGGAGACGACCCAGCGCGGGTGCGAGTGGACGACGGCCAGGTGGTCCTCGGCGTCCTCGTCGTACGGCGGTGCGACCTGCTCCAGCCAGGCGTCCAGGTCCTGCTGCGCGATCTTGCGCAGGACGGCGTTGACGAACTTGGCCCGCCCGTCGCCAAGCACCACCCGCGCCAGCTCCACGCTCGCCGACACCGCGGCGTGCGTAGGGATCCGGGTGCCCAGCAGCTGGTGCGCACCCAGCGCCAGCACGTCCAGGACCGGCGGGTCCACCTCACGCAGCGGCCGGTCGATGCACGCCGCGATGACCGCGTCGTACGTGCCCTGCCGGCGCAGCGTGCCGTACACCAGCTCCGTCGCGAGCGCCGCGTCCCGGCCGTCGAACCCCTCCTTCTCCCGCGCCTTCTTCAGCAGCGGCGGCAGCACGAGGTTGGCGTACGCGTCCCGCTCGTCGACGGCGCGCAGCGCCTCGAACGCCAGGATCCGCACCGGGTCCTTCTTGGGGCGGCGGTACGGCTTGGGGGGACGGCGACGGGACTGCTCGCTCAAAAGGTGCTCCGCGTTTCGTGTGGCTCGAACCCTTTCAGCCTACGACGGTCCGGCACCGGCCTGCTCCCCCGGTGCGATCCGCACCCCGCGGGCCCAGTCGGCGGCGCGCATGGGCTTCTTGCCCTGCGGCCGGACCCAGAGCAGTTCGACCGCGTGGGAGCCGGTGCCCACGTGGACGTTGTTCTTGCCCGCCGACAGCTCGCCGGGGGCCAGGTCGGTGCGGTCCGGTGCCGGGGCGGCCTGGACGACCTTCAGCCGCTCGCCGCGGAAGACGGTCCAGGCGCCCGGGGCGGGCGTGCAGCCGCGGACGACGCGGTCGACGCGCAGCGCCGGGGCGGACCAGTCGATGTGCGCGTCCTCGACGGTGATCTTGGGGGCGAGGGTGATGCCCTCCGCGGGCTGCGGGACCGCCTTGAGCGTGCCGTCCTCGATGCCGTCCATCGTGGCGGCGAGCAGTCCGGCACCCGCGAACGCGAGCCGGGTGAGCAGGTCGCCGCTGGTGTCCGTGGGCCGCACCTCCTCGGTGATCACGCCGTACACGGGACCGGAGTCCAGGCCCTCCTCGATGAGGAAGGTGGACGCGCCGGTCACCTCGTCCCCGGCCATGACGGCGTGCTGGACGGGCGCGGCACCGCGCCAGGCGGGCAGCAGGGAGAAGTGCAGGTTCACCCAGCCGTGCGCGGGCACGTCGAGCGCGACCCTCGGCAGCAGGGCGCCGTAGGCGACGACCGGGCAGCAGTCCGGGGCGATCTCGCGCAGCCGGGCCAGGAAGTCCTCGTCGCGGGGCTTCGCCGGCTTGAGGACCTCGATCCCGGCCTCCTCGGCGCGCTGGGCGACGGGGCTGGCGACGAGCCGGCGGCCGCGACCCGCGGGGGCGTCGGGCCGGGTGACGACAGCGGCCACCTCGTGCCGGTCCGAGGCGATCAGGGCGTCCAGGGCGGGTACGGCGACCTCGGGGGTGCCTGCGAAGACGAGCTTCATCAGTGGCTGACTGCCTGTCTGTTCGGTGGCGGTGGCGGGCGACGCACCAGTTTAGGCGCCGGTGCGGCGGGGGGCGTACGGCGCCTTGCGCGCCCTGGGCATATGCGGATACGCCCCCGCAGCGTGACCCCGACGACGGGTGGCGCGTTGGTCAAGGCAGATTGACCGAACGGGCCCGCCTCCGAGCGGCCCACCCCTTTCAACGCCGGTTCGAGAGGCTTGTACATGGCCGACCACGCAACCCATGACGCCCAAGCCCGGGCGAGTCTGCACCTGCTGGTGCGGGACATCGAGCGGGTCCGCCGGCAGGTGGACGCACTGCGCACGCTCACCGCCCAGCTCGGCAATGTGTACCGCCCGCGGCGATCCGGCCCGTCCACGGGCTTCGTCGTCTACGGCAGGGCTCCGGCCCCCACCGTGCGGCTCGCCCAGGAACTGCGGGACAGCGTCGAGACCCTGGTGACCGCGGCCGTGGACTTCGACCGTTCGCTGGGCTTCTCGTGGGACGCGGTGGGCTCGGCGCTCGGCGTCACCAAGCAGGCGGTCCACCGGCGTTACGGTGCCCGGCGGGCGACGGCCCAGCAGCCGGCGGAGGCGGAGCTCCCCGCCGAGCCGGGCGGTACGCGGACGGTGCCCTCGGTCCCGGCCGCCCGCTCGATGCCGCCGCAGCCCACGTCCGGCTCCCAGACCCTCCGCGACGAGGTCCGCCCGAGCGCCTTCCCCGGCCCGCGCAACGGCTGACCCCACCCGGCCGCCCGCCCCCTCCTCCCCCGGGCGGGCGGCCGCCCCATGCCCCCACCGCGCGCACGCGGCAACGCACCCACGCCAGGGCCGTGCCCACCACCCACCGCCCCGCAGTCGGCATCCGGCCGGGGCGGGGCCGTGCAGGGTCGCCCCCGCAGGGGCTGGCGGCGCAAGTTCGGCTCCCTTACCCGTGACCGAAGGCCGCCGGCCCCGAGGAGGCGAGCCCGGAGGGGCCACGCCCCACCCCCACCGGCAGCCCACCGAGCCGCACCCGGGCGAACCGGGAACAGGCACCGCCCCCGGGGCGAACCGGGACAGGGCACCGCCCCGGTCCCGTTGTGCCCACCCTCCCCCAAGCTCTCGGCTCCGCTCGAGCAGGGGGCACCCCCATCGCCCTGCGGGACGCCTGCCCACAACGAGACCGGCGGGCGATCGCCCAAAGCGGGTGGATGGAGCCGCCCTGCGGATCGGCTGCCCACTACGGGGGCGGCGCGGCGGGAGCCGCACTGCGGGCGATCGCCCACAACGGCGAGGAGGCCCCCCGCAGCGAGCCCAGCCCCAGACGGCGCCGCACCCCCGTCTCAGCCGATGTCCGGGGGGTCCACCCGGAGGCGGACCGGGTCGGGGGCGCCGCGGGCGAGCCTGGCGGCTTGTGCGGCCTTCAGCGCGGCGGCGAGGGCCGCGCCCCGGCCCGGGGGGACGCGGAGCAGGGCGCGTTCCCAGAACTCGCCCGGCGGGGGGTCGCCCGGGCGGCGCGGGGCGCCCGGGGGCGGGGGCGCCAGGGGCACCGGGCCGAGCACCTCCGCCTCGGCGGGCAGCTCGGCGGCGGTCAGGAACGCCGCGACCGCCTCGGTGCGTCCCGTCACGGCGGCCATGCGGGAGACCGGCGGGAAGCCCAGCTCCGCGCGTTCGGCCAGCTCGCGCTGGGCGTGGCCGACCGGGTCCCACCGGACGAGGGCCTGCACGGGCCGCAGCGTCGGTTCGGCGACGATCACGACGGTGCCGCCCTCGTCCTGGCCGCGCACCAGCGCGGCCGCGTCCATCCAGCGCCGCAGCGCCTCCTCGCCGGCCCGCAGGTCGGCCCGGCCGAGCATGGCCCAGCCGTCCAGCAGCAGCGCGGCGGCGTATCCGCCTTCTGCGACCGGTTCGGCGCCGGGGGTGCTGACCACGAGGGCGGGGCGTCCGGGCACGGTGTCCAGGACGTGGTCGCGCCCCGACGTCCGTACCGGGACGGCCGGGAACGCCCGCCCCAGTTCCTCCGCCGTGCGCCGGGCGCCCACCACCTGGGCGCGCAGCCGGACGGAGCCGCACTCGGCGCAGTGCCAGTCCGGCGCGCCGCGCCCGCACCAGCCGCAGCGCAACTCCCGTTGTCCGGGCGCCTCCAGGGGCCCGGCGCAGTGCCGGCACCGGGCGGGTGTCCGGCACCGCTCGCAGGCGAGCCGGGGGACGTATCCGCGCCGGGGCACCTGGACGAGGACCGGTCCGGTCTTGAGGCCCTCGCGGGCCGCCTGCCAGGCCAGTGACGGCAGCCGGGCGGCCCGCGCCGCCTCGTCGCGCGCGAGCTCCCCGTCCCCGACGGTGCGGACGAGCGGCGCGGCGGTCCGGACCTGTTCGCGGGGCGCGACGAGGGGGCGGGCCCAGCCGGTCTCGACGAGCTGGGCCGCCTCGACGGTGCAGCTGGTTCCGCCGAGCAGAAAGCCGCACTTGTCGTGCGCGGCGCGCAGCAGCAGCACCTCCCGGGCGTGCGGCTGCGGGGCGTGCTGTTCGCTGTGGCTGGAGTCGCCGTCGTCCCAGATGGCGACGAGGCCGAGATCCCGGACGGGGGCGAACATCGCCGCGCGGGTCCCGACGACGGCGCGTACGGTTCCGCGCCGCACGGCGAGCCACTGGGCGTACCGCTTCTCGGGGCCCGCCTCGGCGGTCAGGAGCGCGTGGCGTCCCTCGCCCAGTGCGGCGGTCAGGGCCGCGTCCATCCGGCCGGCCGCCCGTCCGTCGGGCACGACGACGAGCGCGCCGCGTCCCGACGCGAGGGTGGCGGCGACGGCTCCGGCCAGCTCGTCCGCCCAGTGGGGCCCGGGGAGCGCGTTCCACACGGCGCGGGGCGAGCCGCCGTCGGCGAGCGCGGCGAGGAACGCCTCGCCGCGCGCGTACCGGCTCCAGGTGCCGGGTTCCGGGGCGGGCGGCGGTGGCAGCGGCTCCGGTGAGGGGCGCCGCTCGGCGCGGGCGCTGCGCGGCGGGATCGCCAGTTGCAGCACGTCGGCCAGGGATCCTGCGTACCGGTCGGCGACCGCGCGGGCGAGTCCGAGCAGTTCGGCGTCGAGCACCGGCTCGGGCGAGACCACGCCGGCGAGGGCCGCGAGCGGGCCCGAGTAGTCGGAGTCGGCCCGCCGTTCGACGAGGAAGCCGTCGATGAGCCGGCCGCCCTCGCGCCGCCCGTCGCGCACCTGGTGGGCGCCCGCCCCGAACCGCACGCGCACGCGCACTCCGGGCTGGGCGGCGGCGTCGAGTTCCTCGGGCACGGCGTAGTCGAAGAACTGGTCCAGGTGGAGGACGCCCTTGTTCACGACGACCCGTGCGACGGGCAGCTCTTTCGCCAGGGCGGCCCCGCGCCAGGTTCTGGGCTTGGCGCGCGGCACGCTCGCCTTGCGGACGGTTTCCCGTATGAGCGCGAGCTGCTCGGGCGGCTCGGCCCCCCGGCCCCCGCCTTCCCGCTTCGCGTCGTCGCTGCTCACAGCCTCATTCCTACCAGAGCCCACTGACAACGCCCGTTGCCAGTGGGCGCTGCCAGGGGGCGCTGTCAGTGGCCTGCGCTTGGATACCCCGGTGACCGTTCATGACACCGCACGGCTGCTGCCGTCGATACCCGCGCTCCGCGACCACTGCCGGGCGCTGGCCCTGCTGGAGGCGATCCTCAGTCCGGACCCCGTGTACCGGCACTACACCTTCGACACGCGCTGGTCCGCCACCGAGGAGCTGGCGTCGATGAGCACCGGCTCGGGTGACGAGTTCTCCCTGGTGTTCTCGCCGGCCGGCGCGTACCTCCGGGGCTTCGACCACGAGTCGCCGATGAGTCCGTACGTCGAGGACGGGGTCTGGCCGGGTGTGGTGGACGACGTACCGGAGGTCTTCCGGCGCTACGTGGACGAGCCGGCCTTCTCGCACGGCGTCGGGTTTCCGGACGTGACCGCGTGCCTGTGGCGGACCGCCGGGGACGACGCCTGGCGCGCGGGCGCGATCGAGTTCCCCGCGCACGAGGACCCGGACGGCTCGGGGTTCCTGTTCGAGCACCTCACCGACCGGTCCCCCGAGGCGTACCGGGACTTCGCCGCGGACATGCACGAGGTGGCGGTCGACCTGGACGCGGTCCGGCACGTCCTCGCGCTGCGCCCGCTGACCGACGGCCTGGTCGCCGCCCTCAATCCGGGACTCGCCCTGAGCGATCTCGCCGCGGACCTGTCCGCCATCGGCTGGTCCTCCCCCGCCCGCTGAAACGCCGAAGTCCGGCATCCCATATCGGGGTGCCGGACTTCGCGGGTGTGCGAGGCGTAACAGCCCCGCCGCGTCAGGGGTTACAGCCCCGCCGCGTGAAGGGTTACAGCCCCGCGGCCTTGCGCAGCGCGTCCACGCGGTCGGTGCGCTCCCAGGTGAAGTCGGGGAGCTCACGGCCGAAGTGGCCGTACGCGGCGGTCTGCGAGTAGATCGGCCGCAGCAGGTCGAGGTCGCGGATGATCGCGGCCGGGCGGAGGTCGAAGACCTCGCCGATGGCGTTCTCGATCTTCTCGGCGTCGATCTTGGCGGTGCCGAAGGTCTCGACGAAAAGCCCGACCGGCTCGGCCTTGCCGATGGCGTAGGCGACCTGGACCTCGCAGCGCGAGGCGAGCCCGGCCGCGACGACGTTCTTGGCGACCCAGCGCATCGCGTACGCGGCCGAGCGGTCCACCTTGGACGGGTCCTTGCCCGAGAAGGCACCGCCGCCGTGGCGGGCCATGCCGCCGTACGTGTCGATGATGATCTTGCGACCGGTCAGGCCGGCGTCACCCATCGGGCCGCCGATCTCGAACCGCCCGGTCGGGTTGACCAGCAGCCGGTAGCCCTCGGTGTCGAGCTTGATGCCGTCGTCGAGGAGCTGCTTGAGGACGTGCTCGACGACGAACTCGCGGATGTCGGGCGCGAGCAGCGACTCGAGGTCGATGTCGGAGGCGTGCTGCGAGGAGACGACGACCGTGTCGAGGCGGACGGCCTTGTCACCGTCGTACTCGATGGTGACCTGGGTCTTGCCGTCGGGGCGCAGGTAGGGGATGGTCCCGTTCTTGCGGACGTCGGTCAGGCGCTTGGACAGCCGGTGTGCGAGGTGGATCGGCAGCGGCATCAGCTCGGGCGTCTCGTCCGACGCGTAGCCGAACATCAGGCCCTGGTCGCCGGCGCCCTGCTTGTCGAGCTCGTCCTCGTCACCCTCGACGCGCTTCTCGTAGGCGGTGTCGACGCCCTGCGCGATGTCCGGCGACTGGGCGCCGATCGAGACCGAGACGCCGCAGGATGCGCCGTCGAAGCCCTTCTTCGAGGAGTCGTAGCCGATCTCAAGGATCTTGTTGCGCACGAGCGTGGGGATGTCGGCGTACGCCTTGGTGGTCACCTCGCCGGCCACGTGCACCAGGCCGGTGGTGATCAACGTCTCCACGGCGACGCGGGAGGTGGGGTCCTCCCGGAGCAGCGCATCGAGAATGGTGTCGCTGATCTGGTCAGCGATCTTGTCGGGGTGACCCTCGGTCACGGACTCCGAGGTGAAGAGACGACGGGACACAACGCTCCCTGGGTTTGCAGCGGCTGCTGGCTGATCATTTGCGGACCGGCAGGGGGCTGCGCCCCGCGTCGTTCCGAGGACAGTTTATCGGGCGCTCTCGGCCGTTGGACCAGGTGTCTCGCACGTTGGGAGCCTGATCGGCCACATCCGCCGGGCCGGCGGGAGGGGGATCGGCTCCTTCCGCGGGCCGGAACGCCGCTTTTCTGGGGTTTGATCCGCCCAAAGGGGCGAAATTAGAAATTCATCCTGAATTGCCCGAGTCGGTGTCGCCGGAGGCGCCCAGCCGGGGGACCACGAGGTCCCAGACGGTGTCGGCCAGGGCCTCCTTCGGCCCGTACGGTACGGGGGTCTCCGCGCCGTCGGCGGCCAGCACCACGGCCTCGTTCTCCTCGGAGCCGAAGGTCTTGCGCTCCCCCACCTCGTTCACCACGAGCAGGTCGCACCCCTTGCGGCGGAGCTTGTCCCGACCATTGGCCAAAACATCATCGGTCTCGGCGGCGAATCCGACGACCACCTGCTCCGGACGCGCGCGCTCCGCCGAGATCTCCGCGAGGACGTCCGGGTTGCGCACCAGCGCGACGGGCGCCGGCTCCTGGCCGTCCTTCTTCTTGATCTTGCCTTCGGCGTACACGGCGGGGCGGAAGTCCGCGACGGCGGCGGCCATCACCACGGCGTCCGCGTCGGCCGCCGCCTTGAGCACGGCCTCGCGCAGCTGTACGGCGGTGCCCACCCGGACGACGTCGACGCCCGCGGGGTCCGGCAGGCCGGTGTTGGCCTCGATCAGCGTCACCCGGGCGCCCCGGGCGGCGGCGGTCCTGGCCAGGGCGTACCCCTGCTTGCCCGAGGAGCGGTTGCCGAGGTACCGCACCGGGTCCAGCGGCTCGCGGGTGCCGCCCGCGCTGATCACGACATGGCGGCCCGCGAGGTCGCGCCCGGCGGCCGCACCGCGGGCGAGCACCCGGCGGCAGATCTCGAAGATCTCGTCCGGGTCGGGCAGCCGGCCCTTGCCGGTGTCGGCGCCGGTGAGGCGGCCCACGGCGGGCTCGACCACCACGGCGCCCCGGCGGCGCAGAGTGGCCACGTTCTCCTGGGTGGCGGGGTGCTCCCACATCTCGGTGTGCATCGCGGGGGCGAAGACCACCGGGCACCGGGCGGTGAGGAGCGTGTTGGTCAGCAGGTCGTCGGCGATGCCGTGCGCCGCCTTGGCGAGCATGTCGGCGGTGGCGGGCGCGACGACCACCAGGTCGGCGTGCTGGCCGATGCGTACGTGGGGGACCTCGTGGACGTCCGTCCAGACCCCGGTGGAGACCGGGTTGCCGGAGAGCGCCGACCAGGTGGCGGCGCCCACGAAGTGCAGCGCGGCCTCGGTCGGGACGACCCGTACGTCGTGGCCGGACTCGGTGAGCCGCCGCAGCAGCTCGCACGCCTTGTAGGCGGCGATGCCACCGCTGACTCCGAGGACGACCTTCGGCTTGTCCACTCCACGCCTCCCGCTTCGTGACCCTCGTGATCTTCGTGACCCGCGAGAGCCGTACGACTCCATGACACACCACAGGCCCGGCGGAGTGTCCACCGGGCCTGTCATGACGTGCAGTGGGGCGCCTACTGGGCCGGGCCCTCGATGGCCTCGGAGGTCAGCAGACCCGCGTTGATCTCCCGCAGGGCGATCGAGAGCGGCTTCTCGTGGACGTGGGTGTCCACCAGCGGACCGACGTACTCCAGCAGGCCCTCACCGAGCTGCGAGTAGTACGCGTTGATCTGGCGCGCGCGCTTGGCCGCGTAGATCACGAGGCTGTACTTCGAGTCAGTGGCCTCGAGCAGCTCATCGATCGGCGGGTTGATGATGCCCTCGGGCGCGGTGATGGAAGAGGACACGCTCTACCTTCCGAAAAACTTCTGGAAAATGGGACAAAGATCAAACAACTTGCATCAAGGCTAGCAGCTCACGGGCTACGTCCTCGACGGAGGTGTTGACCAGGGTGGTGTCGAACTCGGACTCCGCCGCCAGCTCGGTCTTGGCCGCCTCCAGGCGCCGCTCGATGACCTCCGGCGGCTCGGTGCCGCGGCCGGTCAGCCGGCGGACCAGCTCGTCCCAGCTCGGCGGTGCCAGGAAGACCAGCTGCGCCTCCGGCATCGACTCGCGGACCAGCCGCGCGCCCTGGAGGTCGATCTCCAGCAGCACGGGCTCACCCGATTCGAGCCGCTCCAGGACGGCGCGGCGCGGCGTGCCGTAGCGGTTGCCGGCGAACTCGGCCCACTCCAGCAGTTCGCCGTTGGCGACCAGCTTGTCGAACTCGTCGTCGGTGACGAAGTAGTACTGCACCCCGTCCCGCTCGCCGGGTCGCGGCTTGCGGGTCGTGGCGGAAACCGACAGCCAGACCTCGGGGTGGACCTTGCGCATATGAGCGACGACCGTGCTCTTGCCGACCCCGGAGGGGCCGGAGAGCACGGTCAGTCGCGGACGTACGTCCGGGGGCTCGGGGGCGGTCCCCCGGGATGTTGCAGCCATGGGGCGATTATTCCAGGTTTACTCCCGTGCCCCGGACGTCAGGCCCCGGTGCTGCCGAACTCGCGCTCCAGGGAGGCGATCTGGTTGGAGCCGAGGCCCCGCACGCGGCGGCTCTCGGAGATCCCGAGCCGCTCCATGATCTGCTTGGCGCGGACCTTGCCCACGCCCGGCAGGGACTCCAGGAGGGCGGAGACCTTCATCTTGCCGATGACCTCGTTCTCCTGGCCCTGCTTGATGACCTCCTGGAGCGAGGCGCCGGAGTGCTTGAGTCGATTCTTGACCTCGGCCCGCTCCCGGCGAGCCGCGGCGGCCTTTTCGAGCGCGGCTGCGCGCTGTTCAGGGGTAAGGGGCGGAAGAGCCACGCCTACGTCACCTCGGATGTCGAACTGTCGGATACGGACCGGTGAGGAACCTAGTCGGCCCACACCTGGGGAGCAACGAGCAACGCAGTGCACGTTGGCTCTGCGACGGAGACTAGCGGCCATGGCCGCCAGAGTCAGCGAGAACAGAGGAAAAGTCCTGGTCAGCATCGACCTACCCAGACATTCACGACATAAAGACGCGGTTTTGCGCGCAGATTCCGACCCCGGCGCTCGCGGACCGGTCGAACGTGAGGTACGTCACGTCGGTACGGCCGGAGCCCACGGTCACCGGAGGGTGACCGTGGGCTCCGACGACCTGGCCCGCGGGGGTGTCAGGCGGTGACCGCAGCCCGCACCTCGTCCGCGTACCGCTCGGCGGCCTCGCGCAGCGCCGCCGCGTCCGGACCGTGGCGCAGGACGCCCCGGCTGACGTTCGGCACGACGTTGCGCACGGCCGCGCCGAAGACCGCCGGCAGGTCGGCCGGCGTCGCGCCCTGGGCGCCGATGCCGGGCGCCAGCAGCGGACCGTTGATGTCGAGGTCGTACGAGGAGAGGTCGCCGAGCGTCGCGCCGACGACCGCGCCGAAGGAGCCCATGGGCGTCTCGTCCGCGTTGTCCCGGGCGAGGTGGGCCAGCATGGTCGCGCCGATGGTGCGGCCGGCCGGATCGTCGGTGCGTACCGCCCGCTGGACCTCGGCGCCCTCCGGGTTGGAGGTGAGGGCGAGGACGAACAGCCCGGTGCCGGTCTCGCGGGCGAGGTCGACGGCCGGCTTCAGCGAGCCGTACCCGAGGTACGGCGAGACGGTCAGCGCGTCCGAGAACAGCGGCGCGCCCTCGCGGAGGTAGGTCTCGGCGTAGGCGGCCATGGTGGAGCCGATGTCACCGCGCTTGGCGTCCATGACGACCAGGGCGCCCGCGTCCCGCAGGTCGGCGACGGCCCGTTCCAGGACGGCGATGCCGCGCGAGCCGAACCGTTCGAAGAAGGCGCTCTGCGGCTTGAAGACGGCCACCCGGTCGGCGAGCGCCTCGACGACCGTGCGCGTGAAGCCCTCCAGGCCCGCCACGTCGTCGCCCAGGCCCCAGGAGGACAGCAGGGAGGCGTGCGGGTCGATGCCGACGCACAGCGGGCCACGGGCGTCCATGGCGCGGCGCAGACGGGCGCCGAAGGGCTCGCGCGGGCTCTGCGGGCTCTGCGGGGTCGACTGGCTCATGCGGCGGCCTTCCGGGTGTCGGCGCCGACGGCTTCGGCGAGGGTGGCGTACGGCGAGGCGTTCAGCCGGGCGGCGAGGCCCTTGTGGACGGCGCGGGCGTAGAACGGGCCCTCGTAGATGAAGGCGCTGTAGCCCTGGACCAGGGTGGCGCCGGCGAGGATGCGCTGCCAGGCGTCCTCGGCGTTCTCGATGCCGCCCACGCCGACGAGCGTGATGCGGTCGCCCACGCGCGCGTAGAGGCGGCGCAGCACCTCCAGGGAGCGCTCCTTGAGCGGGGCGCCGGACAGGCCGCCGGTCTCGCCGGTGAGGGACGCCGGGGACTTCAGGCCCTCGCGGGCGATGGTGGTGTTGGTGGCGATGATGCCGTCCAGGCCCAGCTCGACGGCGAGGTCGGCGACCGCGTCGACGTCCTCGTCCGCCAGGTCGGGCGCGATCTTGACCAGCAGCGGGACGCGGCGGCCGGTGACCGTGCGGTCGGCGGCCTCGCGCACGGCCGTCAGGAGCGGCCTGAGCGACTCGGTGGCCTGGAGGTTGCGCAGCCCGGGCGTGTTCGGCGACGAGACGTTCACGACCAGGTAGTCGGCGTGGCGGGCGAGCCGCTCGGTGGACTTCACGTAGTCGGCGGCGGCCTCGGCCTCCGGGACGACCTTGGTCTTGCCGATGTTGACGCCGACGACGGTCCGGAACACCGGCACGCGCGCGTGGAGGCGTTCGGCGACGGCGGCGGAGCCGTCGTTGTTGAAACCCATGCGGTTGATCAGGGCGCGGTCCGCGACGAGGCGGAACAGGCGCTTCTTGGGGTTGCCCGGCTGCGGCTCACCGGTGACGGTGCCGATCTCGACGTGGTCGAAGCCGAGCATCGCCATGCCGTCGATGGCGACGGCGTTCTTGTCGAAGCCGGCGGCGAGCCCGAAGGGGCCGTGCATGCGCAGGCCGAGCGCCTCGGTGCGCAGCTCCTTGTGGCGGGGGGCCAGGGCGGCGGCGAGGAAGGTGCGCAGGACGGGGACGCGGGCGGCGAGGCGGATCCAGCGGAACGCCAGGTGGTGGGCGCGCTCGGGGTCCATGCGGGAGAAGAACAGCCGGAAGAAGAGCTTGTACATGTGTGGTGGTGTCCTCATGAGGAGGGGGACACCGTTTCCGGTGTCCCCCTCGCTGCTAGTCGCGGGCCGCGGTCAGGTGTTCCGCGTGTTCCTGGAGGGAACGCACGCCGACGCCTCCGTGGTTCAGCGCGTCGATGCCCTGGACGGCGGCGGCGAGCGCCTGGACCGTCGTGAGGCAGGGGACGCCGCGCGCCACGGCCGCGGTGCGGATCTCGTAGCCGTCGAGGCGGCCGCCGGTGCCGTAGGGGGTGTTGACGATGAGGTCGACCTCGCCGTCGTGGATCAGGCGGACGATGGTCTTCTCGCCGCCGGGGCCCTCGCCCTCGGACTGCTTGCGCACGACGGTGGCGCTGATGCCGTTGCGCCTGAGGACCTCGGCGGTGCCGGAGGTGGCCAGCAGCTCGAAGCCGTGGGCGACCAGCTCGCGGGCCGGGAAGATCATCGAGCGCTTGTCGCGGTTGGCGACCGAGATGAAGGCGCGGCCCTTGGTGGGCAGCGGGCCGTAGGCGCCGGCCTGCGACTTGGCGTAGGCGGTGCCGAAGACCGCGTCGATGCCCATGACCTCGCCGGTGGAGCGCATCTCGGGGCCGAGGACGGTGTCGACGCCGCGGCCGTGCACGTCGCGGAAGCGCGACCAGGGCATGACGGCCTCCTTGACGGAGATCGGCGCGTCCAGCGGCAGGGTGCCGCCGTCGCCGTTGGCCGGCAGCAGGCCCTCCGCGCGGAGCTCGGCGATGGTGGCGCCCAGCGAGATGCGGGCGGCGGCCTTCGCGAGCGGCACGGCGGTCGCCTTGGAGGTGAAGGGCACCGTACGGGAGGCGCGGGGGTTGGCCTCCAGGACGTACAGGATGTCGCCGGCCATGGCGAACTGGATGTTGATCAGGCCGCGGACGCCGACGCCCTTGGCGATCGCCTCGGTGGAGGCGCGCAGGCGCTTGATGTCGAAGCCGCCGAGGGTGATCGGGGGCAGGGCGCACGCCGAGTCGCCGGAGTGGATGCCGGCCTCCTCGATGTGCTCCATGACGCCGCCGAGGTAGAGCTCGGTGCCGTCGTAGAGGGCGTCGACGTCGATCTCGATGGCGTCGTCGAGGAACCGGTCGACCAGCACGGGGCGGGTCGGGGAGATCTCGGTGGACTCGGCGATGTACGCCTCCAGGCGCGCCTCGTCGTACACGATCTCCATGCCGCGGCCGCCGAGCACGTACGACGGGCGTACGAGGACGGGGTAGCCGATCTCGTCGGCGATGGCCTTGGCGCCGGCGAAGGTGGTGGCGGTGCCGTGCTTGGGGGCGGGCAGCCCGGCCTCGGCGAGGACGCGGCCGAAGGCGCCGCGGTCCTCGGCGGCGTGGATGGCCTCCGGGGAGGTGCCGACGACGGGCACGCCGTTGTCCTTGAGCGCCTGGGCGAGGCCCAGCGGGGTCTGGCCGCCGAGCTGGACGACGACGCCCGCGACGGGGCCGGCGAGGGTCTCGGCGTGGACGATCTCCAGCACGTCCTCGAGCGTGAGCGGCTCGAAGTACAGGCGGTCGGAGGTGTCGTAGTCGGTGGAGACGGTCTCGGGGTTGCAGTTGACCATCACGGTCTCGTAGCCGGCGTCGCTCAGGGCGAAGGAGGCGTGGACGCAGGAGTAGTCGAACTCGATGCCCTGGCCGATGCGGTTCGGGCCGGAGCCCAGGATGATCACCGCGGGCTTCTCGCGGGGCGCGACCTCGCTCTCCTCGTCGTAGGAGGAGTAGAAGTACGGCGTCTTGGCGGCGAACTCGGCGGCGCAGGTGTCGACCGTCTTGTAGACCGGGCGGACGCCGAGGGCGTGCCGGACCTCGCGGACGACGTCCTCGCGCAGGCCGCGAATGCCGGCGATCTGGGCGTCGGAGAAGCCGTGGCGCTTGGCGTCGGCGAGCAGCTCCGGCTCGAGCTTCTCGGCGGCGGCGAGCTCGTCGGCGATCTCCTTGATCAGGAAGAGCTGGTCGACGAACCACGGGTCGATCTTCGTGAAGTCGAAGACCTCCTGCGGGGTGGCGCCGGCGCGGATGGCCTGCATGACGGTGTTGATGCGGCCGTCGGTGGGGCGTACGGCCTCGCGCAGCAGCTCGTCCTTGTCGCCGACGGGGCCGGTGAAGGTGAACTGGCTGCCCTTCTTCTCCAGGGAGCGCAGGGCCTTCTGGAGCGCCTCGGTGAAGTTCCGGCCGATGGCCATGGCCTCGCCGACCGACTTCATGGTCGTGGTCAGCGTGGAGTCGGCGGACGGGAACTTCTCGAAGGCGAAGCGCGGGGCCTTGACGACGACGTAGTCGAGGGTCGGCTCGAAGGAGGCCGGCGTCTTCTCGGTGATGTCGTTGGGGATCTCGTCGAGGGTGTAGCCGACGGCGAGACGGGCGGCGATCTTCGCGATCGGGAAGCCGGTGGCCTTGGAGGCGAGCGCGGAGGAGCGGGAGACACGGGGGTTCATCTCGATGACGATGACCCGGCCGTCCTCGGGGTTGACCGCGAACTGGATGTTGCAGCCGCCGGTGTCGACGCCGACCTCGCGGATGATCGCGATGCCGACGTCCCGGAGGATCTGGTACTCGCGGTCGGTGAGGGTCATCGCCGGGGCGACGGTGATGGAGTCACCGGTGTGCACGCCCATGGGGTCGAAGTTCTCGATGGAGCAGACGACCACGACGTTGTCGTGCTTGTCGCGCATCAGCTCCAGCTCGTACTCCTTCCAGCCGAGGATGGACTCCTCCAGGAGCACCTCGGTGGTGGGCGAGAGGGTCAGGCCCTGGCCGGCGATGCGGCGCAGCTCCTCCTCGTCGTGGGCGAAGCCGGAGCCGGCGCCGCCCATGGTGAAGGAGGGGCGGACGACGACGGGGTAGCCGCCGAGCGTCTCGACGCCGTTGAGGACGTCGTCCATGGAGTGGCAGATCACCGAGCGGGCGGACTCGCCGTACCCGATCTTGGCTCGGACGGCCTCGACGACGCCCTTGAACAGGTCGCGGTCCTCGCCCTTGTGGATGGCCTCGACGTTGGCGCCGATCAGCTCCACGCCGTACTTCTCCAGCACGCCCTGCTCGTGCATCGAGATCGCGGTGTTGAGCGCGGTCTGGCCGCCGAGGGTGGGCAGGAGCGCGTCGGGGCGCTCCTTGGCGATGATCTTCTCGACGAACTCGGGGGTGATCGGCTCGACGTAGGTGGCGTCGGCGATCTCCGGGTCGGTCATGATCGTCGCCGGGTTGGAGTTCACCAGGATGACGCGCAGGCCCTCGGACTTGAGGACGCGGCACGCCTGGGTGCCGGAGTAGTCGAACTCGGCGGCCTGACCGATGACGATCGGGCCGGAGCCGATGACCAGGACGGACTGGATATCGGTGCGCTTAGGCACGCTCGGCCTCCATCAGGGCGGTGTTCATCAAAGACGTGAAGCGGTCGAAGAGGTACGCGGCGTCGTGCGGGCCCGCGGCCGCCTCGGGGTGGTACTGGACGCTGAAGGCCGGCTGGTCGAGCAGCTGGAGGCCCTCCACCACGTTGTCGTTGAGGCACACGTGGGAGACCTCGGCGCGGCCGTAGGGCGTCTCGGAGACCTTGTCCAGGGGCGCGTCCACGGCGAACCCGTGGTTGTGCGCGGTGACCTCGACCTTGCCGGTGGTGCGGTCCTGCACCGGCTGGTTGATGCCGCGGTGGCCGTACTTCAGCTTGTAGGTGCCGAAGCCGAGGGCGCGGCCGAGGATCTGGTTGCCGAAGCAGATGCCGAAGAGCGGGGTCCTGCGGGCGAGCACGCCCTGCATGACGGAGACCGCGTGGTCGGCGGTGGCCGGGTCGCCGGGGCCGTTGGAGAAGAACACCCCGTCCGGGTTGACGGCGTAGACGTCCTCGACGGTGGCGGTGGCGGGCAGGACGTGCACCTCGATGCCGCGCTCGGCCATGCGGTGCGGGGTCATGCCCTTGATGCCGAGGTCGACGGCGGCGACGGTGAACTTCTTCTCGCCGATCGCGGGGACGACGTAGGTCTCCTTGGTGGCGACCTCGGCGGAGAGGTTCGCGCCCTTCATCTGCGGGGCGTCCTGCACCCTGGCGAGGAGGGTGGCGTCGTCGGCGACCGCGTCGCCGGAGAAGATGCCGACGCGCATGGCGCCGCGCTCGCGCAGGTGGCGGGTGAGGGCGCGGGTGTCGATGCCGCTGATGCCGACGACGCCCTGCGCGGCCAGTTCCTCGTCGAGGGTGCGGCGGGAGCGCCAGCTGGACGGGACGCGGGCGGGGTCGCGGATGACGTACCCGGAGACCCAGATCTTCTTCGACTCGGCGTCCTCGTCGTTGACGCCGGTGTTGCCGACGTGCGGCGCGGTCATCACGACGACCTGGCGGTGGTACGACGGGTCGGTCAGGGTCTCCTGGTAGCCGGTCATGCCGGTGGAGAAGACGGCCTCGCCGAAGGTCTCCCCCACGGCCCCGTAGGCGCGGCCGCGGAAGGTGCGGCCGTCCTCCAGGACGAGTACGGCGGGAACCCTGGTTCCCCGGGTGGAGGTCGTCATCGTGCGGCGCCTTCCGTCGTAGTGATCATGGTGTTGAGGGCGTCGGCCCAGGTGGTGTGCTCGGCGGCCCGGTCGGAGCGGAAGCCGGAGTCGATCAGCGTCCCGCCGTGCTCCCAGGTGACGATCAGCAGGCCGCCCTCGGCGAGGACCTTGCCCGCGATGCCCTTGTCGAGCCGGGCGCCGCGCAGCCGCCCGGTCGGGACGAAGAAGTCGCTCGCCCCGGGGCGTACGACTGCCAGGCCCGTGTCGTGGAGCGTCAGCTCCACGCGGCTGCGGGTACCCAGGCCGTGGGCGACGATCCGGTCGAGCCACTGCCCGGCGGTGGTGGAGCCGTGGTAGCGGCCGGTCATCGTCAGTGTCGCCGCGCCCGGGGCGTCCGGCGCGGCGGGGAGGTCGGGCAGGCCGGACTGGAGGCTGCCGCGCCACTTCCACCCCTGGCGCATCAGCCAGTAGACGAGCGCGATGAAGAGCAGCAGTCCGGCGACCCAGCCGAGCCGGGCGGCCCAGTCGGTCACCTCCGCCGACTTCGGCTCGGCCGCGAGTTCGGCCGCGAGTTCGATCGAAAAGGTCACGCCAGCTTCCCGTCCATGAGCGTCGCCCGGCCCCGCAGGAAGGTGTGGGTGACGCGACCCGGCAGCTCGCGGCCCTCGTAGGGGGTGTTGCGGCTGCGGGAGGCGAAGCCCGCGGGGTCCACCACTCCACGGTATGCCGGATCGACCAGCGTGAGGTTGGCGGGCTCACCAGCCGAGACGGGGCGGCCGTGGCCGTCGGCGCGGCCGATCTTCGCGGGCCGGAAGGACATGCGGTCGGCGACGCCGGCCCAGTCGAGCAGCCCGGTCTCGACCATCGTCTGCTGGACGACGCTCAGCGCGGTCTCCAGGCCCACCATGCCCATGGCGGCGGCGGCCCACTCGCAGTCCTTGTCCTCGTGCGGGTGCGGGGCGTGGTCGGTGGCGACGATGTCGATCGTGCCGTCGGCGAGGGCCTCGCGCAGCGCCATGACGTCGCGCTCGGTGCGCAGCGGCGGGTTGACCTTGTAGACGGGGTTGTACGAGCGGACCAGCTCGTCCGTCAGGAGGAGGTGGTGCGGGGTGACCTCGGCGGTGACGTCGATGCCGCGCGACTTGGCCCAGCGGACGATCTCGACGGACCCGGCGGTCGACAGGTGGCAGATGTGGACGCGGGAGCCGACGTGCTCGGCGAGCAGCACGTCCCGGGCGATGATCGACTCCTCGGCGACGGCCGGCCAGCCGCCCAGGCCCAGCTCGGCGGAGACGACGCCCTCGTTCATCTGGGCGCCCTCGGTGAGGCGGGGCTCCTGGGCGTGCTGGGCGACGACGCCGCCGAAGGCCTTCACGTACTCCAGGGCGCGGCGCATGATCACGGCGTCGTCGACGCACTTGCCGTCGTCGGAGAAGACGGTGACGCCGGCGGCGGACTCGTGCATGGCGCCGAGTTCGGCGAGCTTCCTGCCCTCCAGGCCGACGGTGACGGCGCCGATGGGCTGGACGTCGCAGTAGCCGTGCTCCCGGCCGAGCCGGTAGACCTGCTCGACGACACCGGCGGTGTCGGCGACGGGGAAGGTGTTGGCCATGGCGAACACGGACGTGTAGCCGCCGGTGGCGGCCGCGCGGGTGCCGGTGAGGACGGTCTCGGAGTCCTCGCGGCCCGGCTCGCGCAGGTGCGTGTGCAGGTCGACCAGGCCGGGCAGCAGAATCCTTCCCTCGGCCTCGACGACGGTGGCGTCGCCGGCCGCGAGACCGGCGCCGACCTCGGCGATGGTCTCGCCGTCGATCAGGACGTCCTGGGCCTCGCCGCCGAGTACCTTCGCACCACGGATCAGGGTCTTGCTCATCGGTCTTGCTTCTCCTCGGTACGGGTGTGGGCGACGGCCGATTCGTTGCCGCCGAGCAGGAGGTACAGGACGGCCATGCGGATGGAGACGCCGTTGGCGACCTGCTCCACGACCGTGCAACGGCCGGAGTCGGCGACCTCGGCGGTGATCTCCATACCGCGGACCATCGGGCCGGGGTGCATCACCACGGCGTGTTCGGGCATCTTCGCCATGCGCTGGCCGTCGAGGCCGTAGCGGCGCGAGTACTCGCGCTCGGTCGGGAAGAACGCGGCGTTCATCCGCTCGCGCTGGACGCGCAGCATCATCACGGCGTCGGACTTCGGCAGGGTGCTGTCGAGGTCGTACGACACCTCGCACGGCCAGGTCTCGACGCCGACCGGGACGAGGGTGGGCGGGGCGACGAGGGTGACCTCGGCGCCGAGGGTGTGCAGCAGGTCGACGTTGGAGCGGGCCACCCGGCTGTGCAGGACGTCGCCGACGATCGTGATGCGCCGGCCGGCCAGGTCCTGGCCGAGCCCGGCGTCCGGGCCGATCAGCCGGCGGCGCATGGTGAAAGCGTCCAGCAGGGCCTGCGTGGGGTGCTGGTGGGTGCCGTCACCGGCGTTGATGACGGTGGCGTCGATCCATCCGGAGGTGGCCAGGCGGTACGGGGCCCCCGAGGCTCCGTGCCGGATGACGACGGCGTCGACACCCATCGCCTCCAGGGTCTGCGCGGTGTCCTTGAGGGACTCGCCCTTGGAGACCGAGGAGCCCTTGGCGCTGAAGTTGATGACGTCGGCGGACAGGCGCTTCTCGGCGGCCTCGAAGGAGATCCGGGTGCGCGTCGAGTCCTCGAAGAAGAGGTTGACGACGGTACGGCCGCGGAGGGTGGGCAGTTTCTTGATCGGCCGGTCGGCGACCCGGGCCATCTCCTCGGCGGTGTCGAGGATGAGGACGGCGTCGTCGCGGGTGAGGTCGGCGGCCGAGATGAGGTGGCGCATCATCGGGGGGTTCTCTCCGTCGTGGTGGAGGTGGAGGACCGGGAGGTGACCTGCTTCTCGGGCAGGCCGACGGACGTGCGGGCGCGCGGCTGCGGCGCACCGTACGAGGAGGTCGTACGGCGGGTGCTACCGCTCGCCGGCCGGGGCGTCGGGGGCGGTCTCCCGGATCCCGAGCAGCACGGTGTCGCGGCCGTCCTCCTCGGAGAGCTGGACCTTGACCGTCTCCCGCAGCGACGTGGGGAGGTTCTTGCCGACGTAGTCGGCGCGGATCGGGAGTTCACGGTGGCCGCGGTCGACGAGGACCGCGAGCTGGACGGCGCGCGGGCGGCCGATGTCGCCGAGGGCGTCCAGGGCGGCGCGGATGGTGCGGCCGGAGAAGAGGACGTCGTCGACGAGGACGACGAGGCGGCCGTCGATGCCGTCACCGGGGATCTCGGTGCGGGCCAGCGCGCGGGCGGGCCGCATCCGCAGGTCGTCGCGGTACATGGTGATGTCGAGCGAGCCGACCGGCACGGTGCGGCCGGTGATCTGCTGGAGCTTGTCGGCGAGGCGGCGGGCGAGGAAGACGCCACGCGTCGGAATGCCGAGGAGTACGACGTCGTCGGCGCCCTTGGCGCGCTCGACGATCTCGTGGGCGATGCGGGTCAGTACCCGCGCGATGTCGGGGCCCTCGAGAACGGGGCGCGCGGCATCGGACTGCTGTACGGCGTCCATACGAAACGGACCTCCTTCTCCGCCTCACGGGACGGACCTTAAAGGACGTCGGAATTGCGCCACCCACGGTACCAGGGCCGGGACGCTGCTCCGGACCCGCCGGTGGAAGACCGTCGGGACGGACCTATTCGGCTTGACGCAGCCAAGTAACGCTGCGTAACCTCACAGTGAGTTACCAGCCTTCGTCCCGGGAGCTATATGTCCAGCGAATACGCAAAACAGCTCGGGGCCAAGCTCCGTGCCATCCGGACCCAGCAGGGCCTCTCCCTCCACGGTGTGGAGGAGAAGTCCCAGGGCCGTTGGAAGGCCGTGGTGGTCGGTTCGTACGAGCGCGGTGACCGTGCCGTGACCGTGCAGCGCCTCGCCGAGCTGGCCGACTTCTATGGCGTCCCGGTCCAGGAGCTGCTGCCGGGCACCACGCCGGGCGGAGCCGCCGAGCCGCCGCCGAAGCTCGTCCTCGACCTGGAGCGCCTGGCGCACGTCCCCGCGGAGAAGGCGGGCCCGCTGCAGCGCTACGCGGCGACGATCCAGTCGCAGCGCGGTGACTACAACGGCAAGGTGCTGTCGATCCGCCAGGACGACCTGCGCACCCTCGCCGTCATCTACGACCAGTCGCCCTCGGTGCTGACCGAGCAGCTGATCAGCTGGGGAGTGCTGGACGCGGACGCGCGCCGCGCGGTCGCCCACGAGGACGCCTGACCCACCGGGCCACACACAGCAGAAACGTTGCCGCCGGGTGCGGGGGGCTCCTTCGGGCGCCCCACCGCCCCGGCGGCTCGTCGTTTCCGGCGGTGTGGTGCTTCCCGGCCCGGCCCCGTGTCATGCCGGATGGCGAAGCCTCGCCACGACCGGTCCGTCCCCGCGGGACGCCCGCGGGACGCCCGCAGGACGCGGCGCAAGACGCCCCCGGAACGCCCCCGGGAACGCCTGCGGAACGCCGAAGGGCCCGCCGCGCGAGATGCGCTGCGGGCCCTTCGTACAGGCACGACCGGGGCCGTTTCAGTCCCGGCGGAGCTTCGGCTTGAGGTCCTTGAAACGGCCCAGCAGGCCGTTGACGAACTGCGGGGAGTCGTCGGTGGAGAACTCCTTGGCGAGCTGCACCGCCTCGTCGATCACCACCGCGTCCGGAGTGCCGTCCACCCACACCAGCTCGTACGCACCGAGGCGCAGGATGTTCCGGTCGACGACCGGCATCCGGTCGAGCGCCCAGCCCTCCGCGTAGGTGGCGATGAGCTCGTCGATCCGGCCCGCGTACTGCGCGTACCCCTCGACGAGCTCCATCGTGTACTCGCTGACCGGCGGCTGCCGGTCGTCGGACCGGGCGTGCCGGATCCAGTCCGCGAGGACCTCCTGCACGGACGCGCCGCGCTGGTCGGCCTCGAAGAGGATCTGGAAGGCGCGCTTACGGGCCTTGTTCCGGGCAGCCACGGTTAGCTGTTCACCCGGCCGAGGTAGCCGCTGTCACGGGTGTCGACCTTGATCTTCTCACCGGTGGTGATGAAGAGCGGGACCTGGATCTGGTGGCCGGTCTCCAGGATGGCCGGCTTGGTGCCACCGGTGGAGCGGTCGCCCTGGACGCCCGGCTCGGTCTCCTGGATGACGAGCTCGACGGCGGCCGGGAGCTCGACGTAGAGCACCTCGCCCTGGTGCGTGGCGACGGTGGCGGTGAAGCCCTCGATGAGGAAGTTCGCGGCGTCGCCGACGGCGGCCTTGGAGACGTGCAGCTGGTCGTACGTCTGCATGTCCATGAAGACGAAGTACTCGCCGTCCATGTACGAGAACTGCATGTCGCGGCGGTCGACGGTGGCCGTCTCGACCTTCACACCGGCGTTGAACGTCTTGTCGACGATCTTGCCGGAGAGCACGTTCTTGAGCTTGGTGCGCACGAAGGCCGGGCCCTTGCCGGGCTTGACGTGCTGGAACTCGACCACGGACCAGAGCTGGTCGTTGTCGAGCTTGAGCACCATGCCGTTCTTGAGGTCGTTCGTGGAAGCCACGGTTGCGGAATCTCCTGGACTGACGCTGGTGGACGACCGAGGCGTGGTGCGTCACGCGCTACAGCGCGAGCAGCTCCTTGGTCGTGATGGTGAGTAGCTCGGGTCCGCCGTCCGCCTCCTGGCGTACGACGAGCGTGTCATCGATCCGGACGCCGCCCCGGCCCGGGAGGTGGACCCCCGGTTCGACGGTGACCGGCACACAAGCGTCCAGTTTACCCATGGCGCCGGGTGCCAACTGCGGGTCCTCCTCGATTTCGAGCCCCACCCCGTGCCCGAGGACCGGCGCGAGGCACTCGCCGTACCCCGCCGCGTCGATGATCTGCCGCGCCGCGCGGTCCACGTCCCGGTACCCGACGCCCGGGGCCAGCGACTCGCGGGCGGCCCGCTGAGCGGCGAAGACGAGGTCGTACAGCTCGATCTGCCAGTCGGCGGGCGAGGTGCCGATGACGAACGTCCGGCCGATCTCGCAGCGGTAGCCGCGGTAGTTGGCGCCGAGGCAGACGGAGAGGAAATCGCCCTCCTCGACCCGGCGGTCGGAGGGCCGGTGGCCGCCCCGGCCGGCGTTCGGGCCCGTGGCGACGGACGTGGCGAACGCCGGGCCGTCCGCCCCGTGGTCCACCAGGCGCCGCTCCAGCTCCAGCGCGAGGTGGCGCTCGGTGCGGCCCACCAGGATCGACTCCAGGAGTTCGCCGAGCGCCTGGTCGGTGATCTCCGCGGCGATCCGCAGGCAGGTGATCTCGTCCTCGTCCTTGACGATCCTCTCCTGCTCGATCGCGGTGCCGAGGTCCGCCAGCCGCACCTTCGGGGCGGCGGCGCCCATCGCGCGGTGCCGCGCCACGGTCAGGTGGTGCTCCTCCACCGCGACCGTGTCCGCCCCCGCCTCGCCGGCGAGGCCGACCGCCGCGACCGCCGGGTCCGCCCCGGCCGGCGGAAGCACCACCAGCCGCAGCCGCTCGTCGACGCGCCCCTCCACGGGGTCGCCGGTCGGCGCGCCCGGGCAGAGCAGTACGTCGTCACCGCCGCCCAGCAGCAGCACGGCGCCCGGGGGCGCGCCGCCCGTGAGATACCGGACATTGGCGGGGCGGGAGACCAGGGCCGCCGCAGAGCCGGACGCCGCGCACCGGTCGCGCAGCCGCCCTCGGCGGTCCGCAAACACCTCTGACATGCCCCGAGCCTACGAGCGCGGGCCCGGCTCGGCAGGTCGGGCGGGCCCGACCGTGCACTCAACCGAGGTGGTCAATCGCGAAAAGCGGGGTATCCGGCGAACCGGACAGCAGTCACACAGGTTCGAAGGAGTCGCCATGACCAGCAGCCCCGCAGCCACGGCCACCACCGATGTCGTCGAGCTGATCCTCCGGGACCACCGCCGGATGGAGGAGCTGTTCCGGGCGATGCGCAACGTCCAGGCCGACCGGGCCGGAGCGCTCCAGGAGTTCTCCGCCCTGCTGGTGGCGCACGCGACGGCGGAGGAGAGCGAGGTCTACCCCGCGCTGCGCCGCTACAAGAACGTGGACGACGAGGACGTCGAGCACAGCGTCCACGAGCACCACGAGGGCAACGAGGCCCTGCTCGCGCTGCTGGAGGTCGAGGACACCGGCTCCGAGGAGTGGGACGAGAAGCTGGAGGAGCTGGTGACGGCGGTGAACCACCACGCGGACGAGGAGGAGCGGACGCTGCTGAACGACGCGCGCGAGAACGTCGCCGCCGAACGCCGGGCGGAGCTGGGCGCGGCCTTCGAGCAGGCGCGCGCCGAGCAGCTGGCGGCCGACTGCGGCAGTTTGGAGAACGTGCGCCGGCTGGTGAAGTCGTCCTCCGACTGACGCCGCCGCGGGCCCCCTGCGGTGGGGCGGCGGCCTAGAACGACGGCGGGCTGGCGATCGCCCGGGCGAGGACGTCGTCCAGGGCGCGGGCGGTCGTCTCGACGTCGTACGTGGAGTTGTCGATGATCGGCAGCCCCGAGCCGTACCAGCCGGCCATCCGGCCGTGGATGCCGGCGACCTCTTCGTCGGAGAGGCGCCGGTTGCCGGAGCGTTCGGCGTTGCGCTCCAGGACGATCTCCAGTCCGGGCAGCAGGACCACGGGCAGCAGCCCGGGGCCGACGTGCCGCTTCCAGCCGCCGAGGCCGACGACCGGGCGGTCGGGGAAGACGGCGTCGTCGAGGATGCAGGAAATGCCGTTGGCCAGGAAGTTCCGCGCGGCGAAACCGCAGGTGCGGCGGGCCAGGCGGTACTGGGCCTCCGACTGGTCGTTCCAGCCGGACTGGGGGTCGGCGAAGCCGGAGCAGACCCACTCGCGCACGTCGTCGAGGCTGATGTGCGCGGTGGGCACCGGGCGATTGGCCGCCCAGTACCGCGCGACGGTCGTCTTGCCGGCGCCGGCCGGCCCTATGAGCAGGACGGCGAGCGTCGCGGTGCCGGTGCCGTGCCCGGCGGGCGGCGCGGCCGGCGCCGCGACCGGGGCGCCGGGCGGGAGGTGGATGTGGCCCGTGGTGTCGCGCGGGGGCGCCGTCGGCACGGTCCACCCGGCCGGGGCGGGAGGCGCCGGTGCGGGAGGCGGCGCGGAGGCCGGCGGCTGGGCGGGCGCGGACGGCGGTACGGGCGCCGCCGGGCCGCTCGGGGGCGCGGGTGCCGCCACGGGCGGGGCCGGGGGCCCCTGGGGCGGCGGCGGGCCCGGGTGGTGGGCGGCCTGGTTGATCCATCCGGTGGCTGCGTGCCCCGGCTGGTGGGGCGGCGGCAGCGGAGCCCCCACTGCATGCTGCATCCGGTGCCACTCCGTCTCGTGCGACTGACGCTGGTCGGGCGCCCGTTCGGGTCGTCCGTTACCGAACCGTACCCTCCCCGGCCGCTGTTGGGTGAAACGGCCGGGGACGGCCGGACGTGCCCGGTCAGCCGGTGCCGTCGCCGGCGAGCTCTTCGGCGAGCGCGCGCAGGGCGAGCCGGTAGGAGCCGATACCGAAGCCCGCCACCGTGCCGCTGGCCACCGCGGCGACCACCGAGGTGTGGCGGAACTCCTCGCGGGTGTACGGGTTCGAGATGTGCACCTCGATGAGCGGGGCCGTGCGCTGGGCGGCGGCGTCGCGCATCCCGTACGAGTAGTGGGTGAAGGCCCCCGGGTTGAGGACGACCGGGAGCCGCCCGTCGGCCGCCTCGTGGAGCCAGCGGATCATCTCGCCCTCGTCGTTCGTCTCGCGCACGTCGACGTCGAAGCCCAGCTCCTCGCCGAGGGCCCGGCAGGTGTCCACCAGTCCGGCGTAGGAGGTCGCGCCGTACACGTCGGGCTCGCGCGAGCCGAGCCGTCCGAGGTTGGGGCCGTTGAGGACCAGCACCGTGCGGGTCACGCGGAGACCTCTCCGTACGCCGCGACGAGGACGGCCGGGTCCGGGCCCTCGAGGACGGTCGGCTTGGCGAGGCCGTCGAGGACGATGAAGCGCAGGAGGTCGCCCCGGGACTTCTTGTCGACCTTCATGGTCTCCAGCAGCTTGGGCCACTGGTCGCCGCGGTAGGTCAGGGGCAGGCCGACGGACTCCAGGACGGCGCGGTGCCGGTCGGCGGTGGCGTCGTCCAGCCGTCCGGCGAGGCGGCCCAGTTCGGCGGCGAAGACCATGCCGACCGAGACGGCGGCGCCGTGGCGCCACTTGTACCGCTCGTTCTTCTCGATGGCGTGGGCCAGGGTGTGGCCGTAGTTGAGGATCTCCCGCCGGCCGGATTCCTTGAGATCCGAGGAGACGACGTCCGCCTTGACCCGGATCGACCGCTCGATGAGCTCGGCGGTGTGCGGGCCGGCGGGCGTCCGGGCGGCGGCCGGGTCGGCCTCGATGAGGTCGAGGATCACCGGGTCGGCGATGAAGCCGGCCTTGATGATCTCGGCCAGGCCGCTGACGTAGTCGTGGACCCCGAGCGAGTCCAGCGCGGCGAGGTCGCACAGGACACCGGCCGGCGGGTGGAAGGCGCCGACGAGGTTCTTGCCCTCGGCGGTGTTGATGCCGGTCTTGCCGCCGACCGCCGCGTCGACCATGGCGAGGACGGTGGTGGGGACGGCGACCCAGCGCACGCCGCGCAGCCAGGTGGCGGCGACGAACCCGGCGAGGTCGGTGGTGGCGCCGCCGCCCACGCCGACGATGACGTCGGTGCGGGTGAAGCCGGTCTGGCCGAGGGCCTTCCAGCAGTACGCCGCGACCTCGGCCGTCTTGGCCTCCTCGGCGTTCGGCACCTGGATGGCGACCGCCTCGTACCCCTGCTCGGCGAGGTCGGCGCGCAGGGCGTCGCCCGTGCCGGCGAGCGCCTCCGGGTGGATCACGGCGACGCGCTTGGCCTGCGGGCCGATGATGCCGGCGAGCTCGCCGAGCAGCTGCCGCCCGACCAGCACCTCGTAGGGGTCGGTGCCGGCCGTGCCGGCGACCTGGATGCGGGTCACTGCTTGGTCAGTCACTTCTGGGGCTCCAGTGCGTCGAGGACCGCGTCGGCGACCTCTTCGGGCGTCTTGTCGTCGGTGGCCACGACCACGCGGGCGACTTCGGTGTACAGGTGGCGCCGGGCCTCCATCAGCTCGCGCCACTGGCGGCGCGGGTTGACGGCGAGCAGCGGCCGGGCGGTGTTGAGGCCGACGCGGCGGACCGCCTCCTCCACGTCCATCGACAGGTAGGCGACCGGCAGCCCGGCGAGCAGCTCGCGGGTGCCGGCGTCGAGGACGGCGCCGCCGCCGAGGGCGAGGACGCCGGTGTGCTCGGCGACGGCGGCCCGGACGGCCGCGCGCTCGAGGGCCCGGAAGTGCTCCTCGCCGTCCTCGACGAAGATGTCGGAGATCTCCCGCCCCTCGGCGGCCACGATGTCCGCGTCCGTGTCCCGGTAGGGCGCGCCGAGCTTCTCGGCGAGCAGCGCGCCCACGGTGGACTTGCCGGAGCCCATGGGCCCGACCAGGACGATCAGCGGGCCGGTGCTCAACGGATGTGGAGGTTGTCGAGGTACGAGCGGACGTTGCGGCGGGTCTCCGCCACGCTGTCGCCGCCGAACTTCTCCGCGACCGCGTCGGCGAGGACGAGGGCGACCATCGCCTCGGCGACGATGCCGGCGGCCGGGACGGCGCACACGTCGGAGCGCTGGTGGTGGGCGGAGGCCGCCTCGCCGGTGACGACGTCGACGGTCTTCAGGGCCCGGGGCACGGTCGCGATGGGCTTCATCGCGGCGCGGACGCGCAGCAGCTCGCCGGTGGTCAGGCCGCCCTCGGTGCCGCCGGAGCGGCCGGAGGTGCGCCTGATGCCGTCGTCGGTGGCGACGATCTCGTCGTGGGCCTTGGAGCCGGGTACGCGGGCGAGGTCGAAGCCGTCGCCGACCTCGACGCCCTTGATGGCCTGGATGCCCATCAGGGCGGCCGCCAGGCGGGCGTCCAGCCGCCGGTCCCAGTGGACGTGGGAGCCGAGGCCGACGGGCACGTCGTAGGCGAGGACCTCGACCACACCGCCGAGGGTGTCGCCGTCCTTGTGGGCCTGGTCGATCTCGGCGACCATCGCCTTCGAGGCGTCCGCGTCCAGGCAGCGCACCGGGTCGGCGTCCAGCTTCTCGACGTCGGCCGGGGTCGGGTACACGCCGTACGGGGCCTTGGCCGCGGCCAGCTCGACGACGTGCGACACGATCTCGATGCCGGCGGTCTCCTTCAGGTACGAGCGGGCCACCGCGCCCAGCGCGACGCGGGCGGCGGTCTCCCGGGCGCTGGCGCGCTCCAGGACCGGCCGGGCCTCGTCGAAGCCGTACTTCTGCATGCCGGCGAGGTCGGCGTGGCCGGGCCGCGGGCGGGTCAGCGGGGCGTTGCGGGCCAGTTCGGCGAGCTCGGCCGGGTCGACCGGGTCGGCCGACATGACCTTCTCCCACTTGGGCCACTCGGTGTTGCCGACCATCACGGCGACGGGCGAGCCCATCGTCAGGCCGTGCCGGACGCCGCCGAGGAAGGTCACCTCGTCGCGCTCGAACTTCATCCGCGCACCGCGCCCATAGCCGAGGCGCCGGCGGGCCAGGTGGTCCGCCACCATCTCCGTGGTGACCGGGACACCGGCGGGAAGACCCTCCAGCGTCGCCACCAGTGCGGGGCCGTGCGACTCCCCCGCGGTCAGCCAGCGCAACCTGCTCAACGGTGCTCCTCATGCTCGCGCCTCGACTGCGACGGCGCGACCGGGTGCGCGGCCCTGGCCCGCCACCCCCGATCCTCCCATGACCTGGGACTGGACCGGTCGACCGGTCCAGCAGGCGGACGCGCGGTATCACCACGTGAGGCGGCGGACCGGCCTGCGGGTGCGTAGGGAGTCGCGGCTGCTCAGTGGGTCGCGGCCAGCGCCGCTTCCCCGGCGGACCGCATGGCGGCCATGGGGGCGGGCGTCCGGCCGGTCATCTGTTCCACCTGGAGGACCGCCTGGTGGACCAGCAGGTCGAGGCCGCCGACCACGGCGCCGCCGCGGCCGGACCAGGCCGCCGCCAGGGCGGTGGGCCACGGGTCGTACAGCACGTCGAACAGGGTGCCGGGCCGGTCGGGCACGACGGCGGCGAGCGCGTCGGTCGTCCCGGCGGGCGTGGTGGCGATGACGAGCGGCGCCCGCAGCGCCTCGGCCGCCCGCTCCCAGCCGGCCGTGCGGACCTCGACGCCGAGCCGCTCGCCCCAGCCGCGCATCTCGGCGGCGCGTGCCTCGCTGCGCACGTACGCGGTGACGGGCCCGTCGCAGACGCGGGACAGTGCGGCGAGCGCGGAGGACGCGGTGGCTCCCGCGCCGAGCACGGCGGCACCGTCCACCTGCTCCACGCCCCGCTCCCGCAGCGCGGACACCATGCCGGGGATGTCGGTGTTGTCGCCGACGCGGCGGCCGTCGTCCGTGAGGACGACCGTGTTGACGGCCTCGACGGCGGCGGCCGTCGCGGTCACCTCGTCGAGCAGCGGGATCACGGCCCGCTTGAGCGGCATGGTCAGCGACAGGCCGGCCCAGGACGCGTCCAGCCCCTCCAGGAAGCCCGGGAGCCCGGCCTCGTCCACCTCGTGCCGGTCGTACGACCAGTCGGTGAGGCCGAGCGCCGCGTAGGCGGCCCGGTGGAGGACCGGGGAGAGCGAGTGGGCGATCGGCGACCCGAGTACGGCGGCGCGCTTCACGGTACTCACTGGCCGGACTTCTCCCGTTCCTTTTCGTACTGCTCGACGTTCCGGTTGTGTTCCTCGTTGGTCACCGAGAACACCGTCTTGTCCTCGTTGATCGAGACGAAGTAGTACCAGGGACCCGGGGTCGGATTGATCGCGGATTTGATGGCGTCGACGCCGGGATTGCTGATCGGACCGGGAGTCAGGCCCTTGATGTCGTACGTGTTGTACGGGTCGTCGATCTTGCGCAGGTCCGCGACCGTACCGACGTCGAGGGTGCTTTCTTCCTTGATGTAGTTGATGGTCGAGTCGAATTCCAGGCGGCCGACCGTCTCGACGTTGTTCGGCTTGAGACGGTTGTAGACGACGCGGGAGACCTTGTCGAAGTCGTGCGGGTACTTGCCCTCGACCTGGACCAGGCTCGCGATGGTCAGCAGCTCCCACGGGCTCTTCAGCCCCAGTGACGTTGCCTTCGTCTCGATGTCGAGCTTGGTGTACTCGGCGTTCGCCCGCGCGACCATCTTCTTGAGGATGTCCTCGGGCTTGGCGCCCTTCGCCACCGGATAGCTGGCGGGGAAGAGGAAGCCCTCCAGCGGGTCCTTGAGGTCGGGGTGGTTGGTGGCCCAGGCCGGCAGGCCGAGGTTCTTCGCCTTCGCCTTCGCGACCGACTCCGTCGTTCCCGCTTTCAGTTCGAGTTTCTTGTCGATCTGCGCGTAGACGAATGCGCTGCGCTTTCCTTCGGGAATGGTGAGCGCGTTCCGGTTCTCCGGGTTGAGCATGGCCTCGACGGCACTGGCCGCGGACATGCCCTTCTTGAGGGTGTAGACGCCGTCCTGAATGCTCTTGCCGTCGGGGTTCTTCTCCTGGGCGGAGACGAAGGCGCCCTGGCTCTTGACCACGCCCTGCTCGACGAGGAGCGCGGCGATCTCGTAACCGCCCGCGCCCTTGGGGATCTCGACCTGGACGGTCTCGCTCGTGCCCTCCCCCGCGTAGTCGGGAGCGGCGCCGAACCGGCCCTGCCAGAACTGGTATCCGAAGTAGCCGACACCACCGGCGCCGCCGGCCATCACCAGCGCGACGACCAGGCAGGCGAGCCCGTTGCGGCTCTTGCGCTTCTTCTGCGGCTTGCCGCCGCCCCGGCGGCCCTTGCCGCCATCGTGCCGCGATCCGCCCGGCTCGTCGTGGTCGTCGTCGCCGTCGTCGTCACCGGCGCCGTCCGAGAAGAACGGGTGGGTCTCCTCCTCCGGTTCCGGCTGCGGTTCCTCACGCACCGGTTCCGGCTCGGCCCGCCGCTGGCCGGGGGGCTGCGGCGGCGGGTACGCCTCGGGGGTGCCGTACAGATCGGGGCCCTGTGTGCCGTAGGGGTCGCCGGGGGCGTGGGCCCCGTAGGGCATCGCCGTCTGCTGGCCGGTGTCCCAGCCGCCGGTGTCGTACGGCTGCCCGGCGTAGCCCTGACCGCCGTACGTCTGCTGGGCATGGGCCTGCTGGGCGTGGGCCTGCTGCTGTTGCGCGTGAGCCTGCTGGGCGTGGACCTGCTGCTGGTGCGCCTGCTGCGCGTGGATCTGCTGCGCGTGGGCCTGCTGGGCGTGGGCCTGTTGCGCGTGGTAGTCCTGCGCCGCGTGGTACTGCTCGTCGCCGTATCCCTGCTGCGACTGCTGCTGGTACGGGTCCTGCTGGTGCCCGTCGCCGTACTGGGTCTGCTGGTAGTAGGCCTGCTGACCTTCCCACCCCTGGTGCCCGTGCGCCGGGTCCTCGGGGTGCCACGGTTCGGAGCCGGGGCTCCGGCCATACTCAGTCATCGATCCCCAAACAGCCGCGAGGCGTCCGGACGATCCGCCTCTACGTCACGCGGCGGCTGTTCGAACGCCGCCGCGTAGCGCGGAACGTTACCGTATCGCGATCAGATGACCACTTCGACGCTCTCTCCGGGCGGATTACCCGATACCCGTTCGGACTCAAGAGCGTTCTGAAGGATGATCACAGCGGCCGCCTGATCGATGACAGACCGGCCTTTTTTGGACTTAACGCCGGACGCGCGGAGCCCTTGACTGGCCGTCACTGTGGTCATCCTCTCGTCCACGAGACGCACCGGGACGGGGGCGACGCCCCGGGCGAGCTCCTGGACGAATCCACGGACCTTGGCCGCCGCCGGGCCCTCGCCCCCACTGAGGGAGCGAGGGAGCCCGACCACGATCTCGATCGGTTCGTACTCCTCGGCGAGTTGTCGCAACCGCCGGTGGGCGGCCGGGACATCGCGTCCCGGCACGGTCTCCACCGGCGTGGCGAGGACCCCGTCGGGGTCGCACGAGGCGACCCCGATCCGGGCGTCCCCGACGTCGATCGCGAGGCGGCGGCCCCGTCTCATCAGACGGTGTCCGCCACGAGCCGCTCGACGGCGGCCATGGCCTCGCCGACGGCCTCGGCGTTCTGGCCGCCGCCCTGGGCGACGTCCGGCTTGCCGCCACCGCCGCCGCCGAGGGTCTTGGCTGCCGTACGGACCAGGTCACCGGCCTTGAGGCCCCGCTCACGGGCGGCCTCGTTGGTGGCGATCACGGTGAGCGGACGGCCGTTCGCCGTGGTGAACAGGGCGACGACGGCCGGGCGGTCGCCCGGGATGCGGCCGCGGACGTCGAGGACCAGCTTGCGGAGGTCGTCGGCGGAGGTGCCGTCGGGGACCTGACCGGTGACCAGGGCCACCCCGCGGACGTCCTGGGCGCCCTGGGCGAGACCGGCGGCGGCCTGGAGCACCTTCTCCGCGCGGAACTTCTCGATCTCCTTCTCGGCGTCCTTCAGCTTGGCGAGCATGCCGGAGATCTTCTCGGGAAGCTCCTCGGGACGGCCCTTGACCAGCTCCTGGAGCTGGGCGACGACCGTGTGCTCCTTGGCGAGGAAGTTGTAGGCGTCGACACCGACGAGGGCCTCGATACGGCGCACACCCGAGCCGATCGACGACTCGCCGAGCAGCTTCACCAGACCCAGCTGGGCGGTGTTGTGGACGTGCGTACCGCCGCACAGCTCCTTGGAGAAGTCGCCGATGGTGACGACCCGGACCCGCTCGCCGTACTTCTCGCCGAACTCGGCGATGGCGCCCTGCCGCTTGGCCTCGTCGATGGCCATGACCTCGGCGTGCACGTCCAGCTCGCGGGCGAGCACCTCGTTGATCTTCTGCTCGACGTCGGTCATCACCGTCTGCGGCACGGCCGCCGGCGAGCCGAAGTCGAACCGGAAGCGGCCGGGCTGGTTCTCCGAACCGGCCTGGGCGGCCGTCGGGCCGAGGGCGTCGCGCAGCGCCTGGTGGGTGAGGTGGGTGGCGCTGTGGGCGCGAGCGATGGCGCGACGGCGCTTGACGTCGATCGTGGCGTACGCCGTGGCGCCGACCGTGACCTCGCCCACCTGGACCGAGCCCTTGTGCACGGAGACGCCCGGGACCGGCTGCTGGACGTCGCGGACCTCGATGACGGCACCGCTGTGCAGCTTGATGCGGCCGGTGTCGGCGATCTGGCCGCCGCCCTCGGCGTAGAACGGCGTGCGGTCGAGGACGACCTCGACCTCGTCGCCCTCGGTGGCGGCGGGCGAGGAGACACCGTTGACGAGCATGCCGACGACGGTCGTCTCGCCCTCGGTGTTGGTGTAGCCGGTGAACTCGGTGGCGCCGGAGGTGTCGGCGATCTCGCGGTAGGCGGAGACGTCGGCGTGACCGGTCTTCTTGGCCCGGGCGTCGGCCTTGGCGCGCTCCCGCTGCTCCTTCATCAGGCGGCGGAAGCCGTCCTCGTCCACGGAGAGGCCCTGCTCGGCGGCCATCTCCAGGGTGAGGTCGATCGGGAAGCCCCAGGTGTCGTGGAGCAGGAACGCCTTGTCGCCGGAGAGGACCTTGCCACCGGCGGCCTTGGTCTCGGTGACGGCGGTGTCGAGGATGTTGGTGCCGCCCTTGAGGGCCTTGAGGAACGCGGCCTCCTCGGCGAGGGCGACGGTCTCGATGCGCTTGCGGTCGGTCTCCAGCTCCGGGTACTGCTCGCCCATGGTCTTGATGACCGTGTCGACCAGCTCGCCGACCACGGGGCCCGTGGCGCCCAGCATGCGCATGTTGCGGACGGCGCGGCGCATGATGCGGCGCAGCACATAGCCACGGCCCTCGTTGCCGGGGGTGACGCCGTCACCGATGAGCATCACGGACGTCCGCATGTGGTCGGCCACCACGCGCAGCGAGACGTCGCTGGCGGTGGCCTGTCCGTAGCGCACACCGGTCAGCTCGGTGGCCTTGTCGATGACGACCTTCAGGGTGTCGGTCTCGTACATGTTCTGTACGCCCTGGAGGATCATCGCCAGGCGCTCGAGGCCGAGGCCGGTGTCGATGTTCTTGCTCGGCAGGTCGCCGAGGATCTCGAAGTCCTCCTTCGAGGTGCCCTCGCCGCGCTCGTACTGCATGAAGACCAGGTTCCAGATCTCCACGTACCGCTCGTCGTTGACGGCCGGGCCGCCCTCGGCGCCGAACTCGGGACCGCGGTCGTAGTTGATCTCGGAGCAGGGGCCGCAGGGACCCGGGACGCCCATGGACCAGTAGTTGTCCTTCTTGCCCAGGCGCTGGATGCGCTCGGCGGGGACGCCCACGACGTCGCGCCAGATCCGCTCGGCCTCGTCGTCGTCCTGGTAGACGGTGATCCAGAGCTTCTCGGGCTCCAGACCGTAACCACCGTGCTCGACGGAGCTGGTCAGCAGCTCCCAGGCGAGCTTGATGGCGCCTTCCTTGAAGTAGTCGCCGAAGGAGAAGTTGCCGCACATCTGGAAGAACGTGCCGTGACGGGTGGTCTTGCCGACCTCTTCGATGTCCGGCGTGCGCACGCACTTCTGCACGCTGGAGGCGCGGGTGTACGGCGGCTTCTCCTCACCCAGGAAGAAGGGCTTGAAGGGCACCATGCCGGCGTTGACCAGGAGCAGAGTCGGGTCGTCCGCGATGAGCGACGCCGAAGGGACGACGGTGTGCCCGCGCTCCTCGAAGAAGCTCAGCCAGCGGCGGCGGATTTCAGCCGACTCCATCAGTGGTCCTCATTCCGGTTGTACGAGTGGTTGTTCGGGTACGGGGGGCGGGCGCCGTCCCGGGGACTGTCGAGGGCCGCGGCGCGGCGCGGCGCCGGGAGCGCGGGGTCGTCGACCGGCGCCTCCAGGCCCAGCGCCTCGCCCAGCTCGGACTCGCGCTGGAGCATGCCCGCGCGGACGTCGAGCGCGAATTCCTTGATCCGGTGGCCGGTCTCGACCGCCTTGTCGGCGGCCTGCGCGGCGAGGCTCTCCGGGGTCAGCTTCTTGAGCTTGCGGTTGACCTTGGTGGTGGCCCACACGCCGGCTGCGGCGCCCGCGGAGAACCAGAAAGCACGGCGGAACATCCCTAGCGTCAGCCCTTCCGCTTCCGGCCCCGCGCCCCTGGCACCGTACGGCCGACGATCACCGTACGCCGGGGCTGCTCGGCCGGCCTGTCGTTCTTGTTCCGGCTCATCGCCCGGCGCACGCCGTAGCCGAACGCCGCGACCTTCACGAGCGGCCCGCCGAAGGTGGAGGCCACCGTCGTGGAGAGCGCGGAGGCGTTGGACGTCACTTCCTGGACGTCCGACGCGATGGCGTCGACCCGGTCGAGCTGCGTCTGCGCGGAGCGGACCGTCGCGGAGGCGTCCGCCAGCAGCGGGACCGCCTGTTCGGTCACCTCGGCCACGAGTCGGGTGGTCGCCCTGAGCGTCTGGGCCAGCCTCACCAGCACCACGGCCAGGAAGGAGACCAGGATCGCCCAGAAGACGGCCACCAGAATCCCGGCAACCTCTCCACCGGTCACTGCGCACCGCTCTCTGCTCGTAGATCGTCGTCGGTCGGTCGTCGGTCGATGTCCGTCGGTCGTCGGCCCTCGCACGGTCGTCGTCGCACGCTGACGCCCTGCGAAGTCGTCCTCCGAGCCTATCGCGCCGACGCTCGCTCCCCGTACCGCATTACGGGCGCACGGAGCCGGAGTTGTGCGGTCCGATTGTACGGAGTGCTCCGTCGTGAGTACGCTCCGTGTTCCATGCGACGGAGCAATCTGCCGGCGGAGCTGAACCGGTTCGTCGGACGCGACGACGAGCTGGCCGAACTGGAGCGGCTGCTGGGAGAGTTCCGGCTCGTCACGGTGACCGGGATGGGCGGGGTCGGCAAGTCCCGGCTGGCGGCGCGGGCCGCCTCGACCGCGGAGAAACGCTACTGCGACGGGGTCCGGCTGGTGGAGCTGGCACCGCTGCGCGACCCGGAACTCCTGGAGCAGGCCCTGCTGGACGCGCTCGGCCTCACGGACCACACCCGCCGGCCACCGCGCGAGGTGCTCGCCGAGCACCTCGCCGGACGGCGGCTGCTGCTGGTCCTCGACGGCTTCGAGCACCTGGTGGACGACCTGGCCGGTCTCGTACGGGAACTCCTGCGCCGCTCCCCCGGGCTGGCCGTCCTGGCCGCCGCGCGCCGCCCCCTGCGGCTGGACGGGGAGGCCGTGATGCCGCTCGCCCCGCTGCCGGACGACGACGCCGTACGGCTGTTCACCGACCGGGCCGCGGCGGTCGCGCCGGGCCTGCGCCCGGCCCCGGAGGACGCCGGCGCGGTACGGGAGCTGTGCCGGCGCCTCGACGGGATCCCGCTGGCCGTGGAGCTGGCCGCGGGCCGGCTGCCGGTGCTCTCCGTGGAGCAGATGCTGCACCGGCTCGACGACCGGTTCCGGCTCCTGACCGGCGGCGTGCGCGGCGCGCCGCCCCGGCACCGGACGCTGCGCACGGCCATCGGCTGGAGCCACGAGCTGTGCACGCCCCGCGAGCGGCTCGTCTGGGCACGCCTGTCGGTGTTCGCCGGCCCCTTCGACCTGGACGCCGTCGAATACGTCTGCGGCGGGCCGGACCTGCCGCCCGACGAGGTGCTGGACGTCCTCGCCGGCCTGGTGGCCCAGTCCGTGGTGCACCGTGAGGAGACGCCCGCGGGCGTGCGCTACCGGATGCTCGACACCGTCCGGGCGTACGGCGCGGAGTGGCTCACCGCGCTGGACGACGAGGAGCGGATGCGGCGGCGCCACCGCGACTGGTACATGGGCCTGGCCTCCTGGTGCGAACTGGAGTGGTTCAGCCCCCGCCAGGCCGAGGTGGCGGCCTGCGCCGACAGTGCGCTGCCCAACCTGCGGGCCGCCCTGGAGCTGTGCCTGGAGGCGCCGGACGAGGCCCACCTGGCCCAGCACCTGGCCGCGACGCTCTGGTTCTCCTGGGTCGGCTGCGGGCGCCTGGCGGAGGGACGGCACTGGCTGGACCGGGCCGTGCGGTCCGACCCGCGTCCCGGCTCCCGGCACGACGAGGCCCGGCTGCGCGCCCTGTGGGTGCTGGGGTACGTGGCGGTCCTCCAGGGCGACGACACCGCGGCGATGGCGGCACTGTACGAGTGCGGGGAAGGTGCGGCCCGTACGGGCAACGCGCTCGCGGGCGCCTACACCACCCACCGTCTCGGCTGCCTCGCGCTCCTGTCGGACGACATGCCGCGCGCCGAGGAACTGCTGTCCCGGGCGCTGATCGCCTACCGCGAGCTGGGCGAGCTGAACAGCCAGGTCCTGATGGGCCAGGTCGAACTGGCCATGACGAAGGTCTTCCTGGGCGACCTGGAGTCGGCCGTGGCACTGTGCCGCGAGGTGCGCGAGATCTGCCAGGACCGGGGTGAGCGGTGGACACGGGCGTACGCGCTGTACGTCCTCGCGTACGCGGCCTGGACCCGCGGTGAGCACGGCGAGGCCCGCGAGCTGCTGGGCGAGTGCATCGCCATCGACCACGCGTTCAACGACCTGGTGGGGCTGGTCCTGGCCATCGAGCTGCTGGCGCTGGTGACCGCCGGCGAGGGTGACCCCGCGGAGGCGGCGGTGCTCCAGGGCGCGGCGGCGCCGATGTGGGAGGCGGTCGGCCTGCCGCTCTTCGGCTCCGGTTACTTCGGCGCGCCCCGGGCGCTGTGCGAGCGGCAGGCGGGTGAGGCGCTGGGCGCGGAGCGCTTCCGCTCCTGCCTGGCGGAGGGCGGCGCGCTGCCGAAGGACGAGGCGGTGGCGCGGGCCCTGGCCGGGCGGCGCCCCGTGGACGGCGTGCCGTCGCCACGCGGCCGCGGCGCGCGTGCGGGCCTGACACGCCGGTCGCGCCGGACGGCGCGGTGAGGTGGGGGGGGACGGCAGGGGTGGGGTGGTGGGGGTTACTCCTCCCCGGTGGGCGGGGAAACGCGTGAGCCCGCCGCTCCCGGAGGGGAACGGCGGGCTCGGAAGACGCGTGAGCGACTACGCCTGGATCAGCGGGCGTAGTACTCGACGACCAGCTGCTCGTCGCAGATGACCGGGATTTCCTTGCGGTTCGGCTCGCGGTCGAGACGGAACGCCAGGGCCTTCAGGTTGACCTGGAGGTAGCGGGGGGTCTCACCGTCGGGGGCGAAGCCACCCTCGCGCGCGACCTGGAACAGGCTCTTCGCGCGGCTGCGCTCGCGGACCATCACGACGTCGTCGGGACGGACGCGGAACGACGGCTTGTCGACCTTGCCACCGTTGACCTCGATGTGGCCGTGAACGACCATCTGGCGGGCCTGGTAGATGGTACGGGCGATGCCCGAACGCAGGACCAGGGCGTCGAGACGGCGCTCGAGCTCGACGACCAGCGCCTCGCCCGTCTTGCCCTCGGCCTTCTTGGCGCGGTCGTAGGCGCGCGCCATCTGGCGCTCGCTGATGTCGTACTGCGCACGCAGACGCTGCTTCTCGAGCAGACGGACCTTGTAGTCCGAGTTCTGCTTGCGGCCACGGCCGTGCTCGCCCGGCGGGTAGGGGCGGGCCTCGAAGTACTTGACGGCCTTCGGCGTCAGCGCGATACCGAGCGCGCGAGACTTCTTGACCTTGGGACGCGACTGGTTAGGCACGTTCTCCAGACCTCCGAAATAGGTTAGGTTAGGCTTACCTTAATCAAGGAGATCGCATGTCGAGCCCTGGGAACACCACGCGCATCACAGACAGCAGCACAAAGAGCGATGCTCCTGCTTCGCGGAGCATCGATGTGACGGAGGTCCGATCAGCTCATGGTCAGCCGCGTCCCAGCGGGCTTGAGATCGCCCGGATGCCGTCAGCAGCCGAACGCACACGAACTCTCGTACAGAGTACATGCTCGGCGGTGCTCGTCGTTCCGGGGGCGGAGGGGGCCGGCGAGCACGAGCTGATGCCGGAGGTGCGGACGGTCGGCACGGACGGCGAGGTCTACCTGCTGTTTCCGGCCGACGCCCCGGCCGTACGGGCCGCCACGCACGCGCAGGACGACGAGCTGCCGGCCGTGCTGGAGCTCACGGACGTCGCCCCGGTCGCGGTCTGCCACCGTATCCGGGGCCGCGCCCGGGTCTCCGGGTGGCTGACGTGCGCGCCGGGGATCGCCGGCCCCGGGCGGATGATGCTGCGCCTGGAGGTCGGCGAGGTGTACGTCGACGACCTGTGGGGCGACGCGGCGGTGAGCGCCGAGGAGTTCGCCGCGGCGGGGCCGGACCCGCTGACGGCGTACGAGACCGAGCTGCTCCAGCACCTCGCGGCCGTCCACGACGACCAGGTGCGGGGCCTGAGCGGGCTGCTCGGGGACCGTGCGGACGTGCGGCGCGTGGTGCCGCTGGCGCTGGACCGGTTCGGGCTGCGGGTGCGCTGCCTGGACGCGGCGGGCCGGTCCTTCGACGCGCGCTTCGACTTTCCCAAGCCGGTGGTGGACGTCCACGGGCTGCGGCGGGCGATGCACACGCTGTTCGAGGCCGCGCAGGGCTGATCAGGCCGTTCCTTCGCCCCTCAGCCGCTCGCGGACCTTCTCCACGACGTCCGCGTACCGCGCCTCGGCGCCGTAGCGCGTGGGCTCGTAGTACTGCCGGCCGTGGATCTCGTCCGGAGCGTACTGCTGGGCCGCGATGCCGCCCGGTACGTCGTGCGGATAGACGTAACCCTGGGCGTGGCCGAGCTTGGCGGCGCCCTTGTAATGCCCGTCGCGCAGATGGGGAGGTACGGGACCGGCGAGGCCGTTGCGTACGTCGGCCCGCGCGGCGGAGATCGCCGTGGTCGCGGCGTTCGACTTCGGTGCCAGCGCCAGGGCGATGGTGGCGTGGCTCAGGGTGAGGGCCGCCTCGGGGAAGCCGATCATGGCCACGGCCTGCGCGGCCGCGACCGCCAGGGGGAGGGCCGTGGGGTCCGCGAGGCCAATGTCCTCGCTGGCGGAGATCATCAGGCGCCGGGCGATGAAGCGGGGATCCTCGCCGGCCTCGATCATGCGGGCCAGATAGTGCAGCGCGGCGTCCACGTCGGAGCCACGGATGGACTTGATCAGGGCGCTGGCCACGTCGTAGTGCTGGTCGCCGTCCCGGTCGTACGTCACGGCCGCCCGGTCGACCGTCTCCTCCAGGGTGGCGAGCGTGATCTCGGACTCGCCCTTGGCGAGCGCCGCACCGGCCGCGGCCTCCAGGGCGGTCAGGGCACGGCGGGCGTCGCCGCCCGCGATGCGCAGGAGGTGGCCCTCGGCGTCGTCCGGCAGGGTCACCGCTCCGGTCAGGCCCCGCTCGTCGGTGAGCGCACGCTTGAGCAGGCCCCGGATGTCGTCGTCGGTGAGCGGTTCCAGGGTGAGCAGGAGGGAGCGGGACAGCAGCGGCGAGATCACCGAGAAGTAGGGGTTCTCGGTGGTGGCGGCGATGAGGGTGACCCAGCGGTTCTCCACGGCCGGCAGCAGCGAGTCCTGCTGGGCCTTGCTGAAGCGGTGGATCTCGTCGAGGAAGAGGACGGTCTCCTTGCCGAAGCCGCCTGCCGCGCGGCGGGCGCCGTCGATGACCGCGCGGACCTCCTTGACGCCCGCGGTGATCGCGGACAGCTCCACGAACCGCTTGTTCGTCGCCTTGGACACCACGTACGCCAGGGTCGTCTTGCCGGTGCCCGGCGGTCCCCAGAGGATCACGGACGAGGCACCTGCCGGGCCTCCCGCGCCTTCGCCGACCAGGCGGCGCAGTGGGGAGCCGGGCTTCAGGAGGTGCTGCTGGCCAACGACCTCGTCCAGGGTGCGCGGGCGCATCCGGACCGCCAGGGGGCTGCTGGACGGGTCCTTCTCCTGGCGTTCTTCCGCCGCGGCGGTAAAGAGATCGGGCTCCACACCCAGAAGCGTATGTCAGGCCACTGACAGTCGGTTCCGGCGGATCAGCCGGTCCAGAAGTCCCACCAGCGGGTCAGGATCAGCATCCCGATGATCCCGGTGTGCAGGGCGGGCAGGAGCCAGGTGAACTCGTCGAGGAAACCGCGGACCGCGCGCGGGGCGGGAAGCAGTCCCTCGCGGACGTTGTGCGAGGTCACGTACCAGAACATGATGATCGTCGCGACCCAGGCGAGGGAGCACCACAGGCACAGGGCGTTGATCTCGTACAGCGACTGCTGCATGAGCCAGGTGCAGAAACCGACGCCGAAGAGCGTGCCGGCGTTGAGCCCCAGCCAGAACCAGCGGCGGTACCGGGCGCCGGCGAGGAGCCCGGCACCGATGGCGACGACCATGCCGTAGGTGACGAGCCCGAGCATCGGGTTGGGGAAACCGAAGACGGCGGCCTGGTCGCTCTTCATGATGCTGCCGCAGGAGACCACCGGGTTCAGACTGCACCCCGGGGTGAAGTTCGGGTCCTCCAGCAGCTTGAACTTGTCCAGCGTAATCACCCACGCCGCCAGCAGACCGGCCGCGCCCGTGACCACCAGCATCCACGCGAACGCCCGGCCCGCGCCGACGGTCGTCGTGCCGTGGGCGGAGGAGGCGTCGTCAACCGCTGGAGTCGTCATGTGATGCCCGTTCCCTCACTCGGTCGGTGCATGAGGCAGTGCTCATTCTGCCGTACGGCGGCTCCCGTCCGCCGTTCGGTGGACATAAGGACACCCCGGCCGGGGCCGGGGTGTCCTTGGAGGTCAGGCCGGGCGGGCGGCCAGCTTCTCGACGACGGCGTCGAGCGCGACCGGCTCCTGCTCGCCGGACTCCATGTCCTTGAGCTGGGCCACGCCCTCGGCGAGGTCCCGCTCCCCCAGTACCAGCGCGTACCGGGCGCCGCTGCGGTTGGCGGCCTTCATCGAGGCCTTGAGGCCCTTGCCGCCGTACGCGAAGTCCGTCGCGACGCCCGCCTTGCGCAGCTCGGTGACCACGCCGAACAGCCGGCGGCGGGCCTCCTCGCCGATCGGGACGGCGAACACGCTGGTGGTGGCGGGGATGTCGAGGGTGACGCCCTCCGCCTCCAGGGCCAGGACCGTGCGGTCCACGCCCAGCGCCCAGCCCACCGACGGCAGCGCGGGGCCGCCGATCATCTCGGACAGGCCGTCGTAGCGGCCGCCGCCGCCCACCGCGGACTGCGAGCCGAGGCCGTCGTGGACGAACTCGAAGGTGGTGCGGGTGTAGTAGTCCAGGCCGCGCACCAGCTTCTCGTCGTCCTCGAAGACCACGCCGGCGGCTGTCAGCAGCTCGCGCACCTCGGAGTGGTACGCCGTGCAGGCGTCGCACAGGTAGTCGCGCAGCAGGGGCGCACCCACCAGCTGCTTCTGGACGTCCGCCCGCTTGTCGTCGAGGACCCGCAGCGGGTTGATCTCGATACGGCGGCGGGTGTCCTCGTCGAGGTCGAGTTCGCGCAGGAAGCCCTGCAGCGCCTCGCGGTAGACGGGACGGCACTCCTTGTCGCCCAGCGAGTTGAGCAGGATGCGGAAGTTCCGCAGGCCCAGCGAGCGGTAGGCCTGGTCGGCCAGGATGATCAGCTCGGCGTCCAGCGCCGGGTCCTCGGCGCCGATCGCCTCGGCGCCCACCTGGGAGAAGTGGCGGTAGCGGCCCTTCTGCGGGCGCTCGTAGCGGTAGTACGAGCCCGAGTACCAGAGCTTGACGGGGAGGTTGCCCTGCTTGTGCAGGTTGGCCTCCAGCGCGGCGCGCAGTACGGACGCGGTGCCTTCGGGGCGCAGGGCGAGCCTGTCGCCACCCTTGGTCTCGAAGGCGTACATCTCCTTGGTGACGATGTCGGTGGACTCGCCGACACCGCGGGCGAACAGTTCGACGTTCTCGAAGCCGGGGGTCTCGACGTACCCGTAGCCGGAGTTCCTCAGCGGCGCGGAGATCGCCTCGCGGACGGCGAGGTACGTCGCGGAGTCGGGCGGCAGCAGGTCGTAGGTGCCCTTGGGGGCCTGGAAGGTACTCACGGGAATCTTCTCGTCACATTCCTCGTCGGGGAGCGGGGCCCGCTCCCTGGCCGCCGGCCGCCACCTCGCGCAGATACGGGTTGGTGGCGCGCTCGCGGCCGATGGTCGTCTGGGGGCCGTGGCCGGACAGCACCACGGTCGAGTCGTCGAGCGGCAGGCACACGCGGGCCAGCGAGTCGAGCATCTCGGCCATGTCACCGCCGGGCAGGTCGGTGCGTCCGATGGAGCCGGCGAACAGCAGGTCGCCCGAGAAGAAGACCGGCGGGATGTCCGCCGCCTCGGGCATGCCGAAGGTCACCGACCCCTTGGTATGGCCGGGCGCGTGCGACACGGTCAGCTCCAGACCGGCCAGCTTCAGGGCGGCGCCGTCGGTCAGCTCGTGGACGTCGTCCGGCTCGCCGACCGTCAGCTCGCCCATCAGCGGCATGCCGATCGAGCGGCCGAGGGCCTTCTCCGGGTCGCTCATCATGTACCGGTCGGCGGGGTGGATCCACGCCGGTACGTCATGGGCGCCGCAGACCGGGACGACGGAGGCGACGTGGTCGATGTGCCCGTGGGTCAGGACGACCGCCACGGGCTTGAGCCGATGCTTCTTGAGCGTCTCCTCGACTCCCTGCGCGGCCTGGTGGCCGGGGTCGATGATCACGCACTCCTCGCCTGCGGCGGGGGCGACCAGGTAGCAGTTGGTCCCCCAGGCCCCGGCGGGGAACCCGGCAATGAGCACGATCGTCCTTAGAGAGTCGTCCGGAACGAGTCGTCCGGTGGAGGAATGCAGCAGATCAGAGCCTACCGGCGCTGCTCATTCCACAGCCAACCCGTATACGGTACGGGCACACTCGGCCAGGACAGGAACAGACGACCGACAAGGAGAAGACCCGGTGGTCACCAGCGATCAGCGGCGGCGCCAGCTCGCCCGGGAGAAGTTCGAGCGCCAGCAGAAGCGTCGTGCGGAGGCCCAGCAGAAGGCCAGGCGGCGCACCAGGATCATCGTGGCCGCGATCGCCGTGGCGCTGGTCGCGGGAGCCGGCGCGTACACGAACTTCCGGACCGAGTCCGCGGCGGACGGCGCGAAGGAGCCCGTCGAGTTCCCGTCGCCCTCGGCGAGCGAGAGCAGCTCGCCCGAGCCGAAGATGGCCATCGACGCCAAGGCGAAGTACACGATGGCGCTGACCACCAACCACGGCGCGGTCTCGATCGCGATGGACGCGGCGAAGACGCCGCACACGGTGAACTCGTTCAAGCACCTCGCGGACAAGAAGTACTTCGACAACACGAAGTGTCACCGTCTGACCACCGCGAACATCTTCGTGCTCCAGTGCGGCGACCCCAAGGGCGACGGGTCGGGCGGCCCGGGCTACAACATCCCGGACGAGAACCTCGGTGCGCTGGGCAAGCCGGGGGCGGACGGCACGGTGACGTTCAAGGCGGGCACCGTCGCGATGGCCAACACCATGCGGCCGAACACCGGCGGCAGCCAGTTCTTCCTGGTCTACAAGGACACCAAGCTGCCCCCGCAGTTCACCCCCTTCGGCACGATGGACGCGGCCGGACTGAAGGCCGTGCAGGACGTGGCCAAGGGCGGGGTCGAGGGCGGTGCCACGGACGGTGCGCCCAAGAAGGCCGTCACCATCGAGAAGGCGGTCGTCGGCAAGGCCTGAGCCAGGGCGTGAGCCAAGGCGTCACACATGGTGTGGTCAGCCGGGTGCGAACCACCGAATTCGGTCGCGCTGAGTGCGGACAGCCGGGTGGCCGGTCGCCTAGATTGGCGTTGTGCAGCGCGGTCGGAACGGCCGCGTCGTGGAGGGCGGGCGAGGCCCGTCAGGGAACTGTGGACGATGCCCGGGGGCGACAGCCCCCGCCGGCATCATGTGGAGGAGGCGCTGTGAGCAGCGACCCGTGGGGCCGCGTCGACGAGACGGGCACCGTGTACGTGCGTACAGCCGACGGCGAGCAGGTCGTCGGATCGTGGCAGGCCGGAACTCCCGAGGAGGCACTGGCCTACTTCGAGCGCAAGTACGAGGGCTTGGTTGTCGAGATCGGCCTCCTCGAGAAGCGGGTGAAGACCACCGACCTGTCGGCCAAGGACGCGACGGCCGCGATCGACCACATCCGTCATCAGGTGGACGAGCACCACGCCGTGGGCGACCTCGACGCGCTCCGCAAGCGGCTCGACAAGCTGGTCGAGACGGTGGACGCGCGGCGCGAGGAGCGCAAGGCGCAGAAGGCCAAGCAGACCGACGAGGCCCGGCACGCCAAGGAGGCGCTGGTCGCCGAGGCGGAGGAGCTGGCGCAGAGCGAGCAGTGGCGGGCCGCGGGTGAGCGGCTGCGGGCCCTGGTGGACACCTGGAAGGGCCTGCCCCGGCTGGACCGGAAGTCCGACGACGAGCTGTGGCACCGCTTCTCGCACGCCCGGTCGGCGTTCTCCAAGCGGCGCAAGGCGCACTTCGCCTCGCTGGACGCCCAGCGCGAGGAGGCCCGGAAGGTCAAGGAGCGTCTGGTCGGCGAGGCGGAGGCCCTGTCCGGCTCGACCGACTGGGGTGCGACGGCCGCCCGTTACCGCGAGCTGATGGCGGAGTGGAAGGCGGCGGGCCGGGCCCAGCGCGAGCACGAGGACGACCTGTGGAACCGTTTCCGCGGCGCCCAGGACGTGTTCTTCGCGGCGCGCAGCGAGGTCTTCGCGGAGCGTGACGCCGAGCAGGCGGAGAACCTCAAGCTGAAGGAGGAGCTCGCGGGCGAGGCGGAGAAGCTGCTGCCGGTGACGGACCTGAAGGCGGCCCGTGCGGCCTTCCGGGCCATCAACGAGCGGTGGGAGGCCATCGGCCACGTGCCGCGCGACGCCCGGCCGAAGGTCGAGGGCCGGATGCACACCGTGGAGCGGGCGATCCAGGAGGCCGAGGAGACCGAATGGCGCCGGACGAACCCGGAGGCACGCGCGCGTGCGGCGGGTCTGACGGGCCAGCTCCAGGACGCGGTCGACAAGCTGCAGAAGCAGATCGACGCGGCCCGTGCGGCCGGCAACGACGCCAAGGCGGACAAGCTGGCCCGTGAGCTGGAGGGCCGGCAGGCGCTGCTGGACCAGGCCCTGAAGGGTCTCCAGGAGTTCGGCGGCTGATCCCCGCCAGGCACGACGAAGGGGCCTCCCCTCGGGGAGGCCCCTTCGTCGTGCGTCGTTACGGCCGGCGGGCCGACGTCACGCGGTACACGTCGTAGACGCCCTCCACGCCCCGTACCGCCTTCAGGACGTGCCCCAGGTGCTTGGGGTCGCCCATCTCGAAGGTGAAGCGGGAGGTGGCCACCCGGTCGCGGGAGGTCTGGACGGCCGCCGACAGGATGTTGACGTGCTGGTCGGACAGGACGCGGGTGACGTCCGACAGGAGCCGGGAGCGGTCCAGGGCCTCGACCTGGATGGCGACCAGGAAGACCGAGGACTGGGTGGGCGCCCATTCGACGTCGAGGATCCGCTCGGGCTGCTGCGAGAGCGAGTCCACGTTGACGCAGTCGGCACGGTGCACCGATACGCCGCTGCCGCGGGTGACGAAGCCGATGATCGGGTCGCCCGGCACCGGCGTACAGCACCGGGCGAGCTTGACCCACACGTCCTCGACGCCCTTGACGACCACGCCCGGGTCGGCCTTGGCGCGCCGCTTGCCGCGCCCGCGCGACGGCGGGGCCGACTCGGCGATGTCCTCGCTGGCCGCCTCCTCGCCCCCGAGGGCCTGCACCAGCTTCTGGACGACGCCCTGGGCGGCGACATGGCCTTCGCCGATCGCCGCGTACAGCGAGGAGATGTCGGGGTAGCGCATCTCGTGCGCCAGCGTGACGAGCGAGTCGCCGGTGAGGATCCGCTGGATGGGCAGGTTCTGCTTGCGCATGGCGCGCGCGATGGAGTCCTTGCCCTGCTCGATCGCCTCGTCGCGGCGCTCCTTGGAGAACCAGGCGCGGATCTTGTTGCGGGCGCGCGGCGACTTGACGAAGCCCAGCCAGTCGCGGGAGGGGCCCGCGCCGGCCGCCTTGGAGGTGAAGACCTCCACCAGGTCGCCGTTGTCGAGGGTCGATTCGAGCGGTACGAGCCGCCCGTTGACCCGCGCTCCTATGGTGCGGTGGCCGACCTCGGTGTGGACCGCGTACGCGAAGTCCACCGGGGTGGCGCCCGCCGGGAGCGCTATGACGTCACCCTTCGGGGTGAAGACGAAGACCTCGTTGCGGGACAGGTCGAAGCGCAGCGATTCGAGGAACTCGCTGGGGTCCTCGGTCTCCTTCTGCCAGTCCAGCAGCTGGCGCAGCCACGCCATGTCGTTGATGTGGTCGTCCTTGCCGGCCTTCTTCGGCACGTCGGTGCGTACCTTGGAGGCGCCGGCGACGGCCTCCTGCTTGTACTTCCAGTGCGCGGCGATGCCGTACTCGGCGCGGCGGTGCATGTCGAACGTGCGGATCTGGAGCTCGACGGGCTTGCCGTTGGGGCCGATGACCGTCGTGTGCAGCGACTGGTACATGTTGAACTTCGGCATCGCGATGTAGTCCTTGAACCGGCCGGGGACCGGGTTCCATCGCGCGTGGACGGTGCCGAGGGCCGCATAGCAGTCGCGGACCGTGTCGACGAGGACGCGGATCCCCACCAGGTCGTAGATCTCCGCGAAGTCCCGGCCGCGGACGATCATCTTCTGGTAGACGCTGTAGTAATGCTTCGGCCGGCCGGTGACGGTGGCCTTGATGCGGGCGGCGCGCAGGTCGGCCTGGACCTCGTCGGTCACTATGGCGAGGTACTCGTCCCGCTTGGGGGCGCGCTCGGCGACGAGGCGGACGATCTCGTCGTACATCTTGGGGTAGAGGATCGCGAAGGCGAGATCCTCCAGCTCCCACTTGATGGTGTTCATGCCCAGGCGGTGGGCGAGCGGCGCGTAGATCTCGAGGGTCTCGCGGGCCTTCTTCTCCTGCTTCTCCCGCTTGAGGTAGCGCATGGTGCGCATGTTGTGCAGGCGGTCGGCGAGCTTGATGACCAGGACGCGCGGGTCCTTGGCCATGGCGACGACCATCTTGCGGACGGTCTCGGCCTGCGCGGCCTCGCCGAACTTGACCTTGTCCAGCTTGGTGACGCCGTCGACGAGGAGGGCGACCTGGTCGCCGAAGTCCTTGCGGAGCTGCTCCAGGCCGTACTCGGTGTCCTCGACGGTGTCGTGGAGGAGGCCCGCCATGAGCGTCGCCGGGTCCATGCCCAGCTCGGCGAGGATGGTGGTGACGGCGAGCGGGTGCGTGATGTACGGGTCGCCGCTCTTGCGCTTCTGGCCGCGGTGCCAGCGCTCGGCGACCTGGTAGGCGCTCTCGATCTGGCGGAGCGTCGACGTCTCGATCTTCGGGTCGTTGCCCCGGACTATGCGCAGCAGGGGTTCCAGGACCGGGTTGTACGGCGACGAGCGCTGGACGCCGAGCCGGGCGAGGCGGGCCCGCACCCGGTTGGAGGAGCCGCCGGAGCGGGCGACGGCGGGCGGCGTGGGCTTGGGTGCCGAGACGGGGGCGGGGCCCTGGGCGCGCTGCGGGGCGGCCGGCTTCGCGTCCGCCGCCCTGTTCACCGCGGCCTTGTCGGGGGGCGTGGCTGGGGGCGCCGCGGCCTTGTCGGCCTGCTGGTCGGGCTTCGCGGCGGAGAGTGGCTGGGCCTCGTCTGGCAAGAGCGCTCCTCGTGCGGGTCCGGGTCCCCCGGTCAGGCCCGGAATCCCATGGTACTGACCTCGGGCGAACCACTCGCCCCGGGACGGGGCGAGGCGCTCCGGGCGCGGGGCACCGGCGGCCGGGGGGCGACAGCGCGAAACGGGCACCCGGTGTTCCGGATGCCCGTTCCTCGACCGTGTGCGCCCTGGTCAGAGCGTGATCAGCGCCTCCAGCGGGGCGCCGGCCAGGGCGGGCTCCAGGCGGGCGCGGCCGCCGAGGAAACCCAGCTCCATGAGCACGGCGACGCCCGCGACGTCCGCGCCGGCCCGCCGGATCAGCTCCAGGGAGGCCTCGGCGGTGCCGCCGGTGGCGAGGACGTCGTCGATGACCATGACGCGGTCGCCGGGGAGCAGGTCCTCGGCGTGCACCTCGATCTCGGCGGTGCCGTACTCCAGCTCGTACGCCTGGCTGAGCGTCGCCCCGGGGAGCTTGCCCGCCTTGCGCACCGGGACGAAGCCCAGCTTCGCGGTGACGGCGACCGGAGCGGCGAGGATGAACCCGCGCGCCTCCAGGCCGACGATCTTGGTCGCCCCGTGCCGTACGCACAGCTCGGCCAGCGCCCCGGTGAGGGCGGTGAACGCCTCCGGATCCGCCAGCAGCGGCGTGATGTCCTTGAACGTCACGCCGGGGATCGGGTAGTCCGCGACGTCCCGGATGCGGCTGAGCAGGAGCTCCCGCGTGGTGACCGTCATCGGCGCTTGCCCCGCCCGCGGGTGGGCTGGCGGCGCTGGCCGACGACGGCGCCCGCGGGGGCGGCGTCCTCGGGCTCGGCGTCGAAGGCTCCGGCGGCCTCGGCCGCCTCGGCCTCCTCCGCCTCCGTGGGCTCGCCCTTCTGCATGGCCTGGGCACGCTTGGCCAGGACCCGCTTCTTCAGCGCCTTCATCTGCGGGTCGCGTTCCTTCAGGTCGGCGACGAGCGGCGTGGCGATGAAGATCGACGAGTACGCACCGGCCGCGAGGCCCACGAACAGCGACAGCGAGATGTCGTTGAGCATGCCGGCGCCGAGGAAGCCACCACCGATGAACAGCAGGCCGGCCACCGGCAGCAGCGCCACGACCGTGGTGTTGATGGAGCGGACCAGGGTGCCGTTGAGGCTGCGGTTGGCGATCTCGCTGTACGTCCAGCGGGTCTGCTTGGTGATGTCCTTCGACGCCTCCTTCAGACCGTCGAAGACGACGACGGTGTCGTAGAGGGAGTATCCGAGGATGGTCAGCAGACCGATCACGGTGCCCGGGGTGACCTCGAAGCCCACCAGGGCGTAGATGCCGACGGTGATGGTCAGGTCATGGATCAGCGCGATCAGCGCGGCGACGGCCATGCGCCACTCGAAGGCGATGGCGAGGTAGACCACCACCAGGACCATGAAGATGCCGAGGCCCATCCAGGCCTTGTTGGCGATCTGCTCGCCCCAGCTCGGGCCGACGACGTCGACGTTCAGGTCGTTGGTGGCGACGCCGAGGTCGGACGCCAGCTCGGTCTTGATCTTGTTGGACTCCGAGGTGGACACATCGCTGATCTGGATGCGCAGGCCACCGCTGCCGAGCTCCTGGACGATCGGGATGTGCCCGGAGATCTCCTCCGCGGTGTCCCGCGCCTCCTCGGTGGACACCGAGAGCTTGGGCGTCGTGACGACCACGCCGCCCTTGAACTCGATGCCCATGTTGAGACCCTGCACCGCCAGGCCGACGACGGCCGTGATGGTGATCAGGATGGAGACGCCGTACCAGAGCATCCGCTTGCCGACGAAGTCGTACCCGACCTCACCGCGGTACAGGCGCGCGCCCAGGCTGCCGAGTCGTGACATCTCACGCCTCCTTCGGTTCGGTGGTGGCGGAGACACGCCGCGAGCGGCGCAGCGGGGGCTTGGCTCCCAGCCGCTTGGGGTCCAGACCGGACCAGGGGTGGCCGCTGCTGAAGAACTTCGTACGGGCCATCAGCGTCATCAGCGGCTTGGTGAAGAAGAACACCACGACCACGTCGAGGAGGGTCGTCAGACCCAGCGTGAACGCGAAGCCCTGCACCTTGCCGACGGTCACGATGAACAGCACCGCGGCGGCGAGGAACGACACGAAGTCGGAGACGAGGATGGTGCGCCGCGCGCGGGGCCAGCCCCGCTCGACGGCGGGCCGCAGGGTGCGGCCCTCGCGGATCTCGTCCCGTACGCGTTCGAAGTACACGATGAAGGAGTCCGCGGTGATGCCGATGGCCACGATCGCACCACAGACGGCCGGCAGGTTCAGCGCGAAGCCGATGGCCGGACCGAGCAGTGACATCAGGGCGTAGGTGAGGACCGCCGAGACCAGGAGGCTGAGGAGGGCGATGATCGACAGGCCGCGGTAGTAGACGACCAGGTAGATCACGACCAGCGCGAGGCCGATGGCGCCCGCGATGAGACCGGCCTTGAGCTGCTCACCGCCGAGCGCGGCGGTGACGGTGGTGACGCTCTCCTGCTCGAACGAGAGGGGAAGCGCGCCGTAGGACAGGATGTTCGCGAGATCGGTGGCCGACGCCTGGTCGAAGCTGCCGGAGATCTCGGCGCTGCCGCCGCCGATGGCGCTGCTCACCGACGGGGCGGAGACGACCTGGCCGTCGAGGGTGATCGCGAACTGGTTCTGCGGCTGGACCTGGCTTGCGAGCTTGCCGGTGGTGGCCGCGAACTTCTTGGTGCCCGCGTCGGTGAAGCCGAGCTGGACGATCCACCGGCCACGCTGCGGGTCGAGGACGCCCTGGGCCTCGTCGACGTCGGTGCCCGCGACCTCGGCCGGGCCGAGGATGTACTTGGCGTCACCCTCGGTGCCACAGGCCACGGTCGGCTTGGCCGGGTCGGCGTTCTGCGCCGGGTTGGGCACCTCCTTGGTGCCCTTCTTCGGCGTGCAGTCCAGCGCGGTGAACTGCTTCTCCAGCGCGGCGACGGCAGCCGCGCCGGAGGCGGAGGGCTGCGGGGCCGGCGTGGCGGCCGGCTTCTCGGGGGTGCTCGCCTTGGGGCTCGGCGACTCGTCCTTCTTCAGGGCCTCGGGGACGGCACGGCCCTGGGTGGTGGCGCTCGCCTTGGGCGAGGGCGTCGACGAGGCCTTGTCACCGGGCTTGGCGCTCGGCTTGGCACTCGGCGAGGTGCCCGTGGACGGCTCGGGGAGCGGCGCGCTGCCGGTGACGGCCAGGACCGGGCGGAAGTACAGCTCGGCGGTGGTGCCGACCTGCTTCTGGGCCTTCTCGGAGTCGGTCGCCCTCGGGATGTTGACGATGATGTGCCGCTCGCCCTGCTGCTGAACCTCGGACTCCGAGACACCCAGACCATTGACACGGCGTTCGATGATGCCAATCGCCGTCTGCATGTTGGTGTTGTTGATGGAGTCCGGCTTGCCGGGCTGGTTCTCGGCGCGGAGCGTGATGCTCGTACCACCGGCGAGGTCGATGCCCAGGCGCGGGGTGGTGTCGCCCGACCAGAACATCCCTCCGATCAAGGCGCCGATGGCGATCAGGATCAGGGCCAGGGTGCGCCCCGGCTTGCCCTGCCCCCCCGTCGCCGGGCCTCGGCCCTTCTTGGGTGCTGCCACCTTCTCGTTTCTCCCTGTCCAACCGCCGCTACGCCGGGTATGCGTCGGGGCGGCCACGAAGTGGTGTGGGGAATCCCCCGCGTGTGTCGGCACGAACGGACCGCGTACGCCGGTGGGCGACGCGGTCCGTCAGCTGGCCTTACTTCGCGTCGGTGTCGCCGTCGCTCTTCTCGTCGGCCTTGGCGTCCTTGGCCTCGGGAGCGGTCTCGCCCTCGGCCGCGTCCTTCTTGCCCAGGTCGATCTTCGCGTCGTCGGCCACGACGGCGTCCTCCGCGGTGAGCGAGGAGGCGTCGTCCGGCACGACGGGGGCGTCGGTCTTCAGGTCACCGTCACCGTGGACGATGCGGTTGTACTCCTCGTCGTCGAGGACGGCGCCGACGGCGTTCTTGGCGTACACGGCGTGGACCCCTGGAGCGACCTCCAGGAGAACCGTGTCGTCGCCGACCTCCTTGACGGTGGCGTACATCCCCCCGATCGTCCGTACGCCGGTTCCGGGCTGCATCTGGTTGCGCATTTCCACCGCCTGCTGCTGCTTCTTCTTCGCAGAGCGGGTCATCAGGAACATGGCCCCGATGAGGACGATGAACGGCAGGAGAGTCACGATACTCACGGGACGACAAATCCTTCGCACGGTCGCGGGGAACCGCGGCCTGATCTTCGGGGGTGGGTACGCCGCCCGCAAGGGTCGGCATCGGCGGAGTCTAGGCGAGTCCGCATCAATGGAACAACGCCCAGCATGGCACCGCGGTTCCTGGCCCGGCGAGTCTCCTCGCCGTCACGCCCCGAAGAGACCCTGTTGTCCGCTTCCCGGGCCTCCCGCCTGCGGCGGTACGAGGCCGAGATGCGCCCATGCGGCGGGTGTGGCGACCCGGCCACGGGGCGTGCGGGCCAGCAGGCCCTCCCTGACGAGGAACGGCTCGGCCACCTCCTCGACCGTCTCGCGCTCCTCCCCCACCGCGACGGCGAGGGTCGACAGGCCGACCGGCCCGCCGCCGAAGAGCTTCAGCAGGGCTCCGAGCACCGCCCGGTCCAGCCGGTCCAGGCCCCGCTCGTCCACCTCGTACACCTTGAGGGCGGTGGCGGCGATGTCCCGGGTGATCAGGCCGTCGGCCTTGACCTGCGCGTAGTCGCGGACGCGGCGCAGCAGGCGGTTGGCGATACGGGGCGTGCCCCGGGAGCGCCCGGCGATCTCGGCGGCGCCGTCGGTCTCGATCCCGACGTCGAGGAGCTGGGCGGAGCGGTGGATGACCCGCTCCAGCTCGGCCGGGGCGTAGAACTCCATGTGCGCGGTGAAGCCGAACCGGTCACGCAGCGGGGGCGGCAGGAGGCCGGCGCGGGTGGTGGCGCCGACGAGGGTGAAGGGCGGCAGCTCCAGCGGGATGGCGGTGGCGCCGGGGCCCTTGCCGACGATGACGTCGACACGGAAGTCCTCCATCGCCATGTACAGCATTTCCTCGGCGGGCCGGGACATCCGGTGGATCTCGTCGAGGAAGAGGACCTCTCCCTCCTGGAGGGACGAGAGGATCGCGGCGAGGTCCCCGGCGTGCTGGATGGCGGGGCCGGAGGTGATGCGGATGGGCGCGCCCATCTCCGCCGCGATGATCATGGACAGGGTGGTCTTGCCGAGGCCGGGGGCGCCGGACAGCAGGACGTGGTCGGCGGTGGCGCCGCGCGCCAGGGCGGCCTTGAGGACCAGGTCCAGCTGCTCGCGGACCCGCTCCTGGCCGACGAACTCGTCGAGCGACTTGGGGCGCAGGGCCGCCTCGACGGCCTGGTCCTCCCCGTCGGCGGACGCCCCGACGAGCCGGTCGGCGGCCGGTGTGCTGGTGGTGTCGTCGTACGCGTTCACTGCGGGAGGCCTCGCGTGGTCGTGGCGGCGGAGCCGCGCGGGTGGTCTGCTGCCGGACCCCGGCGCCCCGCGCTGGGGCGGGCCACGGGCGGCGGGGTCACCGGGTGCGGTTCAGGGTCTGGAGGGCGGCTTTGAGGAGGGGGCCGACCTGCGGCTCGGCGCCCGCCGCCTCGGCCTGCGGGGTGACGGCGGCCACCGCCTCGTCCGCCTCGCGCGTGGCGTACCCGAGGCCGATCAGCGCGGCGTGCAGCTGGTCGCGCCAGGACGCGGTGACCGCGGTGCCGATCCCCTGCCTGCCGATGTGGGCGCCGACGGGCTCGCCGAGCCTGTCCTTCAGTTCGAGCAGCAGCTTTTGCGCGCCCTTCTTGCCGATGCCCGGCACCGCGGTGAGCGCCTTCTCGTCGCCGGAGGCCACCGCGACGCGCAGCGCGTCGGGGGTGTGCACCGCGAGCATGGCCTGGGCCAGCCGGGGCCCGACCCCGCTGGCGGTCTGCAGGAGCTCGAATACCTGCCGCTCGTCGTCGTCGGCGAAGCCGTACAGGGTCAGCGAGTCCTCCCGTACGACCAAGGACGTGGCCAGCCGGGCTTCCTGACCGACCCTCAGCCCGGACAGGGTGTTCGGCGCGCACTGGACGGCCATGCCGACGCCGCCGACCTCGATGACGGCGGTGGTCGGGGCGAGCGCGGCGACGGGGCCGCTCACGAAGGCGATCATGCGGTTCGGCCTTTCATGGCTCGTTGTGCGGCGACGGCCTGCTGGAGCCGGTTCTGGGCGGGGGCCCGCCAGATGTGGCAGATGGCGAGGGCGAGGGCGTCGGCGGCGTCGGCCGGTTTCGGCGGGGCGGAGAGCCGGAGCAGCCGGGTGACCATCGCCCCGACCTGGGCCTTGTCGGCGCGACCGCTGCCGGTGACGGCGGCCTTCACCTCGCTCGGCGTGTGCAGCGCGACGGGGATCCCGCGCCGGGAGGCGCACAGGATGGCGACCGCGCTGGCCTGGGCGGTGCCCATCACCGTCCGCACATTGTGCTGGCTGAACACCCGCTCCACCGCGACCAGTCCGGGCCGGTGCTCGTCCAGCCAGTGCTCGATGCCCTGCTCGATGGCGACGAGGCGCGGTCCCGTCTCCGCGTCGGCCGGTGTGCGGACGACACCCACGCCGAGCATGGTCAACGGGCGCCCGGCGACGCCTTCGACGACGCCGACTCCGCACCGGGTCAGGCCCGGGTCCACCCCGAGGACGCGCACGCCACCCCTCCTTCGCTCAACTGTTTGTGCAGGCTATCGGGTGGCACTGACAACGCGGCGGGCCGGCAGGGGGTGTGTCCCCTGCCGGCCCGCCATGTCGCGTGGGTCAGGCGTCGACCTTCGCCATGACGTCGTCGGAGACGTCGAAGTTGGCGAAGACGTTCTGCACGTCGTCGCTGTCCTCCAGCGCGTCGATCAGCTTGAAGATCTTGCGCGCGCCGTCCTCGTCCAGCTCGACCTGCATGGTCGGGACGAAGTTGGCGTCCGCCGAGTCGTAGTCGATGCCGGCCTCCTGGAGGGCGGTGCGGACCGCGACCAGGTCGGTGGCCTCGCTGAGGACCTCGAAGCTCTCACCGAGGTCGTTGACCTCCTCGGCGCCCGCGTCCAGGACCGCCCCCAGGACGTCGTCCTCGGACAGCTCACCCTTGGGGACGATCACCACGCCCTTGCGGTTGAACAGGTACGACACCGAGCCCGGGTCGGCCATCGAACCGCCGTTGCGGGTCATCGCGACGCGGACGTCGGAGGCGGCGCGGTTGCGGTTGTCGGTGAGGCACTCGATGAGCACCGCGACACCGTTGGGGCCGTAACCCTCGTACATGATCGTCTCGTAGTCGGCGCCACCGGCCTCCAGGCCGGCACCGCGCTTGACCGCGGAGTCGATGTTCTTGTTCGGGACCGAGCTCTTCTTCGCCTTCTGGATGGCGTCGTAGAGCGTGGGGTTGCCGTCGGGGTCGCCGCCGCCGGTGCGGGCCGCGACCTCGATGTTCTTGATCAGCTTCGCGAAGAGCTTGCCGCGCTTGGCGTCGATCACGGCCTTCTTGTGCTTCGTCGTAGCCCATTTAGAGTGGCCGGACATCTGCCTGTCTCCTTCGCGTAACCAATTTCCGGACGAACCCCAGAGATCCTACCGGGACGAGGTCAGCCCGCCGCGCGCACCATGTCGACGAACAGGGCGTGCACCCGGTGGTCGCCGGTCAGTTCCGGGTGGAACGACGTGGCGAGGGCGTTGCCCTGGCGTACGGCGACGATGTGACCGTCGTGCTCGGCGACGACCTCGGCGCGGGCGCCCACCGACTCGACCCAGGGCGCCCGGATGAAGACGCCCTCCACCGGTCCGCCCTCGACCCCGGCGACCTCGACGGCCGCCTCGAAGGACTCGTTCTGACGTCCGAAGGCGTTACGGCGGACGATCATGTCGATGCCGCCGAGCGTCTCCTGGCCCGAACGCGGGTCGAGGATCTTGTCGGCGAGCATGATCAGGCCGGCGCACGTGCCGTACACGGGCATGCCCGCCGCGATGCGCTCGCGCAGCGGCTCCATCAGGCCGAAGAGTTCGGCCAGCTTGGAGATGGTGGTCGACTCGCCGCCCGGGATGACCAGGCCGTCGACCTCGGCCAGCTCCTCGGGACGCCGGACCGGCCTGGCCACGGCGTCCGCCGCGGCCAGGGCGATCAGGTGCTCGCGTACGTCGCCCTGGAGGGCGAGGACACCGATGAGCGGGGTGCTCATCACCAGCCCCGGTTGGCGTAGCGCTCGGTCTCGGGGAGGGTGTCGCAGTTGATGCCGACCATGGCCTCGCCCAGGTTGCGGGAGGCGTCCGCGATGATCTTCGGGTCGTCGTAGAAGGTGGTGGCCTTCACGATGGCGGCGGCGCGCTTGGCCGGGTCGCCGGACTTGAAGATGCCGGAGCCGACGAAGACGCCCTCGGCACCGAGCTGGCGCATCAGCGCGGCGTCGGCCGGGGTGGCGACACCACCGGCGGAGAACAGCACGACCGGCAGCTTGCCGAGCTCGCTGACCTCCTTGACGAGCTCGTAGGGGGCGCGCAGCTCCTTGGCGGCGGCGTACAGCTCGTTGTTGTCGAAGCCGCGCAGCTTGGCGATCTCGTTCTTGATCTGGCGCAGGTGGCGGACGGCCTCGACGACGTTGCCGGTGCCGGCCTCGCCCTTGGAGCGGATCATGGCCGCGCCCTCGGCGATGCGGCGCAGCGCCTCGCCCAGGTTGGTGGCACCGCACACGAACGGGGTCGTGAACGCGAACTTGTCGCTGTGGTTGACCTCGTCGGCCGGGGTGAGGACCTCGGACTCGTCGATGTAGTCCACGCCCAGCGACTGGAGGACCTGGGCCTCGACGAAGTGGCCGATGCGGGACTTGGCCATGACCGGGATGGAGACCGCGTCGATGATCTCCTCGATCATGTTCGGGTCGGACATCCGGGCCACGCCGCCGTCCTTGCGGATGTCGGCCGGGACCCGCTCCAGGGCCATGACGGCGACGGCGCCGGCGTCCTCGGCGATCTTGGCCTGCTCGGCGTTGACCACGTCCATGATCACGCCGCCCTTGAGCTGCTCGGCCATGCCGCGCTTGACGCGGGCGGTGCCGGTCTCGGGGGACTGCGGGGTGCTGGTGCTGGACACGGATGGACCTCACTCAAGAAACGGGGCGGTTTCAACTACACCGAGGAAACCCGGGCCACCCGGTCCACTTCAAGGGCCAATAGTGAGCCGGTGGCTCGTTTTCCCGAGGTCAGGAGCTGCCCGGCCGGTCCGCCAGGGCGGTCGGCGGCTCGTCGTCCATCTCGAAGGCCATCGGGAACGGGGCGTGGCCGGCGAGCCGGAACCAGCGCACCTTGCGGTGCCTGCGCAGCGCCCTGGCCGCCCGTACCGCGTCGTTGTGGAAGCGGCGGGCCATCGGCACCCGGCGCACCGCCGCGGCCAGCTCCCCGGCCGCCTGATCGCCGCCCGGGGCCTCCCGCACGGCCTCCACCTGCTCGGGCTCGCCGAAAACGGCCCGCAGCGCCTGGCTCAGCTCGCTCTCGGCGACCTCCCGGTGCTCCTCCTCCGCCTGCCGGGCGGCGTGGGCGGCCTCGTAGAGCACGATCGACGCGGCCGGGTCGAGCACGCCCGAGGTGGCCAGTTCCTGGGCGACCGAGGCGCGGCGCAGGAGCTGGGCGTCGAGCGCGGCGCGGGCGGCGTCGATCCGGGCGTGCAGCCGGTCGAGCCGCCCGGCCGTCCAGCTCAGGTACAGGCCGATGGCGACCAGGCCGACGACGATCCAGATGAAGGTTTCGATCACGGGCCGAAAGGCTACCCGCGCGCCGCCGCGTCCCCTTCCCACACCGACCGGTCGTGCGCGAACAGCACCCGCCGCGGCCCGAACGCGGCCAGCCGCTCCAGCCACTCCGGTACGGGTACGTCCGGGCACCCGGCCGCCCGCGCCATCTCGTCGGACGCGTACTGCGACGCGCAGTCGTACGCCTGCCCCGCGAGCACCACCGTGCCCCGCCGTCCGGTCACCACCAGCGACTGGTGCCCGTCCGTGTGCCCGGGCGTCGGTACGACCCGGACACCGGGCCACACCTCCGCCTCGCCGTCCAGCTCCTCGTACCGCGCACCGGGGAAGTCGACCAGGGCGTCGATCGTGTAGTCGCCGGCCCGCGCCGTGGCCAGCTCCTCGCGCTGGACCAGGACGGGGCGGCCCGCCAGCAGCGGGTTGCCCCCGCAGTGGTCGAAGTGGAGGTGGCAGTTCACCACCACGTCGACGTCCTCCGGCCGGACCCCCTCCGCGGCGAGCGCCTCGACCAGCCCCCGCCGCCGCGGCCGGTACCGCGCCTCCGCCCCGGGGTCGCCCTCCCCCACGCCGGTGTCGAACAGCAGCAGCCCGTCGGGGTGCCGCACGAGATACGCGAGCACCGGCTCCACCCGAGGATGCGGGGTGCCCGCCTCGGCGGCGGACCGGACGAAGTACCCGAGATCGAGACGGCGTATGTCCACGCGGGCCATACTGCCGTCCCGCACCCGGCCGACGACAGAGGGCGGTGCCGTGCAGGGTCGCCCCCGCGGGGGCTGGCGGGACAGGCGCGGCTCCCTCACGCGTCACGCGCGGCAGCCGACCCCGCGGAGGCGAGCCCGGAGGGGCCACGCCCCCACCCACCGGAGGTCACCGGACCAGGCACGGCCCGCAGACGAACCGCCCCGGAACAACCGAGCCCCGGATCAACCCGGTTCCACCCCGCACGGAACCAACCCGGCCTCAGTCCCGAGCCAGCCCCCACCGGGCCCGCAGGCCGAGCCGCTCGTCCGTGGCGACCGACGCGGCGCCGTCCGTCACCGTCTCGTACACGGCGAGGATGTCCGCGCCGACCGTCGACCAGTCGAAGCGGCGGACGTGGGCGCTGCCCCGCTCCCGGAGCTCCACGCGCCGCCCGGAGTCGCCGAGCAGGCGGATCGCCGTCTCGGCGAGGGCGTCGGCGTCCTCGTTGGCGAACAGCTCGCCCGCGGCGCCCTGGTCCAGGACCTGCGCGAACGCGTCCAGGTCGCTGGCCACCACCGGCGCGCCCGCCGACATGGCCTCGACGAGGATGATGCCGAAGCTCTCGCCACCGGTGTTGGGCGCCACGTACACGTCGACGCTGCGCAGCAGCCGTGCCTTGTCCTCGTCGCTGACCATGCCGAGGAACTCCACCCGCGACCGCATCTCGGCGGGCAGCGACGCCACGGCCTCCTCCTCGTCGCCCCGGCCCGCGACCAGGAGCCGGGTGTCGGGGCAGGCGGCCAGGATCTTCGGGAGGGCCTTCATCAGCACCGGAAGGCCCTTGCGGGGCTCGTCGATCCGCCCGATGAAGCCGAGCGTGCCGCCCTGCCACTCCGCCTTGGGCTCCGCCTTGGCGAAGAAGTCCACGTCGACGCCGTTGGGGATGACGACCGCGTCGCCGCCCAGGTGCTCGACCAGGGTCCGGCGGGCGTACTCGCTGACCGCGATGCGCGCGCTGATCTTCTCCAGGGCGGGCTGGAGGATCGGGTACGCGGCGATCATCGCCCGCGAGCGCGGGTTCGAGGTGTGGAAGGTGGCCACGATCGGGCCCTGCGCCGCCCAGCAGGACAGCAGCCCCAGCGAGGGCGAGGCGGGCTCGTGGATGTGGATCACGTCGAACGTGCCGTCGTGCAGCCAGCGCCGCACCCGCGCCGCCGACAGGAACCCGAAGTTCAGCCGGGCCACGGAGCCGTTGTACGGGACGGGTACCGCGCGGCCGGCCGAGACGACGTACGGCGGCAGCGGCGTCTCGTCGTCGGCCGGGGCCAGGACGGACACCTCGTGGCCGAGCCGGATCAGGTGCTCGGCCAGGTCGCGGATGTGGAACTGGACGCCACCGGGGACGTCCCAGGAGTACGGGCAGACGATGCCGATCTTCACGCGCCGGGCCCCTTCGCCGGGTCGAGGTCGGCGAGCCACAGCCGCTGGAGCATGTGCCAGTCCTCGGGGTGGTCGGCGATCCCGGTGGCGAAGGCGTCGGCCAGGGTCTGGGTCATGACCGCCGTCTTCTCGGCGCGCGTGCCCGTCCCCGGCACGTCGACCGGCGGGTGCACCCGTCCCTTCATGGTCGACGTCTCGTCGTACCAGAGGGTCACCGGCAGGAGCAGCGCGCCGGTCTGCTGCGCCAGCATCGCGGGGCCGGCCGGCATGCGGGCCGTCTCGCCGAAGAACTTCACCTCGACGCCCGACGCCGACAGGTCCCGGTCGGCGACCAGGCAGACCAGGCCGCCCCCGCGGAGCCGTCGGGCGAGGGTGCCGAACGCGGAGCCGCCGGTGTGCGGCAGGACCTCCATGCCCAGCGACTCCCGGTACGCCACGAAGCGGTCGTACAGCGTCTCGGGCTTCAGCCGCTCGGCGACCGTCGTGAACGGTACGCCCAGCGCGCGCGTGACCCACACGCCCGCGAGGTCCCAGTTGGCCAGGTGCGGCAGCGCGAGTATCACGCCCTTGCCCGCGGCGAGCCCGTCGGTCAGGTGGTGCACGTCCTTGACGTCGAACGCGTCCTTGACGCGCTCCGCGCTCCAGGCGGGCAGCCGGAACGACTCCATCCAGTAGCGCATGTACGAGCGCATCCCGGCCTGCGACAGCTGGGCCAGGCGCTCCGGGGAGGCGTCCGGCACCACGCGCGCGAGGTTGGCCTCCAGGCGCAGCACGCCCTTGCCGCGCCGCTTCCAGACGGTGTCCGCGATACGCCGGCCGAGCCCGGCCGCCACCGGCTCGGGCAGTTTCTTCACCGCGGTCCAGCCGATCCCGTACAGGGCGTCGGTCAGCCGCTCACCCACAGCGCTCATGTCGCCTCACTCCCCCTAGCCCCAGAAGCCCCACCGGCATCAGAAGCCCCACGGGCATCCGCAGCCCCACCGGCGCCACCGATACCACTCGCCCCGGCGGCCGCATCCGCCCCAGAGCCCCCGGCGGCCCCCGACGCCGGCACCGCATCCGCCGCCGACACCACGTCCGCCTCCGCCGCCTCGCGCCGTACCGTGACGACCCGCTGCCCCAGCGTCACCGCACTGCCCACGGCCACCGCCCACAGGGCGATCGGCAGGAGCACCTGCACGCCCGGCACACCGAAGCCGTGCAGTCCGGCCACGCCCGCCGCCACCAGGGAGACCACGAGCCGCTCGGCCCGCTCGACCAGGCCGTTGACCGCGACCGGCAGGCCGATCGACTCGCCGCGCGCCTTGGTGTACGACACGACCTGGCCGCTGGCCAGGCAGAAGATGGCGACCGCGCACAGCACGTTGTCGTCGCCCCGGCCCGCGTACCAGAGCGCGAAGCCGCCGAAGATCGCGCCGTCGGCGACCCGGTCGAGGGTCGAGTCCAGAAAGGCGCCCCAGCGGCTGGAGATCCCGGCCTGGCGGGCCATGTTGCCGTCGACCAGGTCGGAGAAGACGAACAGGGTGATGACGATCGTGCCCCAGAAGAACTCGCCCCTGGGGAAGAAGACCAGCGCGCCCGCCACCACGCCGGCCGTGCCGACGAGCGTCACGGCGTCGGGGCTCACTCCGCGGCGGAGCAGAAACGCGGCGAACGGTGTGAGAACACGCGTGAAAAATGCACGCGCGTACTTGTTCAGCATGGCCTTCCCGAGGGTCGGTGGGCCGCGCGGCCCCTACGGCCACCGGCTGGCCCATCGTAGCCAGGCAGGGGCACCCTCCGGCCCCGGGCACCCCGCTCCCGTCGCGGTGTCGGACGTATGGACGCAACCTGGCCTGAGTGGAAAGCTCGAAAGACCTGAGCGGAAAGCTCGAAAGACGACCGCGGGCACCGCCGGAGCCGCCCCAGCAGGCTCCCCCGCGCCCGCGCCCCACCCCCCACCTCCACCGTGCACCCCGTGCACTCGCGATCGGGAGGAAGAATCATGGGCGACAAGGCGAACGCACACCCCGGGGCCGCCGGCAGGGCTATAACGGCCGACCAGCCCTCATCGGTACGGAACGTGGTGCTGGTCGGCCACAGCGGATCCGGCAAGACGACCCTGGTCGAGGCCCTCGCGCTGACGGCAGGAGCGGTCAACCGGGCGGGCCGGGTCGAGGACGGCGGCACGGTCTCCGACTACGACGAGATCGAGCACCGCCAGCAACGCTCCGTACAACTGTCCCTCGTCCCACTCGAATGGGGCGGCTGCAAGATCAATCTGCTGGACACTCCCGGATACGCCGACTTCGTCGGGGAGCTGAGGGCCGGTCTGCGCGCCGCGGACGCGGCCCTCTTCGTCGTCTCGGCCGCGCAGGAGGCCGACGCGGTCGCCGGGTCCTGCCGGATGGTGTGGGAGGAGTGCGCGGCGGTCGGCATGCCGCGCGCCATCGTCGTCACGCACCTCGACACCGCGCGCGTCGACTTCGACGAGCTGACCCGGGTCCTCGCCCGGATCTTCGGCGGTGACGACCCCGACGCGATCCTCCCGCTGTACGTCCCCGTCCTCGGCCCGCAGACGCCCGACGGGCACGCTCCCGCGACCGGGCTGATCGGCCTGCTGACCCAGAAGATCTTCGACTACTCCTCCGGGGAGCGGCAGGAGAACCCGCCCGACGACGCCCAGCGGCCCCTCATCGCGGAGGCCCGCAACCGCCTCATCGAGGGGATCATCGCCGAGAGCGAGGACGAGTCGCTCATGGACCGCTACCTCGGCGGTGAGGAGATCGACCTCAAGACGCTCGTCGACGACCTGGAGAAGGCCGTGGCGCGGGGCAGCTTCCACCCGGTCCTCGCCGCCGCACCCGCCGCGTCCGGCGGCAAGCAGGGCCTGGGCACGGTCGAGCTGCTGGACCTGATCACCCGTGGCTTCCCCACGCCCCTGGAGCGCGAGGCGCCCGCCGTCACCACCCCGCAGGGCGCCGCGCGCCCCCCGATCACCTGCGATCCGGCCGGGCCGCTCGTCGCCGAGGTCGTCAAGACGTCCTCCGACCCGTACGTCGGCCGGATCTCGCTGGTGCGGGTCTTCTCCGGCACCCTCCGTCCGGACGAGACCGTCCACGTATCCGGGCACGGCCTCGCCGACCGCGGCCACGAGGACCGTGCCTCCCACGAAGCGGACGAGCGGATCGGTGCCCTGTCCGCGCCCTTCGGCAAGCACCAGCGGCAGCTGAACCACGCGATCGCCGGCGACCTGGCCTGTGTCGGGAAGCTGTCCCGCGCCGAGACCGGTGACACGCTGTCCGCCAAGGACGACCCGCTCCTGATGGAGCCCTGGACGATGCCCGACCCCCTCCTCCCGCTCGCCATCGAGGCGCACAGCAAGGCGGACGAGGACAAGCTGTCCCAGGGGCTCGCCCGGCTCGTCGCCGAGGACCCGGCCATGCGCCTGGAGCAGAACCAGGACACCCACCAGGTCGTCCTGTGGTGCCTGGGTGAGGCGCACAAGGACGTGGCGCTGGAGCGGCTGCGCAAACGGTACGGCGTCCAGGTCGACGTCGTACCGCACAAGGTGTCGCTGCGCGAGACGTTCGGCGACAGGTCGTCGGGGCGCGGGCGGCACGTCAAGCAGTCGGGCGGGCACGGGCAGTACGCCATCTGCGAGATCGACGTGGAGCCGCTGCCGCCCGGTTCCGGCATCGAGTTCGTCGACAAGGTCGTCGGCGGGGCGGTGCCGCGCCAGTTCATCCCCTCCGTGGAGAAGGGCGTACGCGCCCAGGCCGCCAAGGGTGTCGCCGCGGGCTATCCGCTCGTCGACGTCCGCGTGACCCTCCTCGACGGCAAGGCCCACTCGGTCGACTCCTCCGACGCGGCCTTCCAGACGGCCGGCGCCCTCGCGCTGCGCGAGGCGGCGGCGGACGCCCGGATCAACCTCCTCGAACCGGTCGCCGAGGTCCAGGTCCTCGTACCGGACGAGTACGTCGGCCCCGTGATGAGCGACCTGTCCGGCCGGCGCGGACGCGTCGTCGGCACCGAACAGGCGGGGCAGGGCCGGACGCTCGTACGGGCCGACGTGCCGGAGATCGAGATCGGACGGTACGCCGTCGACCTCCGCTCCATCTCGCACGGCACGGGCCGCTTCGACCGCGCCTACGCCCGCCACGAGGCCATGCCGCCGCAGGTCGCCGACAGGGTCCGCGAACGCGTCGGGAGCTGACCGCCGTTGGCCGAGCCGCCCGCCCAACTCCGCCCGGGCGGGCGGCATTCGGCCGTCCGCCGACGCGCGGCGGGCGGCCTCGATAGGCTGTGGTGCCCAGTTCAGCAAGTGTGCGGGGGCGAGGGGTTGGGAACAGACCGCAGTGCGGACACACGCGGCGATGGGGGCGGCGAAAGTGACAATGGACAGTTTCGGCCCCGGGGCACAGGTCCCGCTCCAGGGCTCGGACGGGCAGACCGTGGCGACGCACGCGCTGGCATCCGCCGCGTACCGGGAGAACGTCGAGGTCGAGGAGATCCTCAAGGCCAACAACGAGTGGCACGAGTCGAGCGTCACCAAGGGCAAGTTCTCGCTCTTCAAGCCGACCCTCGGTGAGGCGTTCTCCCGCGCCGTGCAGGTCCGGATGCTCGGCGGCGCCCGCAAACCGCTCATCCAGTCCTTCGGCACCGAGCCCCAGCCGGTCGTCGAGCACTGTCTGGCCGCCACCAACATCCGCAAGCAGCGCGACAAGCGGCTCACCCTCATCACCGTCGTGTTCGGTGTGCTGTTCCTGCCCGGCATGCTGGTGTGGCTGACCGCCTTCCAGCTGCGGCGCACCCTGGCCGGCGGCGCCTCCGGCAAGCGGTCCGGGGCGCTGGGCGCCCTGCTGCTGGTCGGGGTCGGCATCCTGGCCCTCCTCTTCCTGTTCAAGCTGCCCTTCACCGGCTTCCTGGCGCTCTACCTCCGCGCGATGTTCGTCGCGCCGGTCCTCGGCTGGTTCCTGGCCAAACGGGTCTGCGAGTCGACCGCGAAGGACCTGCGCGCCCGCTGGGACTCGCTGCTCAGCGGGGGCGGCGGCATGGGTCCGAAGATCCCCGAGGCGGTGCCGCACGACCCCAACGAGACGGCCGCCGAGGAGCTGCGCCAGCAGCTGGAGAAGCTCACCGCGGAGCAGCGCTCGAACGTCGTCTTCTACGCCGGGCCCAAGGGCGTCCTCGGCATGGGCACCCGCTGGGGCAGCTGGCACCTGGCCGAGGAGCTCGTTCCCAAGGAGGGCAAGGAGATCCACGCCTTCCGCACCTGGGACGTCATCCGCCCCATCCACGACGAGCTGAAGCTGCTGGAGCGCGGCACGCTCAAGACCGGCTTCCCCAAGCCGTCCGTCAACCACTGGATCGTCACCCCCGTCGGCGAGGGCGCGAAGGAGGTCGCCCGGCCGGAGGGCGAGGACATCGTCGCGTACCAGGTCAAGCCGCACGAGATACAGCGCGTCTGCAACGAGAACCAGTTCGGCAAGGGCAACCGCCACTACCTGGGCGTGCAGTTCGTCCTGTGGGACGGCCAGCTGGTGCTCACCATGATGGTGACCGTCACGGCGCTGCTGCACACGCTGCGCATCGAGGTCACGGGGCACGCCCTCGGGCCCGTGCACGGGCTGTTCACGACGAAGCCCGAGCCCAAGAAGAAGGTGGTCTCCAAGACCGTCCGGTTCTGGGAGACGCGGGAGATCGAACTGCCGCTGATCGACAACGACGAGGTCGTCCGGCTGGCCGTGCGGGCGCCCCTGACCTGGTTCCCGCCGGTGCTGGACTTCCTGGGCGGCAAGCTGGTCCTGCCCGAGCCGTTCGGCCTGCGGCACGCCTGGGCGTCACAGCCCTGGCGTCACCGTTTCATGGCCGACGACGCCATCCGCGCGGCCACCCCGGTGATGCGGGCGGTGCACGCCGCGACGATCAAGATGCTCGACGAGCACGGCGTGGACACCGAGCGCTTCAGCAACCGGTCGATGGTCCTGAGCGGTTTCGTCCAGGACCCGATGCCGAAGAAGGCGGACTCGTACGACGCGTGATCAGGCGGACGCCGCGGGCCACGCCTCGGCGAGCATCCGCCGGGTGTCGCCGAGGAGCTGCGGCAGCACCTTGGTGTGGCCGACGACCGGCATGAAGTTGGTGTCGCCGCCCCAGCGGGGAACGATGTGCTGGTGCAGGTGGGCGGCGATGCCGGCGCCCGCCGACGCGCCCTGGTTCATGCCGATGTTGAAGCCGTGCGCCCCGGAGGCGGCCCGCAGCGCGGTCATCGCCTGCTTGGTCAGCAGCGCCAGCTCGGCGGTCTCGGCGTCGTCCAGCTCCGTGTAGTCGGCCACGTGCCGGAACGGGACGACCATGAGGTGGCCGCCGTTGTACGGGTACAGGTTGAGCACCGCGTACACGCTCTCGCCCCTGGCGACGATCAGCCCGTCCTCGTCGGACTTGGCCGGGAGGGTGCAGAACGGGCAGCCGTCGCCGGCGCCGGGACCGGTCGGCTTGTTCTCCCCCTGGATGTACGCCATCCGGTGGGGCGTCCACAGGCGCTGGAACGCGTCAGGCGTCCCGACTCCGATCTGCTGCTCCGGCTCAGTCGTCATGCGAGCCAGCATATTCGCCGCCGGTGGAGCGTGAACCGAGGGGCGGCCCCGGGAACCGGGACCGCCCCTGGGCGACGTGCGTCAGACCTGTACGCGGCGCTCCACCACGTCGGCGAGCTTGGCGAGGGCCTCGTCGCGCGGGATGCCGTTCTCCTGCGAACCGTCCCGGTAGCGGAAGGAGACCGTGCCGGCGTTCATGTCGTCGTCACCGACGATGATCATGAAGGGCACCTTCAGCTTCTGGTGGTTGCGGATCTTCTTCTGCATCCGGTCCGATGAGGCGTCCACCTCGACACGCAGGCCCTTCTTCTTCGCCTCGGCGGCGAACTCCTGGAGGTACCCCACGTGCGCGTCGCCGATCGGGATGCCGACCGCCTGGACCGGGGCCAGCCACGGCGGCATGGCGCCCGCGTAGTGCTCCAGCAGGACCGCGAAGAAGCGCTCGATGGAGCCGAACAGGGCGCGGTGGATCATGACCGGCCGCTGGCGGGAGCCGTCCGGCGCGGTGTACTCCAGGTTGAACCGCTCCGGCAGGTTGAAGTCGAGCTGGACGGTCGACATCTGCCAGGTCCGGCCGATGGCGTCCTTGGCCTGGACGGAGATCTTCGGGCCGTAGAAGGCGGCGCCGCCCGGGTCCGGGGTCAGGGGAAGGCCCTGCTTCTCGGCCACCTGGCGCAGGGTCTCGGTGGCCTCCTCCCAGATCTCGTCCGAGCCGACGAACTTCTCGGGGTCCTTGGTGGACAGCTCCAGGTAGAAGTCGTTCAGGCCGTAGTCGCGCAGCAGGTTCAGGACGAAGGTGAGCGTCTTGTCGAGCTCCTCCGCCATCTGCTCCTTGGTGCAGTAGATGTGCGCGTCGTCCTGGGTGAAGCCACGGGCGCGGGTCAGGCCGTGCACGACGCCGGACTTCTCGTACCGGTACACCGTCCCGAACTCGAACAGGCGCAGCGGCAGCTCGCGGTAGGAGCGGCCGCGCGCGTCGAAGACCAGGTTGTGCATCGGGCAGTTCATGGGCTTGAGGTAGTAGTCCACGCCCTCGTCGAGCTGCATGGGCGGGTACATGCCGTCGGCGTACCAGTCCAGGTGGCCCGAGGTCTCGAAGAGCTTGCCCTTGGTGGCGTGCGGGGTGTAGACGAACTCGTACCCCTCTTCCTCGTGGCGGCGCCGCGAGTAGTCCTCCATGACCCGGCGGATGATGCCGCCTCGGGGGTGGAAGACGGCGAGGCCGGAGCCGATCTGGTCCGGGATGGAGAAGAGGTCCAGCTCGCTGCCGAGGCGGCGGTGGTCGCGCTTCTCGGCCTCGGCGAGGAAGTCCAGGTGGGCCTTCAGCTCGTCCTTCGACGGCCACGCGGTGCCGTAGATGCGCTGGAGCATCGGGTTCTTCTCGCTGCCCCGCCAGTACGCGGCGGCGTTGCGCATCAGCTTGAACGCCGGGATGTTCCGGGTGGTGGGCAGGTGCGGGCCGCGGCAGAGGTCCTTCCAGCACAGCTCACCGGTCTTGGCGTCGAGGTTGTCGTAGATGGTCAGCTCGCCGCCGCCCACCTCGACGTCCGCGCCGTCGTCGCTGGACGCGGATCCCTTGATGCCGATGAGCTCCAGCTTGTACGGCTCGCCCGCCAGCTCCTCGCGGGCGGCCTCGTCGCTGACCACGCGGCGGGAGAAGCGCTGGCCGCGCTTCTGGATCTCCTGCATCTTCTTCTCGATGGCCTTGAGGTCATCGGGAGTGAAGGGGCGCTCGACGTCGAAGTCATAGTAGAAGCCGTCCTTGACCGGCGGGCCGATGCCCAGCTTGGCCTCGGGGAACAGCTCCTGCACGGCCTGCGCCATGACGTGCGCGGTGGAGTGCCGCAGGATGTTCAAGCCGTCCTCGGAGGAGATCTCGACCGGCTCGACGGTCTCGCCGTCCTTGATCTCGTACGCGAGGTCCTTCAGCTCGTCCGCGACCCGGGCGGCCACGACGGTGCGCTCACCGGCGAAGAGGTCGGCGGCCGTAGTGCCCGGCGTCACCACGCGCTCTTCCCGCTCGGAATCGCGTTGGATGATCACACGGACGTCTGACACCGGTCTCTCCTGACTGAAGGGGTACCCAAAACCTCTTGCTCGGGCAATAGGAGATGGTACCGAGCCGCCCGGCCCGCCCGCGAAACGGTTTCCCCTCCCCCGGCCTCAGTCGCCCGGCCCGCACGCCTCCCCGAAGAAGCCCAGGTTCTCGTGGAGGGACTTCATCAGCCGGTCCCGCTCCGCCTCGTCGACCTGCACGGGTACGACCCCGGAGGCGTCCGTCAGCCGCCGGAACCCGCCCCGGCTCTCCAGCCGGCCCGCCACCCGCACGGGCAGCCCGACCAGGTGCGCGTGCCCGGCCGTACGGTACGACTCCTCGTCCAGCGCCACCCGGACGTGCGGCACCTCGGCGCCCGCCAGCACCCTCAGCCGCACCGTGCCCGCACCGCGCGGTCCCGACCGGCGCATCCGCACCACCGTCCCGGTGATCCGCACCGGCACGGACGGCTCGTCCTGGAGGTAGCGGGCGCCCGCCTCGCGCAGCGCGGGCAGGTCACCGGGCGAGAACTCGACGGGCTCCGGCCGGGCCGCGCACCCCTCCGGCACCCCGGCGGCGGGCGCCCACGCCAGGGCGATCCTGGCGCCCTCGGTGCCGCGTACGAGGGAGACGAGCGCCTCGGTCAGCTCACGGCTCACGCCCGCCCCGACGGCCGAGTCGAACGCCTCCGGCCTGCCCGTCGCCCGCTGGTAGTCGACGGCCTCGCGGGTCGCGTACAGCGCGTGGTAGAGCCGCGCGGTGACCGCCCGGCCCGGTTCGACCGGCACGAACGCGGTCAGGCCGCGCCCGCCCTGCGCGCTGCCCACCAGGACGCCCTCCAGCGAGGCCTGCGCCTGCCGGCGGTGCCGGGCGCCGTGGTAGCCGGCCCGGCCCCGCACCGCGAGCGCTCCGGCCAGCAGGACCTGCCGGGCGGCGGAGCGCAGCTGCTCCTGCACGGCCCAGGAGACGGTGCCGGAGGGGCTCTGGGGGACGTCCCGCCACCAGCGGACCTCGTCGCTGGGCACGGTCAGGCCGGTGAGGACCTCGCGCGCGGAGGGCGCGGCGCTGCGGGAGAGCGCGGTGAGGGCCTCGCCCAGGAGGTCCTCGCAGTCGGGGAAGGCGCGGTTTTCCGGGACCAGGAGGCTGGTGGCACCCGGTCCCGCTCCGGGGCCGGGCGGGGTCCAGCGGCTGTAGCGGCCGGGCGCCCCGCCGCGGCGGCGCCAGCCGTGCCGGTCGAGCAGCGCGCCGAGGACGCGGGGGTCGACCTGTGCGGGGTCGACGGAGGCGCCGGGTCCCAGGGGGTCCGGCGAGGTCGTGGGGTGCGGCCGCATGGGCTCGTCGATCGGCCGGTGCATCAGGGTCTTCCTCCCGCCCCGACCCGGGTCATGATCTCGCAGAGCGCCCGGTCGTCGAATATCCGATGGGTAGGTATGCGCACGGTGGTGCGGCGCCTGCCGGTGACCGGGTGGCCCGCGAGGTTGGTCCAGTAGCAGCAGTGCCGCAGGTCGAGACGGTCGTGTCCGGCGCGCAGCCAGTCCTCCCGGGTCCGGGGGACGATCATCACGACCAGGATCTTGTGCACCGAGACCGGGGTGCGGGCCAGCTTCACCAGGTGGTCGTTGTCGAGGGTGAAGGAGAACTCGGGCCGCGCGGCCGGGGGCGGGATCTGATAGGTGCACTTGAGCTGCACCTTGATGGTGACCTCGTCGTCCACGGTGTGCGCGGGGGCGCTGTGGCTGACGTGCCAGTCGATGCCGTTGTCCGGAAAGGGCTGGGAGAGCGAGCACCCGGCGGCGGCCGCGACCGCGTGGAGGTAGCCCACCTGAAGGGTCTCCATGCAGGCGGTGGTGGCGAGCGCGCCCCGCAGCGGTGCGATCCGCTCGGGCAGCAGCCCACCGGGTTCGGGCTGCGTGAGCGCCATGGCTCCTCATGCCTTCCGGCCGGCGACGGGGAGTCAGTTCGACTGTCCCTCACCTGTGTTGTCACCACGTTGCGTACGGGGCAAACGGCGCGGGTATCACCGTTCCGGGCAGGGGGATCACGCCATCTGCCGGGCACGCGCGAGGAGTTCGGGGTATGACGCTCTGGTACGAGGGGCCCCTGGCCGCATTCGACACGGAGACCACAGGAGTTGACGTCGAACGGGACCGGATCGTTTCGGCCGCCGTCGTCGTCCAGGACGCGGCGGGCGGACGGGTCCGGTCCACCCGCTGGCTGGTCAATCCGGGCATACCGGTGCCGCGCGCGGCGACCGAGGTGCACGGGCTGACGGACGATCACCTTCAGCGCAACGGCCGCTGGCCCTCACCCGTGGTGGAGGAGATAGCGCGGCAGCTGGCCGAGCACTGCGCGGCGGGCCGGCCGCTGGTGGTGATGAACGCGCCGTTCGACCTGACGCTGCTCGACCGCGAACTGCGGCGGCACCGCGCCTCGTCGCTGTCGCGGTACCTGCAGAACGTCCCGTTGTGCGTGCTGGACCCGCGGGTGCTGGACAAGCACCTGGACCGGTACCGCAAGGGACGTCGCACCCTGACGGACCTGTGCGCCCAGTACGAGGTGGCGCTGGACGGCGCGCACGACGCGGCGGCGGACGCGACCGCGGCCCTGGAGGTCGTACGGGCGGTGGGGCGCCGGTTCGCGGCCCGCATGGAGAGGCTGTCGCCGGCGGAGCTGCACACCCTGCAGGCGGTGTGGCACGCGGCCCAGGCGCGGGGTCTCCAGGCGTGGTTCGCGCGCAACGGTTCGGAGGAGGCGGTGGATCCGGCGTGGCCACTGCGACCCGAGGTACCGGCCGCGGCCGCCTGAACCCGGCGGGCGGGCCCGGCGGGAAACGCGAAGGCCGGTCCGTGGTGACGGACCGGCCTTTCCCGGTGGGCGATACTGGGTTCGAACCAGTGACCTCTTCGGTGTGAACGAAGCGCTCTCCCACTGAGCTAATCGCCCGGGAACGCACTGAACCATACAGGTCCGGTCCCGGTTCCTTCAAACCGTATCCAGGTGCGCGACCAGCCCCCGGCGCCCCGCCCGCATCATCAGCGCGTGGTTGGCGGTGAAGAGGGGACGGGCGGGCAGCGCGAGGCGGCGCAGCAGCGGCCGTTGGACGTCGACCTCCTGCTCGTAGACGGCTCGTGTACGGCCGGCCTCCGGTGCGGTGAGCGTCCACCGGGCCCACCCCTCGACGTCACCGGCGAGCGCGGTCTCCAGGACGTGCGCGACCGGGTCCCGGCGCCGCTCGGTGAGGGTGACGACGAGGTCGTACGGGAGGAAGGACCGGATGCGCGCGGTGCCGGAGCGCTCGTCGGTCCGGGTCGCCTCGCGCACCTGTGGCCACCAGGAGGGGTACGCGTCGGGCCGCTCCAGGACGGCGTAGACGGTGTCCGGCGCGGCGGGCAGGTCCCAGACGCTGCGGAAACGGTAGTGGCACCAGTTCATGTCCGAAGTCTGCGCGCCCGGCGCGTACTCATGCGCGGCTGAGTACCCGCGCTCATGCCGTGCCGTGTGGCCCGGGACACACTCCGCTCATGAACACTGTGCCGCCACCGGCCGAGGAGCTGGTGATCATCAACCGTGAACTGGCGCTGCTCGACGCCCGGAGAAGTCACCTGCTGGCCCGCAGGGCGTGGCTGCTGAGCGTGCTGAACGCCCCGGCCGCCCCAGCGCGCCCGGGGGCGGCGCCTGCCAAGGACGCCCCGCCGCGCAGCGCGCAGAACGTGCTGCTGACGCTGGGCGGTGTGCTGCTGGCGGTCGCCGCGGTCGCCTTCACCCTGGTCAGCTGGGGCCACCTGGGCATCGGAGGCCGCTCGGCGGTGCTCTTCACGGTGACGGCCGGCGCACTGGCCGCGCCGGTGGTGCTGCTGCGCCGGCGCCTGGCGTCGACGGCGGAGTCGGTCGCGTCCCTGGGCCTGCTGCTGACGGTGCTGGACGCGTACGCGGTCCACCGGGTGGCGGCCCCGGACACCGGAGCGCTCGGGTACGCGGCGGGCGCTTCTGCGGTGCTGGCGGCGCTGTGGGCGGTGTACGGGGCGGTCGCCCGCGGGCTGCGGGTTCCGCGGCCGGTGGCGGTGGTGGCGGCGCAACTGCCGTTGCCCCTCTGGGCGCTGGCGTCGGACACGGGTGCGCTGACGGTGGGCTGGGCGCTGCTGGTGACGGCCTCGCTCGACGTGCTGGGGGCGCTGCGGGCACGGCCGGGTGCCGGACTGCGGGTGGTGGCGTGCGTGACGGCCTGCGTGTCGGGCGGCTGGGCGGTGCTGGTCGCGGGCTGGCTGTCGGTGGCGCCGGGCGGGGCCGGACCGGCCGCGCTGCTCCTGGCGGCTGCGGCGCCCGCGCTGTACGGGGCGTGGCGCGTCGGCACGGGGTCGCAGGCCTGGGCCGTCACGTGGGCGGCCGTGGCGGGGCTGCTCGCGGTCGCCGGTGGCGGCGGGCTGCTGCGGGAGGTGCTGCCGGGGTCGTGGACGGCGCCCGTGTACCTGCTCGTCGCCGTGGCGGTCGCCGCGGTCGCGGTCCGCGGCGGGGTGCCGCGTGCGGTGGGGCGCGGCCTGGCGGGTGCTTCCGCGGGAGCGCAGGCGCTGGCCCTGGCGTGGGCACTGCCCCTGGTGGCGGCCGCGGTGACGGGCGTCCGGCCGGGTCTGCCGTGGGCGGTGGCGGTCGTGCCGGTGACGGTCGCCGGGGTGCTCGCGTGCCTGCCGTCGCTGGAGGCGCGCTGCGGGACGCTGGCCCTGGCCTGGGCGGCGGGCATGGCCCTGCCGGAGGCGCTGGCCCTGCCGCACGCGGCGACGCTGGGGGCGCAGCTCGTGCTGACGGCCGGGTTCCTGGCCCTGGCGGTACGCCCGTCGGCGGCCGCCGCCCGCCTGTCCGGGGACCGTGAGGCGGAGGGTCCGCTCGGCGGGGTCGCGCTCGGCGGGGCGCTGCTGGGCGCGGTGGTCGTCGCGGCCGGGGCGTGGCGCACGGAGACGGCGGCGGTCGTCGTGCTGGGCTCGCTGACGGGGCTCCTGGCGGGCGCGGCGGTCCTGGGTGCGGGTCCGCGCCGGACGGTCTCGGCGTGCGCGGCCGTGGTGGCGGGCACCGGCCTGGTGGGCGCCGTCGCGGCGGCGGTGGAGCTGCCGGCGCACCTGACGGGCGTGGCGCTGCTGGCGGTGCCGGTCGTGACGGCGGCGGTGGGGTCGGGGCTGCGGCGCCACCCGGTCGCCGTGCCGGTCGAGCTGGCGGGCACCGCGGCGGGGGCGCTGGCGGTCGGGCTCGCGTCCGCCCGCCCGGCGGTCCTGGCCCTGGTGCTGGGCCTCGGCGGCGTCGTGGCCGCGGCGACGGCGGTACGTTCCGAGCGGCGCCCCGCGGCCGGGTACGCGGCGACGGCACTGTTCGTGGCGGCGGCGTGGGTGCGGCTGGCCGCGTCGGGGGTATCCGCCCCGGAGGCGTACGCCCTGCCGGTCGCGGTGCCCGCGCTGGCGGTGGGCGTGCTGCGCGCCCGCCGCGACCCGGAGGCGTCGTCGTGGACGGCGTACGGCCCGGGGCTGGCGGCCGCCCTGCTGCCGAGCCTGTTCGCGGCGTGGGGCGACACCGGCTGGCCGCGCCCGCTGCTGCTCGGGCTGGTCGCGCTCGCCGTCACCCTCGCGGGCGCCCGGCTGCGGCTGCAGGCGCCGCTGCTGCTGGGCGGGGCGGTCCTGGCCCTGGTCGCGCTGCACGAGCTGGCGCCGTACGTGGCTCAGGCGGTCGGCGCCCTGCCCCGCTGGCTGCCGCCTGCGCTGGCCGGTCTGCTGCTGCTCGCGGTGGGCGCCACGTACGAGCAGCGGCTGCGCGACGCCCGGCGGCTGCGCGACACCCTGGGCCGGATGGGCTGAGCGGGATACGCCGAAGGCCCCGGAGACATCGTCTCCGGGGCCTTCGGTCCGGGTGGTGGGCGATACTGGGTTCGAACCAGTGACCTCTTCGGTGTGAACGAAGCGCTCTCCCACTGAGCTAATCGCCCGGGCGCACCGCAAACATTACCGCATGTCAGCGGGTGCCCCCGACCACCTCCGGCGGCTCGCGCCGGTCATTGGCGGGCGATGTTCCAGGGCAGCGTGAGCCCGTACTTCCACAGGTAGACCGCGGCCAGCGCGGCGACGATCACGAGGCCGACGGTGGTGAGGATGATGTTGCGCCGCCGCACCTTCGGGTCGAGTGCCCGCTGCGCGGCCTCCGTCACCTTCCGCTTCGTCCAGCGCAGCACCAGCTGCGCCCACACGAACTCGGTCGCCCAGATCGCCATGCCGCCGAAGATCACGACCCAGCCGGGCCCCGGCAGGACCAGCATCGCGGCACCCGCGGCCACGACCGCGAGGCCGACGACGAAGACGCCGACCTGCCAGCTGACATGGAGTGTCCTGCGCGCCTTGATGAAGTCGGGCGCCCGCGAACCGAGGGGTGGTTCGGCGGCCACCTCTTCCGTCACGTCCCCCGTCGCGGGCGCCGTGGTCACCGGTGGGGTGACCCTGCGCCGCTCGTCACTCTCCGCATTCATGACGCCCAACCTACCTGACGTGACCGGGGTACCGGAATGGACGCATAACGTCCGCTTGCACACCGCCATACGAGGTACCTCAAGGGCCACAAAACAGACAGAGGGGTTTACAACGGCACCGTAGGTGGCATGTCGATTTCGCCGACGTGCGAATCCCCGAGCGCACACTGAGCGAAAGGCCCTGGCGCTTATGAACACCACGGTCAGCTGCGAGCTGCACCTGCGCCTCGTTGTATCCAGCGAGTCCTCACTGCCTGTACCGGCGGGCCTGCGGTATGACACGGCCGATCCCTATGCCGTGCACGCCACCTTCCACACCGGAGCCGAGGAGACGGTCGAGTGGGTCTTCGCCCGCGACCTTCTCGCCGAAGGGCTCCACCGCCCGACGGGCACCGGCGACGTCAGAGTCTGGCCGTCCCGCAGCCACGGTCAGGGCGTCGTCTGCATCGCGCTGAGCTCCCCGGAGGGCGAAGCCCTGCTCGAGGCCCCGGCGCGGGCCCTGGAGTCGTTCCTGAAGCGGACCGACGCCGCGGTGCCCCCCGGCACCGAACACCGTCACTTCGACCTCGACACGGAGCTCTCGCACATCCTGGCCGAAAGCTGAGGCCAGGCCGAGAGCCGCACGGCGCCGTCCGACTCGGGGCGACGGCGCCGCGCGGAGAGCTCCCACGGCCGTGACCGGCCGGATACGGCGAGTACCGGCGCCGTCACCGCGGAAGCCACCGCGGTGACGGCGCCGGTGCGTTTCCGGCCGCCCCCGGCCCCCGCTCCCGCGGACACCACCCCGGCCCGGCCGGAGCGAGCCGCTAGAGTCGGCGCACATCCGGCGGGCGCCCGCCCGCGACAGGCCAGGGAGCGAATCGTGCTGATCCCCCACGACACCCGGATCGCGCTCGACACCGTCGTCGATCTGATGAACACCGCGCCGGAAGGCGGGCGCGGTGACGGCCTCGGGGACGTGAGCGCGCTGTACGCCTTCGTGCGGAGCCACGACATCAGCGGGGTCGGTGACCTCGGCGAGCAGGACCTGCGGGCCGTACGCGACGTACGAAAACGATTCACCGACGTCTTCGCGGCCCCCGACACCCGCACCGCGTCCGAGCTGATCAACCAGCTCGTGGCCGCCGCGGGCACCACGCCCCAGCTGACCGACCACGACGGCTACGACTGGCACGTGCACTACTTCGCGCCGGGCGCCTCGGTGGCCGACCACCTGGCCGCGGACTGCGGCATGGCGCTGGCGTTCATCGTGGTCGCCGGCGAGCGCGACCGGCTGCGGCACTGCGAGGCGCCCGACTGCGGGCGGGCCTTCGTCGACCTGTCCCGGAACCGGTCGCGCCGCTACTGCGACAGCCGTACCTGCGGTAACCGGCTCCACGTGGCGGCCTACCGGGCGCGCCGCAAGGAGTCGGCGGCCGGCTGAGCCGGCCCGTCAGGGCGCGCTCACAGCACGAACAGATCGTGCACGGCCGCCATCAGCAGCAGACAGCCGATCACCGCCAGGAAGATCATCAGTGGCGGCTGGGAGAGGGCGAAGAGGCATCCGCGCCGCTCCTCGAAGGCCGGTTCGGGGGCATCGGTGGTGGCGGGGGACGACTCCCGCGAGGTCTCGAGCATCTCGGTGCCGATCATGGCGCAGCCGAGCACTCCGTGAACGGCGAACGCCGATGATCGGCAAGGGAGTTCGCGCCATCCGGCGCCACGTGGTAAAGGGCCGCGCGGGCGCCCCGGACGCCGTGCGTCGCCTCAGATGCCGTGCTTCTTCAGGATCGCCTCGATGTCACTGAAGTCCTCGGCGGGCTTGGCCGTGGCAGGCCGGCCGGACCCCGGCGAGGGCGCCGACGCGGCAGGCTCGACCGCCTGGGGCCCCTGACCGCCCCGCTTGCGCTCCTTGCGGGTTCCGCGCTCCACGCGGGCGGCCCCACCACGACGGCGCTCCACCGCCCGCGTCGTCATGAACAGCACCCAGGCGACGCCCAGCACACCGAAACCGGCCCACGCCAGCGGGCTGAACGCGGTCTCGGCCAGCCACTCCACCGCGCCGGTCATCACCAGACCGACCGGCACCAGCGCGTAGGCCGCGATCCGGGCGGCGGCCAGGAACCGCCTGCGGTACGCGGTGATCGCCGCAATCCCCAGCCCGGCCGCGGACACGGCGGAGCAAATCGTCTCGGCAAGCATCCGGTCCTCCAGGCGGGCGCGGGGGCGATACGTCCCTTCCATCCTGCACCGTGCGACCACGCGGAGGCCATGGCGCCGGCCGGTCCGGGAAGGATCTCCGGGACATCTCCGGGGCCCGCCTCCTCCCCAGGTCCCAGTTGGGGCGCCATCCGTCCTGCTGGAAGACTGGGCGCATGACTGACTCCACCACCGACCGCACCGCCACGCCCCCCGTCCTCGACGTCTGGTGCGACCTCCAGTGCCCCGACTGCCACGCCGCCCTGGAGGACATCCACGCACTGCGCGCCCGGTACGGGGACCGGCTGGAGATCCGGCTGCGGCACTTCCCGCTGGAGAAGAACAAGCACGCCTACGCCGCCGCGCAGGCCGCCGAGGAGGCCATCACGCAGGGCCAGGGCCGCGCGTACGCGGAGGCGCTGCTGGCCAGGACCCGGGAACTGGCGGCGGACGGCGAACCGGTGCTGATCGATACCGCACGCCGACTCGGCCTGGACGCCGACGAGTTCGACACCGCTCTCATCGACGGCCGGCACCTGCTGATCGTGGACGCCGACCAGGCCGAGGGCAAGGCCATCGGCGTCACCGGCACGCCGACCTACGTGATCGACGGCCGGCGCCTCGACGGCGGCAAGAGCCAGGAAGGGCTGCGCGAGCGCATCGAGGAGATCGCCGACCGCCTCCTGGCCGACCCGGGCGGCCTCCTCTGACGCCCCTCACAGCAGCGGCTTGAAGCTGTGCACGCGGGTCGTCCGGTAACCGAGCGACTCGTAGAGCCGGACGGCCGGGGTGTTGTCGGTGAACACGTGCAGCCCGATCCGCCGCTCCCCCGCCTCCAGGGCGATCCGCTCGGCGAACAGCATCAGGACCCGCCCGTACCCCCTGCCCCGCTGGTCCTCGGCGACCTGGATGTCGTACACGTACGCGGCCCGCTCGCCGGTGGGCAGCTCCGTCCGGCCGGTCCACAGATGACCGGCGACCGCGCCGTCCCGCACGGCGACGTGGAACGCGACGCCCTCGGTGGCCAGCCCCTCGGCCAGGTACTCGCGGTGGCTCGCCTCGGCCTTCGCCCGGGCCTGCTCCACCGGCATCCCGCGCTCGGCCCAGCCGCGCGCGAACCGGTCCGTGGCCCCGGCCTCCCACTCCCGGAACTCCTCCTCCGTCATCGCCCGGACCTCCACCTCCCCGGGCACCCCGGCGGGCGGTCCGGCGACGTCCTTGGCCATGCTGCGGCTGCGCTCGCTGTACCCCAGGGCCGTCGCCATCCGCCGCGCGACCGCCGCCCCGGCCGGCACCGTGACGGTGACCTGGCCGCAGCCCCAGCCGCGCAGCACCTCCTCGGCGGCCAGCGCCGCCACGGTGCCACGGCCGCGCCGGCGGTCCGGCGCGTCGATGCCGAGCGACCGGATCACCCCGGTCGGCCGCCCCGGCCCGGCCAGGGTGCCGAGCTCGACGGCGCCCACGCGACGGCTGTTCACACAGACGTCGTAGACGCGCGATCGGGCGCCGTCGGGGCTCTGCTGGAGCGGCCCGGCCGGCCGCAGAGTGGTGGTCATCGCCACTGTTCTACCCACCCCGCGGCCCGGTGCTCACATCTGGGCCGCGCGCTCCGCGAAGATCCGCATGGCCTTGGCCGTGACCGGGCCGGGCGCGCCGGGCAGCTCGCGCCCGTCGACCCGGTGCACCGCCTGGACGTCGCGGAGCGTGGACGTCAGGAAGACCTCGTCCGCCCGCTCCAGGACGTCCAGCGGCAGATCCGTCTCATGGGCTCCGGTCCACTCCACGGTCAGGGCCCGGGTGATCCCCGCCAGGCAGCCCGACGCGAGCGGCGGGGTGTGCAGCTGACCGTCCAGGACGACGAACACGTTCGAGCCGGTGCCCTCGCAGAGCCGCCCCACCGTGTTGCCGAACAGCGCCTCGCTCGCGCCCTGTTCGCCCGCCCTCGCCAGGGCGACGACGTTCTCCGCGTACGACGTGGTCTTCAGCCCGGTCAGGGCGCTGCGCTCGTTGCGGACCCAGGGAACGGTGATCACGGCGGTGGTGTCCGGCCGGCGCTTCGTCGGGCCGAGCGCCACGACGACGGTCGGACCGGCGTCGCCGCGGTCGGAGCCGAGCGGGGAGACACCACCGGTGTACGTGATCCGCAGCCGGCCCAGCGGCATCGGGTTGGCCTCCAGGACGGCGGCGCAGGCGCGGCGGATCTCGTCGAGGTCCGGCTCGGGCAGCCCGAGGCCGCGCGCGGAGCGGGTGAGCCGGTCCAGGTGCGGCTCCAGCGCGAAGGGCCGGCCCTCGACCGCCTTGATCGTCTCGAAGACGCCGTCGCCCACGGTCAGGCCGTGATCCAGTACGGAGACCAGGGCGCCCTCCGCGTCGTGCAGCCCGCCGTTGACCCACAGCTTCATGTCCCGATGGTCCTTCCGCTCGCCTCGTACGTTCCCGACGCTACCGCGAGCAGCCGGGCGGCCTTCAGCTCGGTCTCGTCCCACTCGCGCTCCGGGTCGGAGCCCCAGGTGATGCCCGCGCCGGTGCCGAAGCGCAGCACGCCCCCGCCGTCCGCGCGGTCGATCCAGAAGGTGCGTATGCCGACGGCCAGCTCCCCGGTACGACGGTCCGCGTCGACCCAGCCGATGCCGCCGCAGTACGGGCCCCGAGGCGCGGTCTCCAGCGCCTCGATGATCTTCAGGGCACTGGACTTCGGGGCGCCGGTGACCGAACCGGGCGGGAAGGTGGCGTCCAGGAGGTCCGGCCAGCCCGCCTCCGGCGCCAGCTCGCCACGCACGGTGGACACCAGGTGCACGAGTCCCGGGTGCGCCTCGACCGCGCACAGCGCCGGAACGGTGACCGACCCCGTGGCGCAGACCCGCCCCAGGTCGTTGCGGACCAGGTCGACGATCATCACGTTCTCGGCCCGGTCCTTGTCCAGGAGGTCCTGGGCGGTCCTCCCGGTCCCCTTGATCGGGCCGGACTCCACGGTCGCGCCCTGGCGCCGCAGATAGAGCTCGGGCGACGCGGTGGCGATCTCGACGCCGTGGGCGGGCAGGCGAATCGTTCCGGCGTAGGGGGCCGGGTTGCCACGCGCCAGCAGCGCCGTCAGCGCGTCCACATCGGCGGCCGGGTCCGGCAGCGGCGCCGAGAGCACCCGGCACAGGTTCGCCTGGTACACCTCGCCGGCCGCGATGTGCTCCCGGATCCGCCGCACCCCCGCGATGTACGCGGCGCGGTCGAGCGAGGACGTCCAGTCACCGGCGGCCGGCCCGCGCCACGCCCCCGGGACCGGCTCCGGCACCGGGTCGGGGCGCACGTCACCGAAGCGGGCGCAGGTCAGACGGCCTTCGAAGTCCGCGCTGACCACCCAGAAGCCGGCCGAGTCGAGGGCCTCGGGGTCACTGGTGACATCCCGCAGGTCGGTTGCGAGGAGGCCGCCGAAGCGGGCCAGAGGAGCGAGGTCGTGCACAGGTGCGAGTCTATGGCCGGGGCCGACGGGACGGTGCGGACCGGGCTCAGCGCAGCACGCTGGGCAAACGCGTTTTTGTACTGGCCCGGGAATCCGCTAGAGTTCAACACGTCGCCGGGACGCGGAAGCGGACCGGAAACGACAAGCGGACGTGGCTCAGTTGGTAGAGCATCACCTTGCCAAGGTGAGGGTCGCGAGTTCGAATCTCGTCGTCCGCTCGAAGTGGGGGATCACTTCCCGAACCCCTGCACTCCTGGTGGAGTGGCCGAGAGGCGAGGCAACGGCCTGCAAAGCCGTCTACACGGGTTCAAATCCCGTCTCCACCTCCAAGGACGATTAGCTCAGCGGGAGAGCGCTTCCCTGACACGGAAGAGGTCACTGGTTCAATCCCAGTATCGTCCACTGGATCTTCGGATCCCCCGCGCGATTAGCTCAGCGGGAGAGCGCTTCCCTGACACGGAAGAGGTCACTGGTTCAATCCCAGTATCGCGCACGCAGTGCCCATGATCCTCGATCATGGCCCCGAGGACGATTAGCTCAGCGGGAGAGCGCTTCCCTGACACGGAAGAGGTCACTGGTTCAATCCCAGTATCGTCCACACACACCGAAGCCCCGGCCGCCCGAAGCGGCCGGGGCTTCGTCGTGCACTCCCCGGCTCAGGAGGAGAACAGCATCCGCCCGAAGCCACGGTGGTGACCGTGGTGACCGTGGTGCGGGGCACCCCAGGCGGGGGCGTGCTGGGCGGGCGCGGCCGGGTACGCCTGCGGGGCGGGCGGCGCCGGCGGAGCCTGCTGCACCCACTGCGACTCCAGGCGGGTCAGGGCCTCCAGCTCGCCGTAGTCGAGGAAGATCCCCCGGCAGCCGCTGCACTGCTCGATCTGGACGCCATTGCGGTTGTACGTGTGCATCGGCGCATGGCACTTGGGACACTGCATGCTCGGCTCAACTCCTCGCCGTACGGATGATGTCCTCACCCTACGACGGGCCCTCGGCCTCCAACTCCCCCGGGATTGTCGCAATTCGGGCACAAGCGTCGACGACGCACAGCTCGACCTCGTCCAAGTCCCGGTCCTCCGCGGCGCTCTTCGAGACGGCCAGCGCCGCCGTCTGCACCGTCAGCGCACGCGCCGGCACGTCCAGCCGCGGCCACGGGTCACCGTCGGCCGGTACGGCCGGGCCACCCGCCGCCCGGTACGCACCGAGGAAACGCTCCCACACCGCCGGAGCCAGCAGCCCGGCCGCGTACCAGGCGGCCGGGCGGGCCAGGTCCCACGCCGGGTCGCCGACACCCAGGTCGTCCACGTCGATCAGCAGCCACGGGCCACCGTCGGCGGGGTGGCGGACCAGCTGGCCCAGATGCACGTCACCGTGACAGACCGCCGCCCCCGGGCCTGGCGCCTCGCCCCGCGCCCAGGCCGGCAGCCGCGCCCACGCGGCCAGCACCGGCCCGGCCGCCGCGTGCGGCCCGGCCGCCCGCATCCGCGCCACGGCCCGCGCCGCCTTGGCGGGCCCGCGCATGGGAGGCAGCGCGGGCAGCCCGGCGGGCGGTACGCGGTGGAGGCGGGCGACCAGGGCGGCCGCCTCCTCCCACGGGGCGGCGTCCGGATCGCCGGGGTCCACGGGCGCCCCGTACGGCCAGGCGCTGACCGGCCGTCCGCCCAGCCCGCCGGTCGCCACCGGGAGGGGCGGCAACAGGATGTCGGCGAGCAGCGGGTGGGCGGCGACCGCGAGCCGGGCGCGGTGGTCGGCGACCTCGGTGTCCGGGGCGTGCGCCTTCGCCACGGCGTCACCGTGACGGACCACGGTGCCGTCCGGCCGGTCCGCGAGCACGCGGCCGGATTCGCAGGCCCGGCAGGCCTGGTGGGGCACGGCGCCCCTGGCGACGGCGTCGAGCTCCCGTACGAGGGTGTCGGTCTCCTGCTGCACGCCCCTGACCCTACGCGGGCCCGTGAGCGGTTGTCGGTTGCGCCCGGTGGGTACGGTCGGGGCCCCTCCGGGCTCACCTCCTCGGGGTCGGCGGGGCGCCCACCTACTTCTGTCGCCGTATCTCGCCGCCGATCCCCTGCGGGGGCGACCCTGCACGGCCCCTCCCCGCCGTACGCGAACACAGTGCGGCCCGCAGCCGGAAAACGACCCGGGCCGCGGCCGTGCAGGGTCGCCCCCGCAGGCGTTGGCGGCGCCGGGACGGCTCCTTTACGTGCGACCCAAGGCCGCCGGCGCCGAGGAGGTGAGCCCGGAGGGGCCGCGGCCCCCACCCACCGGCAGGCAACCGCACCCGGAGACGACGAAGCGGTGGCCGGCAGCTCCCCAGCTGCCGGCCACCGCTGCCGTCCGCCGCACCCCCGTCCCCACGGGGTTGTTGGCCGGATGACCCTGGCCCGGGCCGCTCTCCCGGGCCCGGGGCGCCGCTCAGCGCCCCAGCATCACGCCCACGGACGACGCCTGTGTGACCACCGCGTCCCAGCCGCCGAAGGCGACCACGAGGAGCGCGGCCAGGGGGAGGACCATCGCCGTTGCCACCAGCGGGTGGCGACGGCCGGAGGGGCGGACGTCGAACGAGACGTGGGCTTTCCGTCCCTGCGTGCGGATCACCGTCCGTGTTGCCGTGTCCGCCATGGTTCCTCTCCCGTCAATTCCAGCAGCGGCGAGTGCTTGACCTCGGGGGACGAGTGCCGCACTCGCCGCTTGACGTCAACATTAGGGAAGCGGGCCGCCCGGCACGTCATGCCCGCGTACCCTTTGTGCGGCCTCCCGGAGGATGAGCCGTCGCCGGGTGGTGTACTCCCCTGGGTGGAGAAGGGGCCGGGCGTCTGGGGGACTTCCCGGAGGGGGCGGGGGGCGGGTGACGTCACTCACGTCCGGCCCGCCGGGCTCCGCGGCCCGGCGCGACGGAACGTCAACCACCTTGATCGCCGGGGCATTTGGTGCACCAAGGGGGTCCGGGGGCCCGACCGGTACTGACAATCGATCGGTCCGCGAGGGCGCGGCCTATGAGCGCACCGGGGCGCGGGTACGTAAGCTGTGCCACGTCAAACGGACACCGGTGCAGCGAGGGTGGGGCCTCCCCCACCGCAGGTAGGGGACGGACATGGCGATGATGCGGCTCCGGCGCGAGGACCCGCGTGTCGTCGGCTCATTCAGGCTTCACCGGCGGCTGGGCGCGGGCGGGATGGGGGTCGTGTACCTCGGGTCCGACCGGCGCGGGCAGCGTGTGGCCCTGAAGGTGATCCGACCGGATCTCGCCGAGGACCAGGAGTTCAGGTCGCGTTTCGCGCGCGAGGTGTCGGCCGCGCGGCGGATCCGCGGCGGGTGTACGGCACGGCTGGTGGCGGCGGACCTGGAGGCCGACCGCCCGTGGTTCGCCACCCAGTACGTGCCCGGTCCTTCGCTGCACGACAAGGTCGCCGAGGAGGGGCCGCTGATGGCGGCCGACGTGGCGGCCATCGGCGCGGCGCTCTCGGAGGGACTGGTCGCGGTCCACGAGGCCGGGGTGGTCCACCGGGACCTGAAGCCGTCGAATATCCTCCTGTCCCCCAAGGGCCCGCGGATCATCGACTTCGGTATCGCCTGGGCGACGGGCGCGTCGACGCTCACGCACGTGGGTACGGCGGTGGGTTCGCCGGGGTTCCTCGCGCCGGAGCAGGTGCGGGGCGCTGCGGTGACCCCGGCGACGGACGTCTTCGCGCTGGGGGCGACCCTGGCGTACGCGGCGATGGCGGACTCCCCCTTCGGGCACGGCAGTTCCGAGGTGATGCTGTACCGGGTGGTGCACGAGGAGCCGCAGCTGCACGGGGTGCCGGACGCGCTGGCACCGCTCGTACGGGCGTGCCTCGCCAAGGACCCGGAGGAACGTCCCAGCACGCTGCAACTGTCCATGCGGCTGAAGGAGATCGCCGCACGTGAGGCGCAGGGGCTGACGGACGTCCGGTCGCCGGCGCCGCGGCCGGCGGCCCGGCCGGTGGACGACCGGCCCACGGGGCGGCTGACGGAGCGTTACACGGAGCGGAGCACGCAGGGCGGTGACCGGCGGACGCCTCCGCCGCGCGGGGCTCAGGCGTCGCGTGGCCCGGCGTCGCGCGGCGCGTCGCGGCCGTCGTCGCGGACGGGTGGCGGCCGGACGCCGTCGAGGCCCGGGGTGCGTACCGGGGCTGGGGGTGGGCGGCGGCCCGCGAACCCCCGGCTGCTGCGTCAGCGGATCTTCGTCTTCGTGGTGGTGACGCTGATCGTGCTGCTGGGCATCGCGGGGGCGCAGGGCCTCCAGGGGTGACGGCCGGTCAGGGTCAGTCCTGCGGGCGTCCGGTGACCACCGCGTAGAACGCCACTGCTGCGGCCGCGCCCACGTTGAGCGAGTCGACGCCGTGGGCCATGGGGATGCGCACCCACTCGTCGGCCGCCATCAGGGCCTTGGTGGTGAGGCCTTCGCCTTCGGCGCCCAGCATCAGCGCGACCCGGTCCAGGCGGTGCGGGGCCGCCGTGTCGATGCTGGTGGCCTTCTCGTCGGGCGTCAGGGCGAGGAGTCTGAAGCCCGCCTGGCGGACCGTCTCCAGGCCCCGGGGCCAGGTGTCGAGACGGGCGTACGGGACGGAGAAGACGGCGCCCATCGAGACCTTCACCGACCGGCGGTAGAGCGGGTCGGCGCAGTCGGGCGACAGCAGTACGGCGTCCATGCCGAGGGCTGCGGCGCTGCGGAAGATGGCACCGATGTTGGTGTGGTCGTTGACGCCTTCCATCACGACCACCCGGCGGGCGCCGGTGAGCAGGTCGTCCGCGGTGGGCAGCGGCTTGCGCTGCATGGAGGCGAGCGCGCCGCGGTGCACGTGGTAGCCGGTGACGCGTTCGGCGAGGTCCGGCGTCACCGCGTACACGGGCGCCGGGACCTCGTCGATGACGTCGCGCATGACGTCGACCCACTTGGCCGACAGCAGCATCGACCGCATCTCGTACCCGGCCTGCTTGGCGCGCCGGATGACCTTCTCGCCCTCGGCGATGAACAGGCCCTCGGCGGGTTCGCGCCTGCGGCGCAGTTCGACGTCGGTCAGGCCCGTGTAGTCGCGCAGGCGCGGGTCGTCGGGGTCGTCGATGGTGAGGAGATCGGCCACGGGGTGATACTGCCTTGTCGGGGGTGGGGTGCCAACGGGGTCTGGGTCACGCGGTGCTCTTGTGCGGGCCTTCGGCGACGACGGGCCCGATGACGATCACGGCGGGCGGGCGTACGTCCTCCGCCCGGACGCGGTCGGCGACGGTCGCGAGCGTCGCGTCCACGCGCCGCTGCGAGGCGGTGGTGCCCTCCTGGATCAGCGCCAGGGGCGTGTCGGGGGCCTTGCCGTGCGCCACCAGGGCCTCGGCGATCGCGCCGATCTTGTCGACGCCCATGAGGACGACGAGGGTGCCGGTCAGTTTGGCGAGGGACCCCCAGTCGACGAGCGAGCGCGGGTCGTCGGGGGCGACGTGGCCGCTGACCACGGTGAACTCGTGGGCCACGCCCCGGTGGGTGACGGGGATGCCGGCCGCGCCGGGAACGCTGATCGAGCTGGAGATACCGGGTACGACCGTGCAGGCGATGCCCGCCTCGGCGAGCGCCTGGGCCTCCTCCATGCCGCGGCCGAAGACGAACGGGTCGCCGCCCTTGAGGCGGACCACGGACTTGCCGGCCTTGGCGTGCTCGATGAGGGCGTTGTTGATGGCTTCCTGGGCCATGAACCGGCCGTACGGGATCTTCGCGGCGTCGATCACCTCGACGTGCGGCGGCAGTTCGTCGAGGAGGTCACGGGGGCCGAGCCGGTCGGCGATGACGACGTCCGCCTCGGCGAGCAGCCGGCGTCCGCGCACGGTGATCAGGTCGGGGTCGCCGGGGCCGCCGCCGACCAGTGCGACGAACGGGCTGCGGGAGCGGTGGTGCGGCGCTGCGATCGAGCCGTCGCGCAGCCCCTCGACGATGGCGTCCCGCACGGCGGCGGAGCGGCGCGGGTCGTGGCCGGTGAGCACGGCGACGGTGACGCCTTCGCTGCGGCCGGTCGCGGGGGTCCAGGCGGTGGCGGCGCCGGCGTCGTCGGAGCGTACGCACCAGGTGCGGGTGCGTTCGGCCTCGGCGGACGCGCGGGCGTTGGCCTCCGGGTCGGTGGCGGCGATCAGGGCGTACCAGGCGTCCGTCAGGTCTCCGTCCTCGTACCGGCGCCTGATCCAGGTGATCTCACCGGCCTCAGCCATGGCCTCGACGGACGGCGTCGCGGACGGGGAGACCAGGGTGATGTCGGCGCCGGCCGCGATGAGGGCGGGGAGGCGGCGCTGGGCGACCTGGCCGCCGCCGATGACGACGACGCGGCGCCCGGTCAGGCGCAGTCCGACGGGGTAGGCGGGGTGCTCGGCGTTCTCGGCCATGGCGGTGCGGCTCCTCGGCGAGGCGGTGGTGCGGTGTGCGGGGCCGCTGCGACGGTGGAGCGGCTGGTGGGACGGGGTGTCGCGGGTACGGCGCGGCGAGGGAGTGCCGGCGACCCCACGATACGGTGCGGCGCGCGCGGGCGTCCGGGGCGGTGCCCTCCGGCCGGGTCGGCCGGGCCGGGTCCCGGAGGTCCCCGCCCCCTGCCCGTGCGCGGAGACGACCGCGCACGGGGGCGGGAGGGCGAGGGCGGGTGGGCTCGGGGGCCTACTTCTCCGTGACGCCCGCCGAGTCGAACGTCGCCACCTCGTGCATCGCGCGGGCCGCGCTCTGGATCACCGGCAGGGCCAGCAGCGCGCCGGTGCCCTCGCCCAGGCGGAGGTCCAGGTCCACGAGGGGACGCAGGCCCAGCTTGTTGAGGGCGGCCAGGTGGCCCGGTTCGGCGCTGCGGTGGCCCGCGATGCAGGCGGCCAGCGCCTCGGGGGCGATGGCACGGGCGACGAGGGCCGCCGCTCCCGCGCTGACGCCGTCGAGGACGACCGGGGTGCGCAGCGAGGCGCCGCCGAGGATGAGGCCGACGAGCGCGGCGTGCTCCAGGCCGCCGACGGCCGCCAGGACACCGATGGGGTCGGCCGGGTCCGGCCGGTGCAGCTCCAGCGCGCGACGGACGACGTCCACCTTGCGCGCGTGCATCTCGTCGTTGATGCCCGTGCCGCGGCCGGTGACCTCCGCCGCGTCGGCGTCGGTGTAGACCGAGATCAGGGCGGCGGAGGTGGTGGTGTTGGCGATGCCCATCTCGCCGGTCAGCAGCGCCTTGTTGCCTGCGGCGACCAGGTCGCGGGCCGTCTCGATGCCGACCTCGACCGCGGCGAGGACGTCCTCGCGGCTGAGGGCGGGACCGGTGGTGAAGTCGGCGGTGCCGGGGCGCACCTTGCGCGGCAGGAGGCCGGGCGTGGCGGGCAGGTCGCCGGCGACGCCCACGTCGATGACGCAGACCTCGGCGCCCACCTGGTTGGCGAACGCGTTGCACACCGCGCCGCCGCCCAGGAAGTTGGCGACCATCTGGGCCGTCACCTCCTGGGGCCAGGCCGTGACGCCCTGGGCGTGCACCCCGTGGTCGCCCGCGAAGATCGCGACGGCCGCGGGCTCCGGGATGGGCGGCGGACACATCCGGGACAGACCGGACAGCTGGGCGGAGATGATCTCCAGCATGCCGAGCGCCCCGGCCGGCTTGGTCATCCGCTTCTGCCGCTCCCACGCCTCGCCGAGCGCCTTGGCGTCCAGGGGGCGGATGTTGGCGACGGTCTCCTGGAGCAGGTCGTGCGGCTCTTCGCCGGGCAGCGCGCGGCGGCCGTACGTCTCCTCGTGGACGACCCACGACAGCGGGCGGCGCTTGGACCAGCCCGCCTGCATCAGCTCCGGCTCCTCCGGGAACTCGTCGACGTACCCGACGCAGAGGTACGCGACCACTTCGAGGTGCTCGGGCAGGCCGAGGGCGCGGACCATCTCCCGCTCGTCGAAGAAGCTGACCCAGCCGACGCCGAGGCCCTCCGCGCGGGCGGCGAGCCACAGGTTCTCGACGGCGAGGGCCGAGGAGTACGGCGCCATCTGCGGCTGGGTGTGCCGGCCGAGGGTGTGACGTCCGCCCCGGGTCGGGTCGGCCGTGACGACGATGTTCACCGGGGTGTCGAGGATGGCCTCGATCTTCAGTTCCTTGAACTGCTTGGCCCGGCCCTTCGGCAGCGACTTGGCGTACGCCTCGCGCTGGCGCTGGGCCAGCTCATGCATCGAGCGCCGGGTCTCGGCGGAGCGGATGACGACGAAGTCCCAGGGCTGCGAGTGGCCGACGGACGGCGCCGTGTGGGCCGCCTCGAGGACGCGGAGGAGGACCTCGTGCGGGATCGGGTCGCTGCGGAAGCCGTTACGGATGTCCCGGCGCTCGCGCATCACCCGGAGCACGGCCTCGCGCTCGACGTCGTCGTACCCGGGGGCCGGTGCCCCCTGGTCCGCCTCCACCGGCTCGGCGGCCGGGGCGGGGTCGTCGTTGGTTTGGGCGGGGGCCTCAGGCTGCTGCGGGGCTTCGGGCTGTTCGGCGGCGGCCGGCTCGATGACGACCGGCTCGGTGGCGACCGGCTCGGTGGCGACCGGCTCGGTGGCGACCGGTTCGGTGGCGTCGGGAACGTCCGCCGCGGCGGGCGTTGGCGTCGCGGAATCGGCGGCGGCCGTCGGCTGCTCGGGAGCGACCGGCTGCGGGGACGCCACCGGCTCGTCGGTCGCGGTCTGCTGCGGCGCGGCGGGCGGCTGGTCGACGAGCAGCGCGTCGGGCTGCGCGGGCTCGGCGGGCTCCGGAGCGGGCGACTCGGCGGCCACGGGCTGCTCGGGCGTCGGCTGCTCGGCCGGGACCGACGGCTCGGGGGCGGCCTGGTGCTGCTCGGCCGGGGCCTCGGCGACGGCTTCGGGCGCTTCGGCGGCCACGGGCTCGGCCGCGGGCGCCTGCGGCTCGGCGGGCTGCACCGCGGGCTCGGCAACCGCCGCGTCGGGGGCGGGCGCCTCGGGGGCGGACACCTCCGCGGGCGCGGGCTCTGCGGCCACGGGCTCCGCGGGCGCCGGTTCCGGCTGTTCGGCCACCGGTTCCGGGGCGACCTGCTCGGGGGCCCCCGCCACCGGCTCGGCGGCGGGGGCGGGGGCGCCGCCGTCGCGGGGGGCCGGGACGGTCACGGCGACGTCCGGGGCGGGCTCGGGCGTGACGGCCACGGGCTCGGGCTCGGGCAGCGGCGCGGCCTGCTCCGCGGCCTGTTCGGGCGCGGGGGGCGGTGTCGGGGCGAGGTGGGGGGCGGTCGGGACGGAACCCTCGACCGGTACGAACTGCCCGGCCGGCGCGGGTGCCTGCTCCGGAACGACCGTTTCTGCTGGGGCGGGGAACGACGTCTGGGACGGCTGTGGCTGCGGGGACCACGGCTCGGCGCTCTGGGGCGGCAGCTCGCCGAACTGCGGGCCCGGCAGCGCGGACACCGGCTCGTCGCGCGGCACGTCCAGGTACTCCAGGCCGCCGGATGTCGCCGGACCGGGCGTCATGGGACCGGGCGCCATCGGACCGGGGTTCGCGGGCCCACGGTCGGCGAGCGAGCGGACGACCCCGCCCGAGGCGTCCGGGACGGGCGGGCCCATGTGGAGCGGGCGCCGCGCCGGGGCGGGAGCGGCGGCCGGTGCGGGGATCTGCGGCTGGGCCTGGGCGGGTTCGGGAGCCGGGGCCGGCTCCGGCATCCGTACGCCGGTCAGGTCGACCGAGCCGGAGTCACGGCCACCGGCCTCGTGCGCGCCGGCCTCGTGGGCGTCGTGCGCGGGCGCGGGCTCGTGGACTGCCGGCTCCGGCATGACGGGCTCGTGGACGGCGGGCTCGTGGGCAACCGGCTCGTGCACGGCGTCCCCGTGGGCGAGCGGCTCGTGGGCCGCCGGTGCCACCGGGGCGGCCTGCTCGTACGCGGCGGCGGCCAGCTCGTAGACGGGCTGCTGCGCCTGGTGGAGCGCCTGGGCCTCCTGGAGCTGGGCCTGCTGCTCGGCGATGACCGCCGCGCCCACCGGGTCCACCGCGGCGGGAACCGGCTGGGGCATCGGCATGGGGGCGGGTGCGGGCGCCGGGGCGGCGGGCGGCTCGCCCCACGCGCCCTGGGACCCCGGCATCAGCAGCAGGTCGTCGTCCTCGGCGGTGTTCTCGGAGGGGTCGAGGAAGGTGTAGGCGCCCGGGGCGGGGACGCCCGGCTGCTCCACCATGCCTGCGTTCTCCGGCTGCCCCTCGCCCGGGACCTGGCCGGTGTCAGTCATGCGTACCCCTCGCCCATCGGTTGTGCTCCTTCAGACCGTCGCCCGCCAACAACAACGAGCGTGCGCGCCGCGCGGCACGAACGGCACGCGGACATCACGTATTGTCGCGGCCTTCTGCCGCCGTGGCAGCGGGATCCGCCACCGTCGGCTGTGGACTGCGCCACGTTGCGCAACCCCCCGGTAACGCCGTACCACAGCGGGGGCCCGGACGGGGACCCAAAGCGGTCCCTTTTTCCGGACATTGACGAACCAAAGGTGGGTCGCCCGGCTGCCGTACAACGATCGGCCAGCCTACCTTCCGTCCCGTAGTGACATGGTCACGGGGAGGGCGCGGACCTGTGCCCGGACAGCAGGAAGACGACCGTGCGGTCGCGTTCCGTCCAGGCGCCGGGGTCGAGGTCGACGGACTGGAGGAGCGCGCATTCGACCGCGTACCCGCCGTCCGTGAGCACCGCGCCGATGGCCTCCGCCTCGTCGCGGGTGGTGGCGTGCGCGACGATCCGTTCGGGGCGGCGGTCCGCGCAGGCGGCGACGACGGCCGCTCCCCCGCCGCCGACGCGGACGACGTCGGGTTCGGGCAACCGCTCCAGGACGTGCGGGGCCCGGCCGGCGACGGTCTGGATCTGTACGCCGGAGTGGCGTGCGGCGGCCTCGGTGCGGGCGCACGCGGCCGGGTCCTCGTCGACCGCGATCACGGCCGCGCCGAAGCGGGCCGCCTCCACGGCGAGCGCCCCGGCGCCGCAGCCGATGTCCCAGACGAGGTCGCCGGTGCGCGGGCCGAGGCGCGCGAGCTGGGCCGCGCGCAGGCCGGCCGACTCGCCGGTGCGCAGGTCGCCGCCGTAGGCGTGGTCGGGCAGCCCCCAGCCGCGTACCGCTCCGGGGTCGCGGCCCATGAGCCAGCCGCCGCCCTGCGTGGCGGCGGCGCCACCGATGACGATGACGACGTTGGGGTCGCGCCAGGCGTGGTCGGCGACCTTGTCGGAGGTGAGGACGGTGACCTGTTCGCGCTCGGTGCCGAGTTCCTCGCAGATGACGAAGGTGCGGTGGACGCCGTCGAGGAGCAGGGCGAGTTCGGTGGGGCCCGCGCCCGGGGAGGTGAGGACGGCGACCTTGGGGTGGGCGCGGCAGACGTTGACGGCGCGGCGCAGCGTGCGGCTGTGGGCGACGACGACGTGGGCGTCGTCCCACGGCATGCCGGCGCGGGCGAAGGCGGCGGCGACGGAGGAGACGGCGGGCACCACTTCGACCTCGAGGCCGTACTGGGGTGCGCGCAGGGTGCGTACGACGCCGAAGAAGCCGGGGTCGCCGTCGGCGAGCACCACGGCCGTGCCGCGGTGGCCGGCGATGCGGCGGGCGGCGAGGTCGACGCTGCCGAGGCGGACGCGTTCGGCCGCGGGCGGGATCTCCGGGAGCGCCAGGTGGTGGCCGGCTCCGGCCACGAGGGTGGCGGCGGAGAGGGCGGACCTGGCGGCCGAGGTGAGGGGCGAACCGTCCCAGCCGATCACCGTGACCCGGTCGGCCATCGTCGTGTGTCTCCTGCGGTGTTGGTGGGGGCGTGGAGTGTGGGGGCGTGGGGTGGAGGTGGGGGCGTCGAGTGGAGGTGCGGTGGAGTGCTGGTGAGCGTACCGGGTGTCAGTTCCACTCGGTGAACGAGGAGTGGCCGAAGTCGTCGTGCTGGTCGGCGCTGCTGTCGAAGTCCTCGGGGAGCAGGCTCCAGACGATCAGGTCGGTCCGGATGTCGGTCCAGCCGCCGTCCTCCGTGCGGCTGCGCGCTATCCAGGCGTTGCGCAGGACGCCCTCGCTGATGCAGCCGATCTTCTGGGCGACCTGCTGGGAGGCGGTGTTGTCGGCCGCGGTGCGCAGTTCGAGCCGCTCGAAGCGCTGCCGGCGGAAGAGCCACTGGGCGGTGGCGAGGACGGATTCGGTGGCGTAGCCCTCGCCCCGGGCCCAGGGGGCGGTGACGTAAGCGACTTCGGTGGCGCGGGTGCGCCAGTCGGTGTTCTTGAGGTGGATGGTGCCGACGAGGCGCTGGGTGAGGAATTCGGTGACGGCGAGGACGACGCCCCGGCCTTCGGTGCGTTCCGCAGGAGCGATCCTGCGCACCCATTCCTCGGCGTCGGCGGCGGTGTAGGGGTGGGGCGCGGAGGTCCAGGCGACGACCATCTCGTCGTTCATCATCTCGATGTGCGCGGGGATGTCGGATTCCTCGTAGGGGCGCAGCACCAACCGTTCCGTGCTGATGGAGATGTCCGGAAAGGTGGTAGTCATGCGCAGCTCCATGCCGAAGACCGTCCGTTGAAGGCCGTGAACGCACAGCATGCAACATGCAGCCGGTTGTGCGCATGGCCGGGTCGATACGGATTCGTCGGTACGGATACGTCGATACGTCGACGTATCGACATGGTGGTGCGCCGGTACGGCGGAGGCCCCGCGCACCGGACGGGGTACGCGGGGCCTGGACCGTGTGGTGAGGGCTACTTGGCCGCGCCGAACGCGGGGACGATGGAGCCGTCCTTGTAGGTGTCCTCGATGTACTTCTTCACCTCGGGCGAGTTGAGGAGCTTCACGAGCTTCTGCACGCGCGCGTCCTTCTCGTTGCCCTTCTTGACGGCGAGGAAGTTGGCGTACGGGTTGCCCGCGGCCTTCTCCACGGCCAGGGCGTCCTTGGAGGGGCTGAGCTTGGCCTCGATGGCGTAGTTGCCGTTGATGACGGCGGCGTCGACGTCGTTCAGGGCGCGGGGCACGGTGGCGGCCTCCAGCTCCTTGAACTCAAGGCCCTTCTTGTCCTTGATGTCGGACAGCTTGCCGTTCGCGCCGACGCCGTCCTTCAGAGTGATCAGCCCGTTGTCGGCGAGCAGCTTGAGCGCGCGGCCGCCGTTGGTGGTGTCGTTGGGGACGGCGACGGTCTTGCCGGGCTTGAGGTCCGCCAGAGACTTCAGCTTCTTGGAGTAGAGGCCGAGGGGCTCCAGGTGCACGTCGACGACCGGCACGATGGTGGTGCCGTTCTTTTTGTTGAAGTCGTCGAGGTACGGCTTGTGCTGGAAGTAGTTGGCGTCGACCTGGCCGCTCTGGGTGGCCTTGTTCGGCAGGACGTAGTCCGTGAACTCCTTCACCTCCAGCTTCAGGCCGGCCTTGTCGGCGAGGTTGTCCTTGACGTACGTCAGGATGTCGGCGTGCGGCGTGGGGGACGCGGCCACCACGAGCGGCTGCGACTCGTCGGCCTTGCCGCCCTTGGAGGCACCCGGGTCGGAGGCGGTGCCGCAGGCGGTGAGGCCGAGGGCGAGGGCCGTGACGGCGGCGAAGGCGCCGGTGAGCTTGAGGTTCTTGCTGTTCTTACGCACGAAAAGTGCCTCTTTCTGGTGGTGCGGACTGCGCCCGGACAAGGAGTGCGGGCTGTTTCTCCGGAGGAGGTCAGGAAGCGGTGCGGCCCCGGCGGGCGAGGAGCCGTACGGCCAGGTCGCCGATGAGCTGGATGACCGTGACGATGACGATCAGCAGCACCACGGTGATCAGCATGAAGTTGGTCTCGAAGCGCTGGTAGCCATAGGTGATGACCTTGGAGCCCAGGCCCTCGCCGCCGACCGCGCCGGCCAGGGCCGAGTAGCTGATCAGCGTGATCACGGTGGTGGTGAGGGCGGCGATCAGCGACGGCAGGGCCTGCGGGAGCAGCACCTTCCCGACGATCGTCGGGATGCCTCCGCCCATGGACTGGACGGCCTCGACGAGTCCGTGGTCGACCTCGCGGATCGCGGTCTCGACGAGACGCGCGAAGAACGGGATGGCCCCGATGGACAGCGGCACGATCATCGCGGTCGGCCCGATGAAGGTGCCGACCACGAGAGTGGTGACCGGGATCAGGGCCACCAGCAGGATGATGAACGGCAGCGAGCGGCCGATGTTCACGATCACCCCGATGACCTTGTTGACCGGCCGGTTCTGGAGCAGGCCGCCCTTGTCGGTCAGGACCAGGAGGACGCCCAGCGGCAGGCCGCCGGCGAGGGTGACGAGCGTGGACCACAGCACCATGTAGAGCGTGTCGATGGTGCCCTGCTCCAGCAGGGGCCGCATCTCTTCCCAGGTCACTTCGCGATCTCCTTGACCAGGCCCTGCGCGGGCACGTGCGGTTCCTCGTCGATGACGTCGACCTGGAGGCCCTGCTCGCGCAGGAAGCCCACGGGGACGACGTTCTCCTCGTACCGGCCGGGCAGCTCGATGCGCATGCGGCCGATCTGCCGGCCACCGACGGTGTCCATGGCGGCGCCGAGGATCGAGATGTCGATGTTGTACGTACGGGAGAGCTGGGAGATCACCGGCTGCGTCGCCGCCTCGCCGTGGAACGTGACGTCGATGACCGTGCGGTCGGCGCCGGTGGCCTCGCCGGTCACCGGGAACAGCTCGCCGGCGAGCTCGGAGCCGGGGGTGGCGAGCAGTTCGGGGAGGGTGCCCGACTCGACGACCCGGCCGTTCCGCATCAGGGCGGCGGAGTCGCAGATCTGCTTGACGACGTCCATCTCGTGGGTGATGAGCAGGACGGTCAGGCCGAGCTGCCGGTTCAGGTCGCGCAGCAGCTGGAGGATGGACCGGGTGGTCTCCGGGTCCAGGGCGCTGGTCGCCTCGTCCGAGAGCAGTACCTTCGGGTTGCCGGCCAGCGCCCGGGCGATGCCGACGCGTTGCTTCTGGCCGCCGGAGAGCTGGCCGGGGTACGCCTTGGCCTTGTCGGCGAGGCCGACCAGGTCGAGGAGCTCCAGGGCGCGGCGGGAACGTTCGGCGCCGGAGACGCCGAGGATCTCCAGCGGCAGCTCGATGTTGTCCTTGACGGTCCGCGAGGACAGCAGGTTGAAGTGCTGGAAGACCATGCCGATGCGGCTGCGCGCGCGGCGCAGGTCCTTCCCGGCGCGGCGCCCGCGGCCGGCGAGCGCCGTGAGGTCGGTGCCGTCCACCGTCACGGTGCCGGAGGTGGGACGCTCCAGGAGGTTGACGCAGCGGATGAGCGAGGACTTGCCGGCGCCGCTCTGTCCGATGACGCCGAAGACCTCGCCTTCGCGGACATGCAGGTCGACGCCGTCCAGAGCGGTGACCTGGCGGCCTCGCGACTCGTAGACCTTGGTCAGGCCCTTGGTGGTGATCACAGGGTTTCCGTCACTGTCGAGTGCGCGGCGCGGTGTCCGCCGGGCACGGGGCATTCGTCGTTCCGACGCGCGGCACGGCTGTTCGGCGGGTGGCCGGGGAGGCACGTGCGCGGGGCGGCCCGTTCCGTCCGGTCTCGTCCGGAACAGGGCAGGGCAGTCGGGTCTCGCTTCGGGGCGCGAGGCTCAGGCGGGGGCCCTCAGAAGGCGCACATTCGACACATACAACGAGCACCGGGCGTCATCATCGCCTCGGTCGCAAGGGTGCGGCTGCTCGTCGTGGTCATGCGGGCCAGTAAAGCAGACCTCCCGAGCGGGCCCGGACGGTTGTCCGAATAGCGGACGTCTTGTGTACGCCATCCGGACAGGTCCGAGTGGTGCGCCGGAGGCCGCCGACTGCTTGCGCACCCCTTCTCGCCTGCGCGGACGCGGACGGCGGGGGTGGCCCGGGCGGGTGGGTGGAGGGGCGGCCGGGGCGGGCGCCACGGCGGGTGCTGTGGTCAAGACCACCCTCGCCCGCACGGGGTGCCGTGCGCCGCCCGGGGCCGGTCGCACCGGGTCTTTTGGCCCGTAATAGTCTCGGGCGCATGCTTGTCGCCCTGACGGTCGCGGTCTCCGTGGCCGCGCTCGCCCTCGCCGCCTGGTGCGGCTTCGCCGCGTACCGGGACCAGCCGACGAAGGACTGGCACTTCATCGCCATGGCCGTCGTGTCGGTCCTGGCGCTGGCCCAGCTGGTCGTCGGGATCGTGCGGCTGGCGCGGGGCGAGGAGGCCGACGAGGGAACGGCGATCTTCCTCGCCTACCTGATCGGCGCCCTGTTCGCGGTACCCGCCGCGGGCTTCCTGTCGCTCGCGGAACGCACCCGTTGGGGTTCGGCGACCGTCGCGGCCGGCGCGCTGGTGCTGGCGGTGCTGGAAGTGCGGCTCCATGACATCTGGACGGCGTGACATGGCGGCGGAACGGTCCGGTGCGGCGGCGGGACGGCAGGGCGGCCCCTCGCGGGGGCGTGGGCTGGCCAAAGGGCCGGGCATGCTGCTGGTGTGGCTGTACGGGGTCATGTCGGTCGGCGCCGTGTCGCGGTCGGTGCTCCAGATCGCCACCGAGTTCGGCCGGGCGCCGCTGGCGTACACGCTCTCCGCGCTGGCCGCGGTCGTGTACGTCTTCATCACGTACACCCTGGTGCGGGGCGGGGAGACCGCCCGCAGGGCGGCGCTGGTGTGCTGCGCCGCCGAGCTCGTGGGCGTACTGACCGTGGGAACCTGGACCCTGGCCGACCCCGGCGCCTTCCCCGACGCCACCGTCTGGTCGGACTACGGCTACGGGTACGTCTTCATCCCGGTGCTGCTGCCGGTGACCGGCATCATGTGGCTGCGCAACTCCCGGCGGCCCACCGCGGCGTAAGGCCCGCGCGGGGGCCACTGACGGGTGGGCCCGTCCGCGCGGCGGACGCCTCAGGCGGCCTTCTCCAGCGTGACGAGCCTCAGGCGCGGGCCCGCCTGGCGGGTGGCGACCGTTTCGTACCCCTTCTTGCGGTAGAGGCGCAGATTGCTCTCGCTGCGGTGGCCGGTGAACAGCTGGAAGCGCTTGGCCGCGGGTGCCCCCTCGCCGGCGAAGTGCTTCTCGATGGCGTCCAGCAGACGGCCGCCCAGCCCGTGGCGGCGCAGCCGCGGGTGGACGATCAGCTTGCCGATGGTGGCGGTGCCGGAGTCGTCCAGCTCGCCGCGTACGGAGGCGATCACCTCGTCACCGAGCCGGGCGACGAGGGCGTGGCCGCGGTACAGCTCCGCCTTCAGGTCGTCGAGCGACTGGGTGAGGGGCTCGATGCCGTAGTCGCCGTAGAGCTCCGCCTCGCTCTGGTAGCACAGGTACTGCAACTTGAGGATGTGCTCGGCGTCCTGCGCGCTTGCCGCTGAGATGGTCACGCTCATGCCCATGTCTGCATGCCTCCGGCTCACCTGGTCCGCCCTGTGGGTCTACCGCTCCCTTCCCCGATGACCAGGAACGGCAACCTCTGCCGGGAGCATTCTGCGCAGGCATCCCAGGCAACGGGAACGCATCGGCCCCAAACTGCCTTGTGAGATACCCAACTCCCCTGCGATTTCGCGGTAGGTGGGGTCAGTCGGCGACAACATCGCAGTGAGCAGCCGCCGGCAGTGGACCGGGGTGCGGGCGACGGCGGTACGCAGCGCCCGGCGCCGTTCCGCGACCAGCGCCGCGGGCTCGGGCTCCGCGCGCTCGGGCCCCGCGTCCGACACCGGCTCCTGGGCGGTGTAGGGCAGCTCCCGTACGACGGTACGCCTCGCGCGGCGGGCCTCGGCGCGGACGGCGCGGCGCAGCCAGTCGGCGGGGTGACGCGGCATGCCCGGGCCGTCGTCGAGCCGCTCCAGCAGCCTGAGCCACACGGCCTGTTCGAGATCGGCCGCATCGATGCCGGCGGCTGCGGCCTCCGCCTCGGACTCGGCCGCGAGCAGGGCGGTGAGCGTGCCGAGGGGTTCGGGCAGGGTGTGGCCGGTCTTCTTCACGGGGGGCGTCATGTCGCCGACGACACGGCTTGGCGGTCGGGTGGTTGCCCCTGCTCGCCGAAACCGCCCTTTCGGGTGGGGGTGGGGGCGTGGTGATGACGCCCGCCCGGTGGTGTCCGGGGTGCGGTGAGCCCCGGTGGGTGGGACGGCTCGGTTCGGCGCGGGGCGGTGTCTGGGTGCGGTGAGCCCCGGTGGGGGTGGGGCGTGGTGCTGACGCCCGGCCCTGTGCTGTCGGGGTGCGGTGAGCCCCGGCGGGGGTGGGGCGTGGCCCCTCCGGGCTCACCTCCTCGGGGCCGGCGGCCTCGGGTCACGGGATAGGGAGCCCCGGTAACGCCGCCGGTCCCCTGCGGGGGCGACCCTGCACGGCCCCGCCCCGGGCCGGATGCCGACTGCGGGACGGGGGTGGCGCCCCCGCCCGGGGTGCGTTGCCGGTGCGGGGCGGGGGGTGGCGCTGCCCCGCCCCGGGTGCGTTGCCGGTGCGGGGCGCGGGTCAGTGGCGGCCGCGGTATTCCTCTGCGGCCAGGAGGCCGGTGTCGGGCTGGTCGGTGAAGATGCCGTCGATGCCGGTCGCGAAGTACGCCTCGTACGCGCCGAAGACGTCGCCGTAGGCCGCCGGGTCCGTGCCGCGGCGGAACTCGGCGGGCAGGAAGGAGTTCTCGTTGCGCATCGTGTACGGATGGAGGACCAGGCCCTTGGCGTGGGCGTCGCGGACCAGGGTGGTCGGCTTGCCCAGGGTGCCGTCCTTGTCCTTGGGGATGACGAGGTCGAGGAGGGGGCCGATGCCCTGGGCGAAGGACGCGATCCACTTCAGGCCGTCGGGCGTGATCAGGTCGGCGACCGTGCGGGGGTCGCCGGACTCGCGGAAGTCCCAGGGGCGGTCGTCCGGCGTCCACAGGAGGACGACACGGGGCGTCGCGACGAGCTTGGCCATGCGCCGCATGCTGGTGGGCTCGAACGACTGGAGGAAGGTGGGCGAGTCCGCGCCGTGCCGCCCGTACCGGCGCAGCAGCTTCGCCAGCGGCTCCTCCAGGGGGAGGCCGAGGTTGCGGAAGTAGGTGGGGTGCTTGGTCTCGACGTACAGCCAGATCGGGCGGCGCCGGCGGCGGCCCTCCTGCTGGGCCCAGCGCAGCACCTCCTCGAAGGTGGGCACCGCCCAGCGGCCGTCGTACAGGGTGTTCTCCTGGCGCGTGCCGGGGATGCGCTCCTTCGCGCGGAGCGTCTTCAGCTCGGCGAGGGTGAAGTCCTCGGTGAACCATCCGGTCAGCGCGGTGCCGTCGACCGTCTTGGTGGTCTTCCGGGAGGCGAACTCCGGGTGGTCGGCGACGTCGGTCGTTCCGGTGATGTCGTTCTCGTGGCGGCAGACCAGGTGACCGTCCTTCGTGGGGACCAGGTCCTGCTCGATCACGTCGGCGCCCATGTCGAGGGCGAGCTGGTAGGAGCCGAGGGTGTGCTCGGGCCGGTAGCCGCTGGCGCCGCGGTGGGCGATGACCGTCGGGACGGGAAGGCGCCGGTACGCGCCGGAACCGCCGTGGGCCTGCGCCGCGGTGCTGCTCGCGCCCACGGAGAGGGCGGCCGAGCCGAGGACCGCCGCCCCCAGTACGGTCCGCCGGCCGGGACTCCTGTGCGCGCCCTGTGTCATGGAGAGGCTCCTTCGTGAAACGTTTTTCCGGATGGCCGAGCGAAGCCTGATCGTAGGCAGCGGTCCCTTACGTACGGGAGACCCCGAACGAACGTGTGGAAAACACGGGTCAACACCGCGTATCGACTCGGTGAACCCGACGTGCGGGCGGGTGTGACCCACGAGTATCGTCCTCACCTGCACATACTGGTCACACAGGTGGTCAGCTACTTCGACGGAGGACTCGTTGTCCCGCTTCGCGCTCATCAAGGCAGTGCTCAGCCCGGTCATGCGCCTGATGTTCCGCCCCCGGGTGGAGGGCGCCGGGAACATCCCCGGTGACGGGCCGGTCATCCTGGCGGGCAACCATCTGACGTTCATCGACTCGATCGTCCTGCCGATCGTGTGCGAGCGCCAGGTCTTCTTCATCGGCAAGGACGAGTACGTGACGGGCAAGGGCCTCAAGGGCCGGCTCATGGCGTGGTTCTTCACGGGCGTCGGCATGATCCCGGTGGACCGGGACGGCGCCAACGGTGGTGTGGCCGCGCTGATGACGGGGCGCCGGGTGCTGGAGGAGGGCAACGTCTTCGGCATCTACCCGGAGGGCACCCGCTCCCCCGACGGCCGCCTGTACCGCGGCCGTACCGGGATCGCGCGCCTCACGCTGATGACGGGTGCGCCGGTGGTGCCGTTCGCGATGATCGGCACGGACAAGCTCCAGCCGGGTGGTGCGGGTATCCCCCGTCCGGGCCGGGTGACCGTCCGGTTCGGCGAGCCGATGGAGTTCTCCCGCTACGAGGGCATGGACCGCGACCGGTACGTGCTGCGGGCGGTGACGGACTCGGTGATGGCCGAGGTGATGCGGCTGTCGGGGCAGGAGTACGTGGACATGTACGCCACGAAGGCGAAGGCCGCGTAGCGGACCGTACGGAGGAGGGCCGCACCCCTGGTGGGGTGCGGCCCTTTGCCTACGGGTGCTCGACGCCTTCCTCCAGCTTCTGGCCCCGGAGCAGGAACCAGGCAGCCACCGCGGTCGCCAGGAGGACGACGGCGCCGACGCCGGCCGCGATGCGCAGGCCCTCGGTGAAGGCGTCCTGTGCGGCGGTGACCAGGGCTCCGGCGGTGGCGTCCGGCAGGGCCGCCGACGCTTCCACCGCGCCGCCCAGGGATTCGTGGGCCGCGGCGGAGGTGTCCGCGGGGACGCCCGGCGGGGTGGGGAAGTCGCGGTAGACGCCGGTCACGATGGAGCCGAGGAGCGCGATGCCGAGCGCCGCGCCGAGTTCGTAGGCCGTCTCCGAGACCGCGGAGGCCGCGCCGGCCTGTTCGCGCGGGACGCTCGACAGGATGACGTCGGCGGTGACCGTGAACGCGAAACCCGCGCCGATGCCGACGACCAGCAGGGACGCGCCGAGCAGCGGGTAGCCGGAGGACCGGTCGAGCAGGGTCAGCACGGCGAGCGCGAGGCCCACCGCGGCGAGGCCGCCCGACACCACGGACCGCACCGAGAACCGCCGGGCGACGGTGCCGGCGATCAGACCGGCCGTCACCGCGCCGATCGCGGCGGGCAGTTCCGCGAGACCCGCCTCCAGGGGTTCGCGTCCCTGGACGAGCTGGAGGAACTGGGAGAGGAAGAACACCAGTCCGGACAGGCCCAGGATGGTCAGCAGGTCGGCGAGCACCGCCCCGGAGAAGCCGCGGTGGTGGAACAGCCGCATGTCGAGCAGCGGTGCCTCCAGCCGTAGCTGACGCCGTACGAACGAGGTCAGGGCGCCGAGGCCGATGACGGTGGCGACGGCCATGTCGACGTGCAGCCCGTGCGCGGCGACCTCCTTGACCCCGTACACGATGCCGATCATGCCGATGAGCGAGAGGGCGACGCTGGGCAGGTCCCAGGGGCCGGGGGCCGGGTTCTTGGACTCGGGGATGAACTTGGCGCCGACGAGGACGAGGACGGCCATCACCGGCAGATTGATCAGGAAGACCGAGCCCCACCAGAAGTGTTCGAGCAGGAACCCGCCGACCACGGGGCCGACGGCCGCGCCGGCCGAGGCCATGGCGCCCCAGATGCCGATGGCGAGGCTGCGCTCGCGCGGGTCGTGGAAGAGGTTGCGGATGAGCGCCAGGGTGGACGGCATCAGGGTCGCGCCGGCGACGCCGAGCAGCGCGCGGGCGACGATCATCATCTCGGGACTGGTGGCGTAGGCGTTGAGCACGGAGACGGCGCCGAAGGCGGTGGCTCCGGTCAGCAGCAGCTTCTTGCGGCCGATGCGGTCACCGAGGCTGCCCATGGAGACGAGCAGGCCGGCGATGACGAAGGAGTAGACGTCGCCGATCCACAGCAGCTGGGTGCCGGTGGGCTGGAGGTCCTCGCTGAGGAACGGGGTGGCCAGGCCGAGTACGGTGGCGTCGACCGCCACGAGCAGGACGGCCAGGACCAGTACGGCGAGGGCCAGCCACCGGCCGGGGCTGCGCAGAACCTCCTCGTTCTTCTCGAGGTGATCGGTACGGGTCATTTCTCCACGCTCCTGCGTGCTCCACCGAGCAGCAACTCGGCGATCATGTACTGGAAGTCCTTGGCGGCGACCCGCCCGTCCTGCACGGCCCAGGCGCAGGTGCCGATGAGGCCGTAGAGCGCCTCGGTGAGCCAGACGGGTGTCAGGTCGATCCGGAACTCGCCCTGCTCCTGGCCGCGCCGGAAGAGCGCGGCGACCCGTGCGTCGAGACGGGCCCAGCCCTCGTTGACCTGGTCGCCCTCGAAGAGCTGGTTCTCGGTGACGAGGAACGCGAGCAGTCCGGCGACCGGCTCCAGTCCGGCGATGAGCCGGAGCAGCGCGTCCTCGGCGGTGCCGTCGTCGAGCCGGGCGGCCTCGATGGCCCCCTCGAATTCCTGGATGCCGTACGCCTCCAGCGCCCTGACCAGCGCGTCCCGCCCGGCGAAGTGCCGGTGCAGGGTCGCGCGGCCGATGCCAGCGGCGCGGGCGACCTCGTCCATGGTGGCGGTCGCCTTCCGGGAGAGGAGGGCGGCGGCGGTGCGCAGCACCTGCTCACGGTCGACTGTCATGAGACAACCATAACCCACATGAGACATCAATGTCTCATTCGAAATTCGATCGACTCACCGGAGGGTGATCGGGATGCTGAACCGCATGAAGCCACTGCTGCTGCTCGACGTGGACGGTCCGCTCAATCCGTACGCCGCCCAGGCGGAACGAAGACCGGCGGGCTACACCACGCACCGGATGCGCCCCACGGGCTGGACGGACGGGAAGCCGCTGCGGGTGTGGCTCAATCCCGCGCACGGCGAGGAGCTGCGGGCGCTCGCCCGCCTGTACGACCTGGTCTGGGCGACCACGTGGAAGGGCGAGGCCAACGAGTGGATAGGGCCGCATCTGGGACTGCCCGGACTGCCGTACATCGACTGGCCCCAGATGCACGGAAAGGCCCCTCGCGGGACCTTCTGGAAGACGCAGTACATCCTCGAGTACGCGGCGGGGCGGCCGTTCGCGTGGGTCGACGACGACATCACGGCGTACGACCGCGAGATGGTGGAGGCCGAACACCTCGCCGCCGCCCTGTTGGTGCACGTCGACGAGCGCGTCGGCCTGACGCGGCCGGACTTCGACGCGCTCGCGGACTGGGCGGCGGCGCTGTGAGCGGGGGTCCTACCGCTTGGCGGTGGCCCAGGCGCGCTGGATCACCAGGTCGGCCTTGACCTCGGAGAGCTGGGCGGCGACGGCGGAGGGGGCGGTGCCGCCCCGGCCGTTGCGGGAGGCGAGCGCGCCGGGGACGTTCAGCACCGTGCGGACCTCGGGGGTGAGGTGCTCGGAGATCTTGGCGAACTGCTCGTCGGTGAGCTGGTCCAGCTCGATGCCCTGTGTCTCGCACTCCTTGACGCACTCGCCGGCGACCTCGTGCGCCACGCGGAACGGCACGCCCTGCTTGACCAGCCACTCCGCGATGTCGGTCGCGAGGGAGAAACCGGCCGGGGCCAGCTCCTCCATGCGCTCCCGGTTGACGGTGAGCGTGGCCATCATGCCGGTGAAGGCGGGCAGCAGGACCTCCAGCTGGTCGCAGGAGTCGAAGACCGGCTCCTTGTCCTCCTGGAGGTCGCGGTTGTAGGCGAGCGGGAGGGCCTTGAGGGTGGCCAGGAGGCCGGTGAGGTTCCCGATCAGGCGGCCGGACTTGCCGCGCGCCAGCTCCGCGATGTCCGGGTTCTTCTTCTGCGGCATGATCGACGAGCCGGTGGAGAAGGCGTCGTGGAGGGTGACGAAGGAGAACTCCTTCGTGTTCCAGATGATGACCTCCTCGGCGATCCGGGAGAGGTTCACGCCGATCATCGCGGTGATGAACGCGAACTCGGCGACGAAGTCCCGCGACGCCGTGCCGTCGATCGAGTTGCCGGCGCTGCCGTTCTCGAAGCCCAGGTCCTTGGCGACCGCCTCCGGGTCGAGCCCGAGGGACGAGCCGGCCAGGGCGCCGGAGCCGTACGGGGAGACCGCCGTCCGCTTGTCCCACTGGCGCAGCCGCTCCGCGTCCCGGGACAGGGACTGCACGTGGGCGAGCACGTGGTGGGCGAAGAGCACCGGCTGGGCGTGCTGGAGGTGCGTACGGCCCGGCATGGCGACGTCGGGGTGCGCGTCGGCGAGGCCGACCAGGGCGTCCTGGAGGTCGGCGAGGAGGCCGCCGATGATGCGGGCGTGGTCGCGCAGGTACATCCGGAACAGGGTGGCGACCTGGTCGTTGCGGGACCGGCCCGCCCGCAGCTTGCCGCCGAGGTCGGGGCCGAGCCGCTCCAACAGGCCGCGCTCCAGGGCGGTGTGGACGTCCTCGTCGGCGATGGTGCCGGTGAAGGAGCCGTCCGCGACGTCCGCCTCCAGCCGGTCGAGGCCGGCCAGCATGCGCGTCAGTTCGTCCTCGGTGAGCAGCCCGGCCTTGTGGAGCACGCGCGCGTGGGCGCGGGAGCCGGCGATGTCGTACGGCGCGAGGCGCCAGTCGAAGTGCACGGACGCCGACAGCTTGGCCAGCGCCTCCGCGGGACCGTCGGCGAAACGACCGCCCCAGAGCCGGACGTCACCGTTGTTGCTGCTCACTGCGGGTTGCTCCTCACGAGGGTGGATGTGCCGCCGCCTCCCCGCCGAGGGAACGGGGAGGCGGCTGGTCGAACGAGCCGGGGGCGGGTCAGGTCACGCCGGGGCCGGTCGGCCGGGGTCGAGTCAGGTCAGGTCGCGCTTGGCGGCGATCTTCGACGACAGGGCGAAGATGTCGATGAATCCCTGCGCCTTGGACTGGTCGAAGGTGTCGCCCGAGTCGTACGTCGCCAGGTTGAAGTCGTAGAGCGACTCGTCGGACTTCCGGCCGGTGACGACGGCGCGGCCGCCGTGCAGGGTCATCCGGATGTCGCCGGAGACGTGCTGGTTGGCCTCGTTGATGAAGCCGTCCAGGGCCCGCTTGAGCGGCGAGAACCACAGGCCGTCGTAGACCAGCTCGCCCCAGCGCTGCTCGACCTGCCGCTTGTAGCGGGCCAGCTCGCGCTCGACGGTGACGTTCTCCAGCTCCTGGTGGGCGGTGATCAGGGCGATCGCGCCGGGCGCCTCGTAGACCTCGCGGGACTTGATGCCGACGAGCCGGTCCTCGACCATGTCGATCCGGCCGATGCCCTGGGCGCCGGCCCGGTCGTTGAGCTGCTGGATCGCCTGGAGGACGGTGACGGGCTTGCCGTCGATGGCGACCGGGACGCCCTCCTTGAAGGTGATGACGACCTCGTCGGCCTCGCGGGGCGTGGCCGGGTTGGAGGTGTACTCGTAGATGTCCTCGATCGGCGCGTTCCAGATGTCCTCCAGGAAGCCGGTCTCGACGGCCCGCCCGAAGACGTTCTGGTCGATGGAGTACGGCGACTTCTTGGTGGTGGCGATCGGCAGCTCCGCCTTCTCGGCGAAGGCGATGGCCTTGTCGCGGGTCATGGCGTAGTCCCGGACCGGGGCGATGCACTTGAGCTCGGGGCCGAGGGCCTGGATGCCGGCCTCGAAGCGGACCTGGTCGTTGCCCTTGCCGGTGCAGCCGTGGGCGACGATCGAGGCGTTGTGCTTGTTGGCGGCGGCCACCAGGTGCTTGACGATCGCGGGCCGGGAGAGCGCCGAGACCAGCGGGTAGCGGTCCATGTAGAGGGCGTTGGCCTTGATGGCCGGGAGGCAGTACTCGTCGGCGAACTCGTCCTTGGCGTCGGCGACCTCCGCCTCGACCGCACCGCAGGCGAGCGCGCGCTTGCGGATGACGTCCAGGTCCTCGCCGCCCTGGCCGACGTCCACGGCGACGGCGATGACCTCGGCACCCGTCTCCTCGGCGATCCAGCCGATGGCGACGGAGGTGTCCAGTCCGCCCGAGTAGGCGAGTACGACGCGCTCGGTCACGGGTTTCTCCTTACGGTGCATTCACTGACAGGTATAACTATGCAATCCGCCGTATGTTTTGTCAACGCCGCGGGGAGCCACTTCACGGAGGGCCTCTCCGGTTCGCCGCCCCGATCGGACGCGTCCGGGGAGCGGGCCGGGGACGGCGCGCGTACGGTCCCGGCATGCGCCTCGGTCTCGCCCTCGTCTCCGTACTCCTGCCGGCCCTGCTCGCGCCCCCGGGCGGCGCCGGGCCGCTGCCGGAGCGCATGGCCGACACGGGCGGCGGTACGCAGCTGATCACCGCCGAGGCGCCGGGCGCCCGGTCCACCACCGGGACGGTGACGTGGTGGGACCGGCGCGGCGGACGGTGGGTGCGGGTGGGGTCGGCGGCGGCGCGGTTCGGGGCGAACGGCCTGGTGGAGGGGGTCAGACGACGCCAGGGCACCTCGACCACCCCGACGGGCCTCTACTCCCTGCCGTACGCCTTCGGCATCGACGCCGCCCCGGCGGGTACGGACCTGCGCCACCGCCGGGTGACGCGTCACTCCTGGTGGTGCCAGGACAACCGGTCGCGTGCGTACAACCGGTGGGTGGAGGGACTGCCCGCCGACTGCCGGGCGAAGGAGGCCGAACACCTCGTCACCTACGGCGAGCGGTACGCGCACGCCGTGGTGATCGGGTTCAACTACGACCGCCCGGTACGCGGGCGGGGTGCGGGGATCTTCCTGCACGTCGCCGGGGCCGGGCCGACCGCCGGTTGCGTCGCCGTCCCCGCGGGCGCGATGCGCCGGATCCTGGCGTGGGCGGACCCGGCGCGGCGGCCGCACATGGCGATCGGGACGGCGTCGGGGCCGACCGCGCTGACCCGCTACTGAGCCGACCCGGTACCGACCCCGTACCGGGCGGGGTGGCCTACCGGTCCTTCTGCGCGAGCCGCAGCAGGTGGTCGGCGAGGGCCTGGCCGCCCACCGGGTCGCGGGAGATGAGCAGCAGGGTGTCGTCGCCCGCGATGGTGCCCAGGATGGCGTGCAGTTCGGCCTGGTCGATGGCGGAGGCGAGGAACTGGGCGGCTCCCGGCGGTGTGCGCAGGACGACGAGGTTGGCGGACGCCTCGGCGGAGATCAGCAGCTCGCCCGAGAGGCGCCGCATCCGCTCCTCCTTGGCCGACTCGCCGAGCGGGGCCTGCGGGGTGCGGAAGCCGCCCTCGCTGGGCACCGCGTAGATCAGCTCGCCGCCCGTGTTGCGGATCTTGACCGCGCCCAGCTCGTCGAGGTCCCGGGAGAGCGTCGCCTGGGTGACGCTCAGCCCGTCGTCGGCGAGGAGCTTCGCCAGCTGGCTCTGGGAGCGCACCGGCTGCCGGTTGAGGATGTCCACGATCCGGCGGTGACGGGCGGTGCGGGTCTGCGGAACGGACGGCCCGCCGTACTCGAGGTCCTGCGCGTCGGTCATCGTCGTCTCATTCTCCGGATCGTCCTTCCCCGTGCACGCTGCTGAGGACGCCGGGCAGGGCCCGGAGGAAGGCGTCCACCTCGTCGTCACCGATGACCAGCGGCGGCATGAGCCGTACGACATCGGGGGCGGGCGCGTTCACCAGGAGGCCGGCGTCCTGAGCCGCCTGCTGCACCTGGGGCGCGAGGGGCTCGGTGAGCACGATACCCAGCAGCAGGCCCGCACCACGGACGTGGGAGACCAGCGGGTGGCCCAGTGCCTCGATTCCGCCGCGCAGCTTCTCGCCGAGGCGCTTGACCTGGTCGAGCGTGGAACCGGTGGCGAGGGTGTCGAGTACGGCGAGGCCGGCCGCGCACGCGACGGGGTTGCCGCCGAAGGTCGTGCCGTGGTGGCCCGGCTTCAGCAGCTCCGCAGCCTCGCCGAACGCGACGGTCGCGCCGATGGGCAGACCGCCGCCGAGGCCCTTGGCGAGGGTGACGACGTCCGGCTCGACGCCGTGCGCCTGGTGCTCGAACCAGTGGCCGCACCGCCCGATGCCGGTCTGCACCTCGTCCAGGACGAGCAGGGTGCCGGTGGCGCGGGTGATCTCGCGCGCGGCCTTGAGGTAGCCGGGCGGCGGGACGACCACGCCGTTCTCGCCCTGGATGGGCTCGATGACGACGAACGCGGTGTCCTCGGTGACGGCCGCCCGGAGCGCGTCGGCGTCTCCGTAGGGCACGTGCGTGACGTCGCCGGGCAGCGGGAGGAACGGCTGCTGCTTGGCGGGCTGGCCGGTGAGCGCGAGGGCGCCCATGGTCCGGCCGTGGAAGCCGCCGTCGGTGGCGACCATGTGCGTCCGCCCGGTCAGCCGCCCGATCTTGAAGGCGGCCTCGTTGGCCTCGGCGCCCGAGTTGCAGAAGAACACCCGTCCCGGGCGGCCGAGGAGCTGGAGCAGCCGTTCGGCCAGGGCGACCGGCGGCTCGGCGACGAAGAGGTTGGAGACGTGGCCGAGGGAGCCGATCTGCCTCGACACGGCTTCGACGACGGCCGGGTGGGCGTGGCCGAGGGCGTTGACGGCGATGCCGCCGACGAAGTCGAGGTACTCGGTGCCGTCGGCGTCCCAGACCCTGGCGCCCTCGCCGCGCACGAGAGGGAGGCGGGGCGTGCCGTAGTTGTCCATGAGCGCGCCCCGCCACCGCTGGGTCAGGTGCTCGTTCCCGGTCTCGTTGCCGGTCTCGTTGCCGGTCATGCGTCCCCCTGTCCGTCCGGCACGACCATCGTGCCGATGCCCTCGTCGGTGAAGATCTCCAGCAGGATCGAGTGCTGTACGCGCCCGTCGATGACGCGGGCGGTGGTGACGCCGTTGCGTACGGCGTGCAGGCAGCCCTCCATCTTGGGGACCATGCCGCTGGAGAGCTCGGGCAGCAGCTTCTCCAGCTGGGCGGCGGTGAGCCGGCTGATGACCTCGTCGCTGTGGGGCCAGTCCTCGTAGAGGCCCTCGACGTCGGTCAGGACCATCAGGGTTTCGGCACCCAGCGCCGCAGCGAGTGCCGCAGCCGCCGTATCAGCATTGACGTTGTAGACATGTCCGTCGTCCTCGGAGCGGGCGATCGAGGAGACGACCGGGATGCGGCCGTTGTCCAGCAGTGCCTCGATGGCACCGGTGTCGATCCGGGTGATCTCACCGACCCGCCCGATGTCGACGAGTTCGCCCTCGATGCGTGGCTGGTGCTTGGTGGCGGTGATGGTCTGCGCGTCCTCGCCGGTCATCCCGACGGCGAACGGGCCGTGCTGGTTGAGCAGCCCCACGAGCTCGCGCTGCACCTGCCCGGCCAGGACCATCCGTACGACGTCCATCGCTTCAGGAGTGGTGACGCGCAGGCCGGACTTGAACTCGCTGACCAGGCCCTGTTTGTCGAGCTGGGCGCTGATCTGGGGTCCGCCGCCGTGCACGACGACCGGCTTGAGGCCGGCGTGGCGCAGGAAGACGACGTCCTGGGCGAAGGCGGCCTTCAGTTCCTCGTCGATCATGGCGTTGCCGCCGAACTTGATGACGACGGTCTTGCCGTGATGGCGTGTCAGCCAGGGCAGGGCCTCGATGAGGATCTGCGCCTTGGGCAGTGCGGTGTGCTTGCGAGTGCTCATGAGCTGTACGCGCTGTTCTCGTGGACGTAGTCGGCGGTGAGGTCGTTGGTCCAGATGACCGCGGACTCGGTTCCCGCCGCGAGGTCGGCGGTGATCTTCACTTCGCGGTACCGCATGTCGACGAGGTCGCGGTCCTCGCCGACCGAGCCGTTCTTGCAGACCCAGACGCCGTTGATGGCGACGTTGAGCCGGTCGGGCTCGAAGACGGCGCCGGTGGTGCCGATGGCGGACAGGACACGGCCCCAGTTGGGGTCCTCGCCGTGGATGGCGCACTTGAGGAGGTTGTTGCGGGCGATGGAGCGCCCGACCTCGACGGCGTCGGCCTCGCTCGCCGCGTTGACCACCTCGACGCGGATGTCCTTGGACGCGCCTTCGGCGTCACCGATGAGCTGGCGGCCGAGGTCGTCGCAGACCCGGGTCACGGCGTCGGCGAAGTCGGCGTACGCGGGGGTCGTGCCGGACGCGCCGGACGCGAGGAGCAGGACGGTGTCGTTGGTGGACATGCAGCCGTCGGAGTCGACCCGGTCGAAGGTGACGCGGGTCGCGTCGCGCAGCGCCTTGTCGAGGGTCGCGGCGTCGACATCGGCGTCCGTGGTGAGCACGACGAGCATGGTCGCGAGGCCCGGGGCGAGCATGCCCGCGCCCTTGGCCATGCCGCCGACGGTCCAGCCCTCCTTGGTCACCACGGACGTCTTGTGGACGGTGTCGGTGGTCTTGATGGCGATGGCGGCCTTCTCGCCGCCGTGCTCGGACAGCTCCCCGGCGGCCTTCTCGACGCCCGGCAGGAGCTTGTCCATGGGCAGGAGTACGCCGATGAGGCCGGTGGACGCGACGGCGACCTCGCCGGCGCCGATGTCCAGCACCTCCGCCACCTTCTCGGCGGTGGCGTGGGTGTCCTGGAAGCCCTTGGGGCCGGTGCAGGCGTTGGCGCCGCCGGAGTTGAGGACGACGGCCCGCAGTTCGCCGGTCTTCAGGACCTGCTCGGACCACAGGACGGGCGCGGCCTTGACGCGGTTGGAGGTGAAGACGCCCGCGGCGGCGCGGCGGGGCCCCTCGTTGACCACGAGGGCCAGGTCCGGGTTGCCGTTCGCCTTGATCCCGGCGGCGACGCCCGCGGCCGTGAATCCCTTTGCTGCCGTGACGCTCACTGTGCTTCTCCGTTCGCCCCGCCGCGGTAGCGGCTGATGTCACTGTCGCCCGCGCAGCGCAGAGGTGCGGGCATCGTCGTTGTCCGCGGCCCGGTGGCTGCGCGTGCTCCCCCAGCTGCCGCTGGGAGGTGCCCCCAGCTCACGGTGCCTCTCCGTTCGCTTCTCCGCCCGCGCAGCGCAGAGGTGCGGGCATCGTCGTTGTCCGCGGTCCGGTGGCTGCACGTGCGTCGCTCACGGTGCGACCCCGATCGTGGAAAGACCCGTGTCCTCGGGGAGCCCGAGGGCGATGTTCATGCTCTGCACCGCTCCGCCGGCGGTGCCCTTGGTGAGGTTGTCGATGGCGCTGATGGCGATAACGCGGCCCGCCGCCGCGTCGTACGCGACCTGCACCTGCACGGCGTTGGAGCCGTAGACGGAGGCGGTCGCGGGCCACCGGCCCTCGGGGAGGAGGTGGACGAAGGGCTCGTCGGCGTACGCCTTGGTGTAGGCGGCCCTGACGTCCTCGGCGGTGGTGCCCCGCTTCGCCCTGGCGCTGCACGTGGCGAGGATGCCGCGTGCCATGGGGGCGAGGGTCGGGGTGAAGGAGACGGTGACCGGTTCGCCCGCGACCGTGCCGAGGTTCTGCATCATCTCGGGGGTGTGGCGGTGGCCGCCGCCGACGCCGTAGGGGCTCATGGAGCCCATGACCTCGGAGCCGAGCAGGTGCGGCTTGAGCGCCTTGCCGGCGCCGGAGGTCCCGGTCGCGGCGACGATCACCGCTTCCGGCTCGGCGAGTCCGGCGGCGTACGCCGGGAAGAGCGCGAGCGACACGGCGGTGGGGTAGCAGCCGGGCACCGCGATGCGCTTGGCCCCCTCCAGCGCGGCGCGGGCGCCCGGCAGCTCGGGGAGGCCGTAGGGCCAGGTTCCGGCGTGCGGGGAGCCGTAGAACGTCTCCCAGTCGGACGCGTCCTTCAGCCGGAAGTCGGCGCCCATGTCGATGACCAGGACGTCGTCGCCGAGCCGCTCGGCGACGGCCGCGGACTGGCCGTGCGGCAGGGCCAGGAAGACCACGTCGTGACCGGCGAGGGCCTCGGCGGTGGTCGGCTCCAGGACGCGGTCGGCGAGCGGCAGCAGGTGGGGCTGGAGGCTGCCGAGGGTCTGGCCGGCGTTGGAGTGGCCGGTCAGGGTGCCGATCTCGACCCCGGGGTGCCCGAGGAGCAGACGGAGCACCTCTCCGCCCGCGTATCCGCTCGCGCCCGCCACTGCTGCTCGTACTGCCATCGAAGCCTCCTCGTCGATGGCATGACTATACGCAAGGCTGCACTTTTATGCAATGCGCTGGCGGCGAGTCGAGCGGGGGTCCACGCGTGGGACGTGGCCCGCGCTCCCCGGCGCGGCCGATGAGTTTGCGGCGCACGGCCGGTCCAAGCTCGTGACACCCCTCGACTCGTGACACCCCACGAAAGGACAGCGCCATGTCGGAGCTTCTCGTCGACTTCATCACCTCCCTCGACGGCTACGCGTCGGGAGAGGGCTGGCCCGGGTTCTGGGGCCTCGAAGGCCCGGAGTACCTCGCATGGCTCGGCGATCAGCCCGAGGTCACCTACCTGATGGGAGCGAACACCTACCGCCTGATGTCGGGCTTCGCCGCGGGCGAGGTCCCGGCCGGCCAGGACGAGTTCCGGCCCGAGGAAGAGGCGTCCGTGGACGAGCTCACCCAGGCGCCCAAGGTGGTGTTCTCCTCCTCACTCACCGAGCCGCTGACATGGGCCAACTCCACGCTCGTCCGCGGCGACGCCGTCGAGGCGGTCCGCGCCATGAAGTCGAACGGCTCGGGGCTGCTCAGCACGATCGGCAGCCTCAGCCTGTGCCGGTCCCTGCTGCGGGCCGGACTCGTCGACCGCTTCCGGGTCGTGATGTTCCCGGTGATCACCGGGGCCACGGGCGCGGAACGCATCTACGACGGCTACCCGGACGTCGCCCTCGAGATGATCGAGCACCGCACCTTCGACGGCCGCACCCAGCTGGTGGAGTACAAGCCCCGCGTGCTGGAACACCCGCCGCTCGCCGTCCCCGCGTGACGTCACGCTGCTGCTTGGTTCGCGCGGCTCAGCAGGGCGCGCATCAGGGCCGGGGGCAGTGAAGGGTTGGCGGCGGCCGCCTCGGCCACGTCCTCGTCGTCGGCGAGCAGCTCGCGCAGGGCCGCCACCGGCAGGGCCGGGTGCCCGGCGGCGACGGGCCGGGCACGCTCGTCCACGAGGCAGGCGAGCAGGGCCCGCGCGCCGGCGTTGCGGTGCCGCGCCACCTCGCGGAAGACCCCTCGCACCGGAGGCTCGCGCAGGACCAGGTCCTCCAGCAGGGCAGCCGGGGCATCGGGGTTGGCGGCCACCCGGGCGGCGGTGCGGCTTCCGTGGTCGTCGACCATGGCGCGCAGCCGCGCTCCGGTGAGCCCGGGGTGTGGTGCCACCGCCTTGACCACCTTCGCGTCGGGGTCGAGGGCCAGCGCGTCCCGCACCCCGGCGGGCATATCACGTCGCTCGGCCAGGAGCGTCCGTACGGCGGGCTCCGGTGAGGCGGCCCGCTCCTCGACCTCGGCGGGAGAGGCGGCGGCGATCCGGGGGAGCAGGATCGAGCCGATCCTGGTGGTACGGGCCAGGCCGGTGAGCACGTCGAGCGGTACCCGCGGGTTGAGCGCGAGGCTCCGCCGTACCCCGGGATCTCGGTCCCGGGCGAGCACGCGCATCAGCGCCTCACCGATCGCGGGGTTCTCGGCCAGATCGCCCCGTACGCCCGGGGCCGGATCGGCGGCGAGCCGTTCGCCGACCCCCGGCGGCAGGTCCCGGCGGGTCGCGAGCTGCCGGCGCAGGAGCACGGAGGGGTGTCCGGCGTAGCCGGTGACGGACGCGGTGGGCGTGGCCGGGTTGCCCAGCGCTCGGGCCCGCAGCCGGAGAACGGCGGACTGGTGGGAGCCGTCACACGCGTCGCCGGGCAGCGGCTCGCCGTGGGGTCGTCGGCCGTGCGCATCGTGGACGGAGGGCGTTTCCTTCTGGTCGCACACCAGGCACCGCCGCGCGGCCGGCAGGCCCACACCCGCGAGCAGCATCGCCAGCACCTCCGGTGGCGTCGCCTCGTTGTGCGCCACCGCGCTGCGGACTTCGGTGTGCGGGTGCCGCGCGAGCCGGGCAGCCAGGTCGGGCGTCGCCCACAGCGCCAGCTCGGCGACGACGCGTACGTCCGGGTCGGCGGCGAGCGCCTCCGTCACGTCGGGCGGCAGTCCGGGACAGGCGCCCAGCCTCTCCCGGTGGTCCACGGCCGGGTCCGCGACGAACCGGCGCGCCCACTCAGGGTCGCCGCTCCCGGCGTCAAGCAGCGCGAGCGCGGCGTGCGGGCGCGCCACCGGGTCGACGTCGGCAGCCGTCAGTCTGCCCGCACAGGCGAGTGGCACGGCCGCCTCCTCGACGCGGTCGGCCAGCGCGACCGCCTGCGTGTGCGTGAGGTCCGGGCGATCGGCGAGGACCCCGCCGAGTTCGGCGTCCGCGACGTCGATCAGCCGGTCGACGAGGTCGGGCGGCAGGGCCGGATTGGCGGCGAGACCGTACAGGGCACGGGGATGGGCGCGGGGCACCCGGACATCCTGCTCGGGCTGCGGCAGAACGGCCAAGGCTTTTCCCCGGCGGCCCCGCGCCCACGGCGGCCACGGCGGCCCCGGCAGCCACGGCGGTGACACGGGGGGCGGGTGGCGTGGCGGTAGGATCCGCTGCTCGGGCGGCTCGGCGGACTGGAGGGGACAGGGTGGTGGCGGAACCGGTGGCGGAGGTGCTTGCCCGTATGCCGGAGGTGTTGCGGGAGGTGCCCGCCGACCGGAGCGGCGCCCTGTGGCGTCTCGCGGAGGACGGCCGTCAGCTGGACGCCAACGTGGTGCGCGTGGCCGCCGGTGTGCGGGTCGCCGCGCACGTCGAGCCGGCCCTGGACGTCCTGCTGTACGTCGTGGACGGCGCCGGGCTGCTCGACACCGGGGAGGGCGAACGGCCGCTGGTGGCGGGGTGCCTGGTGTGGCTGCCGCGTGGTGCGCGACGCGGTGTGGCGGCGGGGCCGCGGGGGCTGACGTATGTGACGGTGCACCGGCGCCGGCCGGGCCTCTCCATCGGTGGCGCCCCGGCGGCGGCGGAGGCACCGGTAGCTCCGGACGCCGGGAGGGCGGAGCGGGAGGGCGGCGAGGCGGCGTGCCTGCTGGGCCGGGTGTGCACCGAGTGCGGCCGGCTCGCTCCCGACACGTCCGGCATCCGCTTCTGCGGGTGGTGCGGCGCCCGGCTGCCGGCCGGCTGAGCGGGCGCCCCTGCCGGAAGGGCCGGGCGGCTACTTCTTCACGGCCCGCAGGACCACGAACCTCGGGTCGCTCGCCACGACGTCCGCGTTGCCGAAGATGCGCCGCAGCGTCACGTGGTAGCCGAGGTGCCGGTTGCCGACGACCCACAGTTCGCCGCCGCTGCGCAGTGCGCGCCGGGCGCCGGTGAACATCCGGCGGGCGGTCAGGTCGGTCGTGGCCTGGTGGCTGTGGAAGGGCGGGTTGTTCAGGACGAGGTCGACGGAGCCGGCCGGTACGTCCGCGAGTCCGTCGCCGACCAGGAACTCCGCCTCGCGGTCCGGTCCGGCACCCGCCCGGAAGGTCTCCTCGGCGGACGCCACGGCCTGGTAGGACTCGTCGGTGAAGAGCAGCCGGGCGGCTGGTTCGGCGAGTGCCACGGCCAGGCCCACCACGCCGTTGCCGCAGCCCAGGTCGACGACCCGGGCGTCGCCGAGCCCGCGCGGCAGGTGCTGGAGGAAGAAGCGCGTGCCGACGTCGAGGCGGTCGGCGCAGAAGATGCCGGCGTGGTTGACCACGGTGCGGCCCGCGACGGCGGCCGGGGCGTCGTCGGGGAGGGTGTAGCGGTGCGGCCAGGGGCCGGCGGTGCGCGGGAGCTCCGGGTCGGGCGTGGCGAAGATGAGCCGGGCCTTCTTCACGGCGAGGGACGTGCGGGTCGGGCCGATGAGACGCTCGAAGAGCCGCAGCGTGGAGGTGTGGATCTCCTTGACCATGCCGGTGCCCACGACGAGCGTGCCGGGGTGGAGGGCCGGGGCCAGGCGGTGCAGCTGGTCCTCCAGGAGCCCCAGGCTCTTGGGCACCCTGACCAGGAGCACGTCGATGCGCTCCGGCGGGGTGTCCCTGGTGGTGAGGAGCCGTACGGACGTCTCGTCGAGCCCGGCCCGCGCGAGGTTGGCGCGGGTCGCCTCGCGGGCCAGGAACGAGTCGGTGATCTGGACGACCCGGCCGGGGTGGTGCCCGGCCAGCGAGGTGGCCAGGGCGCCCCACCGGTCGCCGGCGACGACCACGGTGCCCGTGGCGGGGGCGGAGGGCGCGAGGGCGGCGGGCGCGGACTCGGCCAGGTGTCCCAGCAGGTACTCGTCGGCTGCGTCCCAGGCGCGCAGTCGGTCGCGCGGGTCCTCGGGGTGTCGGGCGAGTTCGTACGCGCCCCATGACGTGGTCAGACGGTTCATCGTGCGCCCAGGCTAGCCGGTGGGACGGACACCGCCCGAACCGGCGCCCTGGGGGGCGGCTCCGCCCCGACCGGCTACTGGAACTGGAGGGCCATCCAGTGCTCCGGTACGTCCAGCGACGTGAAGCCGATCTTCCGGTACACCTCGTGCGCGTCGTGCGTGGCGAGCATGATGCGGTGGACGCCGGTCGACGCGAAGTGGTCGCGCACCGCCCGGGCCAGTGCGGTGCCGAGCCCCTTGCCGCGGGCCCCGCGGTCGACGTAGACGTCGCAGAGCCAGGCGAAGGTCGCGTGGTCGGTGACGGCGCGGGCGTAGGCGACGAGTTCGCCGGTGGAGGTCTCGTAGGCGCCGAAGTTGAGCGATCCGTCGATGGCGCGGTCCTGCTTGTCGCGGCTGCGTCCGATGGCCCAGTACGCGTCGGTCGAGAGCCAGTGGTGGATGCGGGCCCGGTCGAGGCGGGCGGCGTCGGTGGAGATCTCGTACGCGTCGGGGGCGGTCGTCGTCTCGTCCATGATCGAACCCTGGCAGGGCGGGGGCCGGTTGTCAGTGGTGCGTGCCACGCTGGTTGCACGGTGAACGAGCGGCACCCGGCCGGCTGCTCCGGGTGACGCGGACCACACCTGCGGACGTAGACTCCCCCTACGGAACGACATTCAGGACAAACCGGCGCAAGGAGGTCACTCGATGCACGCGACCGTGGGCGACAAGCTGTTGGTGCACGGCAGGGTCGTCGGCCAGCACGACAGGACCGCCGAGGTCATCGAGGTGCTCGGCCCGGACGGCACACCCCCGTACCGCGTCCGCTTCGACGACGGGCACGAGACCCTGATGTCCCCGGGCCCCGACAGCGTCGTACGCCACAAGGAGCCCGGCTAGGGCACACCGAGGGGCGTGCACGCCCTAGCCCGGCGGGCGGGCCGCCGTCGGGTAGTGGTCGGCCACGACCCTGGCCATCGCCCCGATGCGGTCCGTCACGACCTCCTTGGCCGAGAAGAAGACGTGGCCGCCCACCCGGGGGTGCTCGCCCGCCAGGGTGAGGTGGCGTGACAGCTCCGTCGGGTCCTGCCAGGCGGCCGGCTGGGCGGGGTCGCCGGCCTTGTACAGCGCCTCCCCCACGTACAGGTCCACGCCCGTGCCGCGCGCCACCTCGTCCCACCAGGGCACCAGCTCGGCGTAGTCGGCGGCGGCGTTGCCGATGTGCCAGTAGAGCTGCGGCACCACGTAGTCGATCCAGCCCTCCTTGACCCATTTCCGGGTGTCGGCGTGCAGGTCGTCGTAGGTTTGCACGCCCGCCCGGGTGTTCGAGCCGAGCGGGTCGGTGGCGGCGTTGCGCCACACACCGAAGGGGCTGATCCCGAACGCGACGTCCTTGCGGGTCTCCTGGATCCGCTCGGACATCTCCCGCACCAGCCGGTCGATGTTGTCCCGCCGCCACGCCGCCTTGTCCGGGAAGCCCGCGCCGTGTGCGGCGAAGGTGTCGTCGTCGGCGAAGGCCTGCCCGGCCACCGGATAGGGGTAGAAGTAGTCGTCGAAGTGCACGCCGTCGACGTCGTAGCGGCGTACCGCGTCGAGCATGGCGTCCTGGACGAAGCCGCGCACCTGCGGCAGGCCCGGGTTGTAGTAGAGCTTGCCGCCGTAGGGCAGGACCCAGTCCGGGTGGACCCGGGCGGGGTGGCCTTCGGTGAGCCTCGCCGGGTCGGTGTGGTTGGCCACCCGGTAGGGGTTGAACCAGGCGTGCAGCTCCAGGCCGCGGGCGTGGGCCTCGGTGACGGCGGTGCCCAGCGGGTCCCAGCCGGGGTCGCGGCCCTGGACGCCGGTGAGGTACTGCGACCACGGCTCGTACGGCGAGGGCCACAGGGCGTCGGCGGTTGGCCGCACCTGGAACACCACCGCGTTCAGCCGCCGCTCCACGGCCGCGTCGAGGAAGGCCAGCAGCTCGGCGCGCTGGCGGTCGGCGGTCAGGCCCGGCTTGGACGGCCAGTCACGGTTGGCCACGGTCGCCAGCCACATCCCGCGGAACTCCTTGCCCGCGGCCCTCCTCCCCCGGTGTCCGCGCCGCCCCCGCAGCCCCGCCGGCTCACCGGGGTCCTTGACGTGCCCACGGCTGTCACGGTCGGGCCGGGGCGCGGCGCCCGCGCCCGTCGTGGCCCACAGCGACGCCAATACTCCGGCCGCTGCCGCCGCCAGGTTCCTTCTGCCGATATGCCGCATTCATATGCCCCTTTACCAGCGTGTTGTCCCGTTCTCGCCCGGTCCCCGCAGAGCATGCCCGCCCCGGACCGCCCTGCACCCGCGCGAACGGAGTAACGTCGTGGGGTCGAGGCGGGCACCGGAATCACACGGGGATCCTGCCGCAGGGAAGATCAGCGAAAGGCACGATGTGACCGACATCGAACGCGTCGGAGTGGTGGGCTGCGGCCAGATGGGCGCGGGCATCGCGGAGGTGTGTGCCCGCAGCGGCCTGGAGGTCATGGTCGCCGAGACCACCGGCGAGGCGCTGGAGATCGGCCGTACCCGGCTGTACAACTCGCTCTCCAAGGCCGCCCAGCGGGGCAAGATCACCGAGGAGGAGCGGGACGCGACGCTGGCCCGCCTCAGCTTCACCACCGACCTGGGCGAGTTCGCCGACCGCGACCTGGTCATCGAGGCGGTCGTCGAGAACGAGCAGGTGAAGACGGAGATCTTCCAGGTCCTCGACCAGGTGGTCACCCGCCAGGACGCGATCCTCGCCTCGAACACCTCCTCCATCCCGCTGGTGAAGCTGGCCGTGGCGACGTCCCGCCCCGACCAGGTCATCGGCATCCACTTCTTCAACCCGGCCCCGGTGCAGCAGCTCGTCGAGCTGATCCCGGCGCTGACCACGTCCGAGGGCACCATCAGCCGCTCCCAGGCCGTGGTCGAGAAGGTGCTGGGCAAGCACGCGATCCGCGCCCAGGACAGGTCGGGCTTCGTGGTGAACGCGCTGCTGATCCCGTACCTGCTCTCCGCGATCCGGATGTTCGAGTCGGGGATCGCCAGCCGCGAGGACATCGACAACGGCATGGAGATGGGCTGCGCCCACCCCATGGGCCCGCTCAAGCTCGCCGACCTGATCGGCCTGGACACGGTCGCCTCGGTCGCGGACTCGATGTACGCCGAGTACAAGGAGCCGCTGTACGCCGCTCCCCCGCTGCTCCAGCGCATGGTGGACGCGGGTCGCCTGGGCCGCAAGACCGGCTCGGGTTTCTACCCGTACGAGGTGTGACGCACGTCCTCCCGTACGGCGGGTGACGCAGAGCGACGAAGTTTCGCACGGGGTGTGCGGAGCGTGTTCGCATATGCCCTGCGCACACGCTCCCCGCGTCCCACCCGGGGGAGTTGACTCGGATCCGCTCAGTCGACCAAGAGGAGCGGAGAACCGTGACCACCGACCCCGAACACTTAACCGCCGTCGAGGAGTTCGCCGAGCTGCGCCGCTGTCTCGATGTGGGGCTCGCCCGTATCGACGGGCAGCTGGCGCTGCTTGCCCAGCGGCACGGCCAGATCGACCGTGACCTGACCGATCTGGCCGCGCGCGTCGCCGCCCTGGAGCAGGCCAGGTGGCCGCTGCCCGCCGTCTCCGCGTTCACCGCCGTGGGCGCCCTGGCGGTGGCGGTCTGGCAGGCGCTCGGCAGGTGAGGACGGCGCCCCGCGAGGCGGGTCAGCCGAGCCGGAGATGGTGCAGCATCAGCAGCCCGGCCGCCATGTTGGCGGCCGGGACCTCTCCGCGCGCGATCATGTCGGGGACGAGTTTCAGCGGTATCCACTCCCGGCGGGACGATTCGAAGTCGTCCTCGGGGTGGCCCGTGTAGGTCGCCTCCTCCGACCAGTAGAGGTGGTGGCGCGCGTCGGTCAGGCCGTTGGACGGCTCGACGGTCAGCAGGTGGTGGAGGGGTCCGGGGCGCCAGCCCGTCTCCTCCTCCATCTCGCGGGCGGCCGCGGCGGCGATGTCCTCGCCGTCCTCGACCACCCCCGCGGCGAGTTCCCAGCCCCAGCTGTCGGTGATGAAGCGGTGCCGCCACAGCATCAGCACCTCGTTGGCCGTGTTGACCGCGGTCGCCACCGCGACCGGGCGGAGCCGGATGAGGAAGTGGTCCAGGTGCCGGCCGTCCGGGAGGGCGACGTCCGCCAGATTGACCTTGAACCAGCGGTTCTCATAAATGGTTTGTTCGCTCAGGTTCGTCCACTGCACGTTTCTGCCACCTTCCGACAAGTAGATGGCAATATCGCAGCAGGCTCATGGACCGTGCGGAACGTCGCACGGGAAGGTCACAGCGGCACGCGCAGCGCTCCGTCGATGAGGCCGGCCGCTTCCGCCGCGTCGTCGCAGCCGCTCGCGACGAGGTGTTCGCGCACCTCCCGCAGCCGGTCCCGCAGCCGCTGCGACTCCATCCCCCGCGCCCGCTCGGCCATTTCCGAGGCCGTCACCGCCGCCCGGTCCGCCTCGCCCTGCCGCAGCTCGATCTGGCTCAGCATGGCGAGCCGGTGCACCCGCCCCCGGTCGTGCGCGGGGGTGCGCACCGCCGCGGCGGCGTGCTCCCGTGCGCCGGTCAGGTCACCCAGGCTCAGCAGGGCCTCGGCCACCTGTACGTTGACCAGCCCCGGCTGGACGTAGCCGGTCTCGTCCGGCTCGCGCACCGGCTGGATCCGCTCCGCCTCCGACTCCGCGCGCCGGATGCATCTCAGCGCCCCGGTCCCGTCGCCCAGGTGTGCGTACGCCTTGGCCTGCATCGCGTGCAGGTCCGCGGCGAGCGCCGGGGTGATCTGCGCCCCGGCGGTCCGCAGCGCCGCCTCCGCGAACGCCACCGCCTGCCGGTGCTCCCCCATGAACAGCGACTGGTTGACCAGCAGGGCGATCACATAGGCGCCGAGCCCGCGGTCCCCGCTCGCCTTCGCCAGCCGCAGCGCCTGGTGGAAGTAGCGCTGCGCGAGGCCGTGCGCGTCCGAGTCGTACGCGCAGATCCCGGCGACCGCCACCAGCCCTCCCGTCGCGCGGTGCAACTGGCGGCCCAGGGCGTCGTTGTAGCGGCCGCGCAGCAGCGGCGCCGTCTCGGCGTTCAGGAAGCCCACGATCCGGGCGCGGGTGGCGATCCCGCCCGCCCGCCGGTACATCAGCTCGTAGTGGGCGCGGGCCGCGCGCAGCATGGTGATGTCGGACATGCTGACCCGGGTCTGGCCGTCGCGCGAGACGTCGGCGTCCTCCGGGGGGTTCTCCCACTCCCAGACGGGCATCACGGCCGGGGTGCCCGTCACCGCCGGTGCGCCCAGTATGTGCGGGCGTTGCTGCTCGTCGGAGCGCCACAGCGCGGTGGCCCGCTCCACGAACCCGGACAGCGGGGAACCGTGCGTCGCGGCCGCCCCGCCGGGGACGCCGAGCCCGATGTCGTCGAGGGTCACCGGCCGGTGCAGCCGGGCACCGAGCACCTCGCAGATCAGGTCCGGCACCTGGCCGCGCGGCCGCTGGCCCTTCAACCAGCGGGCCACCGCGGTGTGTTCGTACCGCAGCGACAGGCCTCTCGCCCGGCCGGCCTGGTTGACGTGGGCGGCCAGGCCCGCGTGGGAGATGCCCGCCTCGTCGAGCAGGGCGTCGAGCAGGGTGTTGGGCTGCATGGGCCCCTCCGGTGACTCGGTGTGCCCAGACTAGTGGAGACCGGTTCGCACGGGGTGTGAACGGAATGCCCGTATCCGTGCCCCGCGCGCTCTGCCGCCGTACGTCCGGGGCCGGTTGACTGGGCGGTCTCTCACAGAGGCGGCCGGGCCGCCGGCTCCCCCCTCGTACAGTGCGGCGGCCCGCGAAGGCGCCGTCCGTCCTGCCTGATCTGCCCGACACTCCGCGGCAGGCCGGACGGCGCCCGGCCGCACCGTCCATGTCCCGGCAGCACGTCAGCGAGGGGAGGGTGAAGGGCGGGTGCGGCGCAGCTCAGGGTCCGCGGGCTGCGCCGGCACCCGGGAACGGTCGTTGCGGACGACCATCAGGGCCACGTCGTCGGTCAGCCGCCCGCCGGTGTGGCGCAGCAGCGCCGAGTGCACCCGGTGGATCAGGGCCTCCGGGGGCACCGGCGTCCCGAGCAGGGCCCGGTCCAGCGCGTCCTGGAGCCGGAAGAACCGCCCGGAGGTGTCCCTCGCGTCCTCGGCGCCGTCGGTGTGGAGGAACAGCGCCTCGCCGGGCAGGAGCGTCGTGCACCGGTGCGGCGCCGGCTCGGCCGGCAGCGGCAGGACGCCCAGCGGCGGCAGCGGCTCCCCGGCCGCGACGGGTTCGGCACGCGTGCCGGCCAGCCGGTAGGGCCAGGGGTGCCCGCAGTTGAGGGCGAGCACGGCCCCGTCCGCGCGGACCTCCAGCAGCAGTACGGTGACGAATTCCTCCGCCGCCGGGTGCGCCGGGTCCCCTCCGCCCGCCGCGGGGTGCTCGTCGCGCGCCCGCTCCCGCAGGTGCCGCCCGAGCGCCCGTTCCAGTCGTCGCAGGACGTCCCCGAGCGCGGGCTCGTCGTGCGCGGCCTCGCGGAAGCTGCCCAGTACGGCGGCGGCCGCAGCGAGCGCGGGCAGCCCGTGCCCGCGTACGTCCCCGATGACGATCCGCACCCCGTGCGGGGTGGCGACCGCCTCGTACAGATCGCCGCCGACGGCGGCGCCCCGGGCGGCGGACAGCTGGGCGGCGGCGAGGGAGAGGCCGTCGAGCCGGGGCGGCGGCGGGCGCAGCAGGACCTGCTGGGTGGCCCGGGCGACGGCTTTGACCTGTTTCAGTTCCTTGGCCGGCCCGCAGCGCATGCCCAGGGCCAGGCCGGTGCCCACGGTGAAGAAGACGGCGCTGGTGGCGATGCGTGCCGCCGTGCCCTCCTGCTGGGCGATCGGGCAGGTGAGTTTCCACAGGACGGCGACGGCGCCCCAGAGCGAGGGGAGCGCCAGCGGGGCAAGGCGACGAAGCCAGGAATGCGTACGCAGCATGCGGACCGCCCTTCTCCAGGCCCCTCCCCGCGGTCGGGACGATTGTGTCGATCGTCCATGCGCCGGGGGAACATCCACCAGACTTCCCACTCGAACGAGTGAGGGGCACGGCCGGTGTTCCGGCCATGCCCCTCAGCGCGCTGTGGGCCGTCAGGCGCCGCGCAGCACCGCGCCGGTCCGCTCGGCGGCCAGGGCCACCGCGGTGTCACGGGCGGCCGACGCCTCCTCGACGGTCAGGGTGCGGTCGGCGGCGCGGAAGCGCAGCGCGTAGGCGAGGGACTTCCGGCCCTCGCCGATCTGCTCTCCGGTGAAGACGTCGAACAGCCGGACGGACTCCAGCAGTTCGCCCGCGCCGTCGCGCAGCGCGGCCTCGACGTCGGCGGCGGGCACGTCCCGGCCGACGACCAGGGCGACGTCCTGGGTGGCGACCGGGAACGTGGAGATCCTCGGTGCGCGCAGCGCGCCGGACGAGGCGCGCTCGACGGTGTCGAGGTCCAGCTCCATCGCGCACGTCCGGTCGGGCAGGTGCAGCGCCTTGACGACGCGGGGGTGCAGCTCGCCCGCGTACCCGACGGTCCGCTCCTCGCCGTCCACCACGACCGCGAGCTCGGCGCAGCGACCGGGGTGCCACGGGCCGTACTGGCCCTGGCGCACGATCAGTTCGGCGCCGGCCTCACGGGCGACGGTCCGGGCGGCCTCGACGGCGTCGGCCCAGTCGGCCGGGCGGCCCTTGCCCCACCAGCCGGCCTGCTCGCGCGCCCCGGCGAGCACCACGGCGGCGTGCCGCGGCTGCTCGGGCAGCGGCGCGTTGAGCCGGGCGATCTCCTCGTCGGTCGGGCGCCGGTCGACGGGGAGGACGACGGCGGTACCGGCCTCGGCGGCCGGGTGGAAGACCAGCCCGGTCTCGAAGAGCGCCAGGTCGTGGCTGCCGCGGCCGTTGTTGCGGCGCAGCGCGCCGAGCAGGCCCGGCAGCAGGGTGGTGCGCATCGCCGGCTCTTCGTCGGAGAGCGGGTTGACCAGCTTCACCACCCGGCGGTTGGGGTCGTCGGCCTCGAGGGCCAGCTGGTCGAAGACCTGCTCGGCGACGAACGGGTAGTTCGGCGCCTCGACGTACCCGGCGCCCGCGAGCGCCCGGCCGACGCGGCGGTGCAGCCGCTGGCGGGCGGTCAGGCCGCGGCCGGACGGCGGCTGGGGCAGCGTGGAGGGCAGGTTCTCGTACCCCTCCAGCCGGATGACCTCCTCGGCGAGGTCGTTGGGGTGGGCGAGGTCGGGGCGCCAGGACGGGACGGTGACGGTGAGCTCGTCCTGCCCGTAGACGTCGCAGCCGACCTCCTGGAGGCGGCGTACGACGGTCTCGCGGCCGTAGGCGACACCGGCGACGCGGTCGGGGTGGTCGGCCCGCATCAGGACGGTGCGCGGCGCGGAGGGCGCGAGGATCTCGGTGACCCCGGCCTCGGCGGTGCCGCCCGCGAGGAGGACCAGCAGGTCGACGGTGCGCTGCGCCGCTGCGGCGGCGGCCTGGGGGTCGACGCCGCGCTCGAAGCGCCGGGACGCCTCGGAGGACAGCTTGTGGCGGCGGGCGGTGCGGGCGATGGCGACCGCGTCGAAGTGGGCCGCCTCGATGACCACCTCGGTGGTGCCGCGCACCTCGCCCGTCTCGGGGTCGGTGACGGAGTCGGCGATCTCGGTGTGGGCGCCGCCCATGACGCCCGCGAGGCCGATGGGGCCGCCCTCGTCGGTGATGACCAGGTCCTCGGCGTCGAGGACCCGCTTGACACCGTCGAGGGTGGTGATCTTCTCGCCCTGCTCGGCGCGGCGGACGCCGATCGCGCCCTGGATCCGGGTGCGGTCGTAGGCGTGCAGCGGCTGGCCCAGCTCCAGCATCACGTAGTTGGTGATGTCGACGGCGAGCGAGATCGGGCGCATGCCCGCCTTCTGGAGGCGGCGGCGCAGCCAGATCGGTGAGCGTGCCTCGGGGTCGAGGCCGACGACGGTGCGCGCGGTGAAGCGGTCGCAGCCCATGGGGTCGGCGACCTTGACGGTGTGGCCGTACGAGTTGGGCGCGGGCACGTCGAGGAGCGCCGGGTCACGCAGGGGCAGGCCGTAGGCGGTGGCGGCCTCGCGGGCCACGCCGCGCATCGACAGGCAGTAGCCCCGGTCGGGGGTGACGGCGATGTCGAGGACCTCGTCGTACAGCTCCAGCAGCTCGGTGGCGTCGATGCCGACCTCGTACTCCGGCGGGAGCACGATGATGCCTCCGCTGCCGTCGTCGCCCATGCCGAGCTCGTCGCCGGAGCAGATCATGCCGCGCGAGACCTTGCCGTACGTCTTGCGCTCGGCGATCCGGAAGTCACCGGGGAGGACGGCGCCGGGCAGGGCCACGACGACCTTGTCGCCCTCGGCGAAGTTCCGGGCGCCGCAGATGATCTCCTGGGGCTCACCGGTGCCTCCCCCAGAGCCTTCGGCCTGGGAGGTGCCCCCAGCGTCGCCGACGTCGACGGTGCAGAAGCGGATGGGCTTCTTGAACTCGGTCAGTTCCTCGATGGTGAGGACCTTGCCCACCACGAGCGGGCCCGTCAGGCCGGCGCCGAGCTGCTCGACGGTCTCGACCTCCAGCCCGGCCGACACCAGCTTGGCCTGTACGTCACGGCCGGTCGCCGTCGCCGGCAGGTCGACGTACTCCCGCAGCCACGAAAGCGGGACCCGCATCAGATCTCCATCCCGAACGGCCGGGTGAACCGGACGTCACCCTCGACCATGTCTCGCATGTCTTCGACGTTGTGGCGGAACATCAGCATCCGCTCGATGCCGAACCCGAAGGCGAATCCGCTGTACTTCTCGGGGTCCACGCCGCAGGCGGTCAGCACCTTGGGGTTGACCATGCCGCAGCCGCCCAGCTCGATCCAGCCCTCGCTGGAGCAGGTGCGGCAGGGCCGGTCCGGGTTGCCGACGGACTCGCCGCGGCACACGTAGCAGACCATGTCCATCTCGGCGGACGGCTCGGTGAAGGGGAAGAAGTTCGGCCGGAGCCGGGTCTTCATGCCCTCGCCGCCGAACAGCGCCCGCACCATGTGGTCCAGCGTGCCCTTGAGGTCGGCCATGGTGAGGCCCTCGTCCACGGCGAGCAGCTCGACCTGGTGGAAGACCGGGGTGTGCGTGGCGTCCAGCTCGTCCGTGCGGTACACGCGGCCGGGGCAGATCACGTACAGCGGCGGCTCGCGGTCCAGCAGGGAGCGGACCTGGACGGGCGAGGTGTGGGTGCGCAGCACGACACCGGAGCCGGACGTGCCCTTCTCGTCGGCGACGAAGAAGGTGTCCTGCTCACCGCGGGCGGGGTGGTCGACGGCGATGTTGAGCGCGTCGAAGTTGAGCCACTCGGACTCGACCTCGGGGCCCTCGGCCACCTCGTAGCCCATCCCGACGAAGACGTCCTCGATGCGCTCCATGAGGGTGGTCAGCGGGTGGCGGGCGCCGGGCGGGGTGCGGTCGTGGGGCAGGGTGACGTCCACCGCCTCCTCGACCAGCACGCGCGCGTCGCGCTCCGCCTCCAGCTCGGCCTGGCGGGCGGCCAGGGCCTTGTTCACGGCACCGCGGGCCTGGCCGACGCGCTTGCCGGCCTCGGCCTTGGCGTGCGGCGGCAGCGCGCCGATCTCCCGGTTGGCGAGCGCGAGCGGTGAGGTGGGGCCGGTCTGGGCGACCTTGGCCTCGTGGAGCGCGTCGAGGTCGCCGGCGGCGGCGAAGGCGGCGAGCGCCTCGTCCCGCATGCGCTCGATCTCTTCCGGTTTCAGTGCCTCGACCTCGACTGGGTCGTACGACTTGTTCGGTGCCGACATCTCTTCCCGTACTTCCGATGGGCTGGCTGGGGCCCCCGCTCGACGACCGAGGACGCAAAGGTGCCAAAGGACGAGTCTAACGGGGTGTGGGCAGGCGGATGAGCCGTGGATCAGCCCGTGGACGCGTGCGCGGCCCTCACTGGGTGAGATAGGCCGGGGCGCCCACGGGCAGGGTAAATCGGAACTGGGCGCCACCGGCGGGTCCGCGGCCGACGGTGATGGTGCCGCCGTGCGCCTCGACGATGCCCTTGACGATGTACAGGCCGAGGCCGGTTCCGCCGCGCTTGCTGCCCCGCCAGAAGCGGGTGAAGACACGGCCCATCGACTCCTCGGGGATGCCGGGGCCTTCGTCGCTCACGGTGACGGCCGTTCCCTTCTCGTCGTCGGTGGGGCCGGTGGGGGCCACCTCGATGGTGACGGTTCCCTCGCCGTGGCGCACGGCATTTTCGAGGAGGTTGCCGAGGACCTGGTCGATCTTGTCGGGGTCGGCCCACAGATCGGGCAGCGGGCCCCGCACCCGGACGAGGAAGCGGTCCGGGGACTGGCCGCGGGTGGTGTGCGCCTGGACGTGGCGGCCGACGGCGGCGGCGACGTCGACCGGCTGGCGGCGCACCTCGAGGCGGCCGGAGTCTATTCGGGAGATGTCGAGGAGTTCGGCGATCAGCCGGGTGACGCGGCCCGCGTCGGCGTCGACGGTCTCCAGCATCAGCCGCTTCTGGTCGTCGGTGAACCGCTCCCACTTGGCGAGCAGGGTGGCGGTGAAGCCCTTGACGGAGGTGAGCGGGGAGCGCAGTTCGTGGGCGACGGTGGCGATCAGCTCGGCGTGGCTGCGTTCGGTCCGCCGCCGCGCCTCGGTGCCGCGCAGGGAGACGACGACCTTCCGGACCGGCCCCAGGGGCTCGTCGCGCACGTAGCGGGCGGCGACGAGGACCTCCCGGTTGCCCGGCAGCAGCAGGTTGCGCTCCGGCTGCCCGACGCGGATCGCGAGGCCTCCGTACGGGTCGGTCAGCGCCCACCAGCGCCGGCCCTTGAGGTCCTCCAGGGGCAGCGCCCGCTCCAGCGGCTGCCCGAGCGCGTCCGCCCGGGCGACGGCGGTGAGGCGTACGGCGGCGGCGTTGAAGCACACCACCCGGCCGTTCTCGTCGGCGACGACGAGCCCGTCGGGGAGGTCGTCGGGGTCGATGGCGGGCAGCCCGGTGCCGGGCCCCTGGGACGCGCCGGGGCCACCGGATGCGTCCGCGTCCGCCGCCGCGCCCAGTAAAGCGCCCTTCCGCGCGGCGGGCCTGCTGGTGCCGACCGTCATCCCCGTCCCCCACCCCTCCGTCCGACGCAGCGGGCCCCCGAACCCGTCACCCTACTAGCTGGAGGTGACGGAGCGGCACCCTCCGGCAGCACGCTGCGCACGGGCGGAGCCGTAGAGACATACGGCGGCGGCGGTCGCGAGGTTCAGGCTCTCGGCCTTGCCGTGGATCGGGACGCGCACCACGGCGTCCGCGAGGGCGCGGGTCTCCTCGGGCAGGCCCCACGCCTCGTTGCCGAAGATCCAGGCGGTGGGGCCGCCCATGGTGCCCGCGTCGAGCTCGGCGTCCAGGTCGTCCTCGCCGGCCCCGTCGGCGGCGAGGATCCGCACCCCGGCGCCCTTGAGCCCGGCGACGGCCTGCTCCACGGGGACCCCGACCGCGACGGGCAGGTGGAAGACGGAGCCGACCGAGGCGCGCACGGCCTTGGGGTTGTAGAGGTCGACGGAGGCGTCGGTGAGGACGACGGCGTCGGCGCCGGCCGCGTCGGCGCAGCGCAGCACGGTCCCGGCGTTCCCGGGGTCGCGTACGTGGGCGAGGACGGCGACGAGCTTGGGGCGGGCGGCGAGGATCTCCTCGAACGGCGAGTCCAGGAACCGGCAGACCCCGAGCAGCCCCTGCGGGGTGACGGTCTGCGAGACCTCGGCGAGCACGGCGTCGGAGGCGTGGTGGACGCGGGCGCCGGTGGCGCGGGCGGCCTCGACGATGTCGGCGTACCGCTCGGCGGCCTCGACCGTGGTGAACAGCTCCAGCAGGGTCGGCTCGCCGGCGCTGCGGTGCGCGACGGCCTCGCGCACCGCCTGGGGGCCCTCCGCGATGAACCGGCGCTCCTTGCCCCTGAAGTTGCGCTTGGCGAGCCGCCGCGCCGCGATGACGCGCGGGGAACGGGGGGAGATCAGCTCGGGGGTGCCCATGTGGTCGGCGGCTCTCTTCTCGTACGCGACGGGGTGGAACAGACCGGACCCGCAGGCTCGGGGCCTGCGGGTCCGGGGTGAAGAACTGCGGCCTGACGGGTCAGGCGGCGGCCTTCGGGGCGTTGACGTCGCTCGGGAGCGCCTTCTGGGCGACCTCGACGAGCGCGGCGAACGCGTTGGCGTCGTTGACCGCGAGCTCGGCCAGGATCTTGCGGTCCACCTCGATGTTGGCGGCCTTCAGACCCTGGATGAGGCGGTTGTACGTCATGCCGTTGGCGCGGGCAGCGGCGTTGATGCGCTGGATCCACAGCTGACGGAAGTCGCCCTTGCGCTTCTTGCGGTCGTTGTAGTTGTAGACCAGCGAGTGGGTGACCTGCTCCTTGGCCTTGCGGTACAGGCGCGAACGCTGACCGCGGTAGCCGCTGGCCTGCTCGAGGATCGCCCGGCGCTTCTTGTGGGCGTTGACTGCCCGCTTGACGCGTGCCACTTGTTAACTCCTTGTAGCGGGGCCGTGGGTGGACTCACACGGCCCGGAAACGATATGGGTCCCGGTGTCGGGCTGCCCCCGTGGGCCGGGGGCGGAGGTCAGTCAGATGCCCAGCATCTTCTTGATCTTGGCGCTGTCACCCGGGGCCATCTCGGCGTTGCCGGTGAGGCGACGCGTCAGCTTGGACGACTTGTGCTCGAGCAGGTGGCGCTTGCCGGCGCGCTCGCGCAGGATCTTGCCGGAGCCGGTGACCTTGAAGCGCTTCTTGGCACCGGAGTGCGTCTTGTTCTTCGGCATAGCGCCGTTCTCTCCTCGTCAGTGGCGCTCCCAGCCGGTCCGGGGACCGGCCCTCGGGAGCGTCATGTGTGTCGGTTGGACCCTGGGCGGCTGCCCGGGATCAGGCCTCGGCGGCCTCGTCGGCGGGCTCGTCCGCGTGCACGGCCTCGTCGGCGTGGGCGGGCTGGCCCTGGCGCTCGGCCTTGCGGGCGGCCTGCGCCTCGCGGGCCTCGGCCATCGCCTCGGTCTTCTTCTTGTGCGGGCCGAGAACCATGATCATGTTCCGGCCGTCCTGCTTGGGGTTCGACTCGATGAAGCCGAGCTCCTGGACGTCCTCCGCGAGCCGCTGCAGCAGCCGGTAGCCGAGCTCCGGCCGGGACTGCTCGCGACCACGGAACATGATCGTGATCTTGACCTTGTCGCCCTGCTTGAGGAACCGGACGACATGACCCTTCTTGGTGTCATAGTCGTGCGGGTCGATCTTCGGCCGGAGCTTCATCTCCTTGATGACCGTGTGCGCCTGGTTCTTGCGCGCCTCACGGGCCTTCATGGCCGACTCGTACTTGAACTTCCCGTAGTCCATGAGCTTGCAGACCGGCGGACGGGCGTTCGCCGCGACCTCGACGAGGTCGAGGTCGTACTCCTGCGCAAGCTCCAGGGCCTTGGCAAGCGGAACAATCCCGACCTGCTCGCCGCTGGGACCGACAAGTCGCACCTCGGGAACGCGAATCCGGTCGTTGATGCGGGGCTCGGCGCTGATGGATCCTCCTCGGTAGCACCACGCGAACGCCTGGCGGACGGACGCGTAACGTCTGTTTTAGTGAGACCAACCGCGCCGGCACATGAAAAATGCCCCGGACGGGACACAGGCGGGGCTCCACGTGCTACCGGAGCACCGCCACGGCGTACCGCGGGGCGCACATCGGGCGGCTCCATCGTCCGTACGGAACGATGGTGGCCGCCTGACCGGTGACCCGCCGTCCCGGAGGACGGTCAGGTGGGAGATCGGAGCCTCCACTTGTGGGCCGGAGCACGAGTCGTGTCCGGCCGGTCGTCACACCAGGTTACCAGTTCCCGCCGGGTGCGGCGAACCGTGGCGGGGCGCATATCGTGGGCCCCATGAGTGACGCAACGCCGAGCAACGCCTCCGCCGCCGAGACCACCGATTTCGAGACCATGACCCGCGACATCGCGGAGGTCCCCGCGGTCGAGGTGATCGTGACGGTCGCCGTCAACCTGATGAGCGCCGCCGCCGTCAAGCTCGGCCTCACCGAGGAGGGCGACCAGTACAAGGACCTCGACGAGGCGCGCAAGCTGATCCACGCGCTGGCGGGCCTGCTCGACGCGGGCGCCACCGAGATCTCCTCGTTCCACGCCGCGCCGCTGCGCGACGGCCTGAAGTCCCTCCAGCTGGCGTTCCGCGAGGCCTCCTTCGTCCCGGACGAGCCGGGCCAGGGGCCGGGCGAGAAGTACACGGGCGCGGTGTACGGCTGAGCCGCCCTCAGGCCTTCACGTAGAAGGGCTCGCCCGGGGGCGTGGCCGTGGCCGGCAGGACTGCCAGGTCGAGGCCGCGCACCAGGCGGGCCCTCAGTGTTTCGTCCGCCGCCAGGGCGCGGGCCACGCGCTGGGCCGCCCCGGCGGGCGGCGCGTCGGGGGCGAGCACCAGGGCGAGGGTGCCGTCCGCGGTGCCGGGGCCGAGGTGGGCGCGCAGGACGGAGGGCTCGGCGGCGACCACGGCGCGGACCGCGGCCGTGACGGCGGGGTCGGCGAGCGGGTCGGTGGAGGTGCGGCCCTCGGCGAGCGCCAGCAGCGCGGGACCGGTCAGCTGGTACGGCACCGGCCCGGCGAGGTCCAGCACGAGCGTGTCGGCCTTCTCGTGGGCGGCGGCCTGGAGCGCCTGGTGCAGGGGTACGGCGACGGGGCGGGCGGCCGGGTCCCACAGGGCGAGCGACGCCAGGGACGTGAAGGCGGGCAGGGCGCGGCGGTCACCGGCGGTGAGCGTCGGCACGGCCATGTCGCTGGTCTTCTCGCGGCGCAGGCCGGTCGCCTCGTCCTCCTCGACCTCCCCGAGGACGGCGACGACGGGCACGAGCAGCCGGGCGTCCTTGAGGGCGGCGAGGACGCGCGGCTCGGCGGCCCGGTCCGCGGCCCAGGCCGCGAGGGCCTCGGCCAGCGCCGGGTCGGCGGTGCCGTCGTCGTCGGAGAAACCGGGGTCAGGGATGTTCTTGAGCGCCACGCGACGAGCCTAGCCGCGGGCGTCAGCGCCCGGTGGCGCGGCCCCCGCGCCACAGGACGACCGCGGCGGCCAGCAGGAGCACGCCGAGGCCGCCGCTGACGGGCGCGAGCAGGCCGGCGCCCTCGTCCTCGCCGGACGCGGCCGCCGGCCCCGGGCCGAAGTACCGCTTGCCGTAGCCGGCGGTGGCGGCCTTCAGGTCGGCCGGGCGCAGCTTGGCGCCCGCCTGGATCGCGGCGGCCGGGTCGACCGTCCCGTAGCCCTTGTCGATGTCGTGGCCGCCCGCGGGGCGCTCCCGGGCGGTGTCGGTGAGCAGCTTCTTGACCTGGGCCGGGGTCAGGCCCGGGTGCGCGGACCTGACCAGGGCGACGGCGCCCGACACGAACGCCGACGCGGCGCTGGTCCCCCAGCCCTCGTAGTACTTGCGGTCGGGGTCAGGGATGACGATGTCGACGCCGGGCGCGCTGACGGTGGCGTACCAGCGGCTGGTGGAGAAGGCGGCGTGGGTGCCGAACCGGTCGACGGCGGTGACCGCGATGACGCCGGGATAGGCGGCGGGGTACGAGATGTGGTCGCCCTTGTCGCCGCCGTTGCCGGCCGAGGCGACGACGACGGCGCCCTTGGAGAGGGCGTACTGGACGGCGGCGTCCTCGCCCGCGTCGGGGTGGGCGGTCTCGCTGTCGTCGCCGAGGGACAGGTTGATGACGTCCGCACCCTGGTCGACGGCCCAGCGGATGCCCTGCGCGAGGGCGGTGCCCCGGGTGTTGCGGGCCTTGGCGCGGGCCGGGTCGCCGCCTTCGAGGATGACGCGGACGGGGAGGATCTTCGCCTCGGGTGCGATGCCGAGGACGCCGTCCTCGCGGCCGGGGCCGTGCCCGTGCCCGGCGATGATGCCGGCCATGGCGGTGCCGTGGCGGGCCCAGGCGCGGTCGCCGCTCTTGGCGCCGAAGCCGATGAGGTCCTTGCCGGGCAGGACGTTGCCCTCGAGGTCGGGGTGCGTGGCGTCGACGCCGGTGTCGAGGACGGCGACGGTGATGCCCGCGCCCTTGGTGGTGCGCCACGCCTCGGTCGTGTGCATCGCCTCCAGGCCCCACTGCTGGGCGCGGATGGTGTCGGCGTGGGCGGGCGCGGCGGGGAGCACGGCGAACGCGGTGGCCGCGAGGGCGGCGACGACGGCGGTACGGCGTGGGCGGCGGGGCGGGTGGGTCCGGTGCGCGGTCCGGGGGCTGGTCCGGTGGGTCAACGGGGCTCCTGCGTGGCCTTGCCGGTCGTCGCGGTCGTACGGATGCCGCGCTCGATGCGGTCGGCGATGCCGTCGGCGTCGTGGCCGAGCCCCGCCTGCGCGGGCGTGCTCGTCTGCCCCTCGGCCATCGCCTCGGCGGCGGGCTGCGGGTCGTCGACCGTCCTGCCGTCGGCGAAGCCGGACACGGCGTAGACGATGACGGGTACGTCGGTGAGGACGCTCACCCGCCAGCTGGCCCGCTGCTCGTCGCCGAAGCGGGCGGCGACGGTGCCGGGGGCGGCGAGGGTGCGCGGCAGGAGGTCGGTGCGCTCGTCGAGGCTCTCGCCGGCGAAGCGTTCGCGCAGCGCGGTCATGGCGGGGCGGTCGGCGTCGGTGAACACCAGGCCGACGGTGGTGACGCTGGTGGAGGTGGCGTCGGTGTACGTGGCGCGCAGCACGCGCTCGCACCCCACCGGCTGCACGGTGCGCAGCAGCAGCGGGTCGAGGGCACCCGTGCAGGGCCCGTCGGGCGCGACGGCGACGCGCGTCCAGGTGCGGTCGGCGCGTCCCGGTCCGGCGCCCTCGCCGTCGAGGGTGCGGGGGAAGAGCGTGTCCACGGGGACGTCGTGCCAGAGGCCGCGGGCCTCGGTGAAACGGTCGGCGGACCGGGCCGCCGAGTCGCCCACGAGCCACGCCCCGGCGGCGGCTCCGCCGGTCAGCCCGAGCCCGAGCACCAGGCACGCGACGGCCCCCGCGGTCCGGCCCGGACGCCTGGCGGGCACGGGGCGCAGGCGGGTGGTGGTCTCGGCGGGCGTCTCGGGCGGCACCCAGTGCGGCCGGGGCGCGGCCGCCGGGGCGCTCCCGGATCCGGCTCCGGGCCGCGGGGTCAGGTCCACGGCCCCGACGGGCCGCCGCCGCGTGGGCGGGGTGGCGGCCGGTTCGCCCTGCGGGGCGGCGGGCGGCACGGGACGCAGCCGGGCGGTGGTCTCGACGGGCGGGGCGCCGGGCGCCGGGGAGGCGGGTCCGGTCGAGCCGGTACGCGGACCCGGCGGCCGGGTGGGCGCCACGGCCGGCCCGGCGCCGGGCGGGGACGTCGCAGCCGCGAACGCCGTACCCGGACCGGACGCGGTCCGTGCACCGGGCGCGGAAGGCGCGGAAGCCCGACCGCTCGGCGGCCGGGCCGCCACCTGCTCGGGCAGCGGGCGGGGGCGGCGGATGCCGGGCCGGGCGCGGGTGCCTGCGTGGGTGCCTGGGCGGGGGGTGTCGTGGGGCGCGGCGGTATGGGAGGGCGGCGGTCGGCGGGGGCCGGGCGGGAGGACGGGTGTCGTGCCTCGGTGCTCATCCGCCCCCCTCGGTTGCCGTACGGATCGCCTTGCGGGGCAGGCCCGTTCGTCAGCGCGTGGGTAACTCTACGGGCTGTGCGCACCGGGGCGGGAACGAGACCGCAGGTCGGGGCGGATCTGACCGGATCGTCCCCCTACCCCCGGGTAGACGGTTCTGGCAGGCTCTGGCCATGACTCCGCGTGCCGCTGACCGGGCCCGGTACGACCGGGCCACCGCCCATCTCGACGCGCCCGTGGCCGTCGTCGACCTGGAGGCGTTCGACGCGAACGCCGCCGACCTCGTGCGCCGGGCCGGCGGGAAGCCGGTCCGGGTGGCGAGCAAGTCCGTGCGCTGCCGGGCACTGCTGGAGCGGGTGCTGGCGCGCGAGGGGTTCGCCGGTGTGATGTCGTACACGCTCGCCGAGTCGCTGTGGCTGGCGCGGGCCGGGTTCGACGACGTGCTGCTGGCGTACCCCTCGGCGGACCGCCCCGGTTTCGCGGAGCTCGCGGGGGACGCGAAGCTCGCGGGCGCGGTGACGGTGATGGTCGACGACCCGGCGCAGCTGGAGCTGATCGACCGGGCCCGGGACGGCGGCGCGGAGGAGGTGCGGGTGTGTCTGGAGCTGGACACGTCGCTGCACCTGCTGGGCGGCCGGGTCAGGGTCGGGGCGCGGCGTTCGCCGTTGCGCACGCCGGCGCAGGTGGCGGAGCTGGCCCGGTCGGTGGCCCGCAGGCCGGGGTTCCGGCTGGTGGGGCTGATGGCGTACGAGGGGCATGTCGCCGGGGTGGGCGACGCGGTCGCGGGGCGGCCGGTGCGGTCGCGGGTGGTGCGGGTGATGCAGGCCGCGGCCCGCCGGGAGCTGGCGGCGCGCCGGGCGGCCGTGGTGGCGGCGGTGCGGGAGGTGGCGCCGGACCTCCGATTCGTGAACGGGGGCGGGACCGGGAGCGTGCAGCACACGGCGGCCGAGGAGGCGGTGACCGAGATCGCGGCCGGGTCGGGGCTGTTCCTGCCGCGGCTGTTCGACCACTACACGTCGTTCACGGGCCGCCCGGCGGCGCTGTTCGCGCAGCCGGTGGTGCGCCGGCCGGGGCTGGGCGTGGTCACGGTGCTGGGCGGGGGGTACCCCGCGTCGGGTGTGGCGGGCCAGGACCGGTCGCCGGTCCCGTACCTGCCCGAGGGGCTGCGCTACGACCCGCAGGAGGGGGCGGGCGAGGTGCAGACCCCGCTGCTGGGGTCCCCCGCCGACGATCTGCTGATCGGCGACAAGGTGTGGTTCCGGCACGCGAAGGCGGGCGAGCTGTGCGAGCGGTTCGGCACGCTGCACCTGATCGAGGGCGACCGGGTCACGGCGTCCGTGCCGACGTACCGGGGCGAGGGCCGGACGTTCCTCTGACCGGCCGGCCGCTCAGGGGCCCATGGTGCTGCCCACGCCGCCGCCGGTCGAGCTGCCGATGGGGCGGATGCCGCGGGTGATCTCGTCCATGGTGGCCGGCGGCGGCGCGCCCGGCCCGGCGGAGAAGACGTACCGCACGATGACGGGCGACTCGCTGCCGCGCGGCGAGGGGAACGCCAGGGACTGGACGTATCCGCCGGGGCCCTCGTTGGTGGTGACCCGCCAGCGGACCAGGTGTCCGGTGCGTCCGGCGACGACGGCGGGCCGGTCGGCGACCACCTCGTGGGAGCGGATGCCGCCGTGGGGGCGGACGCCGAGGACGTCCTCCTCGTAGGCGCGGTCGGCGGCCTTCCCGATGTCCTCCAGGGCGATGGCCCGGGGGTCGTCGGTGGCGGCGACCGCGGTGGCGGTCATGGCGGAGACCGAGCCGCGTGTGCACCGGCGGCTGCTCGCGGCGGGGCAGGGGTCGTCGGCGACGGTCGAGACGGTCGGCAGGTCGTCCGTGGTGCGTTCGGGCTTCTCCCAGCCGTCGAGTACGGGCAGGGTGATGCCGTTGAGCTGGTCGACGACGGCGGTGGGGTCGTCCTCGTCGCCGTCGGTGGGGGACGCGGACGGGGGCGGCGGTGCGGGCGCGGTGCTCGCCCGGGGCGGCGCGGGGCTGTTCCTCGCGCCGGCGGCCGGCTCGTCGCCCGGGCGGAGGACGACGGCCGCCACGGCGACCGCCGCCACCGTGGCGATCGCGGCGGCGATGCCGAGGGTGCGGCGGGGCCGTCGCTCCGCGGGCCGGGTGGCCCTCGCGGTGGTGGAGGCGCGGGTGTGCCCGGTCCAGGCGGTGCCGTCCCACCAGTGCTCGGCGGCGGGGTTGCCGGGATCCGGGTACCAGCCGGGCGGGCTCGACATGCTCATGCGGTCAGCTTAGGCGGCGGGCACGGTGTCCGGCTGGTCCGGTACGACGCTCCCGTCGGCCCGGCGGACGGGGCCGGGGGTGCCGTCGGACGCCGTGTAGCCGGTGGTGGCGCAGGGGTAAGGGGTGGTCTTGCGCGGGTTGGGGTGGAGGAACATGGGGTTGACGATCCAGCGGCCGTCGGCGTTGTCGTAGGCCCGGCACATCACTTCGTTCTTGTTGCGGTTGAGGACCAGCCGGAGGGCGGTCGCGTCGCGCAGGAAGGAGATGTCGGTGTCGGAGTCGCCCGCGGCGAACACCTGCCTGCGGTGGGCGGGCTGGACGCGCTCGGCGGCGGCGCCGCGTACGCCGAAGACCTCCTGGTTGATCCAGCAGCGTTTGCCGTCTATATAGGTGATCATCGAGTCGTCGCCGTCGGGGACGGTGCCGCAGCCCTTCAGCCGCGCGGTGAGGCGGCCGTGTTCCACGACGTTGCGGATGCCGATGGCCCGGGAGGGCCGGATGCCGGCGCCCCGCGCCCAGACGTCGACGACGGGTTCCGGCGAGGCGGAGGTGATCCACACGTCGAAGCCGGCCCCGTGGAGGGTACGGACGAGGTCGCGCTGCTGGTCGTAGTAGCGGACCCAGCCGGTGACGTCGGTGCTGCCGACGCGCTGTTCGGCGCCTATGGGCGCGGTGAGGTTCTCGGCGCGGGCGGCCTCGGCGAAGGCGCGGATCTGGCGGGGCGTCCAGCCGTGCAGGAGCTGGGCGAACCAGGCGTACTGGGGCTCCATGCGCCGGTGGTCGAACCCGCTGAAGGCCGTCTCGCCGCGGGTGGTCGTGCCGTCCGCGTACACGCTGCGGATCTCGTCGGCGCAGTCGGTGTCCGTCGCGGTGGGGAGGGTGGCGCGTACGCCGGTGCCGCGTCCGGGGTTGGGGCAGGCTCCGGCGAGGGCGGCGGCGGCCTCGTCGGTGAGATGGCGGCTGGTGGTGTGCCAGTCGCCGTCGCGGGGAGGGCGGATCCTGCTGTTGCGCAGGAGCCAGAACATGGTGGCGTCGCCGACGTCGTTCTTGATGACGGTGTTGTCCCAGTCGAAGACGGCGACGGGTGCGGGGCCGTCGACGCGGTTGCCGCCGCAGCGGCCGTGACGGTCGATCAGTTGCTGGAGCCGCGCCCGGTTGTCGCCGTACCAGCCGTCGGACGCGGGCAGGCGCGGGCAGGGCCGGGGCTGCGCGCCGGCGGTCGTCGACGCGGCCGTGAGGCCGGTGACGGTCAGGGCGAAGGCGGCCGCGGCGACGGCCCAGCGGCGTAGGTCGGTCACGTACACGCTCCTGGTCTATGCAGGACAGCCGGGCGTCGTGCGACGCCCGGCTGTCGGGAAGGTGGAGGGCGGGTGAACTACAGGGGGGTGACGTAGGCGCCGGAGATGCCGCCGTCGACGAGGAAGTCGGTGGCGTTGACGAAGGACGAGTCGTCGCTCGCGAGGAACGCGACGGCGGCGGCGATCTCCTCGGCCTCGGCGAAGCGCCCGGCGGGGATGTGGACGAGGCGGCGGGCCGCGCGCTCGGGGTCCTTGGCGAACAGCTCCTGGAGGAGCGGGGTGTTCACCGGTCCGGGGCACAGGGCGTTGACGCGGATGCCCTCGCGGGCGAACTGCACGCCCAGCTCGCGCGACATGGCGAGGACGCCGCCCTTGGAGGCGGTGTAGGAGATCTGCGAGGTGGCGGCGCCCATGATGGCGACGAAGGAGGCGGTGTTGATGATGGAGCCGCGGCCCTGGCGCTGCATGTAGGGGATGGCGGCCTTGCAGCAGAGGTAGACGGAGGTGAGGTTGACCTCCTGGACGCGCTTCCAGGCCTCCAGGCCGGTGGTGAGGATGGAGTCGTCGTCGGGCGGGGAGATGCCCGCGTTGTTGAAGGCGATGTCGACGCTGCCGTAGGTGTCGTACGCGGCCTTGAAAAGGGCGTCGACCTCCTCGGCGTCGGTGACGTCGACGCGTACGAAGGTGCCGCCGACCTCGTCCGCGGCGGCCTTGCCGGCCTGCTCGTCGATGTCGCCGCAGACGACGTTCGCTCCCTCGGAGGCGAGGCGGCGGGCGGCGGCCAGGCCGATGCCGCTGCCGGCGCCGGTGATGACGGCGGTCCGGCCGGCGAGGCGGCGGCACACAGTGTTGTCGGTCATGTCGGTCAGGCCTCCGTGCTGATGAAGACGTTCTTGGTTTCGGTGAAGGCGGTGAGGGCGTCGGGGCCGAGCTCCCGTCCGAGGCCGGACTGCTGGTAGCCGCCGAACGGGGTCCAGTAGCGGACGCTGGAGTGGGAGTTGACGGAGAGGTTCCCGGCCCGGACGGCGCCGGAGACGCGCAGGGCGCGGCCGACGTCGCGGGTCCAGATGGAGGCGGCGAGGCCGTACTCGGTGGCGTTGGCGAGCCGGATCGCGTCGGCCTCGTCGTCGAACGGCAGGACGACGGCGACGGGTCCGAAGATCTCCTCGACGGCGGCGGGCGCGTCGGGCGCGAGGCCGGTGAGGACGGTGGGCGGGAACCAGAAGCCGGGGCCCTCGGGGGCCTTGCCGCGGATGCCGGCCGCGTCGTCGGGGACGTGTCCGCGCACCCGCTCCAGCTGGGTGCGGGAGATCAGCGGGCCCATCTGGGTCTTCTCGTCGGCCGGGTCGCCGACGACGATCTCCTCGACGGCGGGGGCCAGCAGTTCCATGAACCGGTCGTGGACGCTGCGCTGGACGAGGATGCGCGTGCGGGCGCAGCAGTCCTGTCCGGAGTTGTCCAGGAAGGACATGGGGGTGGCGGCGGCCGCGGCCTCGATGTCGGCGTCTGCGAAGACGATGTTGGGGCTCTTGCCGCCGAGTTCGAGCGTCACGCGCTTCACCCGGCCGGCGCACTTCGCCATGATGCTCTTGCCGACGCGGGTGGAGCCGGTGAAGACGATCTTGGCGACGCCGGGGTGCGTGACGAGCGCGTCGCCGGTGACGGTGCCGGCGCCGGGGAGGACCTGGAAGAGGTGCTCGGGCAGGCCCGCCTCCAGGGCGAGTTCCGCGAGGCGCAGGGCGGTCAGCGGGGTGGTCTCGGCCGGTTTGAGGAGGACCGCGTTGCCGGCCGCGAGGGCGGGGGCGGTGCCCCAGGCGGCGATCGGCATGGGGAAGTTCCAGGGCGCGATCACTCCGACGACGCCCAGGGGTTCGAGGACGGTGACGTCGAGGCCGCCGGGGACGGGGATCTGCCGGCCGTTGAGACGCTCCACTCCCCCGGCCGCGTAGTCGAGCAGGTCGCGTACGTTGCCGGCCTCCCAGCGGGCGTTGCCGAGGGTGTGGCCGGCCTCGCGGACCTCCAGCCGGGCCAGTTCCTCGGCGTGTTCGTCGACGACGGTCGCGAACCGGCGCAGCAGGCGGGCGCGGTCGGCGGGGGCCGCCGCCGCCCACCCCCGCTGGGCGGCGGCGGCGCGGGTGACGGCCGCGTCCACGCCGGCGGCGGTGGTGGCCGGGACGGTCGCGACGACCTCTTCGGTGGCGGGGTTGAGGACGAGGTGCTCGGTGGGCTCTGTGCTCACGGGGGTCCTTACAGGCGTTCGAAGGAGCGGCGCAGCTCCCAGTCGGTCACCGCGGCGTCGAAGGCTTCGAGCTCGACCCGCGCCATGTTGCGGTAGTGGGCGACGACCTCGTCCCCGAAGGCGGCCTTTGCGATGGGGCTGTTCTCCCACAGTTCGGCGGCCTCGCGCAGGGTGGTGGGGACGTGGGCGTAGTCGGCGGTGTAGGCGTTGCCCTCGCACGGCTCGGGGAGTTCCAGCTGCTGCTCGATGCCGTACAGGCCCGCCGCGACCAGGCCGGCGACGGCGAGGTACGGGTTGACGTCGCCGCCGGGGAGGCGGTTCTCGAAGCGCAGGGAGCGGTCGTGGCCGACGACGCGCAGGGAGCAGGTGCGGTTGTCGTAGCCCCAGGCGACGGCGGTGGGGGCGAAGGAGCCGGGCTGGAAGCGCTTGTAGGAGTTGATGTTGGGGGCGTAGAGGAGGGAGAAGTCGCGGAGTGCGGCGAGCTGGCCGGCGAGGAAGTGGCGCATGACCGGTGACATGCCGCCGGGTCCGTCGCCCGCCATGACGTTGCGGCCGTCCTCGTCCTGGAGGGAGAGGTGGATGTGGCAGGAGTTGCCCTCGCGCTCGTTGTACTTCGCCATGAAGGTGAGCGAGACGCCCTCCTGGGCGGCGATCTCCTTGGCGCCGGTCTTGTAGATGGCGTGCTGGTCGCAGGTGACGAGGGCCTCGTCGTACTTGAAGGCGATCTCGTGCTGACCGGGGTTGCACTCGCCCTTGGCGGACTCGACGGTCAGTCCGGCGGTGGCCATCTCGTTGCGGATGCGGCGCAGCAGGGGTTCGATGCGGCCGGTGCCGAGGATGGAGTAGTCGATGTTGTACTGGTTCGCCGGGGTCAGGTCGCGGTAGTCGGCGTTCCAGGCCTGTTCGTAGGTGTCCTTGAAGACGATGAATTCGAGTTCGGTGCCGACGTGGGCGGTGAAGCCGTGTCCGGCGAGCCGTTCGAGCTGGCGGCGCAGGATCTGGCGGGGCGCGGCGACGACGGGGGTGCCGTCGTTCCAGTGGAGGTCGGCGACGAGCATCGCCGTGCCCTCGTTCCAGGGGAGGCGGCGCAGGGTGGTGAGGTCGGGGCGCATGGCGAAGTCGCCGTAGCCCTTGGCCCAGGACGACATGTCGTAGCCGTCGACGGTGTTGAGCTCCACGTCCACGGCGAGGAGGTAGTTGCAGCCCTCGGTGCCGTGGTGCAGTACGTCGTCGAGGAAGAACGGTGCGGCGAACCGCTTGCCCTGGAGCCGCCCTTGCATATCGGGGAAGGCCAGGACCACTGTGTCGATCTCACCGTTCGCGACGAGGGTACGCAGTTCCTCGACGCCGAGCGGGGGTTTGCGGTCTGCCACGGGATTACTCCTCCTTCGGTCAGCCGGGAGCCATAAGGTATTGCGGAAGACCATTGCTTGGGAAGGGGAAACGGCGAGGTGGCGAAGAAGAGCCCGGGCCGCGGGCCCGGGGACCGGTTGGCGCCCGTGCTGCGGCCGGTGCGCGCGGGCAACGGTTTCGAGGAGGCGCTGGAGCAGATCCTCCAGATCGTCCGGCTCGGGCTCGTGCCCGGGGGCGAGCGGCTGCCCGCGGAGCGGGAGCTGGCGGACCGGATGGGCATCAGCCGGGTCACCCTGCGCGAGGTGCTGAAGGTCCTCCAGGAGCAGGGCCTGGTGGAGAGCCGGCGCGGCCGCTACGGCGGAACGTTCGTGCTGCACCGGGACCGGACGCCCGGCGACTCGGGCGAGGCGGAGCTGCGGCGCCGGATCGCGTCGGTCGACGTGGAGGACACCCTGCGCTTCCGCGAGGTGCTGGAGGTGGGCGCGGCGGGGCTGTGCGCGGCGCACGGTCTGCCCGAGGAGGGCGCCGAGCGGCTGCGTACGGCACTGCGGGCGACGCACGACGCGCCGCTGGAGGACTACCGGCGCCAGGACACGCTGCTGCATCTGACACTGGCGGAGCTGTCGGGCTCGCCGACGCTCATGGCGCAGTACGCCGGGGTGCGGGCGTCGGTGAACGACCTGCTGGACTGCATCCCCCTGCTCGTACGCAACCTGGAGCACTCGCAGGCGCAGCACACCGCGCTGGTGGAGGCGGTGCTGGAGGGCGACGCGGACGCGGCGCGCGAGGTGATGCGGGAGCACTGCGCGGGGACGGCGGCGCTGCTGCGGGGTTTCCTGACGTGAGGGGCCGGGCACCAGCGGCCCCGGGCGTAACCCGAAAGTAACGCAGGGGTCTTGCGCTCACGCCCGCCCACCGCAAAGGTATGGGTCCATTCCATTGGGTCCCGACCGACGCGGGAGCACTGCTGCCATGACGCTGGAAGAAACCAAGGACACACCCGTCGCCGCCGACGACTACCTGCGGCGCCGGGCGCTGCGGCAGGGCAGCGCGGGCTGGCTGCTGCTCACCGGGCTCGGGGTCGGATACGTCGTCTCCGGCGACTTCTCCGGCTGGAACATCGGCCTCGCCGAAGGCGGCTTCGGCGGGCTCGCCATCGCCACCGTTCTGATGGGCGTGATGTACGCCTGCCTCGTGTACGCACTCGCCGAACTGTCCGCCATCCTGCCGGCCGCGGGCGGCGGCTACGGCTTCGCGCGCCGGGCGCTCGGCACCTGGGGCGGGTTCCTCACCGGAACCGCCATCCTCATCGAGTACATCCTGGCCCCGGCCGCCATCTCCATCTTCATCGGCGACTACGTCGAGTCCCTCGGGCTGTTCGGCCTGGAGTCGGGCTGGCCCGTCTACCTCGCCTGTTTCGTGATCTTCATCGGCATCCACCTGTGGGGCGTGGGCGAGGCACTGCGCTTCAGCCTGGTCGTGACCGCCATCGCGGTCGCCGCGCTCCTCATCTTCGCGGTCGGCGCCTTCACCGAGTTCCACGCGGACGGCCTCAACGACATCCCGGCCGACCCGGCGGCGTTCGGCTCGAACTCGTGGCTGCCGTACGGGCTGCTCGGCATCTGGGCGGCGTTCCCGTTCGGCATGTGGTTCTTCCTGGGCGTGGAGGGCGTGCCGCTCGCCGCCGAGGAGGCCAAGGACCCGGTGCGGTCCATGCCGCGGGCGCTGTCGCTGTCGCTGATGGTCCTGGTCCTGCTCGCCGTGCTGACGTTCTTCGCGTCGACCGGTGCCCGGGGCTCGGCCGCCATCCAGGACGCGGGCAACCCGCTGGTGGTGGCCCTCCAGGGCGACGGCGACCCGACCGCGCTGAGCCGGTTCGTGAACTACGCGGGCCTGGCGGGCCTGGTGGCGTCGTTCTTCTCGCTCATCTACGCCGGTTCGCGGCAGCTGTTCGCCCTGTCCCGGGCCGGCTACCTGCCGCGCTTCCTGTCGCTGACCAGCCGCCGCAAGTCCCCGTACCTGGGTCTGCTGATCCCGGGCGCGATCGGCTTCGCGCTGGCGGCGGGCACCGGCGACGGGGCGCGGATGCTGAACATCGCCGTCTTCGGCGCCACCATCAGCTACGCCCTGATGGCCCTGTCCCACATCGTGCTGCGGCGCCGCGAACCGGACCTGCCGCGCCCGTACCGCACGCCGGGCGGGATCCTGACGTCCTCCGTCGCCTTCGTGCTGGCGCTGTCCGCGCTGGTGGCGACGTTCCTGGTGGACAAGGACGCGGCGTTCATCGCGCTGGGCGTCTACGTCGTCGCCCTCGCGTACTTCGCCTTCTACAGTCGGCACCGTCTCGTCGGACACGCGCCCGAGGAGGAGTTCGCGGCGCTGGCCGCGGCCGAGGCCGAGCTCGAACGCAACTGAGAGGAACCCCTGTGCCTGCCAAGCCGCTGATCGGCGTCACCACCTACCTGGACCCCGCCGCCTGGGGCGTGTGGGACATGCGGGCGGCGCTGCTCCCCGAGGTGTACCCGCGCCTGGTCCAGGGCGCGGGCGGCATCGCCGCGATGCTCCCGCCGGACGCCCCGGCCGTCGCAGCCGACGCGGTCGCCCGCCTCGACGGCCTGGTCGTCGCGGGCGGCGCGGACGTGGACCCGGCCCGTTACGGCGCCGACCGCGACCCGCGCACCGGGCCGGCCGCGGACGAGCGGGACGCGTGGGAGCTGGCCCTGATCGAAGCGGCGCTGGCGCACGGTACGCCGGTGCTCGGCATCTGCCGCGGCATGCAGCTGCTGAACGTCGCCCTGGGCGGCACCCTGGTCCAGCACCTGGACGGCCACACCGGTGGCGTCGGCGTCTTCGGCGCCCACACCGTCAAGCCGGTGCCGGGAACGCGGTACGCCTCACTCGTCGCCGAGGCGGTGACGGTGCCCACCTACCACCACCAGGCCGTCGACCGGCTCGGCACCGGGCTCACCCCCTCGGCCCACGCCGAGGACGGCACGGTGGAGGCCGTCGAGCTGTCGGGCGGCCCCGCGGGCGGCCGGTGGGCGCTGGGCGTCCAGTGGCACCCGGAGATGGACGCGGACCTGCGGGTGATGCAGGGCCTGGTGGCGGCGTCCGCCTGACGGCTGCCGGCGAGGGGTGCGCCCCCGGTACGCCGGTTGCCGACCTGGCGTCGCTACCCCCGCGCCAGGGACAGCAGGTCGCGGGCGGGGCCCGGGGGGAGGGGGCCGGTGGGCCAGACGGCGCGGAGGGCGCGGTGGAGGTGGACGCCGTCCACCGGGATCTCGACGAGGCGGCGGGACGACAGTTCCTCGGTGACCGCCAGTTCGCTGAGCACCGCGGGGCCGGCGCCGCTCACGGCCGCGCCCTTCACTGCGGTGGTGGACGCCAGTTCCATCAGCGGGTCGGCGAGGCCGCCGTACTCGGCGAGTGCCGCGTCCAGGACCTGGCGGGTGCCCGAGCCGTACTCGCGCAGCACCAGGGGCGTGGCCGCCAGTTCCGCGGGGGTGAGCGGGGCACGGCGGCGGGCCCAGCGGTGGGACGGCGCGGCGACCACCACGAGCCGGTCGTGGGCGACGACCACGGCGTCCAGGCCCTCGGGGACGGCGACGCCCTCGACGTACCCCAGGTCCGCCTCCCCGGCGAGCAGGCTGGCGGCGACGACGGTGGAGTTGCCCGCCTGGAGGGAGACGGCCGTGTCGGGGCGTTCGGCGCGCAGGGCGATGAGCCAGCCGGGCAGCAGGTACTCCGCGATGGTCATGGACGCGGCCACCCGCAGCCGCGAGTCGCGCCGGTCGCGGAGCGCCTGGGCACCCGCGTCGAACGCCTCCGCCGCCTCGACGACCCGCCGCGCCCAGTCGGTGACCAGGGCGCCCGCGTCGGTGAGCCGGGACCCGCGCGGGGAGCGGTCCACCAGTGCCACGCCCAGTTGCCGTTCCATGGAGCGGATGCGGCTGCTCGCGGCCGGCTGTGTGATGCCGACCTCGCGCGCCGCCCGGCCGAGGCTGCCGTGCCGGGCGACGGCGAGCAGCAGTTCCAGGGCGCCGAGGTCCGGCACGCGGTGCGAGATAGCCATAACCCCAGTTTATGGGGTCATAGGACACTGATCTCTGGTGGGTGCCATCCACGCAGGTCAGGGTGGGTGCATGGCACTCCTCGCACAGCCCCCGACACCGCAGCACCCGGCACCGCAGCACCCGATACCGACGGCCCCGGTGTACCGCGCTCCGGCGGTCCGTCACCTCGGGCCCAACTGGTACGCGACGGTGATGGGGACCGCGATCGTGGCCAACGCGGGCGCTTCGCTGCCGGTCGCGGTGCCGGGCCTGCGCACCGCCTGCGCCGCCGTGTGGACGTTGTCCCTGCTGATGCTGCTCACCCTGCTGGCGGCCCGCTCGGCGCACTGGTGGCACCACCGGGACCAGGCCCGCGCGCACCTCCTGGACCCGGCCGTGGCCCCGTTCTACGGCTGCCTCGCCATGGCGCTGGTCTCCGTCGGCGGCGGCGCCGTCATCGTCGGCCGGGACGTCATCGGGCCGGACGCGGCGGTCGCCGTCGACGCGGTCCTGTACGTGGCGGGGACGGTGGTCGGACTCGCGGTCGCCGTGGCCGTCCCGTACCTGATGGTGGTGCACCACCGGGTCGACGCCGCCTCGCCGGTGTGGCTGCTGCCCGTCGTGTCGCCCATGGTGTCGGCGGCCCTCGGCCCGCTCCTGGTGCCGCACCTGCCGCCGGGGCAGTGGCGGTGGACGCTGCTGGTCGCGTGCTACGGGATGTTCGGGCTGAGCCTGCTGGCGACCCTGGTGATGCTGCCGCTGGTGTTCGGCCGGCTGATGACCGGCGGGCCGCTGCCGCTCGCCCTGACGCCGACGCTGTTCCTGGTGCTCGGGCCGCTGGGCCAGTCCACGACGGCCGCCAACCAGTTCGCCGACGCGGCACCGCCCGGCCTGCCCCACGCCGCCGGGCTCGCCGTCCTCTACGGCGTGCCCGTCATGGGCTTCGCGCTGCTGTGGCTGGCGCTGGCGGGCGCGATGGTGCTGCGGGCGCGGCGCCGGGGCATGGGCTTCGGGATGGCCTGGTGGGCGTTCACCTTTCCGGTCGGGACGTGTGTGACGGGCGCCGAGGGGCTGGCGCGGCACACCGGGCTCGACGGGCTGCGGTGGCTGGCGGTGGCGCTGTACGTGCTGCTGCTGGTGGCGTGGCTGACGGCGGCCGTCAGGACGGCCCGTGGACTGGCCGGAGGAGTGCTGCTCGCAGCGCCGCCGGCGCCCCGGCCAGTGACGGCCCGTACCACGTGAGGTACCGGCCGTCGACGAGGGCGGCGGGCAGGCCGTCGAACGCCTCCGGCCCGTCGTCGGCGGTGAAGCGGTACGGCTCGTCCGGCAGGACGACGAGGTCGGCGCCGCGGGCACGCAGCTCGTCGAGCGGAACGCGCGGATAGCGCTCGGGGTGGTCCGCGTACACGTTCATGACGCCGAGGCGGGCCAGCAGGTCGCCCGCGAAGGTGTCGCTGCCCAGCACCATCCAGGGGCGGCGCCAGATGGGCACCACGGCCTTGCGGTGCGTGTCCGGGGCGACCGCCGCCCACGCCGCCTCCGCCTCGTCCAGCCAGCGCGGCCGGTCCGTGACCCCGCAGGCACGCAGCACCCGGTCCAGTTCGGCGAACGCCTGCTCCAGGCCGCGGACCTCGGTGACCATGACGTCCAGCCCGGCCGCGCGCAGGGCGGCGAGGTCCGGCTCCCGGTTCTCCTCCTCGTTGGCGACGACGAGGTCGGGGCGCAGGGCGGCGATCGCGGCGACGTCCGGGTTCTTCGTACCGCCGATACGGGTGACGGCCAGCCCGGCGGGGTGGGTGCACCAGTCCGTGGCACCGACCAGCACGCCCGGGGCCGTCACGGCGACGGCCTCGGTGAGGGACGGGACCAGCGACACGACCCGCACTAGGCGTCCTTCTCGCTCGACGGCCGGGTCCGCGCGCCCCTGGCTCCGTTCCCCGTCTGCGCACCCTGCTCGGCCGTCCTGGTCTCGATGTGCTCGGCGACCGCGACCACCAGGACCCGGGTGTGGGGGTCGCCCGCCCGCCAGCGGTGGCGTACGCCCCCCGACAGGTACAGGGTGTCGCCGCGCTCCAGCCGGTACGCCTGCCCCTCGGCCTCGACCTGGGCGGTGCCGTCGGCGACGTACAGCATGGCGTCGTTGCGCAGCACGAGTTCCCGCCCGGCGTCGTGCTCGCCGGTGAACTCCTCGGCGTGCATCTGGTGCTCGCCGCGCACCAGGGCCCGCGCGCCGGCGTGCCCGGGGTCGCCGGCGGCCCGTACGACGTCGACCGTCCGCGCCGGGTCGGCCGCGTCGAGCAGCGCCACCGTCGTGGTCTCCAGAGCGTCGGCGATCTGCTGCAGCGAGCGCTCACTGGGCCGGGCGCGCTCGTTCTCGATCTGGCTCAGGAAGGGTACGGACAGCCCACTGCGCGCGGCCACCGCGGCGAGGGTGAGCGCCATGGCTCTTCGCCTCCTGCGGACGGCCACGCCCACCCGGAGCGTCTCCTTCTCGTCCATGTCCTCGGCTCCCTCCCTCTGCGACCACCTTACGCAGCGGCGGTACCACCGAGTAGCGCAACGGGAGGGAAAGACGCGAAGGGGACGGCCCGCTCGAACGGCCGGAGGGACGGAACCGTCCTCGGACGGCGCCGCCCCTCCGGCCGGCGGGGCGGCCGGGTGTCAGTGGGGTGCGGCATGATCGGGGTTGTGACGCGACGCCTGATGCTCCTCGACACCGCTTCTCTGTACTTCCGCGCCTATTTCGGCGTTCCTGACTCCGTGAAGGCCCCGGACGGCACGCCGGTGAACGCCGTGCGCGGGCTGCTGGACTTCATCGCCCGGCTGGTCCAGGACCACAGGCCGGACGACCTGGTGGCCTGTATGGACGCGGACTGGCGTCCGGCGTGGCGGGTGGAGCTGATCCCGTCGTACAAGGCGCACCGGGTGGCGGAGGAGACGGAGACGGGGCCGGACGAGGAGGAGGTGCCGGACACGCTGTCGCCCCAGGTCCCGGTGATCGAGGCGGTGCTGGACGCGCTGGGCATCGCCCGGGTGGGGGTCGCGGGGTACGAGGCGGACGACGTGATCGGGACGCTGGCCGGGCGGGCGGCGGGCCCGGTCGACATCGTGACCGGTGACCGGGACCTGTACCAGTTGGTGGACGACGCCCGCGGGGTGCGGGTGCTGTATCCGCTCAAGGGCGTGGGCACCCTCCAGGTCACGGACGAGGCGTGGCTGCGCGGGAAGTACGGCGTGGACGGCCCGGGGTACGCGGACCTGGCCCTGCTGCGGGGGGACCCGAGCGACGGCCTGCCGGGCGTGCCGGGCATCGGCGAGAAGACGGCCGCCAAGCTGCTGGACGCGTTCGGCGATTTGGCCGGGATCCTGGCGGCGGTGGACGACCCGAGGTCCGCGCTGACGCCCGCGCAGCGCAGGCGGCTGGACGAGGCCAGGCCGTATCTGGCGGTCGCGCCGAAGGTGGTGCGGGTCGCCGGGGACGTGGCGCTGCCCTCGTTCGATCCGGCGCTGCCGGTGGAGCCGCGTGACGCGGCCGAGCTGGAGCGGCTGGCGGCGCGGTGGGGGCTCGGCGGGTCGCTCGACCGGCTCCTCACCACGCTCCGGGACTGAGGCCGCGTTCCCCGGCCACGGGTGTTAACTTAGGTAAGCCTAAGCACCCAACATCCCGGGAGACCACCGTGGCGGATCAGCCGGCCCGTAAGGCACCCAAGGCGCAGGAGGCGCGCGTGGTGCGCACCGAGCGGCTCACGCCGCACATGGTGCGCATCGTCCTCGGCGGTGACGGGCTGGCCGGGCTCGCCGCGGACGAGTTCACGGACCACTACATCAAGCTGCTCTTCGCGCCGCCCGGCGTGACGTACCCGGAGCCGTTCGACATGACGCGCATCCGGGAGGAGTTCCCCCGCGAGCAGTGGCCCACGACGCGGACGTACACGGTACGGGCGTGGGACGCCGCCCAGCGGGAGATGACGGTCGACTTCGTCGTCCACGGCGACGAGGGCCTGGCAGGCCCGTGGGCGGCGAACGCGCGGGTGGGCGAGACGGTGCGCTTCCTGGGCCCGGGCGGTGGGTACGCGCCGGACCCGGCGGCGGACTGGCACCTCCTCGTGGGCGACGAGAGCGCGCTGCCCGCGATCGCCGCGTCGCTGGAACGGCTGCCGGAGGACGCCGTGGGGCGCGCCTTCATCGAGATCGAGTCCCCCGACGACGAGCAGAAGATCGCACTGCCGCCCGGCGTCGAGCTCCACTGGCTGCACCGTGGCACCCGGCCGGTCGGCGAGGCGCTCCTCACCGCCGTACGGACACTCGACTTCCCGCCCGGCGACGTGCACGCCTTCGTCCACGGCGAGGCGGGCTTCGTCAAGGACCTGCGCCGCCACCTCCGCCTGGAACGCCAGGTGCCCCGCGAACGCCTCTCCATCTCGGGCTACTGGCGCCTGGGCAAGTCGGACGAGGCCTGGCGGGCGATCAAGCGCGACTGGAACGACCAGGTCGAACGCGAACAGGAAGGCCGCCCGACCGCGGCCTGACGCCGACGGGTCGGGCGGTGCGGCCCGGAGCCAGGGGCCGGCGGGCCCGGCCCCACGGTCGGCCCGGAGCCGCCGCGGCCGGCGGGCCGACTGCCCCGCCGACGCCCGGCGCGCAGTCGTGGTGCGGTGACCGGCCGGGCGGGTGCGGGTGCCGGGTGCGGTGCGCCTCGCGTACGTACGCATGACCGCCGTGCGCGGCGGCGCGCTCACGCGAGCCGAGCGCGCCCGGAGGGCCCGCCCGGCGCCACCGCCGGGCACCCGCCCACCGCTCGAACCGCCCGACGGGCGCGCCGCCCCCAGCGTGGCACCGCCAACCGCTCAGGCTCCGCCCCCGCCGTCACCCCCCGCCCGTCACCCCGCCGCCGCCCCCGGCCCCGATGCGTCGCCGTCCTCGCCGTCCTCGCCACCCCGGGCACCGATGCCGGTCCTGTCGCCGTACGCCCGGGCGGAGGCGTCCACGTGGGCGAGGCGTCGCAGCGACGCGAACACCGCGTCGCCCAGCACCGTGCCGATGACCGCGCTCTCCACCAGGTCCTCGCGCTTGGCGTTTCGTGCCACGTACGCGAGGTCGGCGGCGGCGACACGCTCCGCCGCATCGGCGTAGTCGTCCAGCAGTTCGACGTACGCGGCATGGCCGACCCGCCGCAGCGCGGCGAGCGCTGCGGCGAGCGCCTCGGCCTGCGGGCTGTCCGTGTTGGCCCGCCAGCCTCGTTCGCCGATGAACTCGGCCACCGCGACGCGAGTCGCCTCCAGTTCCGCGTCGGGTTCGCCGGCGTGGCGCGGGGCGAGGCGGTCGGCGGCCTCGCCCAGCACCTTGTGCACCGGCCGGTCGTCGTCGTCGACCGCGTCGAGCACCTCCCGGATGGCGGCGACCGAGAGGCCGCCCACCTCCAGGAGGGCGCGGATCAGCCGCAGTCTGCGCTCGTGGGACTCGTCGTAGCTGGCCTGGTTCGGACTGCTCAGCCGCCCTGCCGGGAGGAGTCCCTCCCGTACGTAGTACTTGACCGTCGGCACCGAGACCCCGGTCCTGCGGCTCAACTCACCGATGCGCACGCCGCCTTCACCCACTTCGTTTCGTCACGCCCTTGCCAACTCGCTCCCCATCCTAGATAGTCTCACTATCAGATAGCGGATAGTGCCACTATCCATGATGGTCAGGGGGGTCATCAAACATGTCCGTTCCCAGCCGCTTCGCCGGCCTGCACAAGCCATTGACGGTCTTCTCGGCCACGATGGCGGTCCTCGCGGTCGTGTCCGCCGTCGGCATGGTCGTCGACGACCGCGTCCTCGTCGGGTCGGCGATCTGGTTCAAGCCGTTCAAGTTCTCCGTGTCGTTCATCGCCTACTCCATGTCGCTGGCCTGGATGCTCTCGCTGCTCCCCCGCTTCCACCGGGCGGGCTGGTGGGCCGGCACCGTCGTGGCGGTGACGAGCGCGATCGAGATGGTGGTGATCACCGGACAGGTGATCCGCGGCAGGCGCAGCCACTTCAACCACGAGACGCCCCTCGACTCCGCGCTGTTCGACGTCATGGGGGCGACCATCGTCGTGCTGTGGGCCGCGACCGTCGTCATCGCCGTCCTGCTGTTCCGCGCCCGGCTCGCGGACCGGGACTCCGCCTGGGCCATCCGGCTCGGCGCCCTCATCGCGCTGGCCGGTGCCGCGCTCGGCTTCCTGATGACACGGCCCACGCCCGACCAGCGGAGCAACGCCTCGAAGATCGTCGGCGCGCACAGCGTCGGCGTCCCGGACGGCGGCCCCGGCATGCCGCTCACCGGCTGGTCGACGGGCGGCGGCGACCTGCGGATCCCGCACTTCGTCGGCATGCACGCGCTGCAACTGCTCCCGCTGCTGGTGCTCGCCCTCCTCGCGCTGGCCCCGCGCGTCACCCGGCTGCGCGACGAGCGGGTCCGGCTCCGCCTGGTGCTGGTGGCCTCGGCGGCGTACGCGGCCGTACTGGCCCTGCTGACCTGGCAGGCGCTGCGCGGCCAGCCGCTGATCCGTCCTGACGCGGCGACCCTCACCACAGCGGCCGTGGTCCTCACGCTCACGGCGGCGGCCGGCTGGGCCGCACTGCGCCGCCCCACACCCGCGCCCCCGCTCGCGCCCGTCCGCACCACCACCGCCGACACCACCCCGGAGCACGCGGCATGAGCGTCTTCCTCTTCGAGTTGTCCTTCTGCCTGGCGGCACCGGTCTGGCTGCTGATGATCTTCGCGCCGGCCTGGTCCTGGACGTCCCGGATCGCCGCCTCACCCCTCACGGTCGTCCCGGTCCTGCTGGTCTACCTCGGTCTCGCGGCCCCGGTGGCCCCCGAACTGTGGGTCGCCGTACGGGAACCGGACCTGGAGGCGTTCCGCGCCCTGACCTCCCTCGCCGACGGAGCCGGTGCCATCTGGGCGCAGGTCGTCGCCTGGGACCTGCTCATCGGCCAGTGGATGTTCCTGGAAGCGCGCCGCCTCGGCCTCCACCCGGCCTTCACCGGCCCGCTGCTGGTCCTGACCGTGTTCCTCTCCCCCATCGGGCTGCTGCTCTTCCTGGCCGTACGGGCGGCGACGCGCACGGCCGGAGGCACGACTGGACGCACAGCCGCACGCCGGGCGCCCGAAGACGCGGCGCCGCGCCCGGACCCCCACGACCGCCACGACCGCCACGACCGCCACGACCGCCACGACCCCCACAACCGTCCCGCCCTACCCTGACCACATGTCACCCGCACTCCGCTCCGCCCATGTCGTCGGTACCGTCCTCGGCTCAGCCGTCGGGGACGCGCTCGGCGCGCCCTTCGAGCCTGTCGGCGTTCGATTTGAGGGCAGGGCCGGGGCAGTCGGGAACAGCCGGTGGGAGCGGACCGCCTGGCAGGCAAGGCTGTCGCTCGGCGCGGTGCCGGGGCTCAAGGTCAGGTAGGACACCGCCGTGGGCGGGCGCGTGCGCCGTCGCTCCCGTCCGCGCCTGGTGACAGCCGGCTCGGTTTTCACCGTATGGACGGTCATGGCTGTTTTCCGCCAGATTGAGTAGCCCCTGAGGCCAGTCAGTGACTCTATACAGTCATCACGCTGCGCTATGTGTGCATCCTGATCTCCGCCGGGGTCCTCGAGTACCGAGCCCGGGCAGGCCGGTACGACACTCGCCAATGGAGAGGGAGATCATGGCTATTGACCAGTCCACCGAGTCCCAGGACAGCACGCCGCAGAGCAGCGGGCTCTACGACACGCCACCGCCGGAGCTGGCGGAAAGGGCGGAGCACGCACGCAAGGAGCTGGAGGCGCTGGGCGCCACCGTTCGGTTCGAGGCGAAGTGGTGGGGTTTTGAGGTTCACCTGAACCAGGCGGCGGTGGACGCGTACCTGGAGATCAAGGACCTCCTCGCGGACATCCTCGGCGAAGCTCTCAAGGAGCCCCTGTCGACGCTGGTCACTCTGGCGGCCATGGCGCAGAAGGTCTGGGTGCAGGCGGTGTCGAGGGGATATGGCTGCAAGCTGGTCTCGCCGTGGATTTCGCCGACGATGCTCATCCCGATCGGGATCAATCCCTCCGAGGACCCCAACTTGTGGTGGACGGTGCTCGGTCGGAACGCGGATACCGGTCACTTTCAGTGGAACGAGGACACCATGTTCCCGGCCCATGCCAGCGCCGCGAACCCGGCGGCGGCGGTGTTCAACAGCCGTCTGATCCTCGTCCACCGCGGCTTCGACGACCAGCGGCTGTGGTGGACCTCGTTCGATCCTGACAATGGCTGGTCTGTGGACACGGAGTTCGGCGCCCACTCCAGCGCCGCCGGCCCGGCTCTGGCGGTGTACGACGGGAAGCTGCACTGCGTTCACCGCGGGCACGGCAGCGACACCAAGTTGTGGCACACCACCTTCGACGGCCGGGGCTGGTCCGCAGACAGGCCGCTCGGCGCCCATTCCAGCTCTGCCGGCCCGGCTCTGGCGGTGTACGACGAGAAGCTGCACTGCGTCCACAAGGGTGCCAGCTCTGATAGCACGCTGTGGCACACCACCTTCACCAGCTCGGGGGGCTGGACCCAAGACACCCCGCTCCCCCGCCACTCCACAGCCTCGAACCCTGCACTGGCGGTGTATGGCGGCACGCTCCACATGGTCCACCGAGGCAGCGGCAACGACACCTCCCTGTGGCACACCACCTACACGAGCGCCGGGGGCTGGGGCTCGGACAACAAGTTCCGCGCCCACTCCAGCCTGGAGGGGCCCGGCCTGGCAGTCTTCGACAACAGGCTCTACTGTGTCCACCGCGGCCACGGCAACGGGGACCAGAACCTGTGGTGGACCAGCTACAAGCCCGGCAGCGGCCCCTGGACCGACGACCAGAAGTTCCCCGGCCACACCAGCGGCGCCGGACCAGCGGTCGTCGTCTACCGCGACAAGAACGGCACGCAAGACCAACTCATGGTCATTCACCGCGGCTACGGCAACCGCGCCGCCGGCACCGACAGCGCCGAAGTGCAGGCACAGATCGCCGCCGAGGAAGACGCCAGCTGAATCCGAAGTGCTGCACTACTGCTGTCCAATCTCGTGGACAAAGCCAGGGAGTCCCTGCTGGAACGCGACGGGCTCGACCTTCCAGATGTGTTCGACCGGTTCCGGCGGTGGGCGGCCGGCGCGCCGAAGGACGTCGGCTTGCAGACCGAGGACGTCCTGACGAACGGTCAGCCGTGGGACCGCGCGGCGGCGCTGCACTTCCGGACCAACGGGCGGGCCGCGGGCAACGGTTCGCTCATGCGGGCGGCGACGTCCGCCGTGTACTTCGCGGGCGCCGGGCAGGCCGGGACCATGGAGGCCGCCCGGCGGATCGCGGCGCTCACGCACGGCGACCGGGCGGCGTGGGAAGGGACGGCCGTGCTGCACGAGTTGGTACGGGCCGCCCTGGACGGCGCCGATCCCGACGTGGCCGTCCCGGACGCCCTGGCCGCCGTCCACCCGGACCACCGGGCGCGCTGGGCGGTCGTCCTGGCCGCGGACTGGCACCCGGACGAGGCCACCGAGTTCAACGGGGCGGTGTGGCCGTGCCTGGGTTCGGCGCTCTGGGCGCTGCGGACGACGGGTTCCTTCGAGGAGTCGCTGGCGGCGGCGGTCGACCTGGGCGGTGACACCGACACCGTCGCGGCCGTCACGGGGATGCTGGCGGGCGCGGTGTACGGGGCCGAAGCCGTCCCGGCCCGCTGGACCGGCCCGCTGCACGTACCGCTGCCGGGCCATGGCGATCGGGTGCTGCGCGCGTTGGACCTGGCCGCCCTGGCGGAGGCGCTCGCGAAGGCGGGCCCTTCCGTCGCTACCTCGGGGCGGTGACGCCGCAGGCCCGGCCGGGTGCCCCCGAGGGGGTTCCCGGCCGGGCCCGGCTGCGTGCGGTACGGCGGGGCGGAGCGGGTCAGCCCACCGAGCTGTAGGCGACGACTCCCCTCAGCAGCGAGTCGACCGCCTTGCGGGCGTTCTTGGCAACCGTGCTGTTCTCCCTCGGCGCCGCGGCCGCGATCTGCCCGAGCACGTCGATGACCTGCTTGCACCAGCGGACGAAGTCACCGGCCGGCATCTCGGCCTCGCGCAGCACTTCGTCGAGGCCCTTGTCGGAGGCCCACTGGTAGGCGGCCCAGGCGAAGCCGAGGTCCGGCTCGCGCTGGCCGACGCCCTCGGCCTGGTTGATCCGGAACTCCTCCTCCAGGGCGTCCAGCCGTCCCCAGATCCGCACCATCTCGCCGAGCGCGGCCTTGGCCTTGCCCGACGGGAGCTTCGGCGCCACCGCGTCGTCCGACTGCCGGGCCTCGAAGACCAGGGCGGAGACGCACGCGGCCAGTTCGGCGGGGTTGAGCCCCTCCCAGACGCCGTCGCGCAGGCACTCGCTGGCCAGCAGGTCCAGTTCGCCGTAGAGCCGGGCGAGCCGCTTGCCGTGTTCCGTGACCTCGTTGCCGCGCAGGTAGTCCATCTCCGTCAGGAGGGCGACGATCCGGTCGAAGGTGCGGGCGATCGTGTTGGTACGCCCCTCGATCCGCCGCTCCAGCTGCTTGGTGTCGCGCTGGAGCCGGTGGTACCGCTCGGCCCACCGTGCGTGGTCCTCCCGCTCGTCGCACCCGTGGCACGGATGGGCGCGCAGGGCGGTGCGCAAGCGGGCGATCTCGCGGTCGTCGGCCGCCGCGGAGCGCTGCTTGCGGTGCCGCTCCGGCGCTATGTGCCCGGCCTTGGTCCGCAGCGCGGACGCGAGGTCGCGCCGGGACTGCGGGGACCGAGGGTTGAACGACTTGGGGATGCGCATGCGCTCCAGCGGTTCGACCGGCACCGGGAAGTCGATCGACGCCAGCCGCTTGACCTGC